>NZ_JANLIZ010000001.1:0-674905 GCF_024702055.1 Enterobacter sp. HG048
CGCTGGGTGGGCTGGTGAAAGAGGAGATGGGGGCAACCGCCGGGGTGATTGCGCTGGTGGCGACCTTTATGATCATGGTGATCATCCTCGCGGTGCTGGCGATGATCGTGGTGAAAGCGCTGACCCACAGCCCGTGGGGGACCTATACCGTTGCCTTCACCATTCCGCTGGCGCTGTTTATGGGGATCTATATTCGCTACCTGCGCCCGGGCCGCATTGGTGAGGTGTCGGTAATTGGCCTGGTGTTCCTGGTGTTCGCCATTATCTCCGGCGGCTGGGTGGCGGAAAGCCCGACCTGGGCGCCGTTCTTCGACTTTACCGGCGTCCAGCTGACCTGGATGCTGGTGGGCTACGGCTTTGTGGCGGCGGTGCTGCCGGTATGGCTGCTGCTGGCTCCGCGTGACTATCTCTCTACGTTCCTGAAAATCGGCACCATCGTCGGGCTGGCGATCGGCATTCTGATTATGCGCCCGACCCTGACCATGCCTGCGTTAACCAAATTCATCGACGGTACCGGCCCGGTCTGGACCGGAAATCTGTTCCCGTTCCTGTTTATCACCATCGCCTGCGGCGCGGTGTCGGGCTTCCACGCGCTGATCGCCTCCGGGACCACGCCGAAGATGCTGGCGAATGAAAATCAGGCCTGCCTGATCGGCTACGGCGGCATGCTGATGGAATCCTTTGTCGCCATCATGGCGCTGGTCTCTGCCTGTATCATCGACCCGGGCGTGTATTTCGCGATGAACAGCCCGATGGCGGTACTGGCACCGGCTGGCACCGTTGACGTGGTGGCGTCCGCCGCGCAGGTGGTGAGCGGCTGGGGCTTTGCGATTACTCCTGATACGTTGACGAGCATCGCCAGTGAAGTGGGCGAGCAGTCGATTATCTCCCGTGCGGGCGGGGCGCCGACGCTGGCGGTCGGCATGGCGTATATTCTTCACGGCGCGCTGGGCGGGCTGATGGACGTGTCGTTCTGGTATCACTTCGCCATCCTGTTCGAGGCGCTGTTTATCCTGACGGCGGTGGATGCGGGAACCCGTGCGGCGCGCTTTATGCTGCAGGACCTGCTGGGGGTGATCTCCCCGAACCTGAAGCGTACCGATTCGCTCCCGGCTAACCTGCTGGCGACGGCGCTGTGCGTGCTGGCGTGGGGCTATTTCCTGCACCAGGGCGTGGTCGATCCGCTGGGCGGAATTAACACCCTGTGGCCGCTGTTTGGTATCGCCAACCAGATGCTGGCGGGCATGGCGCTGATGCTCTGCGCGGTGGTGCTGTTCAAGATGAAGCGCCAGCGTTACGCCTGGGTGGCACTGGTGCCAACCGCGTGGCTGCTGATCTGTACCCTGACGGCGGGCTGGCAGAAAGCCTTCAGCCCGGACAACAAGGTGGGCTTCCTGGCGATCGCCAACAAGTTCCAGGCGATGATCGACAGCGGTAAGATCCCGGCGCAGTACACCGAGTCGCAGCTGTCGCAGCTGGTGTTTAACAACCGTCTGGATGCCGGGCTGACCATCTTCTTTATGGTGGTGGTCGTGGTGCTGGCGTTGTATTCTCTCAAGACCGCGCTGGCGGCGTTGAAAAACGATAAGCCAACGGCGAAAGAGACGCCGTACGAGCCGATGCCTGAAAACCTGGAAGAGATTGTGACCCAGGCGAAAGGGGCGCATTAACCTGTGTGCCGGGTGGCGGCTTCGCCTTACCCGGCCTGCATTTCTTCTCGGCCCTCTCCCTCCGGGAGAGGGCCGGAAACAAAAGAGAAACTGATTATGTTCGACACCCTTTCCAAAGCAGGTAAGTACCTGGGCCAGGCCGCCAAAATGATGATTGGCGTGCCGGACTACGACAACTACGTCGAGCATATGCGCGTCAATCATCCGGACCAGACGCCAATGACCTACGAAGAATTTTTCCGCGACCGCCAGGATGCCCGCTACGGCGGCAAGGGCGGAGCGAAGTGCTGTTAACCCTCTTTCGGTAAATAGAGGCTGATCTGCTCCTGCTTGCAGCCGTAGATAGCCGCCAGCTTTTCACGGGTGCGCTTTTGCGGACGGGAGTCCAGCGCTTCCAGCTGTGACACGGCGGACTGGGTGATGCCGAGTTTTTCAGCTACCTCCTGCTGGGATAATCCGCGCAGGATACGCCACGCGGCCTGCAGGCTGACGTTCTGCCATGTCATGATGCTGCATACTTCTCCCGGCAATTCCACGTCATCCAGACTATCGTGTTCGACTTCAATATCCTCCAGATCGTCGTCGGTTTCGTCGTCAATTTCTGCCATCTGTAAGAGCATACGAAAATATTCGTGATAGGGAATAACGACGTACTGCGTTTTCCCGTTATCGTCCTTGATTAGCTGTACAGCCATAGTTGGCACTCTCCTCATGCAGGTAAGTCGTTGAAGTTCTGCGCTTGACGGCCAAAACATAACAATGGTCATCGGGATCGTCCCGAAGCGTATAGACGATACGGTAATCGCCTACGCGAAGCCGGAAATGATTTTCTGTCGTCGATATTTTTTTGATATCGGGCCGGGGAGCCGAGCGGTCATCCAGCTCAGCAAGCTTTACCTCAATGCGACGCTGATACCGCTCGTCAATCTTTGAAAACGCCTTCTTTGCACCATTTGACCAGACAATCTTCATCCGTACCTCCACTGTACGCCCACACAAAGTATAAGAAAATAATAAGGCTATTAGATAAATTCCGAATTTCTAATGGGGTACTGTAGAGCGGTGAAATAACCGGAGAAAGCGGCAAAACGCGAACCGTCGAGGGCGATCGGAAACGCCTCTGCCAGGCGACAGAGGCTTGCAGTGAGATTGCGATCAGGCGTTCAAACCGCCGTCCACGTCCAGACCGGTACCGGAGATCTGCCCGGCCGCCGGGCTGGCAAGGAAGGTTACCGCCGCCGCGACGTCTTCCGGCTGACCGTAATGACCCAACGCAATAAGCTGACGCTGAGAGTCAGCCTGTTCCCCGTCTTCCGGGTTCATATCGCTGTTGGTGGGCCCGGGATGTACCAGGTTAACGGTAATGCCGCGCGGCCCTAAATCACGGGCCAGCCCGCGGGTGAGGGAGTTCAGCGCCGATTTGGTCATCGAGTAAACGGCAATGCCCGGCTGCGCCACGCGGTTTGCCAGGCAGCTGCCTATATTGATGATGCGCCCGCCGTCGGACATGTGGACCAGCGCTTCCTGAATGGCGATCACCACGCCGCGGATGTTGACGTTGATAAGGGCGTCAATATCCGCCAGCGTCATGGACTCCAGCGGGCCGCCGCGCGCGATCCCGGCGTTGTTGACCAGAATGTCCAAGCCGCCAAGGGAACGCGCCGCATGGGTAACGGCATCCTGAATCGCCTGCGCGCTGGCGCTGTCGGCCTGCACGGCTTCGCCGTGTCGCCCCAGCGCCTTAATCTCATCGGCGACCGCCTGGGCCTTATCGGCAGATTTTTCATACGTAATAATCACATCCGCACCGGCGCGCGCCAGCGACAGGGCAATCGCACGACCCAACCCGCGGCTGGCACCGGTAACCAGCGCCTTTTTACCTGTTAAATCGATCTGCATGATGACCTCGTTACGAGAGTGGTAAGAATCATCATTAGGTATAGTCGGTCAGGGCAATTAACGGCTGAAGGATTCCACCTTCTCAAACGCGGCGCGCAGAACGTCAGGCGTTAACGTAACAGGTAAATAGTGAATCGACTCCACCGGGCGCAGGGTGTGGGCGATGACCCGATCCAGCTCGTCGCGGTTATTGATGTCGACGTCCAGCTCGCGAAGCGTGGTCGGCAGGTTAAAACGCTGGTACGCCGCGACCAGCTGTGCCAGCACGTCGTCCTGGCCGAGCAGGGCGCTTTGCACCAGAATGCCGTAGGCCACCTTGGTGCCGTGCAGGTATTTTTCCGTCTGCGGCAGCACGGTTAAGCCGTTGTGCACCGCATGCGCCGCCGCCACGCGGGTATAGCGTTCGCCCAGGCCACCGACCATCCCGCCGCCGGCGATAATCGCATCCACCACGTCCCGGAACGCCTGCGTCTGTTCGCCGCGCTGCTGGTCGGCCAGCGCCTCTTCGCTGCGCGCCAGCAGCACGTCGCGGATCGCCAGCGCGCCGTTGATGCCCAGCCGCACGGTCAGCGGCAGGTTCTCCGGCTCAGGTGCCAATACCACGGCTTCGTACCACTTCGCCAGCGTATCGCCGATGCCCGCCAGCAGATATTCCGCCGGGGCGTTAAGGACGATCTGCGGCTCCACCAGCACCAGGAAGTTGGCGTCGTCGAAGATCTCAAAATGCAGCGCCTGACCGGCATCGTTGTACCAGACGGAGAGCGGGGTCCACGCCGCACAGGTAGCGGCAATAGTGGGGATGCCCACGAACGGCACCCCTAAGCGGCGCGCCACGGCCTTGACGGTGTCCATCACCGCGCCGCCGCCGACGCCAATCACCAGGCTGGCGTCGCTGCCGGATTCATTCACCAGATGGGTGACGTCGCGCTCGCTGCAGTGGCCTTTAAACAGCAGGCGTTTCGCCCCCGGCGCGTTAAAGCTCTCCGGCAGGAAAGGGCGCGCGCCTTCGATAGCGCGCTCGCCGTAAATCCACACCGCGCGGGAAAGCTGCTCCGGGGTAAAGAAGTTATCCAGCTGCGCAAGGCTTCCGGGATGAGAGAAGTAGTTCGCCGGGCCGGGCACGACGCGGATATCGGTGTTGCTCATGATGGTGTCCTTTTTGCGGAAGCGCTAACCCGATGTTATGTCTGGACATCCGGATGGCTAATAATATTTCGCTTTAACTTATGCCTTTTCCGTCGTTGTCAGTCAACCGGAGCTGTGAAAAATTCGATAAATCAGAAGAGTAATGAAGGATTTACGCGGATGGTTTCCAGTCGCCTTGAGATGCGCGGTATCAGCCTGGCCTTTTCCGGCTTTCAGGCGCTGTCGCGCGTGAATTTCACCTTAACCGGCGGGTCCGTACACGCGCTGACCGGCGCCAACGGCGCGGGGAAATCGACCCTGATGGCGGTGCTGTGCGGCACGCACGACCACTATGAGGGCGAGATCAGCATTAACAACCAGCCGGTGAGCATCCGTGAACCGCTCGATGCCAAACGGCTGGGGATCCACCTTGTGCAACAGGAAGTGGACGTAGCGCTGATCCCGGGGTTAAGCATCGCTGAGAACATCATGCTCGACCAGCTGGCGCAGCCGGGGCATCGCTTCAGCTGGCGCGCGATCCGCCAGCAGGCGAGACAGGCGCTGGCGCAGCTCGACGTGACGCTGGACGTTCGCCGTTCCATCGACGGCTGTTCGCTGGCCGAAAAGCAGCAGATTTTGCTGGCGCGGGCGCTGTCCCACCACTGCCGTTTTTTGATTCTTGATGAACCTACCGCGCCGCTGGACGCGCATGAGAGCGAGCGCCTGTTTGCGGTAGTGAGACGTTTAAAGCAGCAGGGCATCGGCGTGGTGTTTATCTCCCACCGCATTCACGAGCTGAAGGCCATCTGCGACACCCTGACGGTGCTGCGCGACGGCAAGCTGATCGAGTCCGGCCCGATGGCCGATCTCAGCGGTGAAGCGATCGTCGAGAAGATGCTCGGACACGTGCTGAGCGATATCTATCCGCCCGCGCGTCCGCCGCACGGCGACGAGACGCTGCTGCGGGTGGAAGGTCTGCACGATGACGCGCTGCTGAAAGATATCTCCCTGCACCTGCGCAAAGGCGAAATTCTCGGGATTGCCGGGCTGGCGGGCGCGGGAAAAACTGAACTCTGCAAGGCGCTTTTTGGCGCCAGCAAAAGCCGCGTGGCGCGCGGTGAGCTGAATCATCAATCCTGGCAGCCGCGCGATCCGGTGGATTCCGTGCTGCGCGGTCTGGCGCTGGTGCCGGAGGAGCGGCGCAAAGAGGGCATTTTTATCGACGAGCCGGTGAGCATGAACCTGGCGGTCACGGCAGATAACAGCTTTTCGCGCTGGAGCCTGTTCGGCCATCGTCAGGCGTGGCGCTGGGCGGAAGAGGTGATTGCCCGCGTCGGCGTGCGTACGCGCGGGCCAGGGCAGGTGCTGCGCCGTCTGTCTGGCGGCAACCAGCAGAAGGTCGCCATCGGCAAATGGCTGCGCAATGACGCCAGCGTGCTGATATTCGACGAGCCGACCAAAGGCGTGGACGTGAAGGCCAAAACCGATCTGTTCCAGCTGATTGACGGCCTGGCGCGCGAGGGCAAAGGGGTGATTTACGCCTCGGGCGAGTTTGCCGAGCTGGTCGGGCTATGCGACCGCATCTGCGTGCTGTGGGACGGGCGCATCGTGGCGGAAATCGCCGGGGCCGAGGCCCGCGAAGAGACACTACTTTATTATTCAACCGGAGGAACGGCGTCGTGAGCAAGGCCCTTTCAGTGAACGCGGCGGCGTCTGGCCGCCAGCAGATTTTCGATTTTCTCTACAGGTGGGGCATGCTGTTAACCGTCGTCGCGCTGGTGGCCGTCTTTGGCCTGGCGTCGGACAGCTTCCTCGATCCGAACAACATCATCAATATTCTGCGCTCGATTGCCATCGTGACGGTGATTGCCATTGGCGTGTCGATTTCGTTGACCATCGGCGGGTTCGATCTGTCGGTCGGATCGACCGCCTCGCTGGCGAACGCGCTGGTGATTTCGCTTTTCGTCTGGCACGGCTTTGGTACCACCGAGTCGATTCTGATCACCCTCGCGCTCTGCACGCTGGTGGGGCTGTTTAACGCTTTTCTGATCGTCATCCTGCGTATTCCGGACATGCTGGCGACGCTTGCCAGCCTGTTTGTGATCCAGGGCGTGGCGATGACTTACAGCTACGGCGGGTCGATTACCGAGAATATGGTGCTGCCGAGCGGCGACATGGCGGAAGGGACCATTCCGGCGGCGTTCAGCCTGCTGGGGCAGGTGCCGACCATCGTGATCGTCATGCTGGTGGTGACCGTTCTGGCGCAGCTGGGGCTGTCGCTGACCACGCACGGGCGCCGGATGTACGCGATCGGCGGCAACCCCGAAGCCGCGCGTCTCTCCGGCATTCGCACCACGCGCTACAAGGTGGCGGCCTACGTGATTGCCTCTCTGCTGGCGGGACTGGGCGGGATTTTGCTGGCTTCGCGCATCGGTTCGTCGCAGGTGAATGCGGGCGGCGGCTACCTGATGGATGCGGTGGCGGCGGCGTGGATTGGCTTCTCGCTGGCCGGATCCGGCAAGCCGAACGCGCTGGGAACCCTGGTCGGGGCGGTGATTCTCGGCGTGCTGTCGAACGGGCTGGTGATGCTCTCCGTGCCGTATTACGCCATGGACATTATAAAAGGGCTGGTGCTCGCGGTAGCGCTGGCGATTACCTACATACAAAAACGCTGACAACACAACGGGATAAAAAATGAAAAAGATTGCACTCTCTTTGGTGGCATTAGGGTTATTCACTGCTCTGCCTGGCTTCGCGGCTACGCCCGCACCGCTTCCGGCGGCCATTGCGAACCATGACGGCCCGATCCGCATCGCGGTGATCCGTAACCTCGGCTCAGACGACAACACCACGCAGTTTATTGCCGGGGCAATTCAGGAAGGGAAAAAGCTCGGCTTTAAGGTCAGCACCTTTTTAAGCAACGGGGACGACGCCAAATTCCAGGACTTTGTGAACCAGGCGATCAGCCAGAAGTATGACGGGATTATCCTGTCCCAGGGGCGCGATCCTTACTCCACCGCGCTGGTAAAGAAAGCGGTGGATGCCGGTATCAAAGTCTCCGTCTTTGATACCGCGGTTAACGGCGAGATCCCGGGCGTGACCGTCACGCAGCAGGACGATGCCTCCCTGACGAACCTCTCCTTCGGCCAGCTGGCGAAAGATTTCAACGGCAAGGCCAATATCGTCAAGCTGTGGGTGGCGGGCTTCCCGCCGATGGAGCGTCGTCAGGCGGCCTATAAAGAGCTGCAAAAGCAGTATCCGGACATCAAAGAGCTGGAGTCTATCGGCGCCGTCTCCTCTGACGTGCAGGGCGATACCGCCAACAAGGTGGGCGCGATCCTGGCGAAATACCCGAAAGGCAAAATCGACGCCATCTGGGGAACCTGGGACGCCTTCAGCCAGGGCGCGTATAAGGCTCTGAAAGAGAACGGCCGCACCGAGATCAAGCTCTACAGCATCGACATTTCCAACCAGGATCTGCAGCTGATGCGCGAGCCGGGCAGCGCGTGGAAGGTGAGCGTGGCGGTGGATCCGAAGCTGATTGGCGCGACGAACGTGCGTCTGGTGGCGAACAAGATTGCCGGGGAAGCGACGCCTGCGACCTACGATTTTAAGGCGGCGGCTATTCCTCAGGCGCTGCTGACCGCCCAGCCGGGCCCGGTGAACGTGGCGTCGCTGGGGAAAATCATTCCGGGCTGGGGCCAGACGGAAGATTTTATCGCGCCGTGGTTTGCGACGCTGGAAGCGAAAAATAAATGAGCGTGCTCCCTACGCCTGAATACAGCCGCAACATGCGGCTGATTGGCCATAGCGATCAGGGCGGTCGCCCGGATGGCGTGCAGTTGATGGTGCATCGCGGTTTCGCCTGGATCGGCCATATGGTGTCGCAGGGCTTTTCGATTGTGGACGTGCGCGACCCGAAAAACCCGAAAGCGGCGGGCTACGTGCCCGCGCCGCCCGGCACCTGGAACGTGCACCTGCAGGCGCATGACGACCTGCTGCTGGTAATTAACGCTCGGGATCTGTTTGCCGATGCCCGCTTTGCCGACGAGAAGGTCTATTACACCCGCCAGGTGGGGGAGACCGTCAGCGACGTGCAGGACAAAGGCTGGAGCGCCGGACTTCGCGTGTTTGATATTTCCACGCCCGACAGGCCGCGCGAAATCGGCTTTCTGTCGCTGAGCGGCATCGGCATTCACCGCATCTGGTACGTCGGCGGACGCTGGGCCTACGTTTCAGCGCTGATTGACGGCTTTACCGACTACATCTTCCTGACCATCGATCTGGCCGATCCGCGTAAGCCCGAAGTGGCGGGGCGCTGGTGGCTGCCGGGGATGAACCAGGCCGAAGGGGAGAAGCCGAACTGGCCGGAAGGGAAACGCTACGCGCTGCACCACGCGATTATCGCGGGCGATACCGCCTACGGCAGCTGGCGCGACGGCGGCCTGACGCTGCTGGACGTGAAGGACCGCACCCGGCCGAAGCTGATTAGCCACCGCAACTGGAGTCCACCGTTTGGCGGCGGGACGCACACCGCGCTGCCGCTGCCGGACCGCGATCTGCTGGTGGTGCTGGACGAAGCGGTGCTGGATAACCAGGAGGACGGCGTAAAGCTGATCTGGCTGTTTGATATCCGCGAGCCGTCGAACCCGGTCAGCATCTCGACCTTCCCGCAGCCGGATGAAACCGACTACGTGGCGAAAGGGGCGCATTTTGGCCCGCATAACCTGCACGAGAACCGGCCGGGGAGCTTTGTCAGCTCGACGCTGATTTTTGCGACCTATCAGAACGCGGGCGTGCGGGCGTATGACATTTCCAATCCGTATCGACCGGTGGAAACCGGGGCACTGGTGCCCGCCGCGCCGGAGAGAATGATGGACACGCGGCCGAATCGCCCGCAGGTGATCCAGTCGTGCGACGTGTTTGTGGATGCGCAGGGGATTATTTACAGCACGGATTATAACGGCGGGCTGTCGGTGATTGAGTATCTGGGGTGAGTGCGGTTTTCTCCCTCTCCCACGGGGAGAGGGAGAAAACCAAATGCACTCAGCTGTACTGACGCACCCGTGCCACCAGATCTTCGGCGCTGTCGATGCGGTCGGCAATGACAATCAGCGCTTTGCCGAGCGTTATTGCGTGGCGCAGGCACTCGTGGCGCATCGCCTCGTCCTGTATGGTGTCGATATCCGCGACGTGGGAAAGCCCGACGCTGCGGCGAATGAGCTCGGTGCCGCAGAAGCCGATGGCGTCATGCCAGACCTTTTTCAGGAACGCGGAGGCATAGCCCGGCGCGCCGAGCGCGGCGTCGCGCGCTTTCTCGTTTGCCAGCGCCTGGAAGCGTTCCGCGAAGGTGTTCCATAGCTCCTGAATATCGGTCAGGCGCTGCTCGCGCGCGGCAGCGGCATCGCGAATGCCCAGGTGCCCCGGCAGGCCGCAGAAGTTCAGCAGCAGGTTGCCGATGGCGGTGCCGACGTCAAAGCCAATCGGGCCAAAGTAGCCGAACTCGGCGTCGATGGCCTTCAGGCTGCCGTCGGCCACAAAAATCGAGCCGCTGTGAATATCGCCGTGCAGGAGCGCTTCGGCGTGCGAGAAGAAGCGGTGCTTCAGGGAGGCCACGGCAATTTTTAGCTGGGCGTCGTCGCGCAGGGCCGCGACTTCACTTTCCAGCTCGGCCGGGTAGCTGTTGCGCTCGTGGATCTGGTACGGATCGTTGAAGAACAGATCTTCGGTGATCTCGCACATCTCCGGGTTGATGAATTTCGCTACCTGCGCTTTTTTGGCGTGCGGGTGTAGATAGAAATCGCTGGTGTGGAACAGCGCGTGCGCGAGGTATTCGCCCAGCTGCTGCGCCGCCTGCGGGTAGTAGATGTTGTTGATCAGCTCGCCGCGCCAGATGCGATGGCTGGAGAGATCTTCCATCACCATCACCGCCAGCTCCGGGTCAAAGTGGTGGATTTTCACGGTGTGCTGCGGGCTGTGCTGGTAGTGCTCGACCAGTGTTTGCGCTTCAAGGCGGGCGCGGTCCAGCGTCAGCGGCCAGGATTCGCCGACGCAGCGGACGTAGGGCAGCGCCTGCTTAACGACGATGCGGCTTACGCCCGCGCTGTCGAAAATTTTAAAGACCAGATTGAGGTTGCCGTCGCCTACTTCCTGCGCCTCTACCAGCGATGAAGGATCGTCAAGTCCGCCAAACTGCCTGGCATACTCCACGGCGTCCTGAGCGGTAAAGGTACGGTATTGCGACATGGCCAGCTCCTCACGAGTTTTCTAATTAAGACATGTAGACGTCTATACATCTGGATTTCATCCTGACACAATGTGCTACAACAACGCAACAGGGAATTAACGACATGCAGACATTACAGACGACCAGCCTGCGGGTGGCGGATAATCAGCTCTTTATTCTCGATCAGCAGGCGCTTCCGCAGGAGAAATGCTGGCTGGATGCCTCGACGGTCGAGGCGCTGGTCGGGCATATCCACGCCCTGCGCGTGCGCGGCGCGCCGCTGATTGGTCTCTCTGCAAGCCTGCTGCTGGCGCTGCTGGCGGAAAACGGCAAAAGCCGCGACGAGCTGGCGGCGGCGCTGGAAACCCTGCGCGCCTCCCGCCCGACGGCGGTGAACCTGATGAACAATCTCGACCGCATGAAGATTGCGCTGTGGCAGGAAGAGTATGTTCCGGCGCTGGTGGCCGAAGCGCTGCGCCTGATTGACGAAGACAAACGGCTTTGCGACGCGATTGCCAAAGCCGGCAGCGCGCTGGTGAAGCCCGGCAGCCGCCTGCTGACCCACTGCAATACCGGCGGGCTGGCAACGGCGGGCGTCGGCACCGCATTGGGCGTGATTGCCCGCGCGCATCAGGAGGGTAACGTCAGCAACGTCTGGGTGGATGAAACCCGTCCGCTGCTGCAGGGCGGCAGATTGACCGCGTGGGAGCTTGGCGAGCTGGGCGTGCCGTATCAGCTGATTACCGATTCCATGGCCGCCAGCCTGATGGCAAAAGGGCAGGTGGACGCCGTGTGGGTGGGCGCAGATCGTATTGCCGCCAACGGCGACGTGGCGAACAAGATCGGCACCTATTCTCTGGCGGTGCTGGCGAAATTCCACGGCATTCCGTTCTACGTGGCCGCGCCGCAAACGACCCTCGATCCGGACTGCCCGAACGGTGACGCGATCCCGATTGAGCAGCGCGCCGCCAGCGAGGTGACGGGCGTGGCCGGAAGCTTTGGCGCGGTGCAGTGGGCGCCGGAAAACGCGCAGGTTTATAACCCGGCGTTTGACGTTACGCCTGCCTCACTCATTAGCGGCTGGGTGCTGGATACGGGCGTGGTCACGCCGGAAGCGGTGGCAAACGGGAAATTCGCCTGAGTCCGGCTATCCTTTAATGGGTTCCCTTAAGAGGACACTATCGTGACGCTGGATCCTGAAACTGACTTAAAACTGGAGCGCGTGGTGGATGCCCCGCGCGACCTGCTGTGGCTGTGCTGGACCACGCCGGAACACATCAAAAACTTCTTCATTCCTGCTCCCCACAAGGTGACCGAATGCGACCTCAACCTGCGCGTGGGCGGGCGGTTCAACACCGTGTTTGAGGTTGACGGTCAGCGGATGGATAATCGGGGCGTATTTCTTGAAATCGATCCGGGTCAAAAGCTGGTCTTTACCGACGGCTATACCGAAGGCTGGAAACCGGCCGAGAAGCCGTTTATGACGGCGATCCTGCTGCTGGAAGATGTGGGTGAGGGCAAGACCCGCTACACGGCGATTGCGCGTCATCCGACGAAGGAAATCCGCGAGCAGCATGAGCAGATGGGCTTCCACGAAGGGTGGGGGATTGTGCTGGATCAACTGGTGGGGTACGCAAAAGGGCTTAACGCGTAGCGCGCGCTGATGCCCTCACCCTGACCCTCTCCCACAGGGAGAGGGAGAAAAGATTATGCTAACCGTGGATACGCATCCGCGATGGCATCGCCCGTAAACTGCGCCACCCAGCCTTCCGGGTTATCGAAAATACGGATCGCCGTAAAGTTCGGTTCCGAGCCCATATCAAACCAGTGCGGCGTGCCCGCGGGAACGGAAATCAGGTCGTTTTTCTCGCACAGTACCTGAAACACCTCATCGCCAATGTGCAGGCAGAACAGCCCCGCGCCTTCCACGAAGAAGCGCACTTCGTCTTCGCCGTGGGTGTGTTCGTTCAGGAACTTCGCGCGCAGCGCCTCTTTCTGCGGGTTGTCGGCGCGCAGGCTGATCACGTCCCAGCTCTGATAGCCTTTCTCTGCCACCAGTTTGTCGATCGCATGCTGATACGCCTCGATCACGGCTTCAGGTGCGGGATCGTGTCCTAAATCGCGATCCGCAGCCCAGCGTTCAAACCGCACGCCTTTAGCGTTGAGCTGCTGGGCGATCTCGGCGGCATCGGTGCTGTGCCACTGGTGTTGACTGGCGTCTTTATCGGAATAAATGGTCAATGCGCTCATGAAGGGATCTGCTCCGGATTAATCTCGTCAAACTGGTGGACCTGATGGTGATGGCTTGCGCCGTCATCATCACCGCGAATCAGCTGCAGGGTGCGAAAACCTGCCTGTTCAGCCGCGTCCAGCTCCTGATGAATATCGGACAGGAACAGGATCTGCGACGGGGCGATGCCCGTTTGCGCCGCAATGTTCTGATAGGACTGCACCTCGCGCTTGGCGCCGATGTGGGTATCAAAATAGCCGCTGAACAGATGAGTAATATCACCTTCGTCGCTGTAGCCAAATAACAGTTTCTGCGCGGCGACGGAGCCAGAGGAATAAACATAGAGATCAATCCCTTGCGCTTTCCATTTTTCCAGCGCAGGCAGTACGTCCGGGTAGAGGTGGCCGGTAAAGTCGCCGTTCACGTAGCCGTCATGCCAGATGATCCCCTGCAGGGCTTTGAGCGCCGTGGATTTGCGGTCCTCATCCATAAAGGCAAACAGGGCGTCGATAAGCTCGCTGACGCTGGCGTGCGGGTTAGCGATTTCATCACGCAGGTTGTCCAGAATGGATTTGACCGGCTCGGCGTACTGCTGCGCGGTCACGAAGGCCGCCAGCCGCTCACGCGCGTAGGGGAACAAAACATCATGGACAAAACGGATATCGCTGGTGGTCCCTTCAATATCCGTCACAATCGCGCGAATCATACTCTCTCCAGTTGTCGTAAACGCATTTCGCATTCAAATAAGAATTCTAATCCTTCCAGATGACGCCGGGCCTCGGCCACGTCGCGTCCCCAGCAGGTTAAGCCATGACCGCGCAGAAGAAAACCATAATTAAGCGGGCGTTCCTGTGCGTAATGGGCGATTCGGGAGGCGAGGGCGTCGATATCCTGGTCGTTATCAAAGACCGGGATAGCCACCGTATCCAGATGCGTGGTCTGCCCGGTGAGGGATTTTTGCATCTCAAAACCGCTGATGTTGAGCTCGGCTTCTTTGACCAGACGCGACAACACCGTGGCGTTGACGGTATGAACGTGCAGGACGGCGTTGGCTTCCGGGAACAGGCGATAAATCAGCGTGTGAAGACCGGTTTCCGCCGACGGCCTGCGGCCAGACGGCGCGCGGTTGGTGGCAATTTCAACCTGCAGAAAGTCCGCCGTTGTCAGGCTGCCTTTGTCTTTGCCGGATTCGCTGAGCCAGCAGAGGCGTTCGTCCTGACGCACCGACATATTGCCGCCGGTGGCGGGCGCCCAGCCTTTGGCGCCAATCCAGCGGCAGGCGTCGACAAGATGTGTGAGTTGCAGGTTGTCTGTCATTTCCTTTTACCCTCGCGGCCAGGAATATTTATATGGTTTAGACGTCTAAGCGTCTTGATTGCCAAAGACTAACATCGTGTTATAGTGGCAGCAACATAAGTATTACAAGCAGGCACAACACAATGAGCAATAACGCATTGATTCCGAAGAGTAAACTTCCCAATCTTGGTACTACCATCTTTACGCAGATGAGCGCTCTGGCGCAGCAGCACAACGCCATTAACCTTTCTCAGGGCTTTCCGGATTTCGACGGCCCGACCTATCTGCAGGAGCGCCTGGCGTACCACGTGGCGCAGGGAGCGAATCAGTATGCGCCGATGACGGGCGTGCAGGCGCTGCGGGAAGCCATTGCGGATAAAACGGCGGAGCTGTACGGCCATAAGCCCGATGCGAACAGCGATATTACGGTGACGGCAGGGGCGACCGAAGCGCTCTATGCGGCCATCACCGCGCTGGTGCGTACGGGCGATGAAGTCATCTGCTTTGATCCGAGCTACGACAGCTATGCGCCTGCGGTTGAACTCTCCGGCGGCGTGGTGAAGCGCGTGGCGCTTCAGCCGCCGCATTTTCGCCCCGACTGGCAGGCGTTTGCTGCGCTGCTGAGCGATAAAACCCGCCTGGTGATCCTGAATACTCCGCACAACCCGTCGGCGACGGCGTGGCAAAAGGCCGATTTCGCCGCGCTGTGGCAGGCGATTGCGGAACGTGAAATATACGTGTTAAGCGATGAAGTCTACGAGCACATCTGCTTTGCTGAAGAGGGACACGCCAGCGTGCTGGCCCATCCGCAGCTTCGCGAGCGCGCCGTCGCCGTCTCGTCATTCGGTAAGACCTACCATATGACCGGCTGGAAAGTAGGCTACTGCGTCGCACCGGCGGCTATCAGCGCCGAGCTGCGCAAGGTGCACCAGTACCTGACCTTTGCCGTGAACACGCCGGCTCAGCTGGCGCTGGCGGATATGCTGCGCGCCGAGCCGGAGCACTATCGCGAGCTGCCGCACTTCTATCGTGAACGTCGGGATCTGTTTGTGACGGCGCTAAGCAAAAGCCGTCTGGAAATTTTGCCCTCAGAAGGGACCTATTTCCTGCTCGCCGACTACAGCGCGATATCGGATCTGGACGACGTGAGTTTCTGCCAGTGGCTGACGAAAGAGGTGGGCGTGGCCGCCATTCCACTGTCGGTATTCTGCGCCGATCCCTTCCCGCATAAGCTGATTCGTCTTTGCTTTGCGAAGCAGGAATCGACGCTGCTGGCGGCGGCAGAGCGTCTTAACACGCTCTGATTATTTCACCGTCCAGGCTTCTGAGTAACGGCGGTCTGCAAACAGCTCCAGCAGACCGTTGATTTGCTTGAGGCGCAAGACTTCATCGCCGTCCATTCCCAGCTCCTTGCTTATTCTCTCGTCATTCCAGCCGAGCTGCACCAGCTCGCGAACGATCTCCGACATGGCGTTAATTTGGTGTCGACCCCGCGCCCGGTTGTGACGAATAGTGGCAGCCATACGGTCATGTTTATCCTGTCGGTCCTGGCGCAGGAAGGTGACGGGGAGATACCCCTTGAGCTGATGCTTCAACGCCGCCCGATTTTTACCGATTTCATGGCGATGAAAACCATCCACAATTTCGTAGTGTTGCGGTTTACTTTCTGTCACAACGATAGGTTGGGTGAATCCATCGAGCTCCAGCGACTTACTGAGCAGCCGTTTTTCTGGTGGCGCAACGTTATTGGGGTTGTAGTCGTTAGCGGTAATAGCGTCTTGTTTGATCCAGAGGACGCAGTCTATCGGTTGCTCACGAAACGGACTGTGTTGATGGATCGCCTCACGAAAAGCATTTATGGTGTTAATGCGATCCTCTTCGGGAAGTGACTCAAGGTACGTTTCTATCTCGTTGATTAGTCTTTGTCGCATAATATGCCCCACTCCTTGCGTTTCGCCTTCACTCTGTCGCTGTAGCGCTGATAATGTTTGGGTTTGTTTGGGCTGAACGATAGCGCCCTGCACCAGTAGTCGTTATTAAGGAGAACCTTACAAATACGGCGCCATGAGGGAATATCTTTGGCACCGATATCACCGTCCTGGGTATCGGGAATATCCTCCAGGCCTCTCTTCTGATACCAGTGCAGATAAATGGCGATTTTATTGCGGTAATGCTCAGCCGTATGTTGCGGCATGCTGTCGAGGAGCAGCATGGCATATTCCCGCCAGCACAGATGTTCGGGTTTCAGAATTTTTCGGTGACCATAAAAATGGTTATCGTGTCCGGCGTACATCCCCCCGCTGCGCGCACCGCTCACGCGCTCACACATGGCCGCCCAGCGATCGGGTTCAACAACGTGGTAAAGCCATAATCCCTGGCGCTGCTCCGGGCCAAAAGGTTCACAAATACGCATGTAGCGTAGCGGCACGCCAGCCTGAAACATCAGGTCATAGAGCGGGTTATAGCAACATCCCGATTTGGCGAACCAGGTCCATATATCGGCGGTTTTCCAGTCGTAGAGAGGGTAGATATACCAGGCATGTCCTCCCGGAGCGACGGTGGTCCAGGGCTTATCGTCGGCAAACCGCTGCTTGCGCGCCGACGCGATAGCCAGAAAACGGTTGTAAGACTCATCGGCGCGGATGCCAATCAGAACTGCTGCCGGGCGATTGCGAGAGAACCAGTCGGAGAAACTGCGGACAAAGGTTTCAAACGTCATGCCTGGCTGGTAGAAGGGAAAAAAAGCGGGATCGGTTATCGCATCGTCAGGTGGCTGGCGGACCCATCGGTTGCCGGGTTCCCAGCATTGCCATTCCGGCTGGAATTGCGAAAGTGAATTTTGCGTTGTCAGGGGAAGCGCGATCCACCAGAAATGGTCGATGACATCGCTGTACAGCTCGCGCATATGTTCCACATGGGTAATGGTATGGGAAAACTGCGCTTCCCAGTCGATAAAGAGCACATCTATTTTAATGTTCATCAGTCGCGCCTGTCGGGCAACCAGATGCAGCATGACGGTGGAGTCTTTACCACCTGAAAAAGAGACACAGGTTCTGGGTAAATTTTCGAGAGTCCATTTTATTCGCTCCCGGGCAGCAGTAAGTACATCCTGATTTATAGGGTATTTATAAAGTGACATGCTTATTCTCATCCTGAGGGATAAATACCTGACTGTAGCGTCAATACTAGAGAGCGGATTATAACAGTCAATCATTAATTGGATATGTAACGGATATGTCGCGTAATTTTATAACGGTGGTGAATGTTTTAACGGTGTGGTTCCCATTTTTTGCGAGAACCACAGAAATATCTCACGGTAAGGATATTTCTTCAATAAAGCTCGCGAATGCCGAGCTATTGAGCGCGGAACGATTGTACATCAGGTAAATATCAATACTGGGTAATTGAGTATCTGTTTCCACTTTGCGCAGGTTGAGGGCTGGCCCATATTGTTCGAAGGCCGGTGCGGGCACTAATCCTATGAGGTCGGACGAACCGATCGCCGACAGAAGGGATATAAAAGAGTCGCTACGATAGACGATATTTCTTTCGAATAACAGGTTATCGGCCTTTTCCTGATAGCCTTTGAAGTTGTTCTCATCGTTCAGCCAGGCGGTGAAGTTTTCATTCAGAATCTCTTCACGCGTAGGATTTTCGCTGAGACGGGGATGACCCTCCCGACAAACGAGAACGAAAGGAAGCTTATGGTAGAGGCTACAGGCGATAGAGTGACTGTTCGAAGAAGAAAACGAAAATATCAGGTCGGCTCTTCGGTAGGCTAAGAGATCTTCCGCAGAATCAGGAGAAAGAAAAACATCATGCAATTCAATTGAATAGTTATGGTTGTCCATGAGCAGTTTTATAGGGTCAAGCGTTGCTTTCGTACTCATAAAATGCGGGCAATAAATGACAAAGTTCTTCTTCAACCCGCTGCTGTGCATGATATTGATAGTCTGCTCCAGCTGGTTCAGGTTTTGTTCCAGATGATGATGCAAATTGACGCCGACGGTCGTGGGCGTGATCCCTTTACCGGAACGAATAAACAGAGGATCGTTAAGTTGTCCTCTCAGACGTTGCAGTGACTGGCTTACGGCAGAGGGGGTGATATACAGCGTCTCGGCGGCTTTACTGATACTAAGGTGTTGGTAAATGCACTCGAAAATGACTAACAGATTAAGATCGAATTTTTTAAGGTCATAGAGGTTTGCCATGTTTCGTCCTGAGGGTACTGCGTTTGCTGTGGTTATCATATAACTGATAACAATAGTTTGAGGCTAACCATTTATAACTCTTTTGGTTAGCTCTCTTAGTTTTAAATTAAAATCATCTTAATATATCACGGTGGCACATTATTGAAATGGCGCGTCAAAAGCGATTGAGATGATTTTATCTTAGAAAAAGGGTGCGATCATTTTAAATGACAATTGTCATTTATATATTGCGATGGTTTTATAATAAAAATCAATTGATAGCGCTCCGGAATGATGTTCGACACAACCTATCACAGCCATAGGCAGGAATGCCTCTCTTATGGATTGCTCAATCCCTGCGCGGGTGGTGTAATCAAACGGCTGTTACCGCCTTGATATAAAGGGTTGTAGAGCGCAACGCAACGCCAGTTTCGGCTGGCACTGAATGTACCTGCGGGGAATTCAGGTATCAGGGCCGCCCGTTGAGGCGGCCTTTTTACTTTCAGGCTTTCCTGTAAAAGGTTCACCTTGTTGTCTTGTCGACGTTGTAAGGTTTGGCTGATTGATTTGATAAAGCATACGCATTAGCCCCGATGAATAAAGTTGGTTACCTTACATCTCAACGAAAACACGGAGGAAGTACAGATGTCTTTGATTAATACCAAAATTAAACCTTTCAAAAACCAGGCGTTCAAAAACGGTGAGTTCATCGAAGTTACCGAGAAAGATACCGAAGGCCGCTGGAGCGTCTTCTTCTTCTATCCGGCTGACTTTACCTTCGTTTGCCCGACTGAACTGGGTGACGTTGCAGACCATTACGACGAACTGCAGAAGCTGGGCGTAGACGTTTACTCTGTCTCTACCGATACCCACTTCACCCACAAAGCATGGCACAGCAGCTCTGAAACCATCGCGAAAATCAAATACGCGATGATCGGCGACCCGACTGGCGCCCTGACCCGTAACTTCGACAACATGCGTGAAGATGAAGGCCTGGCTGACCGCGCCACCTTCGTTGTTGACCCGCAGGGCATTATCCAGGCTATCGAAGTTACCGCTGAAGGTATCGGCCGTGATGCTTCTGACCTGCTGCGTAAAGTGAAAGCCGCTCAGTACGTGGCTTCTCACCCAGGCGAAGTGTGCCCGGCGAAATGGAAAGAAGGCGAAGCAACGCTGGCTCCATCCTTAGATCTGGTTGGTAAAATCTAAGTTTTGCCCATCCGACAATCAATGGGCGCACCCGCGCCCATTTCATTCCAGCACCATGATGCAAGTTGCATTCAGGCCGCCCGTATAAGGCAGCTTGCATGATGACGTCTTAAGAGAGGGAAGAACAATGCTCGACACTAACATGAAAACCCAGCTCAAGGCCTACCTTGAGAAACTGACCAAACCCGTTGAGCTGATTGCCACGCTGGACGACAGCGCAAAATCGGCAGAGATCAAGGAACTGCTGGCGGAGATCGCCGAGCTGTCGCCGAAAGTGACCTTCAAAGAAGACAACGCGCTGCCGGTCCGTAAGCCCTCTTTCCTGATTACCAATCCAGGCTCCGATCAGGGACCGCGCTTTGCCGGCTCGCCTCTGGGTCACGAATTTACTTCACTGGTGCTGGCACTGCTGTGGACCGGTGGTCATCCGTCAAAAGAAGCGCAGGCGCTGCTGGAGCAGATCCGCGATATCGACGGCGATTTTGAGTTTGAAACCTATTACTCGCTCTCCTGCCACAACTGCCCGGACGTGGTGCAGGCGCTGAACCTGATGTCGGTCCTGAACCCGCGCATCAAGCACACGGCGATTGACGGCGGTACCTTCCAGAATGAAATCACCGATCGCAACGTGATGGGCGTTCCGGCGGTCTACATGAACGGCAAAGAGTTCGGCCAGGGGCGTATGACGCTGACCGAAATCGTTGCCAAAGTGGATACCGGTGCTGAAAAACGTGCGGCGGAAGCGCTGAACAAACGCGATGCCTACGACGTGCTGATCGTCGGTTCCGGCCCTGCGGGTGCGGCGGCAGCGGTGTACTCCGCGCGTAAAGGTATTCGTACCGGCCTGATGGGCGAACGCTTTGGTGGCCAGGTGCTCGATACCGTGGATATCGAAAACTACATCTCCGTACCGAAGACCGAAGGCCAGAAGCTGGCGGGGGCGCTGAAGGCGCACGTCAGCGACTATGACGTAGACGTTATCGACAGCCAGAGCGCCAGCAAGCTGGTTCCGGCCGCAGTAGAGGGTGGTTTACACCAGATTGAAACCGCGTCCGGCGCGGTGCTGAAAGCGCGCAGCATTATCATTGCCACCGGTGCGAAATGGCGCAACATGAACGTCCCGGGCGAAGATCAGTACCGCACCAAAGGCGTGACCTACTGTCCGCACTGCGACGGCCCGCTGTTTAAAGGTAAACGCGTGGCGGTGATCGGCGGCGGTAACTCCGGCGTGGAAGCGGCTATCGACCTGGCGGGGATTGTTGAGCACGTTACCCTTCTGGAGTTCGCTCCAGAGATGAAGGCCGACCAGGTACTGCAGGATAAAGTTCGCAGCCTGAAAAACGTCGATATCGTACTGAACGCGCAGACCACGGAAGTGAAGGGCGACGGCAGCAAAGTGACGGGCCTGGAATACCGCGACCGCGTGAGCGGCGACGTGCACAGCGTTCAGCTGTCTGGGATCTTCGTGCAGATTGGTCTGCTGCCAAATACCACCTGGCTGGAAGGGGCTATTGAGCGCAACCGCATGGGCGAAATCATCATCGATGCGAAGTGTGAAACCAGCGTGAAAGGCGTGTTTGCGGCGGGCGACTGCACCACCGTGCCGTACAAACAGATCATTATCGCCACGGGCGAAGGGGCGAAGGCGTCTCTGAGTTCGTTTGACTATCTGATTCGCACCAAAACCGCATAATAGAAGAAAGTAAGGCTACACCTGCAATAGCGAGAGGCCACCGAAAGGTGGCCTCTTTTTTTATCTTACGACCATCACCGGTATGTGAGTGTGGCGGATCACGCTGGAGGCGTTAGAGCCCAGCAGATGCGTGGTAATGGAAGGGTTGCGCGAACCGATGACCACCACGTCTGCTTTCAGCTCGTTCGCCAGTTCGTTTACCGCATCGCGTACGCTGCCGAATCTGACGTGCGTTTTGATGCGAGAAGGGTCGATGCTGAAGTGGCTGACCATGGTTTGCAGGCGAGTTTCCGCTTCATGCTGCAAATGCTCCTCGAAGCGGCGTACATCGGCGGCAAAGCGGTGCAGGCTCAGGCTGGCTGAGCCCGGCAGTACGTGCAAAAGATGGATAACACCGTCCTGCTGCGCCAGGAACTCCGCATGGCGAACGGCCTTGTCGCTCAGCTCCATCTCAAAAACATCAACCGGCATAATGATTCTCTGATACATACCCGTTTCTCCTTGTTTATAAACGCTGTACTCATTCAACCATAAAAAATAAATGGTTTCTGTAAGCGCTCCGTCAGTTTTCTTATCTCACCAGGATAAATCTCAAAAGCCCCGTATTCCGGGGCAGACCTTCAGGGATAGCTACCCTTATACACTTACCTGGAACCTTTCGGAGGTCGCATGAAAGCACTTACGTATCACGGTCCGCACCATGTTCGCGTCGAGAATGTACCCGATCCCATTATCGAACAGCCCGACGATATCATTCTGCGCGTCACGGCCACGGCTATCTGCGGCTCCGATTTGCATCTCTATCGCGGAAAGATCCCGAAGGTGCAGCACGGCGACATTTTTGGCCATGAGTTTATGGGGGAAATCGTCGAGTGCGGCGCAGAGGTGAAGAATTTGCAAAAAGGCGATCGCGTGGTGATCCCCTTTGTCATCGCCTGCGGAGACTGTTTCTTCTGTCGTCTGCAGCAATACGCAGCCTGTGAGAATACCAATGCCGGGCAGGGCGCCGCGCTTAACAAAAAGCAAATTCCCGCACCGGCCGCGCTGTTTGGCTACAGCCATCTCTACGGCGGCGTGCCGGGGGGACAGGCGGAATATGTCCGCGTGCCGAAGGGGAACGTCGGACCGTTTAAGGTCCCGCAGCTTCTTTCCGATGATAAGGCGCTGTTCCTGTCCGATATTTTGCCCACGGCCTGGCAGGCGGTAAAAAATGCGCAGATTGAAAAAGGCTCAAGCGTTGCGGTTTTCGGCGCCGGGCCGGTGGGGCTACTGACCATTGCCTGCGCGCGGCTGTTAGGGGCTGAGCAGATTTTTGTTATCGATCACCACCCGTACCGTTTGCGATTTGCCGAGGCGCGTTACGGCGCAATTCCCATCAACTTTGATGCTGATAACGACGCGGCGGAAAAAGTCATCGAACAGACCGCTGGCCAGCGCGGCGTTGACGCCGTGATTGATGCGGTAGGGTTCGAAGCGAAAGGTAGCACCACCGAAACGATCCTCAGCAATCTTAAAATTGAAGGCAGTAGCGGCAAAGCGTTGCGGCAGTGCATTGCTGCCGTTCGACGCGGTGGCGTAGTTAGCGTACCCGGCGTGTACGCCGGGTTTATTCATGGCTTCCTGTTTGGCGATGCCTTTGATAAGGGGCTGACGTTCAAAATGGGCCAGACGCACGTCCATGCCTGGCTGGGTGAACTGCTGCCGCTGATCGAAAAAGGGCTGCTTACCCCGGAAGAGATCGTGACCCATTATCTCCCCCTGGCTGATGCGGAACGCGCCTATAAGGTATTCGAAAAACGGGAGGAGGAGTGCCGGAAGGTGATTCTGGTCCCTGGTGCAGAAACACCCGAGGCCGCAGAGCAGAAAGTTAAGGGCCTGGTAAATGCTTTCCCCGGTGGGGTTGCATGAATACTCGCCTAGCTGTGGCGTTCAAGATAAAGCACGGCCATGACGATAATCGCCGCAATAATCAGAAAAATAAGTGTGATAGCCAGTATCTCACTCATGACCGTCCCCACGGCACCAAAACAGATTAAGCGTGGATTAAGGGCTTTTTGCGCGATATAAGAAAATGGGGTGAATTTACGGAAAGAGGATGCGGCTGCATCCTCTGTGCAAAGCGGGGGCGCTTGTTCAGAAGTGGTTAACGCAGGTAATCGCCCGCGGCTTCTGGCTGGTAGAGCAACGCCAGCACTTCAAGATGAGCAGAGGCGCCGCCCGGCAATTCCCAGTGGATGGTATCGCCCGTGCGCAGGCCCAGCAGTGCGGCACCCACAGGCGCAAGAACAGAAAGCTGTGCGCTGCTGTCGGTCATCTGAGCCGGGTAAACCAGCGTTCGGGTCAGCTCTTCACCGGTGGTAAGGTTGCGGAATTTTACCTGGCTGTTCATGGTGACCACGTCATGCGGCATCGTCTCAGGCGTGCACATCTGTGCCCGGTCGAGCTCCTCATTCAGGGCGTCGGCCACGGGAAGTGAGGCAAACTCTGCTTTTTCCAGCAGCCTGTCGATACGTTCTGCGTCGAGCTCATTGATGATAATTGTAGGTCTGGACATTTTTACTCCATGTCGTTAATGCTGCGTGTAACGCAGAAACCAATCCAAAAGAAAACCCTCGCCGTCTGGCAGCGAGGGTTTAACTCTCCCGATGATACTGGCTGAGCACGCAAGTTTGAAGTGATGAAGGTCACATTCATGGTCCATATGAATTTTCGCTGAAATTTATTCAGTCTTCATTCCGGGCGGAATACGTTACGCTGAGTGTCCTGAACCCGGGCGTTGCCCACCAACGAGAGAGAATTATGTACTTCTACCAACCGTCTCAGGGTCACGGCCTGCCGCACGATCCGCTGAACGCCATTATTGGACCGCGTCCGATCGGCTGGATCTCCTCATGCGATAAGGCCGGTCAGCTGAATCTCGCACCGTACAGCTTCTTTAACTGCTTTAACTATCGCCCGCCGATCATCGGTTTTTCCAGCAACGGCTGGAAGGACAGCGTGCGTAATATTAACGAAACAAAAGAGTTTGTCTGGAACCTCGCAACCCGCGATCTTGCCGAAGCCATGAACCAAACCTCTGCCATGCTTCCTCACGATCGGGATGAATTTAGCTTTGCCGGACTCACGCCGGCGGCGAGCCAGCTGGTTAACGCGCCGCGCGTCGCGGAAAGCCCGGTAAACTTTGAGTGCCGCCTGTCGCAGTGCATTCAACTGACCGGTGCCGACGGCACACCGGTTGATACCTGGCTGGTGCTGGGGGAGGTGGTCGGTATCCATATCGCCGAAACGCTGCTGGAAGAGGGGATTTACCAGACGGCGAAAGCGCAGCCCATCCTGCGTGCGGGTGGGCCGACGGCGTATTATGGCATCAGCGATGAAAACCGGTTTGATATGGTGCGCCCGGGTGCGGCTCAGTAGCCGGCTTTATCAATCACAAACTGTTTTCCGCAGTTACCTGGATGTGGCTGCGGGGCAAATGACGCCGCAGAAAGCGGGTTGTTAATGGTGTCCGCCTTAAGCGAAACCTGCATCTCGGTCAGATACGCCGGATTGCCGTTGCAGGTCAGCTTGATCGCTTTGATGTTTTCTTTGCCCCAGCTTTTGGCAACGGCAATGTCAAAGTCGCTGCGATTGACGGTTTTCCCGTAATTATCGGCGAGGAATTTACCAACCGCGCTGTTTTTAACTTCCTGATTCATCCGCACCATCGTGCCGAAATAGGCATCCGGATCGAAACCAAAGCAGACGCCATGTTTGGCATATTCATAACGTTCCAGGCAGGAATTACCGCCCGCGCCCGGCATCACGTCGTTGAGCTTTGCGGCCGCGGAAAGCGACAGTCCGGTTTCGGCTGCATTGCATTTGCGGCTGGCCTTCACTTCCGGCATGTTCGGGATAGGGCGCGTGGCGCAGCCAAAACGCATCCATCGACGCTCATCCACGCCGCGTGCGGCAATAGATTTCGGCAGGCCAGGCCATAGACCGTGAACGGTCAGAAAATCGGCTTTATTATCGCGCTCTTTTTGCAGGCGACATTCGTCAGGTTCATTGCGGTTGCGCTCGACCATGCTCTGGCAAAACCCGGTTTGCCAGGACAGGGCCAGCACATAACGATCGAAATCGCCATACTGTGTTGCCTTCAGCGGTTCCGCCTGAGCGGAGAAGATACAGAGAGCAAGCGCCATTGCGCCAGACGGGATGACGATATCCTTCCTGAACATATGATTTCCTGATCGAATGAGCACGATTTATTTCTGGAAGTTATTAAAGCACAAAAAGCGCCTGCAGGCGCTTTTTGGATATCCATAATTTAGCTTAGGCCGCGCCGGGAACCAGCACTTCGGTGGCGATAATCACGATAATCAGACCAACTATAACGGGCACTGAGGTGCGTTTTACCACTTCGAATGGCGAGATTTTCGCCATCCCGGCAACGGCGACGACCACGCCCGACACAGGCGAAATGGTACGACCCAGGTTTGACGCCTGCAGCATGGGAATGGAGAGGTAGGCCGGGTTAATACCTGAGGAGTGAGCCAGTTTCGGGATCATCTCAACGAAAGCGTAGAAAGGCGCATTACCGGAACCGGTGGTCATGGCTGCCAGCATGGTGAGCACCACCAGAACCAGCATCAGGATAATACTGGCCGAGCCGAACGAGGTGGCGATAGAAATCAGGCTCTGGATAAAGCCGATCGTGCTCAGACCCTGGGCAAAAACGCCCGCTGCAACCAGCAGGATCACCACGCCAGCGAAGGCATCCGCCATACCGCGATACGCAACTTCCAGACCCGAGAAGACTTTTTGCGTGTTAAAACCGCGTACAAACTCCAGCACGGCGGCCAGCAGCATACAGATGACCAGAATGGTGATGATGTGCAGCTGTGGACCCCATTTGCCGTCAAAAATCAGCACTCCGACGATCGGGGTGAACGGCAGAATGGCATAGAACGCGGGAGCCGTCGTGGTGATCTCACTCACGTCCATCATTTCATGGCTGATGTTTTCTTTCTTATCGAGATAGCGCTGCCAGAAGAAATGCGCGATCCCCATGCCCACGATGGCAACAATCGAGATTGGTAACGTGGTTTTAAAGGCGAAGTCGATGAGTGACATCTCCGCCGCCTTTGCCGCCAGCACGACGTCGCCGGAGGTCGGGGAGAGAATAATCGCTGCCGGAGACGCGCAAATTGCCGCGGCCGCGCCACGGCTGATACCGACGTTCACCATAACCGGGAACAGCGTCGCCATGAGCAGTACGCCAAGTCCGGTAGCTGACGAAACGGCCAGCGACATGAGGCAGGCGAGGAAATAGGCGGCGACCATCAGCAGATACGGCGAGTTGATGTATTGCAGGGGCTTGGAGGCAAGCTTAACGACCATGTCGTTGGCGCCGATGTGGGTCATGTAGGCTGCAAAACCGCACAGCATCATGATCATCATACCCAGGTCACCGCCGCGGCTCATGAGCAATATTTTAATGTATTCAACAATATCTGTAGCAGTGTAACCGGTACTGGTCGCGCTGGCAGGTAACACCTGGTGCCCCATTATTGCGCTGATAATCAGCAGCGTTAAACCGCCGACAAATAATACGCCCGTGGCCGAGTAGCCTTTAATGATGTAGCGTGCGACGCCGACAATGACGACGACTCCAATAAGGAGTTCGAATAACGTAAGCATGATTTCCCCTGTATCTCTGCTGCAATGGAGCACAAAAATCAATAAAAAAAGAAGGATGAAAATGTGCCGAATAAATGTTCTGTTCTTGCTGATTAAAATCAATAAACTGACGACTAAAGAACAGAACAACCGTGTTTTTGCCATGGTCCATACATTTATGTCATGAGGTCCTTGACCCTCAGAAACTGCGCAACATGTCATTAATAATGATAACAAATTGTTAATGCTTTGTGTGGTTTTACAAGTTACTGATTAACAATGCCAAATGGTAAAAGTCACACATCTTGTGGGCTTATTTGAACGTATCGTCGGCTTTCTTTAAGAATATTCCCGGGAAGTGGCCGAATAATTAGGAATAACGCCGATGCCGTTAAGCCTTTATTCAACTATGTTGTGGTAAACTTTGCCTCGAATACTAAGAATGGTAATTGCATTGTGATTGTACGTAATACATTTTTCTCTATTTTGTTGTTTATTTTTGGGCAGTTAACGTTTTCTTCTGTTGCACAGGCAGAAGAAACCGCGACGGATAAAGGCTGGTTTTCAACCTTTACGGATAATGTTTCCCAGACCTGGACGGCACCTGAACATTATGATCTCTATGTCCCGGCAATAACGTGGCATGCGCGTTTTGCTTATGACAAAGAGAAAACCGATAAATACAACGAGCGTCCGTGGGGCGCGGGTTTTGGCCAGTCCCGCTGGGATGAAAAGGGAAACTGGCATGGTATCTATCTGATGGCCTTCAAAGACTCGTTTAATAAATGGGAGCCGATTGGGGGATATGGTTGGGAAAAAACCTGGCGCCCGCTAGCGGACGAGAACTTCCATGTCGGTTTGGGCTATACCGCCGGGGTCACTGCACGTGACAACTGGAAATACATTCCAATCCCGGTGCTGCTGCCTTTGGCCTCTATTGGCTATGGTCCCGCAACGTTCCAGATGACCTACATTCCGGGTACGTATAACAACGGTAACGTTTACTTCGCCTGGATGCGTTTTCAGTTTTAACTGACAAAACGTTACATACTGGTGAAAAAACGCGCAGGCGCTGATTCATAAGCGATAAAAATCTGTCAGTGAAAATTAACGCGACTTTAGTCACTTTTTATCAAAGATCCGCTGGACAAAAGGTCCCACAATTGATGTACTGATAACCGACACAGCATTTGTGTCGTTTTTTAATGTAAAGGTAATTTTGATGTCTAAGATTAAAGGTAACGTTAAGTGGTTTAATGAGTCCAAAGGATTCGGTTTCATTACTCCTGAAGATGGCAGCAAAGACGTGTTCGTACACTTCTCTGCAATCCAGTCTAATGGTTTCAAAACTCTGGCTGAAGGTCAGCGTGTAGAGTTCGAAATCACTAACGGTGCCAAAGGCCCTTCTGCTGCTAACGTAATCGCTCTGTAATTCAGACGCGTCAGCAAGAATTTCAAAACCCGCTCACTGAGCGGGTTTTTTTCGTTTTGAATCAGCCTAGCAGATACATTTTCAGGAAGCTTGCAACGATCAGCACGCTCAACAACACCATTCCTGCGCTCATCAGACTCTGTTTCATTCTGTCACCCTCGTTGAGTATTGCATTCAGAGTGACAGAGAAAAATTAAGCCAACATTAACGGTTCGGCTGTTAATGCGCGCTTGCGGAAGAAAAGAGCCAAAATGCGATCCCCGTCATTGCAAAGGATCCGAGCATGTTAATCGCGATATTCATCAGCGCCCACCCGATACGGCCTTCCTGAAACAGAAAAACCGTTTCCGCAGAAAAGGTTGAGAAGGTGGTCAAACCGCCGCAGAATCCGGTGGTAATCAATACCTTCCATATTGGGTCGATGTGCGTCATTCGATTAAACCAGGCCAGCCCCATACCAATGATGAAAGCACCAATCAGGTTTGCGGCAAGCGTCCCCATGGGAATCGCCTGATGCAGGGGATTAAACCGCATACTCAAAAACCATCGCGCAACGCTACCCGTTCCCCCACCAATAAAAACGGCTAAAAGTAGTTGTAACACGCTTAATACCTGCTATTTGATGTGTAAGAGTAGCGAGTTTAACGCCGTTTATGATGAGGGGACAAATATGTATGTAGCGGTAGGGCAGTTTGCCGTCACGCCTGACTGGCATGTGAATGCGAAAACATGCGTCAACCTGATGATGCAGGCCCGACAGAAAGGCGCGTCGTTGTTGGTTCTCCCCGAGGCGCTGCTGGCCAGAGCTGATAACGACCCGGATTTGTCCGTGAAGTCCGCGCAGCCGCTGGATGGCGAATTCTTACAGCAATTGCTCGGCCAAAGCGCAGGCAATACGATGACGACGATCTTAACGATCCATGTTCCCTCCACGCCGGGTCGCGCGGTGAATACGCTGGTGGCGATTCGTGACGGGACCATCGTCGCACGCTACGCCAAGCTTCACCTCTATGATGCGTTCAGCATCCAGGAGTCGCGACGCGTTGACCCCGGAGACAATATCCCACCGCTGCTGGAGATTGACGGATTCAGGATCGGGCTGATGACCTGCTATGACCTGCGTTTTCCCGAGCTGGCGCTGCATCTGGCGCTGCAGGGGGCGGACGTACTGGTGCTGCCTGCCGCGTGGGTCAGAGGGCCGTTAAAAGAGCACCACTGGGCAACGCTGCTTGCGGCGCGCGCGCTGGATACCACCTGTTATGTCGTTGCCGCAGGAGAATGTGGCACGAAAAACATTGGGCAAAGCAGGGTAGTTGATCCGCTGGGGGTGACGATCGCCGCTGCCGCTGAAGCCCCGGATTTGCTGGTGGCGGAGATAAACTTAGAGAGAATTGCGCTTGCGCGTCAGCAATTACCCGTTCTTCGCAATCGTCGGTTTGCGCCACCGCAATTATTGTGATGTTTTTTTCAACAATGCTTGATTCACCTTGTTACAGATTGCTATTGTGTGCACGCGCTAAATGACCGTTAATACAGTCAGGTTTTGGCGCTGAATGCAGCCTGTTTTAAGTAAAGAAGGTATCTATGGGTGAGATTAGTATTACCAAACTGCTGGTGGTTGCCGCACTGGTCGTCCTGCTGTTTGGTACCAAGAAGTTACGCACGCTGGGCGGTGACCTGGGGGCTGCCATCAAAGGCTTTAAGAAAGCGATGAACGATGATGATGCAGCAGCGAAGAAAAGCGCCGAGGATGACGTCCCGGCAGACAAGCTTTCTCACAAAGAGTGACGGCAACGCCTGAGGGCTTGCGAAAAAAAACCGGCTCATGAGGCCGGTTTTTTTGTATTACTGTAAATGAATATTACAGCATTATTTAACTTCTTCGCCTTTAGCCTGCATATCGGCATGGTATGAGGAGCGAACGAATGGGCCGCAGGCAGCGTGGGTGAAGCCCATCGCCATCGCTTCGGCTTTCATTTCATCGAATTCGTCAGGGCTCACGTAGCGCTGTACCGGCAGGTGGTGACGGCTTGGCTGCAGATACTGGCCCAGGGTCAACATGGTCACACCGTGGCGGCGAAGATCGCGCATCACCTCGATGATTTCATCATTGGTTTCACCCAGACCCACCATCAGACCAGACTTGGTCGGAATATGCGGATGCGCTTCTTTGAAACGCTCCAGCAGCTTCAGGGACCAGTTATAGTCAGCGCCCGGACGCACCTGACGGTAGATACGCGGCACGTTCTCCAGGTTGTGGTTAAACACATCTGGCGGCGTTGCGGTGAGGATATCCAGCGCGCGGTCCATACGGCCGCGGAAATCAGGCACCAGCGTCTCGATTTTGATGTTAGGGCTTTTCTCGCGAATGGCCGTAATACAGTCGGCGAAGTGCTGAGCACCACCATCACGCAGGTCGTCACGGTCAACTGACGTGATAACCACATAACGCAGCGCCATGTCGGCGATGGTCTGCGCCAGTTTTTGGGGTTCGTTAGCATCAGGAGCGACTGGACGGCCATGAGCAACATCGCAGAACGGGCAGCGGCGGGTACAGATAGCACCCAGAATCATAAACGTCGCGGTACCGTGATTGAAACATTCAGCAAGGTTCGGGCAAGAGGCTTCTTCACAGACGGAGTGAAGGCCATTCTTGCGCATCGCCGCTTTGATCCCCTGGATACGCGAAGAGTCGGCCGGAAGTTTGATTTTCATCCATTCCGGTTTTCTTAACAGCGCCTCGCGCTCTGTAGCCACGTTTTTAACCGGGATAAGGGCCATTTTATCGGCATCGCGGTATTTAACACCGCGTTCCATCACAATGGGTTTACTCATAGCGTGCGTGTTCCAGTTGCGAATATCGAAGGAAAGCGTTTCAATTCAAGGGAATGTTGTATTTATCAACTATTTTTGAACGAACGACAGGCAGTATATCATTGAAACGGTCGTTAAAGCAGCCTGCCAGATCGCCAATTTGTAAAATAGTTGTTGTTTTGTGCCTTTTGCCCTGCGGGTTGCAGGGACTTGTGCTGGCTAAACCTGTCAGAAGGCCTGACGGATAATGCGGATGACGTTTTCCAGGACCGGATCGCGCAAACTCAGCTTGTTGTAATGCAGTGAAATCTCGATGGATTCCGCATTAAGCTGACTGAGCGGGATGCTTTCCAGCGGCCAGCATTTTTGTAGCAGGCTGTACAGGCGTGATGGCATAACGCACAGCATGTCGCTGCTGCCGATCAGGGATGCGGTGGTAAACATATTGTAACTGCTGAAGCTGATCTGACGTTCCGGGAAAATTTCATCAATACGCTGACGAAGTGCATGATTAGATTGTCCTTCGGTCATGAAAGATGAGTGGTCGTAGTTGCGCAGGTTTTCGATGGTTAACGGCTCGCTAAGAGCAGGATGCTGCTGGCGGCAAACCAGTACCAGGTTATCCGCATAAAGCACATTTTGCCCCAGAGCTCTGGCACTGAAGCTGCCGCTTTCAATAATCAGGTCCGTCTGGAACTGGGCAAGCTGAATGTCAGGTTCATTGAGAGGCACATTGCGTAGCAGAAGCTGCGGCGCATGCTCTTTAACGGCCTTAAAGATCGCAGGCATGACCAGCACCCCTACAGAAGGGGAACAGCCGATGGTGATGGTTCGCTGCTTATCATAGCTTCCGGTTAAATCAAGTGCGCCCAGAATCGACTCAAGCCCCTGGCTGATGTACTCATGAAGATGGGTAGCGTAAGCCGTCGGCGTTACCCCCTGGCCCTTACGGATAAATAACGGATCAGGAAATATAGCGCGAAGCTTTTGGATTGACTGACTTATTGCTGATGGCGTGAGATTAAGAATTTTCGCAGCGTTAACGATACCCTTATGGACATATACTGCCTCAAAAATAGTCAGTAAATTGAGATCAATATTACGTAAAGTCCGAAAAATTTGCGGCTTGTCTTCGCCACCGGGTTCATTCAGTCGTTTGGCCGGTAAATTATTATACTCCACGCTTTCACTCCGTATACATTCACAATATGAATGATAGTTGAATTTATTTATTATGCTTGTAGAGATTCGTAAAGTGTTGGTTTTGTTTCACTTGTTTATCAAAAACAAACAGTTGTGTGATAATTGCTCACATTACTTATGCCGTGTTTGCCATGCTTGCTGGAGGCTAAATAATATGTAGCGATAATATTCGGGCGCTTCGAAAATATAGAATCCGCGGATTATTGTAAAGCGCAAAAGCGGTAAATAAACAGCGGCCCGTCAAATTAGCGAGCCCTGTAGTATGATATATTAAGCAGGGATATATTCGTGCGGGGGATTGTTAAGTAGTGCTAACATATGCTTTAAAAGCACGGGACGAATATGTTCTGGCGTAGCGGTTTCAACCCACTGACACATTTGCGTCATTTCCATGCCGGCGTAGCCGCAGGGGTTTATGCGCTGGAAAGGCGCGAGATCCATATTAATATTCAAGGCCAGGCCATGGAATGAGCAGCCTTTACGAATACGCAGCCCCAGAGAACAAATCTTCATTTCCCCAACGTAGACGCCCGGCGCATCGGCGCGCGGATGCGCGTCAATACCATATTCTGCCAGGGTGTTGACGACAGTGTTTTCAAGTAAGGTCACCAGTTCACGCACGCCCAGCTTTCTACGCTTCAGATTGAGCAGGACGTACATCACCTGCTGCCCGGGCCCATGATACGTGACCTGACCGCCGCGATCGCTCTGAATAACCGGGATATCTCCCGTCATTAGCAAATGCTCTGCTTTACCCGCCTGGCCCTGCGTAAATACCGGCAGGTGTTCGACCAGCCAGATTTCATCTGGGGTGCTGTCATCGCGTGAATCGGTGAAGTCATGCATGGCCTGGGAGACAGGCTCATAAGGTTGCAGCCCGAGGTGACGGACCAGAATTTTATCCTGATACAAAACTGCGTCTCCGAAGACGAGGGACAAAAGGTGTGGGGGAGTATATCACAGCGGGGGAGAGGGGTTACCCGGCAAACCGGGTAACCGCAAAGGGACTACAGCACCATACGAACAATTTCGATATTGCCGAGCTCTTCGTACAGCGTTTCCACCTGCTCAATGTGTGTCGCAGTGATGGTAATAGAAACCGAGTGGTAGTTGCCCTTGCTGCTTGGTTTTACTGACGGAGAGTAGTCACCCGGCGCATGGCGCTGTACCACTTCAACCACCTGATCAACCAGCTCAGGTTTCGCCAGACCCATTACTTTGTAGGTAAATGAGGTAGGGAATTCAAGCAGTTCGTTAAGTTTGGTTTTCATGTCAGCTCCGGCGTAACGTCAAAAAATAATAACTCCCACGTCAGGTGGGAGTTATCAGGATACTTAGTATATGGGGATCAAAATCACACTTTCAAGTGTTCAATTTTTAACCAAACCAGTGATGGAACATCAATTTAATGTAATCAATGATTTTGCCGAAGAAATTGCCTTCAGGAATTTCCTGCAGGACAACCAGCGGACGCTGATCGATCGTTTTTCCATCCAGCTGGAAGTTAATCGTGCCCACAACCTGGTTTTTCTGCAGCGGGGCGTGCAGTTCGGTGCTGTTCAGAACGTAGCTGGCTTTCAGATCCTTCATACGACCGCGTGGAATGGTCAGGTAGAGGTCTTTATCAACGCCGAGTGAAGCACGGTCGTTGTCGCCGAACCAGACGGGTTCAGACGCAAACTCTTTGCCTGCTTTCAGTGGGTTCACGGTTTCGAAGAAGCGGAAGCCCCAGGTCAGCAGTTTTTTGCTTTCGGTTTCACGACCTTTAAAGGTACGGCCGCCCATCACGGCAGAGATCAGACGCATCTGACCTTCAGTGGCAGAAGCCACCAGGTTGTAGCCCGCTTTGTCGGTGTGGCCAGTTTTGATGCCGTCAACGTTCAGGCTGTTATCCCACAGCAGGCCGTTACGGTTGGTCTGACGAATACCGTTGAAGGTGAACTCTTTCTCTTTATAAATAGAGTATTCATTAGGGACATCGCGGATCAGCGCCTGACCAATCAGGGCCATATCACGTGCGGAGCTGTACTGACCGTCTGCGTCCAGGCCGTGTACGGTCTGGAAATGGCTGTTTTTCAGACCCAGCGCATTAACGTAGCTGTTCATCAGGCCCACGAATGCGTCCTGGCTACCGGCGGCGAAATCGGCCATTGCCACGCAGGCATCGTTACCCGACTGCAGGTTGATACCGCGAATCAGCTGGGAAACAGGAACCTGCATACCCGGCTTCAGGAACATCAGAGAGGAACCTTTGAATACAGGGTTTCCGGTTGCCCACGCATCGTTACCGATGGTGACCAGATCCGATTCTTTGAATTTACCAGCCTTCATCGCCTGGCCGATAACATAGCTGGTCATCATTTTGGTCAGGCTGGCCGGGTCACGGCGGGCATCGGCATTCTGTTCTGCCAGCACTTTGCCAGAGTTGTAATCGATCAGGATGTAGGATTCCGCGTCGATTTGCGGAACGCCAGGGATCATGGTCTTGATATTCAGGTCATCGGCGTGAGCTGCAGAGAGCGCAGCCGCGCAAAGGGCCGTGGTCAGCGCCATGCGCTGCACAAAACGAGCAGAAAAAGTGGTCTTCATGGTCAGAACTACGACATCCGTGATGGAATTAAAAAAAGTGCCTTACTATAGCAAATGCTATTCAGGCAGGCATCCGACTTTAAGCATGAGTTTGTGAATGTGTTTTACACAAACTGACAATTCGGATACCGCCGGTTAATTATTTCGCAACAGCGATAAATGACTGAAGTTGAGCTTCATTCTGCAGACGCTGCTGCAGGGACGCGGCCTGCGATTTGCTGGCAAACGGTCCCATCTGAATGCGCCAGACCGCGCCGTTCTGTTCAACGCGTCCCGGTACGCCAAACTGCTGGCTCAGACGCTGTTGATACTGTTTGGCCCGGGCCTGATCGCTCACTGCGCCTACCTGAACCATATAGCTGCCGCTGGCCGCTGTTGGAGCCGCCACCGCCGCACTTTGCGTGGCCGCTGGCGCCGTTACGGGAGCCGGCTGAGTTGCTGGTGCCGCAACGGGAGCAGGGGCTGGAGTCGGCTCACTGCCTTCCAGCACGCCTGAGGCTAAGGTCGTCGGTGCGCCAAGAAAACCGCTACTCTTTACCGGCGCGCCGGTAGAATCCTCGCTTTGCAGCGTGTCATTGCTGATCGGACGTATTTCTCCCCCCGGCTGAGCAGGCTCTGCCGGAGACGAGACGCTTCCCATCCCGCCGTCAAGATTTGGGCGGTCAGGAAGGGCATAGGTCTGTTTTGCCACCGTCGTACACGCGGTTCCCGGCCCGGAGAGCGAACCATCCTGCGCGACGATAATCGGATCAATACGGACCTTGGTGTTGTTTGAGGTGTTCAGGCGATCGGCAGACGCGCGCGACAGGGAAATCACACGGTCATTCCCGTACGGGCCGCGGTCGTTGATACGCACGACGATCATGCGGCCATTCGCCAGGTTGGTGATACGGGCGTAGCTCGGGATCGGCAGCGTCGGATGTGCTGCCGTCAGCTGCATTGGGTCGAACGCTTCCCCGGAAGCCGTCAGGTTACTGCCTGGCTCGGCATCATAAATGGCGGCAAAGCCCGCCTGACTGAAACGGGAAGGATCCTGAACAATTTTATAGCTTTTGCCGTCGCGCTCGTAATCCTGATTGGCACTGGCATTCAGCGGTTCATAAACGGGATCGGCACCGCTGATTTCAACGATCGGGCCATTACACACCGCAGGCTGCGGCGGCGCGACGGTTGCCTGTTGCTGACCATCATCACTTGTGCAGGCCGCAAGTAAACTTGCCGCGATGCAGATCCCCAGCCACTGCTTACGCATTCCGATCCCCTTATTTTTATACGCTTTTTGACAACATTTTTCTGTGGGTATGGATCGACATCACGATACCAAACCCGGCCATCAACACGATCAGTGCCGAGCCTCCGTAACTCACCAGCGGCAGCGGTACGCCTACCACCGGCAGAATACCACTCACCATACCAATATTTACGAAGACATAAACGAATAAAATCAGCATCAACCCGCCGGCCATGACGCGACCAAAGGTGGTTTGCGCGCGTGCTGCAATCCACAATCCCCGCATGATCAGCAGGACGTACAGCGCCAGCAATATTAAGATGCCAACCAGCCCCAGCTCTTCCGCCAGTACCGCAAAGATAAAGTCGGTGTGACGTTCAGGTAAAAACTCCAGCTGCGACTGCGTGCCGTGCAGCCAGCCTTTACCGCGCAGGCCGCCGGAGCCAATTGCAATCTTGGACTGAATAATATGATAGCCCGCGCCCAGCGGATCGGTTTCCGGATCGAGCAGCATCATGACGCGCTGGCGCTGGTAATCATGCATCAGGAAGAACCAGAGGATAGGAATGAACGCCGCAACCAGCACCACCGCGATACCAATCAGGCGCCAGCTCAGTCCCGACAGGAAAAGGACAAACAGGCCGGAAAGGGCGATAAGAATTGAGGTGCCAAGGTCAGGCTGCGCCGCAACCAGCAGCGTCGGCAGGAAAATAAGCACCAGCGCGATGGCGGTATTTTTCAGAGACGGTGGACAGACGTCGCGGTTGATAAAGCGTGCCACCATCAACGGAACGGCGATTTTGGCAATTTCCGAGGGCTGGAAGCGGACAACGCCCAGATCCAGCCAGCGCTGCGCGCCTTTTGAAATGGCGCCAAACGCATCTACCGCAACCAGCAAAATAATACAGAAGATGTAGAGATAGGGGGCCCAGCCTTCGTATACGCGCGGCGGGATTTGCGCCATCACTACCATAATGATCAGGCCCATGGCGATCTGGCCGATTTTGCGCTCCATCATGCCGATGTCCTGGCCGCTGGCGCTCCAGATAACCAGGGCGCTGTAAACCAGCAGAGCCAGCAGGATCAGCAGCATGGCTGGGTCGATGTGGATTTTGTCCCACAGCGATTTTTTATTTGGATTATCCGTCATGATTATTGGTCCTCCGCCGCAGCGGCGGCCGGGTTTTCAGCCGGCAGTTCGGTGTTGTTATCACCCAGCATAATGTGGTCAAGGATCTGGCGCATGATGGTCCCTACTGCTGGTCCGGCACCGCCGTTCTCCAGAATCATCGCTACCGCGACCTGCGGGTTATCATAAGGGGCAAACGCCGTCATCAGCTTATGGTCACGCAGACGTTCAGCAATGCGGTGCGCGTTATAGGTTTCGTTGGCTTTCAGACCAAACACCTGCGCAGTACCCGATTTTGCGGCTACTTTATACGGCGTACCGGCAAAGTACTTATGCGCGGTACCGTTCGGGCGATTTGCCACGCCGTACATACCGTCTTTCGCAATTTCCCAGAAGCCGGAATGAATGTCTCCCACCGGGGCCTCGTGCGGCTGATTCCACGGCACTTTTTTGCCGTCTTCAACCGTGCTCTGCAGCAGATGAGGCACTTTTACCACGCCGTCATTGATGAGGATCATCATGGCTTTGTTCATCTGAATCGGCGTCGCTGTCCAGTAACCCTGGCCGATACCCACCGGAATGGTGTCACCCTGATACCACGGTTTTTTAAAGCGCTTCAGCTTCCATTCACGCGTTGGCATGTTGCCAGAACGTTCTTCTGAAAGGTCAACGCCGGTGTAATGCCCGTAGCCGAATTTGCTCATCCACTCAGACAGGCGGTCGATACCCATGTCATACGCCACCTGATAGAAGAAGGTATCCGCGGATTCCTCCAGCGATTTGGTGACGTTCAGATGACCGTGGCCCCATTTTTTCCAGTCACGATAGCGCTTATCTGAACCCGGCAGCTGCCACCAGCCCGGGTCAAACAGGCTGGTATTACGGTTGATGACGCCGGCACTTAGCGCAGAGACCGCCACGTACGGTTTAACCGTTGATGCTGGCGGGTAAACCCCTTGCGTCGCGCGGTTCACCAGCGGCGTGTTCGGGTCATTCAGCAGACCGGAATAGTCTTTACTGGAAATACCGTCCACGAAGAGGTTCGGGTCATAGCTAGGCATGGAGACCATCGCCAGGATGCCGCCGGTACGAGGATCGGTGACCACAACGGCTGCACGGCTGCCCGCCAGCAGGGTTTCGATGTACTGCTGAAGTTTAAGATCGAGCGTCAGGTAGACGTCATGCCCCGCCTGAGGCGGCACTTCTTTCAGCTGGCGGATCACGCGGCCGCGGTTGTTAACTTCAACCTCTTCATAGCCGGTTTGCCCGTGCAGAACGTCTTCGTAGTAACGTTCGATCCCCAGCTTACCGATATCGTGCGTAGCAGCGTAGTTGGCCAGCTTGCCGTCTTTATCAAGGCGGTCGACGTCTTTGTCGTTAATCTTGGAAACGTAGCCAATCACATGCGTCAGCGCGGAGCCGTAGGGATAGTAGCGACGCTTATATCCCTTCACTTCCACGCCGGGGAAACGGTACTGATTCACCGCAAAGCGGGCCACCTGGACTTCCGTCAGATTGGTTTTAACCGGAATAGATGTGAAGCGGTGAGAGCGGGCACGCTCTTTTTTGAAGGCCGCGATATCGTCATCGTTAAGGTCGACAACGCTTTTCAGCGCTTCCAGCGTATCCTGAACATTGTCGACTTTTTCCGGCATCATCTCGATTTGATAGATGGTTCGGTTCAACGCCAGCGGTGTGCCGTTACGATCGTAAATAATGCCGCGGCTGGGTGCGATAGGCACCAGCTTAATGCGGTTTTCGTTTGAACGCGTCTGGTAGTCGGTAAAGCGGACAATTTGCAGATTATAGAGGTTGGCGATCAGCACGCCGGTAAGCAGCAAAATCCCGGTAAAGGCGACCAGCGCCCGGCGCACAAACAGCGCGGACTCAGCCGTATAGTCGCGAAAAGAATTCTGTAGTTTCATCCGCTGCTTAATCTACCCTGGTCAGTCATTACTCGCGGTGATAGGGGTGGTTGGTAGTAATGCTCCACGCGCGATACAGGCTTTCTGCCACCAGTACCCGAACGAGCGGGTGGGGAAGCGTCAGCGCGGAGAGAGACCAACTTTGTTCAGCCGCCGCTTTACAGGCAGGGGATAACCCTTCTGGTCCGCCAATCAACAGACTGACGTCACGACCATCCTGCTTCCAGCGCTCCAGTTCCTGCGCCAGCTGCGGCGTATCCCAGGGTTTACCTGGAATATCGAGGGTGACGATGCGGTTTTTGCCTGCGGCAGCCAGCATCAGTTCGCCCTCTTTATCGAGAATACGTTTGATATCAGCGTTCTTGCCGCGCTTACCGGCGGGAATTTCCACCAGCTCGAAAGGCATGTCTTTTGGAAAACGACGCAGATATTCAGTAAAACCGGTTTGTACCCAGTCCGGCATTTTGGTGCCGACGGCGACCAGCTGTAACTTCACGCATTAACCCCAGAGTTTTTCCAGCTCATACAGGCGACGGCTCTCGTCCTGCATGACGTGGACAATCACATCGCCGAGGTCGACTACCACCCAGTCAGCCGTCGCTTCACCTTCAACGCCCAGCGGCAACAGCCCTGCTGCACGCGATTCCTGAACCACGTGATCGGCAATTGAAACAACATGACGCGTCGATGTACCGGTGCAGATAATCATGCAGTCGGTAATACTGGATTTACCCTTAACGTCGATAGCGATGATGTCCTGACCTTTCAGGTCATCAATTTTGTCAATAACAAAATCCTGGAGTGCTTTACCCTGCAAGTTTTCCCCCTGGGGTGAATGAGATTGTAAAACTTTGAATTCGTAGCCAGACAGTATACCTGAACTCACGCCTGCGTCGGGACAAATGTCTCCGGCCGGGCTTTTGAAGGCGGGTATCATCCCACCCTCCGCCTGAGATTGCATTGCCATTTTTGTAAAACAATTTCTGTAAAGCAATGATCGGCGGGAAAGTCTGGCAGCGGAGAATAACAGTATGGCTTACCCTGTCAAGGCAGGATAAACAATAAGCCGCTTTTTATGCTCTCCGGCTATTCATCTGCGCTTTTCTGATACAAACCGTGCGCATGGATATAGGCCAGCACCGGGGTTGGCAGCAGATCGTCACACGCTAAACCCTGCTGTAAACGCTCGCGAATGAGGGTCGCAGAGATATCGAACCACGGCGTTTCCGCCAGATAGATCTTCCCGGCAGGCTGGTTGTGAAGATCTTCGACATTATCGGTGAGGTGATCTTCCAGCCACTGCTGGTACTGCTCTTCGCGCATGGTCAGCGGATAGCCGGGACGGCGGCAGACGAGCAGGTGGCTGTTCTCCAGGATGGTTTCATACTGATGCCACGTGGGGAAGTTCAGCAGGGAATCCTGGCCGATGATAAAAGCCAGAGGCTGGTCTGGCCCTTGTTCGGCGCGCCACTCCTGAAGCGTCTGCGAGGTCCAGGAGGGCGTGTCGCGACGCAGCTCACGCTCGTCAAGTCGGAACAGCGGTTTATCTGAGATGGCAAGGGCAAGCATCTCTTTTCGCTGCTCGCTGGTCGCCTCGGGCTGGGGACGATGGGGCGGGACATTATTGGGCATAATGGTGACGCGCTGAAGGCCGATCAGATTCGCCAGAATTTCAACCGGCTTCAGGTGCCCGTAATGGACCGGGTCGAAGGTGCCGCCATATAAGGCCTGTAAAGAATGCATGCTATCCATCAATAAAAACGTCTGCCAGCGCCTTGTGGCAGAGCAGCAGAGAAAGGCTTTCCAGCTCCGCCCAGACCGACTGGCCATAATCTTGTTTTAACGTGAGCTCAGCGCGCATCAGAAGCTGCACAGCCTGACGAAGCTGTTCATGGCTCAGGCGGTTGACGGCCTCGGTGGTTAAAGCCCGGCGATTTTGCCACACGCGGTGTTTATCAAACAGCGAACGCAGCGGCGTATGGGCAGACTGACGCTTGAGCGTAATCAGCAGCAGCAATTCGCGCTGCAGCGTACGCAGCAGAATAACCGGTTCGCTCCCTTCGAGACGCAGCTGTTGCAGAATATGCAGGGCGCGTTTGCTCTTCGCCGACAGCAGCGCGTCCACCCAGTGGAACGGCGTGAAGTGCGCCGCGTCGTTAACGGCCTGCTCGACGCGCGGTAAGGTCAGCTTGCCATCCGGCCAGAGCAGGGAGAGTCTGTCCAGCGCCTGCGTCAGGGCCAGCAGGTTACCTTCATAGCAGTAGCAGAGCAGTTGGTTCGCCGCATCATCCAGCTGAAGGTTGTTCTGCTTCGCTCTCGCTGCCACCCATTTTGGGAGATGCGCCTGTTCAGGCGTCTGACAGGTGACCTGCACCGCGTGGGCTGCGAGTTGGGTGAACCACGCCGCATTTTCCTGCGCTTTGGTGAGCTTGTTGCCGCGCACAATCAGCAGCAGATCGCTGTGAAGCAGGCTGACCAGCGTGGCCAGCTGTTCATTGATGGCCGCGTTAGGACCGTTCTCCGGCAGCAGGATCTGAATAGTCTGGCGTGACGCAAAAAGGCTCATCGCCTGACAGAGTGAGAAGAGGGCATTCCAGTCGGTGTTGTTATCCAGCTGGACGGTGTGGTGTTCATCGAAGCCCTGAGAGGTGGCCTCATGCCGCACGGCATCCAGGCTTTCCTGAAGTAATAACGGATCGTTTCCAAGAAGCAGATACGCCGCGCGCAGCCCTTCTTTGAGCTGCGCGCGGAGTTGTTCAGGATACAGCCTGATCATCATTTACCCAGAGAGTTAGCAGCAGGAAGCGTGCCAGCAACCGGTTTTTCAATAATGTCAGAGCCTTGTCGGGTAGACGCTGCAATGCCTGGCAGTTTACGAATCAGCTGTTCCGCCGCCTTGTCGTACATTTCGTTGATGATAATCTGCTGTTCGGCATCTTTTGCCAGCGCCGTCTGCGGGTTGTCGAAGAACGAACGGTACACTTTCGCGCTGATCGGGTAGATGTCTTTACCCGGGATCAGGACCGCTGCGTTGACCGTCAGCACCATCTGATATTCAGCTGTACGACCGTCCTGGAAGATAGAGGCCGTATCTCTCGACAGACCTCCTCCGATGATACGCAGAGACGGTACATCCTGGCGCAGCGTTTGTTTCTCAACAAGCTCAACGCCATTCAGACGCAGCTGATTACGAACTGCCCGGCTGAGTGGACCATTCGGATCTGATGAGTCGAAAATCATCGTTTTCATCTCAGCAGGCACCGCCGTGGTATTGCGCAGGTGCCAGCCACAGCCAGCGGTGACAAGCACCGCCAGTGATAAGAGTATTGTTGCCAGTTGTCGCACGTTTCCTCCCGCGCTTAGCCAACGACCAGATTGAGCAGTTTACCCGGTACGTAGATCACTTTACGTACGGCAACGCCCTCAAGATATTTTGCGACCAGAGGTTCCTGGCCCGCGCGCTCGCGAACCTGTTCTTCGGTTGCATCGACCGCCACGGTAATTTTACCGCGGACTTTGCCGTTTACCTGGACCACAACCAGCGTCGTGTTTTCCACCATCGCGGCTTCGTCAGCCTGCGGCCACGGCGCGTTGTCGATATCGCCTTCGCCTTTCAGCTCCTGCCACAGGGTAAAGCTGACGTGCGGAGTGAACGGGTTCAGCATGCGAACAACGGCCAGCAGCGCTTCACGCATGAGGGCACGATCCTGCTCACCGTCCTGCGGGGCTTTCGCCAGCTTGTTCATCAGTTCCATAATAGCCGCAATTGCGGTATTGAAGGTCTGACGACGACCAATATCATCGGTCACTTTTGCAATCGTTTTATGAACATCGCGACGCAGCGCCTGCTGATCTTCAGTCAGTGCGGCGGCGTTCAGCGCCGGGGCATCGCCCAGTGCAGTGTGTTCGTAAACCAGTTTCCAGACGCGTTTCAGGAAGCGGTTTGCTCCTTCCACGCCAGACTCCTGCCATTCCAGGGTCATGTCGGCCGGAGAGGCAAACATCATGAACAGACGCACGGTGTCCGCACCGTAACGCTCAACCATCACCTGCGGGTCGATACCGTTGTTTTTCGACTTGGACATCTTGCTCATGCCGGTATAGACCAGCTCATGACCTTCGGCGTCTTTCGCCTTAACGATACGGCCCTTCTCGTCGCGCTCGACGATCGCGTCAACCGGAGAAACCCAGTTACGCTCGCCGTTGGCACCGACGTAATAGAACGCATCCGCCAGTACCATGCCCTGACACAGCAGCTGTTTTGCTGGTTCGTCAGAGTTCACCATGCCTGCATCGCGCATCAATTTGTGGAAGAAGCGGAAGTAGAGCAGGTGCATGATGGCGTGTTCGATGCCGCCGATGTAGATGTCTACCGGCAGCCAGTAGTTCGCTGCTTTGGAATCCAGCATGCCGTCCTGATACTGCGGGCAGGTGTAGCGGGCATAGTACCAGGATGACTCCATAAAGGTGTCAAAAGTGTCGGTTTCACGCAGCGCAGGCTGACCGTTGACGGTGGTTTTTGCCCACTCAGGATCGGCTTTGATCGGGCTGGTGATACCGTCCATGACCACGTCTTCCGGCAGGATCACCGGGAGCTGATCTTCCGGCGTTGGCATCACGGTGCCATCTTCCAGCGTCACCATTGGAATTGGCGCACCCCAGTAACGCTGACGGGACACGCCCCAGTCGCGCAGACGGAAGTTAACTTTACGCTCGCCCACGCCCAGAGAGGCCAGCTTATCGGCGATGGCGTTGAAGCCCTCTTCGAAGCTCAGGCCGCTGAATTCACCGGAGTTAAACAGGGTGCCTTTTTCAGTCAGCGCTTGTTCGGACAGATCGGGTTCAGAACCATCGGCGGCCAGAATAACGGCTTTGATCGGCAGGCTGTATTTGGTGGCAAACTCGTAGTCGCGCTGGTCGTGTCCCGGTACGGCCATTACCGCGCCTGTACCGTACTCCATCAGCACGAAGTTCGCTGCCCAGACTGGAATCGCTTCGCCAGTCAGTGGATGCTTCGCATAGAAGCCTGTCGCGACGCCTTTTTTCTCCATCGTCGCCATGTCGGCTTCGGCCACTTTGGTGTTGCGGCACTCGTCGATGAAGGTTGCCAGCTCCGGGTTGTTTTCTGCCGCTTTCTGCGCCAGCGGGTGACCTGCGGCCACGGCCAGGTAGGTCGCGCCCATGAAGGTGTCCGGACGGGTGGTGTAGACGGTCAGGGTCTGGTCGTAGTTCTCAACGTTGAAGGTAATCTCCACGCCTTCAGAACGGCCGATCCAGTTGCGCTGCATGGTCTTAACGGTATCTGGCCAGTGGTCGAGGTTATCCAGATCGTTCAGCAGCTCATCAGCGTAAGCGGTGATTTTGATAAACCACTGTGGGATCTCTTTACGCTCAACTTTAGTGTCACAGCGCCAGCAGCAGCCGTCGATAACCTGTTCGTTCGCGAGAACGGTCTGGTCATTCGGACACCAGTTAACGGCAGAGGTCTTCTTATACACCAGGCCTTTTTTATACAGCTCGGTGAAGAACTTCTGCTCCCAGCGATAGTATTCCGGGGTACAGGTTGCCAGCTCGCGGCTCCAGTCATAGCCAAAGCCCAGCATTTTGAGCTGGTTTTTCATGTACGCGATGTTGTCGTACGTCCACGGCGCCGGCGCGGTGTTGTTTTTGACCGCCGCGCCTTCCGCAGGCAGACCGAACGCATCCCAGCCGATAGGCTGCAGAACGTTTTTACCCAGCATGCGCTGGTAGCGTGCAATCACATCGCCGATGGTGTAGTTACGCACATGGCCCATGTGTAGTCGACCAGAAGGATAGGGAAGCATCGACAGGCAGTAATACTTCTCTTTGCTCTCGTCTTCGGTTACTTCAAAGGTGCGCTTCTCGTCCCAGTGTTGCTGGACTTTTGATTCTATCTCTTCCGGGCGGTATTGCTCTTGCATGGCAGCCAGTGGTCCTGTTTTCAATACAGCTACAAATGTAGCCAATGGATGTGGTAATTCAGATCCGCATAGCATAGCCCAAACGCCCGCGTCAAAACAGCCTTTCGCACAAATGCGCTTTGCAGGAATTTACCGGGTCTGTGCTTCACCTGACAAAGCGGCGCTGAAATAAGGTCTATTATTAGAAATAGTTACTTACCCGGGAGGCAAAATGATGAACAAGGTTGCTCAATTTTACCGCGAACTGGTGGCGACACTGACGGAACGGCTGCGTAACGGCGAGCGAGATATCGACGCGCTGGTGGAGCAAGCGCGTGCCCGCGTGACGCAAACGGGTGAGTTAACGCGAACCGAAGTGGAAGAGGTGACGCGCGCCGTGCGTCGCGATCTGGAAGAGTTCGCGCGCAGCTACCAGGAGAGTCAGGAGGAGGTCACGGACAGCGTTTTTATGCGGGTGATTAAAGAGAGCCTGTGGCAAGAGCTGGCCGACATCACGGATAAAACGCAGCTGGAGTGGCGCGAGGTCTTTCAGGATTTGAACCATCACGGTGTTTATCACAGTGGTGAGGTGGTCGGCTTGGGAAATCTGGTGTGCGAGAATTGCCACCACCATATTGCGGTATATACGCCGGATGTCCTGCCGCTGTGTCCGAAATGCGGCCACGATCAGTTCCAGCGTCGTCCGTTTGAGCCCTAAATAAAAGCGCAGGTTTGCTCCCTCTCCCCTTGGGAGAGGGCCGGGGTGAGGGCATCAGGCCGCACTATAGTAAGCAAGTCTCTCCGCCAGTAAATCCACAAACGCCTCCCGGTCGATGTCCACCATCACCGTGGTATTCGGCTTATTCCCCGTCAGCGAGTAGTAATCCACAACAGTCATTCCCTGGGTGTATTTTCCCTGCGTCTCAACACCAACCCATCTGTCCACCGTGGTGAACATCTCCGGCTTCAGTAGCCAGGCAATGGTGCACGGGTCGTGCAGCGGCGCGCCGTGGAAGCCCCACTTCTCGGCTTTGTGATACTCCATAAAGAAGTCGAGCAGTTCGGCCACGGTTGTCGCAACCGGGTTGCCCACCGAGCGGAAGCGCTCAATATCGTCCGCTATAATCTGCGCGCGGTGGGTAACGTCCAGTCCCGCCATTACAATCGGTAAGCCGGACTGGAAGACAATTTCCGCCGCTTCCGGGTCGACAAAGATGTTGAACTCCGCCGCAGGCGTCCAGTTCCCCAGCCCCATGGCCCCGCCCATAATCACAATACGGGCAATTTTATTATGCAGCTCAGGATGACTGTTCAGCAGCAGCGCAACGTTGGTTTGCGGTCCGGTTGCCACCAGCGTTACCGGTTCTGCACTCTCACGTAGAACCTTCGCCATCAGCTCCACGGCGGTACAGTTTTGCGGCGTGAAACCCGGCTCCGGCAGTGCCGGACCATCCAGCCCGCTTTCACCATGAACGTTGTCGGCAATAATCAGCTCGCGCATCAGCGGCTTCACGGCCCCGCCGGCGACAGGAATGTCGGTGCGTTTGAGCAGCGTGAGCATACGCAGCACGTTGCGCAGGGTTTTGTCAGGCGTCTGATTTCCGGCGGATGAGGTGACGGCTTTTACCTCGAGTTCAGGGGAGGCAAGAGCGAGGACGAGCGCGATCGCGTCGTCATGACCCGGATCGCAATCGAGAATAATAGGCTGTGCCATAGCGTTCTCCACACGTAGCGTTATTTTGTGACAAGGTTAACGCTGCAATGTGACGCCGACGAGAGGAACTGAGTGAAAGCGTGAAGCAGTGCGCAATCCGCAGATTGCGCACCGGGAAGGTTAGTGCAGGATTTTCGCAAGGAAATCTTTCGCACGCTCGGATTTCGGGTTAGCGAAGAACTCTTCTTTCGGTGAGTCTTCGACAATTTTCCCTTCGTCCATAAAGATTACGCGGTTGGCCACTTTACGGGCAAAGCCCATTTCGTGGGTCACCACCATCATGGTCATCCCTTCGTGCGCCAGCTCGACCATCACGTCCAGCACTTCATTGATCATCTCTGGATCGAGCGCCGACGTTGGCTCATCAAACAGCATTGCCACCGGATCCATACACAGCGCGCGGGCGATCGCCACGCGCTGCTGTTGGCCGCCAGAAAGCTGTGCCGGGAACTTATCGGCATGCGCCGAGAGCCCAACGCGTTCCAGGAGCTTCAGACCTTTCTCGCGCGACGCTTTTTTATCACGCTTAAGCACTTTTACCTGCGCCAGCGTCAGGTTCTCAATAATGGAGAGGTGAGGGAACAGCTCAAAGTGCTGGAACACCATGCCAACGTGAGAGCGAAGCTGGGCGAGATTAGTTTTCTTATCGTTGACTTTGGTGCCGTTGACGACGATCTCACCCTGCTGCACCGGCTCCAGTCCGTTGACGGTTTTGATCAGCGTTGATTTACCGGAGCCGGACGGCCCGCATACCACCACCACGTCGCCTTTTTTGACTTCGGTGGAGCAGTCGGTCAGCACCTGAAAGTGCCCATACCATTTAGAAACATTTTTCAGGGAAATCATTATACCGTCCTTTTCTTCAGCCAGCTGACCAACAGCGACGCGCTTAAACTAATCACAAAATAGACCGCACCCGCAAAGAGCACCATCTCGACCTGCGTACCATCACGTTCACCGATGGTTGACGCGGTACGGAAGAAGTCTGCCAGACTCAGAACGTAGACCAGAGAGGTATCCTGGAACAGCACGATGCCCTGGGTCAGCAGGAGCGGAACCATGGCGCGAAACGCCTGCGGCAGAATAATGAGCTGCATGGACTGCCAGTGCGTCATCCCCAGCGCCAGCGCGGCGCTGGATTGCCCGCGGGAGATACTCTGAATGCCCGCTCGGATAATCTCCGAGTAGTAAGCGGCCTCGAACATTGAGAACGCCACCATGGCGGAGATCAGACGGATATCGGTTTTCGGCGACAGCCCCAGCACGTTCTGCAGGAAGCCGGGCACGATCAGGTAAAACCACAGCAGCACCATCACCAGCGGGATGGAGCGGAACACGTTAACGTAGGCGGTCGCAAACCAGGCGAGCGGCTTAAAGCTCGACAGGCGCATGACGGCCAGCAGGGTGCCCCAGACGATACCAATGATGATGGCAATAACGGTGATTTTTAAGGTAATCACCAGGCCATCAAGCAGGTAAGGCATGGATGGAACGATAGAACTCCAGTCAAATTCGTACATTATTTGCCCCCCAGATTGCCCGGCAGGCGGATTTTGCGTTCAACCAGGTTCATCACCAGCATGATGAAAGCGTTAATCAGAACATACGCGAGCGTGATCGCGGTGAAGGATTCCCACGCGTGAGCGGAGTAATCCAGCAGCTTGCCCGCCTGCGCGGCCATGTCGACCAGGCCGATAGTCGAGGCGATGGCCGAGTTTTTCACCAGGTTCATCATCTCGGAGGTCATCGGTGGAACGATAACGCGGTAGGCGTTAGGCAGCAGCACGTAGCGGTAGGTTTGGGGCAGCGTCAGGCCCATTGCCAGGCCCGCGTTTTTTTGTCCGCGCGGCAATGACTGAATGGCGGCACGCACCTGCTCGCAAACGCGCGCAGCGGTAAACAGCCCCAGACACATCATGGAGGAGACAAAGAACTGCACGTTCGGATCCAGTTCCGACTTGAACCACATGCCAATATTTTCCGGCAGCAGTTCCGGGATAACCAGATACCAGGTAAAGAATTGCACGATCAGCGGAACGTTACGGAACAGTTCCACATACAGGGTGCCAAGCGTTGAAAGAAAACGGTTAGGGACGGTGCGCAGAATACCGAACAGAGAACCGACAAGAAACGCGATAATCCACGCCGTTATCGATAATGCTACGGTGACCTGAAAGCCGCTCCACAGCCAGCCAAGATAGGTGGTGTTGCCGAACGGGGCTTGTTGCAGGAATATGCCCCAGTTCCAGTCTATTGACATAATAAACTCCAGAAAAAAAAGGGTAGCAGCGCTACCCTCGAAGATTGGTGAGAAGCTCATTTTTCGCGCTGAGTGGGGAACGACCACTCAACGTATAGTCTGTCCATGCTTCCCGACAATCGAGAGGGCAGGAGATCCCGCCCCTGTAGTTCTAATTAGTTAAGAGCCTTGTCATTTGGAGATTTGAACAGCGCTTTCATGTCGTCAGACAGTTCAAAATTCATGTTCAGGTTTTTTGGTGGAATCGGGTTCTTGAACCACTTGTCGAACCATTTCTCCGCTTCGCCGGAGGTCTGCACCTGAGCGATGGTGTCATCGATCAGCTTTTTGAACTGCGGATCGTCTTTGCGCAGCATACAGCCGTAGGCTTCTTTGGACTGCGCGGTACCGACGATATCCCAGTTGTCTGGTTTTTTCGCTTTCGCACGTTCGCCCGCCAGCAGGGCATCATCCATCATAAACGCGACGGCACGACCGCTTTCCAGGGTACGGAAGGAGTCGCCATGGTCTTTCGCGCTGATGATGCGCATATCCATTTTCTTCTCGTCGTTCAGCTTGTGCAGCAGCACTTCTGACGTGGTACCGGAGGTCACAACAACCGCTTTCCCTTTCAGGTCAGCGAAGTCTTTGATCTCACCGCCTTTCTTCGTCAGCAGACGGGTGCCCACGACAAAGATGGTGTCCGAGAAGGCAGCCTGTTTCTGACGCTCGAGGTTGTTGGTGGTGGAGCCACACTCGAAGTCAAAGGTGCCGTTTTGCAGCAGTGGAATACGGTTCTGTGAAGTGATTGGGATCAGCTTCACCTGCAGGTCCGGTTTGTTCAGCTTTTTCTTCACAGCTTCAACGATGGCGTTGGAGTAATCCTGTGAATAGCCCACGACTTTTTGCGTGTTGTCGTAGTAAGAGAACGGGACTGAAGATTCACGGTGGCCGACCACGATGACGCCGTTTTTGGCAATCTTGTCGAGAGTGCTGCCTGCTGCCGGAGCATCTTCAGCGTGAACCACGCCTGCAGACATTCCCATTACCAGCATTGCTGTGGCCAGTTTACGTAATTGCATACCCAACTCCTTTTTTATCAGCGCCAGCGACGCATTGATACCCATTGTGATGTTGTTATATCTCGCGCAGTGCGAGTGCAGTGTTATGCAAGCTTGTTAACATTTAGTCTGGCTTAATGTAAAGATTTTGCTGCGTTATTGTTTATTTTTGCGAAGCGCGCCGCACCAATCAGAGGCAAATATCTCCCGTTGCACCGTTTCGGTGCTACCGATGATCTACGCTGGTGCGACAAAGTTGCACGTTAAGCCAAACTGCGTTTACCTGAATAAACAAAGCAATAGGCGTGCCAATATGGGTGTCTGGAGAGAATTGTCGGGTGGCGGCTACGCCACCCGACAACAGAAGGGAAGATTATTTCCGACGCTGACGCAGGCTCATCAGCACTGCGCCAAAGCCGAACAGCGCGGTCAGTATCCACAGCGGCCAGTTGCCGGTGCGCGCGTATGGCGTCAGCCCCGTGGTTGGCGTGACTTTAGTGGTCAGCACCTCGCGGGTAAACTGCGGGATCATCGCCTGGATTTCACCCTGCGGTCCAATCACGGCGGTGATGCCGTTGTTGGTGCTGCGCAGCAGCGGACGCGCCAGCTCCAGGGAGCGCATACGTGCCATCTGGAAGTGCTGCCACGGCCCGATTGACTTACCAAACCAGGCATCGTTGGAGATGGTCAGCAGATAGTCAGTATTCGGGCGGAAGTTATCGCGCACCTGCTCGCCGAGAATGATTTCGTAGCAGATGGCCGCCGTCAGGGCAACGCCGTGCGCGTGCAGCTGAGGCTGTACGTACGGGCCGCGGCTGAAAGAGGACATCGGCAGGTCAAAGAACGGAGCCAGCGGGCGCAGAATCGACTCCAGCGGAACAAATTCACCAAACGGCACCAGGTGGTTCTTGTTGTACCGGTCAGTGGAGTGGTAGCTGTACTCGCTATCTTTCCCGAGCGTAATGATGCTGTTGTAGGTGTCGTAGCGGTTGTGCTGATTCAGACGCGCATCGACAATCCCGGTGATCAGCGTGCTGCCGCGCGCCAGCAGCAGGTCGTTCATCATGTTGAGGAACGGCTGCTGATTGAGCTCCAGATCGGGAATAGCAGACTCCGGCCAGATAATCAGCTGTGATTTTCCCATCACCTCTTCGGTGGCGTTGGCGTAGATCTTCAGCGTATTCAGCAGCTCCTTCTCGTCCCACTTCATGGACTGCGGAATATTTCCCTGCACCATGGAAACCTGCATGGCGCGATCGGGCTCGGGCGTGAACCACTGGATATAGCGCAGCGGGAAGGGCAGGGCGAACAGCACCAGCGCCACGGCAAGCGGCTTCCAGCAGCGCGTGACCAGCGCCAGTACCAGCAGGCCGCTCACCACCATCAGAAGGAAGTTAATAGCCTCAACGCCCATGACCGGCGCCAGACCCTTCAGGGGGCCGTCAATCTGGCTGTAGCCGAACTGCAGCCACGGGAAGCCCGTCAGCACCCAGCCGCGCAGGAATTCGGTTATTTGCCAGACCACCGGCGCGGCAATAGCGACGCGCAGCCAGGTGGTTTTTGGCCACAGGCGAGAAAGGATGCCTGCGAACAGACCGGTATAGAGCGAGAGATACGCGGCGAGCAATACCACCAGGAAGACGTTAACCGGGCCTGGCATACCGCCAAACTGGGCGATGCTGACATAGACCCAGTTGATGCCTGAGCCAAACAGCCCCAGCCCCCAGAAGTAGCCGATAGCCGCGGCCTGTACCGGACGACGATTCAGGGTCAGGCCCTGAAGCCCCATCAGGGAGAGAATGGCCGCAGGCCAGATATCGTAAGGAGAAAAAGCCAGCGTACCGCTGGCTCCGAGTAACAGCGCCAGCAGCAAACGGACGCGCTGGCGTTCAAGCAATGGGGCAAATGCCATTTACATTAATCTTCCAGTTTTGGCACCGGTGAGTCGTCCGGCGTTCTGACGTGAACCTGTATAATACGTCGGCTGTCGGCCATGGCTACTTTGAACTGGTAACCGTCGATGTCAACGGTCTCACCGCGCGCCGGGAGGTGGCCAAAGGCCTGCATCACCAGCCCGCCAATGGTATCGACCTCTTCATCGCTGAAGTGGGTGCCGAAGGCGTCGTTGAAGTCCTCAATCGAGGCCAGCGCGCGCACGGTCCAGGTGTGGCGGCTAAGCTGACGGAAGTCGATATCTTCTTCTTCGTCGTACTCATCTTCGATTTCGCCCACGATCAGCTCAAGAATATCCTCGATCGTGACCAGACCGGAAACGCCACCAAATTCATCAATAACAATCGCCATGTGGTAACGCTGAGAGCGAAACTCTTTCAGCATCCGATCCACACGTTTACTTTCCGGCACAACCACGGCCTGGCGTAACACTTTTTCCATGCTGAAGGCTTCGGCATCGCTGCGCATAAACGGCAGCAGATCTTTGGCCATCAAAATCCCTTCGATGTGATCTTTATCTTCGCTGATGACCGGGAAACGCGAGTGGGCGGATTCGATGATCACATCGAGGCACTCGTCCAGGGTCTGGTTACGTTTCAGGGTGATCATCTGCGAGCGGGGGATCATGATATCGCGAACGCGCTGGTCGGCGATGTCCATGACCCCTTCGAGCATTTCGCGCGTATCTTCGTCGATAAGGTCGTTCTGCCCGGAATCACGAATCAGCTCCAGCAGTTCATCACGGTTTTTGGGTTCGCCGTGGAAAAGCTGGTTCAGAATGAGGGAGAAAAATCCCTTTTTACTGGTTGTCGTGTCGCTACTGTGTGAATTGTCGTCGCTCATGGCGTTTGTTAAGGGTTCTCTTGTTAGTTCAACGTTTACCGCCACGCGATATCCTTTCGTGGCGGCATGTGAGTCAGTCAGATGACGGACTATTCTTTCTCGGCAATGTACGGATCCTCATAGCCCAGAGCAAGCATTATCTCTGTCTCGAGGGACTCCATCTCTTCCGCTTCGTCATCTTCAATGTGATCGTAGCCGAGCAGATGCAGGCTGCCGTGTACCACCATATGCGCCCAGTGGGCCTCAAGCGGCTTTTGCTGCTCTTTGGCTTCCTGCTCGACCACCTGACGGCAGATGATCAGATCGCCCAGCAGCGGCATCTCAATGCCCGGAGGCGCTTCAAACGGGAAAGAGAGCACGTTGGTCGGCTTATCTTTCCCGCGATAGGTCAGGTTAAGCTCATGGCTTTCTGCTTCATCCACCAGGCGAATCGTAACTTCTGATTCTTCCTGAAACTGAGGAATAACGGCATCCAGCCATTTCTGAAACTGTGCCTCATCTGGCATGCCGGAATTGTTTTCACAGGCCAGCTGTAAATCGAGGATCACCTGACTCATTTCTGTTCTTGCTCCTGCGCTTCGCGCTTACGTTCTGCGGCCAGTTCGGCCTTACGCTTCTGATCCGCCTCTTCCCAGGCTTCATAGGCGTTAACGATACGCGCGACCACCGGGTGGCGTACCACGTCTTCACTGTGGAAGAAGTTAAAGCTGATTTCGTCGACCTCGGCCAGCACCTCAATGGCGTGGCGCAGGCCTGATTTGGTGCTGCGCGGCAGGTCGATCTGGGTGACGTCACCGGTAATGACCGCTTTCGAGTTAAAGCCGATACGCGTCAGGAACATCTTCATCTGTTCGATGGTGGTGTTCTGGCTCTCATCAAGAATGATGAACGCGTCGTTCAGCGTACGACCGCGCATGTAGGCAAGCGGAGCAACTTCGATTACGTTACGCTCAATGAGCTTCTCGACCTTCTCAAAGCCGAGCATCTCGAACAGCGCATCGTATAAAGGGCGCAGATACGGGTCGACCTTCTGGCTCAGATCGCCCGGCAGGAAGCCCAGTTTTTCACCGGCCTCAACGGCAGGACGGGTCAGCAGAATACGGCGGATCTCCTGGCGTTCCAGCGCATCGACCGCAGCGGCAACGGCCAGATAGGTTTTACCCGTACCCGCCGGACCCACCCCGAAGGTGATGTCGTGGTCGAGGATGTTGGCGATGTACTGCGCCTGGTTTGGCGTACGCGGCTTAATGACGCCACGTTTGGTCTTGATATTGATTGCCTTACCGTAGTCCGGCACGCTTTCCGCGCTCTGCTCAAGCACACGCGCCTCTTTAATGGCGAGGTGAATTTGTTCCGGTTCGATATCCTGAATTTCGCCGCGCATCGGGGAGGTATCGACATACAGGCTACGCAGAATGTCCGCAGCGGCGTTGACGCAGATAGGGCGTCCGGTAAGTTTGAAATGATTATCGCGACGATTGATTTCGATACCCAGACGTCGCTCCAGTTGTTTGATGTTGTCATCAAACGGCCCGCACAGGCTCAGCAGGCGAGCGTTGTCTGCTGGCTCAAGGCTAATTTCACGCGTATCTATATTCAAACTGTTCCTCTTTAATTGGTTAACTGACCCATTGCGATAGGGCGTAATAAAACGGTCATTACCGAAATTATTCACGCCACAGAATAAAGGCGCAAGCGTTGCGGAAGATATTGGGGACGATGAGAGGAAATACAAGGCCTGCCGGAAAGGCAGGCCAGGAGGATTAAGGCTGGTAAATCCCCACGCCAGAATCGTTTTCTTTACGGGTACGAGAGATCACGGATTCCGGAGACTCGGCAATACGCAGGCCCATTTCGTCCTCGGTGCGTACCAGCTTCGCGCGCAGCGAGTTGGTCAGCACTTCGACAATCTCGACGTCCACGAATTTACCGATCATATCCGGGGTGCCTTCGAAGTTCACCACGCGGTTGTTTTCGGTACGACCGGAGAGTTCCATAATGCTCTTGCGGGAGGTGCCTTCCACCAGAATGCGCTGAACGGTGCCGAGCATACGGCGGCTCCACGCGTTGGCCTGCTGGTTAATACGCTCCTGCAGAATATACAGACGCTGCTTTTTCTCTTCTTCCGGCACATCGTCAACCATATCGGCCGCAGGTGTTCCAGGACGCGCAGAGAAGATGAAGCTGTAGCTGACGTCAAAATTCACTTCACCGATGAGCTTCATGGTGCGCTCGAAGTCATCAGCGGTTTCGCCAGGGAAGCCGACGATAAAGTCGGAGCTGATCTGGATATCCGGACGCGCTTCACGCAGCTTGCGAATGGTGGACTTGTACTCCAGCACCGTATGCGGGCGGCCCATCAGGTTCAGCACGCGGTCAGAGCCGCACTGAATCGGCAGGTGCAGGAAGCTCACCAGCTCTGGCGTATCGCGATACACGTCGATGATGTCGTCGGTAAACTCCATCGGATGGCTGGTGGTAAAGCGAATGCGGTCGATGCCGTCAATCGCGGCGACCAGACGCAGCAGCTCGGCAAAGCTGCCGGTGGTGCCGTCGTAGTTTTCCCCGCGCCAGGCGTTTACGTTCTGGCCCAGCAGGTTTACTTCGCGAACACCCTGTGCGGCAAGCTGCGCGATTTCAAACAGAATATCGTCTGCCGGACGGCTGACTTCTTCACCGCGGGTGTAAGGCACCACGCAGTAAGTGCAGTATTTGTTGCAGCCTTCCATGATGGAGACGAAGGCAGTCGGGCCATCGGCGCGCGGCTCTGGCAAACGGTCAAACTTTTCGATCTCCGGGAAGCTCACGTCAACGACCGGACTACGGTTGCCGCGAACCTGATTGATCATCTCCGGCAGGCGGTGCAGGGTCTGAGGGCCAAAGACAATATCCACATACGGGGCTCTCTGGCGGATCAGCTTACCTTCCTGCGACGCGACGCAGCCACCCACCCCGATGATCAGGTCCGGATTTTTTCGTTTGAGAAGCTTCCAGCGGCCTAACACGTGAAAGACTTTTTCCTGCGCTTTTTCACGAATCGAACAGGTGTTCAGCAGCAGCACGTCCGCTTCTTTCACATTTTCTGTCAGCTGGTATCCGTGGGTTGAATCCAGCAGATCGGCCATCTTGGATGAATCGTATTCGTTCATCTGACAGCCCCAGGTTTTTATATGGAGTTTTTTAGTCATCGACTTGCTCAGCTCAGGATTGCAAGCCGCGTATTGTAATGCTTTGGTGGGGTTGTGACCAGTATGAAGGTTATGTGTCTCAGGACCGCAAAAATCCGGTAAACTTAAGGGATTCTCCAATAAGGAAAATTGACCATGACACTCCTACACACCGAAGTTGCCGTTGTCGGCGGCGGTATGGTCGGCGGCGCGCTGGCGCTGGGGCTGGCGCAGCAGGGATTTGAGGTAACGGTAATCGAACAGGCTGCTCCGCCGGCCTTCGATCCCGCCAGCAAACCGGACGTGCGCATTTCCGCGATCAGCGCGGCGTCCGTCGATCTGCTGCGCGGGCTGGGCGTCTGGGAGGCGGTGCTGGCGATGCGCGCCCATCCTTACAGCCGTCTTGAAACCTGGGAGTGGGAAAATGCCCACGTCGCGTTTGATGCCGCTGAGCTGAAGCTGCCGCGCCTGGGTTATATGGTGGAAAACAACGTGCTTCAGCAGGCGCTCTGGCAGGCGCTGGAGGCGCATCCGAGGGTGACGCTGCGTGTTCCTGCGTCGATTAAGGCTCTGCATCCTCACGAGAGCGGGTATTTGCTGACGCTCGACAGCGGCGATGAACTGGCCGTGAAGCTCGTCGTCGGAGCGGACGGCGCTAACTCGCAGGTCAGACAGATGGCGGGAATTGGCGTTCATGCCTGGCAGTATGAGCAGTCCTGCATGCTGATTACCGTCGAGTGCGAGAATGCGCCGGGAGAAAGCACGTGGCAGCACTTTACCCCGAATGGCCCGCATGCGTTTTTACCGCTGTTTGATAACTGGGCATCGCTGGTCTGGTACGACAAACCGGCGCGCATTCGCCAGCTGCAGGGGCTTTCAATGGAACAATTGCAGCGGGAAATCCGCCTGCATTTTCCGAGCCGTCTGGGCAACGTTACGCCGGTGGCTGCCGGGGCGTTTCCCCTCACGCGCCGCCATGCTTTGCAGTATGCCCGTGCAGGGCTGGCGCTGGTGGGCGATGCAGCACACACCATTCATCCGCTGGCCGGGCAGGGTGTCAACCTGGGGTACCGTGATGTCGATGCGTTACTGGAAGTGCTGAGCAGCGCCCGCGGGCACGCGGAAAACTGGGCCAGCCATCAGGTCCTGAAGCGTTACCAGACGCGACGCATGGCGGATAACTTTATTATGCAGTCGGGAATGGATCTGTTCTATGCCGGGTTCAGCAATGACTTAGCCCCGGTGCGCATTCTGCGTAATATTGGATTGATGGCAGCGGAGCGTGCTGGTGGTCTGAAGCGTCAGGCGCTGAAGTACGCCCTTGGCCTGTAATCTTTTTTCCCTCTCCCTGTGGGAGAGGGTCAGGGTGAGGGCATCAGGCAGCACAATGTCGAACAACAAAAACAAAAAAGCCCGCAGAGCGGGCTTTTTTGTTACTTAAGTGGCTGGGGTGCAGGGATTCGAACCCCGGAATGCTGGTATCAGAAACCAGAGCCTTACCGCTTGGCGACACCCCAATTGCGTTAAACAAACTGCTTAACGACTTTTTAAATTGGCTGGGGTACGAGGATTCGAACCTCGGAATGCCGGAATCAGAATCCGGTGCCTTACCGCTTGGCGATACCCCAACAATTTGTCTTGATTACCGAAAAATCGACAATCTTAATTTGGTGGCTACGACGGGATTCGAACCTGTGACCCCATCATTATGAGTGATGTGCTCTAACCAACTGAGCTACGTAGCCAGTACTGCAATCTTCGATGGCTGGGGTACCTGGATTCGAACCAGGGAATGCCGGTATCAAAAACCGGTGCCTTACCGCTTGGCGATACCCCAATACCGCGAAGAACCGCAAAATCGAAGAAATATGGCTGGGGTACCTGGATTCGAACCAGGGAATGCCGGTATCAAAAACCGGTGCCTTACCGCTTGGCGATACCCCATCCGTGCAACGCTTACCCGGGAATGGTGCGGGAGGCGAGACTTGAACTCGCACACCTTGCGGCGCCAGAACCTAAATCTGGTGCGTCTACCAATTTCGCCACTCCCGCAAAAAAGATGGTGGCTACGACGGGATTCGAACCTGTGACCCCATCATTATGAGTGATGTGCTCTAACCAACTGAGCTACGTAGCCATCTTTTTTCGCGTTACCTTATCGGCGTTGCGGGGCGCATTATGCGTATAGACCCTTGCAGCGTCAACACCTTTTTCAACGAAAATAGCCGGAATGTGACTGTTTGGTTAGGTTGCGAACAGCGTGGCCGAATATTCGGCAATTATTGGTTATTAATCAGATTTAGACGGTGAAATGTGAGGCAAAAAAATCAGGCCCCTGAGGGGCCCGATTGCGATCTGAGTGATTATTTGTAGGCTGACTGGTGAACGCCTACCGCACGTCCTGACGGATCGTTCATGGATTTGAACGATTCATCCCATTCAATCGCTTTGGCAGAAGAGCAGGCGACTGACGGGCCACCCGGTACGCACTCCGCGGCACTCGGTACCGGGAACAGCTCTTCAAAAATTTCACGGTACAGATAGGCCTCTTTCGAGCCCGGCGTGTTGTACGGGAAGCGGAAGCTCGCGGTTTCCAGCTGTTGGTCAGAAACCTGTTTTGCCGCGACCTCTTTCAGGGTGTCGATCCAGCTATAGCCTACGCCATCAGAGAACTGCTCTTTCTGACGCCATGCCACGCTCGCCGGCAGGTAGGATTCAAAACATTCGCGCAGGATATGCTTTTCCATTTTGCCGTTGCCGCACATCTTGTCCTGCGGGTTGATGCGCATCGCCACGTCGAGGAATTTCTTATCCAGGAACGGCACGCGCGCTTCTACGCCCCAGGCAGACATTGCTTTGTTGGCACGCGCACAGTCGAACATGTGCAACGCCTGCAGCTTACGCACGGTCTCTTCGTGCAGCTCTTTAGCGTTTGGCGCTTTGTGGAAGTACAGGTAGCCGCCAAACACTTCGTCAGAACCTTCACCGGAGAGCACCATCTTGATGCCCATCGCTTTGATCTTACGCGACATCAGGTACATCGGGGTTGAGGCACGGATGGTGGTCACGTCATAGGTTTCAATGTGATAAATCACATCGCGGATCGCATCCAGACCTTCCTGCACGGTGAAGTGAATCTCATGGTGCACGGTGCCGAGGTGGTTCGCCACTTCCTGCGCGGCTTTCAGATCCGGTGCCCCTTCCAGGCCAACGGCAAAAGAGTGCAGCTGTGGCCACCAGGCTTCTGAGCGCTCCTGATCTTCCACGCGACGGGCCGCGAATTTCTTGGTGATCGCGGAGATCACGGAGGAGTCCAGACCGCCGGAGAGCAGCACGCCGTACGGCACATCTGACATCAGGTGGCTTTTCACGGAATCTTCAAGGGCCTGACGCAGCTCGGCTTTGTCCGTGACGTTGTCTTTTACCGCATCATAGTCGAACCAGTCACGCTGGTAATAGGAGCGGATCTCGCCGTCTTTGCTCCACAGATAGCTGCCTGCCGGGAACTCTTTAATGGTGCGGCAGACCGGCACCAGGGCTTTCATTTCAGAGGCGACGTAGAAGTTGCCGTGCTCATCGTGGCCCATGTACAGCGGGATAATGCCGATATGGTCGCGGCCAATCAGGTAAGCGTCTTTTTCGCTGTCGTACAGGGCGAAGGCAAACATGCCCTGCAGATCGTCCAGGAACTCGGGCCCTTTCTCCTGATACAGTGCCAGGATCACTTCACAGTCAGAACCGGTCTGGAACGCGTAGCGGTCGCCGTATTCGGCGCGCAGCGCCTGGTGGTTGTAGATCTCACCGTTGACAGCCAGTGCGTGCGTTTTTTTCTCGTTATACAGCGGCTGTGCACCGGCGTTGACGTCAACAATAGACAGACGTTCGTGAGCCAGAATCGCTTTATCGCTGGCGTAAACGCCTGACCAGTCCGGACCGCGGTGGCGCATCAGGCGGGACAGTTCGAGTGCCTTTTTACGCAGTTCGCCCGCGTCAGTTTTAATATCCAGTACGCCAAAAATTGAACACATAACCTTCTCCGTTAACCCTGTTGCTTTGTAATGTTGCTTGCTTATGAAAATGCCGCAAAGGGGCTGGCCGCGCAAGCGTTTTACGGGTGAAAAAGGAAATAGTGCAATAGTGATTGCGGAATAGTGAAAAAAGAGTACGTCATGAATTATTTTATTGATGATTATGCAATGAAATGTGCTTTTTATTAGATGGGGTTTTATTTGTGCAGGCTATAAATGAAAAACCACGCCCTGAGGCGTGGTTCGGTATCAGATAATGTCGATTTCATCGACGGAGGGGTAAATCCAGCTTGGACGGAACGGCATTGAGTCAATGTCATCAAGCTGAGAGACGCCGGAGAGGACCAGAATCGTCTCCAGACCCGCCTGGAACCCGGCCAGAATATCGGTGCGCAGGTTGTCGCCGACAATAACCGTTTCTTCAGAGTGGGCCTGCATCTTGTTAAGCGCGGCACGAATAATCCACGGGCTCGGTTTACCGACCACAAACGGCTGACGACCAGAGATTTTCTCGATACCGGCGCACAGCGCGCCGCAGGCCGGATAAAAACCACGGCCGTGCGTATCCGGGTTGGTGGCGATAAAGCGTGCGCCGCTGGCGACAAAGTATGCTGCTTTATGCATCATCTCCCAGTTAAAGGAGCGCGTTTCGCCGACAATCACAAAGTCCGGGTTCACGTCAGTGATGGTAAAGCCAGCTTTGTACAGCTCGTGTATCAGCGCACCTTCACCCACCACGTAGGCTTTTTTCCCTTCCTGACGCTTCAGAAAATCCGCCGTGGCCATTGCCGAGGTATAAAACACGCTGTCCGGAACGTCGACGCCCGCCGTGGCAAAGCGGTTAGCCAGGTCCTGACCGGTTTGGGAAGGGTAGTTCGTGAGCAGAACCAGAGGCATTCCTTTGTCGATGATGCGGTGTAGAAACTCCGCAGCACCCGGCACGGCAACGTTGTCGTGCATCAGCACGCCGTCGATATCACAAATTACATTCTTAATGGTCATGGACAGTCCGACATCAAAAAAAGAAGGCGTTACTATAAGGTCCGATCAACTTTCCAGCAAATGCTGCAGCAGAATTCCGTTGAGCATGGCGCGTTTGACCAGCGCGAACGCGCCAATCGCCGAGCGATGATCAAGCTTTGAACGAACCACCGGGAGGTTCTGGCGGAATGCTTTCAGCGCCTGGGTGTTAATACAGCCTTCAATGGCGGGGAGCAGCACCTTTTCCGCCTCCACAATTTCACCGGCGATCACCACTTTTTGCGGATTAAACAGGTTAATGGCGATGGCGATGGTTTTCCCCAGGTGGCGTCCTACCTGCTCAATCACTTCACAGGCCAGCGCGTCGCCTTTATTGGCGGCTTTGCAGATGGTGCCTATCTTGCAATCGTCCAGCGTGACGCGGCTTTGATAACCCTGCTCAAGGAGATGACGAACGCGCTGCTCGATAGCGGTGTTAGCCGCGATGGTTTCAAGGCAGCCGAAATTGCCGCAGTGACAGCGCTCCCCGAGGGGTTCAACCTGAATGTGGCCGATCTCGCCGACGTTACCGTTTCGACCAATAAAAATACGGCCGTTAGAGATAATACCGGCGCCCGTTCCGCGGTGTACGCGCACCAGAATAGAGTCTTCACAGTCCTGGCTCGCACCAAAGTAGTGCTCTGCCAGCGCCAGAGAGCGAATGTCGTGGCCCACGAAGCAGGTCACCTTAAAACGCTTTTCCAGCGCGTCGACCAGCCCCCAGTTTTCAACCTGAATGTGCGGCATATAGCGGATCACGCCGCTTTCCGGGTCGACCAGACCGGGCAGAATCACGGAGATGGCAATGAGTTCGCGGATCTTGCGCTGACAGCTTTCAATAAACTGCGCGATGGTATTCAGCAGCGCATGCTCCAGCGTTTCCTGAGTGCGCTCCGGAAGAGGGTAGTGCTCTTCCGCAATCGCTTTACTGCTCAGATCGTACAGCGTGAGCGTGGTGTCATGACGGCCCAGACGGACGCCAATGGCCTGGAAATTGCGGGTTTCAGTAATAATGGAGATGGCGCGGCGGCCCCCGGTGGAGGCCTGCTGATCGACTTCTTTGATCAGACCGCGCTCAATGAGCTGGCGGGTAATTTTTGTCACGCTGGCGGGAGCAAGCTGGCTCTGTTCGGCTATCTGAATTCGCGAGATGGGTCCGTGCTGGTCAATCAGGCGGTATACCGCCGCACTGTTAAGTTGTTTAACGAGATCGACATTACCGATTTGAGCTTGTCCGCCAGGTGTCATACTTTTACTTACTCAGTGACGACCTCGTTACCATTAACGATGGTCTTAATAATTTTATAATCGTGTGTGAATGCCGTCAGGTTTGCAACCATACCTGGTGCAATTCCGCCGAGCTGTTTATCCACGCCCATTGCGCGCGCCGGATAAAGGGTTGCCATACGCAGGACTTCATCAAGCGCAATCCCGCAATGTTCAACCAGGTTACGCACCCCTTCAATCATGGTTAAAGAGGAACCACTCAGCGTACCGTTTTCATCCACACACAGCCCATTGCGGTAGTATATTGTTTTACCGGCAAAAATGAACTGCTCAATATTTGCACCTGCCGGTGCGGTGGCATCCGTCACCAGACAAAGCTTGTCACCTTTCAGCCGCTTAGCGTTGCGAATGTTGGTATAATCGACGTGTAAGCCGTCAGCAATAATGCCGCAGTAGACGTCTGGTTCATCCAGAATCGCCCCGACCAGACCCGGTTCACGGCCTGTGATATACGGCATGGCGTTGTAAAGGTGCGTTGCGAAGGTAATGCCCGCGCGGAAACCGGCTTTCGCTTCTTTCAGCGTCGCGTTTGAGTGGCCTGCTGAAACGATAATCCCGGCACCAGCCAGTTTGCTGATCACATCCGTACCCGCCATTTCGGGCGCCAGCGTCACTTTGGTGATCACATCGGCGTTTGCACACAGGTAGTCAACCAGCTCCGCATCCGGTTTACGCACATAATTCGGGTTATGCGTTCCTTTCTTGACCATATTTAGCCATGGCCCTTCAAGATGAAGACCCAGCGCCTGGTTAGGATGTTTGGCCAGGTATTCGCGCATCACGCGGATACCCTGCTTCATGAGGTCATCACTGCTGGTGATGAGCGTTGGCAAATAGCTGGTGCAGCCCGATTTCTCGTTGGCTTTCTGCATGATCTCCAGCGTTTCGACCGTCACCGCATCCGCGGTGTCATTGAATTGCACACCGCCGCAGCCGTTGAGCTGTACGTCGATGAAACCGGGGGAGATTACTGCTCCATTGAGTGAGCGCTGTTCAATCTCCGGCGGCAGTTCTGCCAGCGGGCAAACACGTTCAATCAGGCCATCAGCGATAACAATCGCATGGTCATCCAGAATGTCATGGCCGGTATAAATCCGACCGTGGGTTAAAGCGTACATAACGACCCCCGGTTAAAAAAAGCGGCCGCCTCTTGATGAAGAGGCGGTTATTCAATTACAGACCTTTGATGTTCTCGGCTTCTAACTCGTTAAAGTATTTCAGCGTTTTTACCTTCAGCTCCATCGTGGACGGTTCGTCGCAGACGATGACTGATTTCGGATGCAGCTGCAGGCAGCTGATGGTCCACATGTGGTTTACGTTGCCTTCAACGGCAGCCTGGAGCGCTTGCGCTTTCACGCCACCCAGCACCAGAATCATCACTTCTTCGGCATCCAGCAGGGTGCCCACGCCAACGGTCAGGGCGTATTTTGGAACCTGGTTAACATCGCCATCAAAGAAGCGGGAGTTTGCCACGCGCGTGTCATGGGTCAGCGTTTTAATACGGGTGCGGGAAGCCAGAGATGACGCCGGTTCGTTAAACGCGATATGACCATCATTGCCTACACCCCCCATGAACAGGTGGATCTTACCGTAAGAACGGATTTTTTCTTCATACTGACGGCATTCTGCGTCAATATCAGGCGCGTTTCCATTCAGCAGGTTAATATTTTCAGATGGAATATCAACGTGATCAAAGAAATTGCGGTGCATAAAGCTATGGTAGCTTTCCGGATGGTCTTTAGGTAAGCCAACGTATTCATCCATATTGAAGGTCACAACATGTTTGAAGCTAACCTGGCCTGCTTTATGCATCTCAACCAGCGCCTTATAGGCTGTCAGCGGCGTGCCGCCTGTCGGAAGTCCAAGAACGAAAGGACGATCGGCGGTCGGTTTAAAGGCGTTAATACGGTTAACGATATGGCGAGCGGCCCATTTACCGACTTGTTCAGCAGTTGCCAGGGGAATCAGTCTCATTGTTCACCTCAAGAGTTAAAGTAGAAGAGTGGGCGGATGGCTATCGGAACCTGATACTTAAGCGTAACCTGGAAACTTTCAGGCCGGATCAATCCGTCTTGATTTTTTGAATGATAAAATAAGTTTTCGCTGTTAGCCAGTATAAGGGAGGGTGAATAACGATATTTGGTGACAAAAATCACAAAAAGTACGCGTTTAATTTGCGATACGAATTAATTTTTCACACACTCACAATGCCAGTGAAGCATCAACTGTATCTATAGTTCGTGACACAATAAAAAACAGAGCTGAGAACATGCCTTAAACGGGGTCTCATAGGGGGAAGAAAGTGAGTATTCTAGGTTATTTACAAAAGGTTGGTCGCGCACTTATGGTGCCGGTCGCCACGCTGCCTGCCGCAGCCATCCTGATGGGTGTCGGCTACTGGATCGACCCCAACGGCTGGGGTAATACCAGCGCGCTGGCGGCGTTCTTTATCAAGTCAGGTTCCGCCATTATTGACAACATGTCCGTGTTGTTCGCGATTGGTGTGGCTTACGGTATGTCTAAAGACAAAGACGGTGCCGCTGCGCTGACCGGTTTTGTCGGTTTCCTCGTGTTAACCACCCTCTGCTCGCCAGCAGCGGTGGCCATGATCCAAAAAATTCCGGCGGACCAGGTTCCGGCGGCATTCGGGAAGATCAGCAACCAGTTTGTCGGTATCCTTGTGGGTATCATCTCCGCCGAACTGTATAACCGCTTCAGCAGCGTAGAGCTGCCAAAAGCGCTCTCCTTCTTTAGCGGTCGCCGCCTGGTTCCTATCCTGACCTCGTTTGTGATGATCGTTGTCGCGTTCATCATGATGTACGTCTGGCCAATGATCTTCGACGGTCTGGTGAACTTCGGTGAGCACATCCAGAAACTGGGCTCCGTCGGTGCAGGCGTGTACGCGTTCTTCAACCGTCTGCTGATCCCGGTCGGTCTGCACCACGCGCTGAACTCCGTATTCTGGTTCGACGTTGCCGGTATTAACGATATCCCTAACTTCCTGGGTGGCGCACAGTCCATCGAAGCAGGTAAAGCGGTTGTCGGTATCACCGGTCGTTACCAGGCGGGCTTCTTCCCGATCATGATGTTTGGTCTGCCGGGTGCTGCGCTGGCTATCTACCACTGCGCACGTCCAGAGAATAAAGCGAAAGTGCTGGGTATCATGATGGCGGGGGCGTTTGCGGCCTTCTTCACCGGTATTACCGAGCCGCTGGAGTTCTCCTTCATGTTCGTGGCGCCGGTTCTGTATGTGATCCACGCCGTGCTGACCGGTATCTCCGTGTTCATCGCTGCCAGCATGCACTGGATTGCCGGTTTCGGCTTCAGCGCCGGTCTGGTGGATATGGTGCTTTCGTCCCGTAACCCGCTGGCGACCCACTGGTGGATGCTGATCCCGCAAGGTCTGGTGTTCTTCGCGATCTACTACGTAGTGTTCCGTTTCACTATCACCAAATTCAACCTGATGACCCCGGGTCGTGAACTGGCCGTGGCCGGTAGCGAAGCGGATGGTCAGGATGTGAACGTGAGCGGTGCTCAGGATCAGGACGTATCAGGTCTGGCGCGTCAGTACATCGCCGCTATCGGCGGTTCTGATAACCTGACCGGTATCGACGCCTGTATCACTCGTCTGCGTCTGAACGTCAAAGACTCTTCCCTGGTGAACGAAGCGCTGGCCAAACGTCTGGGTGCTTCCGGCGTTATCCGCCTGAACAAAACCAGCGTGCAGATTATCGTTGGCTTCGTGGCAGAGAAAATTGCTAACGCCATGAAAACCACTGGTCCGGTAGCCGCAGCAGAAGCTTCTGCCGCACCTGCCGCCGCGCCAGCGGCCGCAAAACCGCAGGCGGTACCGAACGCCAAAACGGTAGCCGCGCTGGTTTCACCGGTAACCGGTGAAGTCGTTGCGATTGAGCAGGTGCCTGACGAAGCCTTCGCCAGCAAAGCGGTTGGTGACGGTGTGGCGGTGAAACCAACGGACAAAACCGTTGTGTCTCCGGCGGCCGGTACCATCGTGAAAATCTTCAACACCAACCACGCGTTCTGCCTCGAAACCGAAAATGGCGCGGAGATCGTTGTCCATATGGGTATCGATACCGTTGCGCTGAACGGTCAGGGCTTTACTCGCCTGGTGGAAGAGGGCGCTGAAGTGGTGGCCGGGCAGCCGATTCTGGAAATGGATCTGGACTTCCTGAACGCCAACGCGCGCTCCATGATAAGCCCGGTCGTTTGCAGCAACATCGACGACTTCAGTGGCCTGGTCATTCAGGCGAAAGGTCAGGTTGTTGCGGGTCAAACACCGCTGTACGAGATTAAAGGCAAGTAATCGCTCCTGAGTAGAGTCATGCCTTAAGCGGCGGGGGATATCCTCCGCCGCTTTTTTTTGCAGCAAAAGCCCCCATTATTTTCTTCAGAGACGTTTTAAGGGTTGTCACTACGTCCGGCTTATAAGATCATATGCCGTTATACGTTGTTTACGCTTTGAGGAATCCACGATGAGTGAGGCAGAAGCCCGCCCGAGTAACTTTATTCGTCAGATCATCGATGAAGATCTGGCCAGTGGTAAGCACACCACAATTCATACCCGTTTCCCGCCGGAGCCGAACGGCTACCTGCATATCGGGCATGCGAAGTCCATCTGCCTGAACTTTGGCATTGCGCAAGACTACCAGGGACAGTGCAACCTGCGTTTCGATGACACCAACCCAGTAAAAGAAGACATCGAATACGTTGAGTCCATCAAGAACGACGTGCAATGGTTGGGCTTCAACTGGTCTGGCGATATCTGCTACTCCTCTGACTATTTTGATCAGCTGTACGCCTACGCGGTTGAACTGATCAATAAAGGTCTGGCGTACGTTGACGAACTGTCTGCTGATGAAATCCGTGAATATCGCGGTACGCTGACCGCGCCGGGCAAAAACAGCCCGTTCCGCGATCGCAGCGTGGAAGAGAACCTGGCGCTGTTTGAAAAAATGCGTGCCGGCGGCTTCGAAGAAGGCAAAGCGTGCCTGCGTGCCAAAATCGACATGGCGTCTCCGTTCATCGTGATGCGCGATCCGGTGCTGTACCGCATTAAGTTTGCGGAACACCACCAGACCGGCAACAAGTGGTGCATCTACCCGATGTACGACTTTACCCACTGCATCAGCGATGCGCTGGAAGGCATTACGCACTCCCTGTGTACGCTGGAGTTCCAGGACAACCGTCGTCTGTACGACTGGGTGCTGGATAACATCACCATTCCTGTGCATCCACGCCAGTACGAGTTCTCTCGTCTGAATCTGGAATACACCGTGATGTCCAAGCGTAAGCTGAACCTGCTGGTGACCGACAAGCACGTTGAAGGCTGGGATGACCCACGTATGCCGACCATCTCCGGTCTGCGCCGCCGTGGTTACACTGCTGCCTCTATTCGTGAGTTCTGCAAACGCATCGGCGTGACCAAGCAGGACAACACCATCGAGATGGCTTCCCTTGAATCCTGCATTCGCGAAGACCTCAACGAAAACGCCCCGCGCGCGATGGCCGTTATCGACCCGGTGAAACTGGTTATCGAAAACTATCCGCAGGGTGAAAGCGAGCTGGTCTCCATGCCTAACCATCCGAACAAACCGGAAATGGGTAGCCGTGACGTGCCGTTCAGCGGTGAGATCTGGATTGACCGCGCTGACTTCCGCGAAGAAGCCAACAAGCAGTACAAGCGTCTGGTGCTGGGAAAAGAAGTGCGTCTGCGTAATGCCTACGTCATCAAAGCCGAGCGCGTAGAGAAAGATGCGGAAGGGAATATCACCACCATCTTCTGTTCCTATGACGCTGAAACGCTGAGCAAAGATCCGGCGGATGGCCGCAAGGTGAAAGGCGTTATTCACTGGGTGAGCGCTTCCCACGCGCTGCCGGTAGAAATTCGTCTGTACGATCGTCTGTTCAGCGTGCCTAACCCAGGTGCAGCGGAAGACTTCCTGGCGACCATCAACCCGGAATCTCTGGTGATCAAGCAGGGTTATGCGGAGCCTTCTCTGAAAGCCGCTGAAGCGGGCAAAGCGTTCCAGTTCGAACGTGAAGGTTACTTCTGCCTGGACAGTCGTTACAGCACGGCGGAAAAACCGGTATTCAACCGTACCGTAGGTCTGCGTGATACCTGGACGAAGATCGGCGAATAATATTGCTGGTCTGGTCAATGAGAGACAAACGCCGCACTATGCGGCGTTTTTTTATTTAGCGATCAGGGTATTAAGACAGGACCTAAAAAGGCGTGATAAAAATATCAGGTCAATGAGGTGCTACTTATTTTTCAAAAAAAAGTTTGTATCATTACGGAAATTAAAAAGGTTATAAAAAAAGGAGAATGTTCCACGTCTAGTCACTGAAATACCTGATAATTCCCCGCCATTTCTCGCCTCTCCATAAATGTTACAAAGCACTACCAATTATGTGCACTTCGTCATAATCCTGACTTTTGTCAGCTAAAAAGCATTGATAATTCGCGTCGCGAAAAATAACCTAAGGACGGTAGTTAATTCGAGGGTATTTAAAGCTATCCCTGACCATTTGGTCTTTTTTATTTACGCCGCTTCAGGCGTTTTAATTCGTCAAAGAGGAATAATCTATGCGTACGTTCAGTGGCAAACGTAGTGCGCTGGCGCTGGCTATTGCCGGTGTGACAGCAATGTCGGGCCTGGTGATGACACCAGAGGCGAAAGCGGCGGGCTTCATCGATGATTCTACCCTCACGGGCGGTATTTATTACTGGCAGCGTGAACGTGACCGTAAAGACGTCACTGAAGATAAATACAAAACCAACCTTTCTCACTCCACCTGGAACGCCAACCTGGACTTCCAGTCAGGCTATGCTGCGGATATGTTCGGTCTGGATATTGCTGCGTTCACCGCGATTGAAATGGCGGAAAACGGCGACAGCGCCCACCCGAACGAAATTGCCTTCTCCTCCAGTAATAAAGCCTATAAAGAAGACTGGTCCGGGGATAAGAGCGGCATCAGCCTTTACAAAGCCGCTGCAAAATTTAAATACGGTCCGGTTTGGGCGCGCGGTGGTTATATTCAGCCAACCGGTCAGACCCTGTTAGCACCGCACTGGAGCTTTATGCCGGGTACCTATCAGGGTGCAGAAGCCGGGGCGAACTTTGACTACGGTGATGCGGGTGCGTTGAGCTTCTCCTATATGTGGACCAATGAGTACAAAGCACCGTGGCACATCGAAATGGACAAGTTCTACCAGAACGATAAAAAAACCAAAGTCGATTACCTGCACTCGCTGGGCGCGAAGTACGACTTCAAAAACGATCTGGTGCTGGAAGCGGCATTTGGTCAGGCGCAGGGCTATATCGATCAGTACTTTGCCAAGGCCAGCTATAAATTCGATGTCGCGGGTAGCCCGCTGAGCACCAGCTACCAGTTCTACGGTACGCGCGATAAAGTCAGCAACGGTGGCGTCAACGACATTTATGACGGCACCGCGTGGCTGCAGGCGTTAACCTTCGGCTACAAGGTTGGTCAGGTTGATTTGCGTCTGGAAGGCACATGGGTGAAGGCGGAAGGGCAGCAGGGCTACTTCCTGCAGCGTATGACCCCGACCTACGCCTCATCCAACGGTCGTCTTGATATCTGGTGGGATAACCGCTCAGACTTCAACGCCGACGGCGAGAAAGCGGTCTTCTTTGGCGCAATGTACGATCTGAAAAACTGGAACCTGCCTGGCTGGGCGGTGGGCGCTTCTTACGCTTACGCCTGGGACGCAAAACCTGCCGATATGGCCACGCCGGATGCATACTACGATCCCAACTATCGCCTGAAAGAGTCTGCGTACAGCCTCGATGCTATCTATACCCTACAGGATGGCCGCGCGAAAGGCACAATGTTCAAACTGCACTTCACTCAGTATGACAACCACTCCGATATCCCGAGCTATGCAGGCGGTTACGGCAACATCTTCCAGGATGAACGTGACGTGAAATTCATGGTTATCGCCCCATTCACCATCTTCTGATGAACGCCCCGGCGGGCCGAGTCCCGCCGGTATGGAGACTGCATATGATGAAAAAAATCGTAATCGTCGCGCTGCTGGCATCAGGGCTGGTGGCGTGTGCTCAGAGTGAGGCACCGGAAGAGGACTCCCGTCTGAAGGAGGCCTATAGCGCCTGTATAAATACTGCGGAAGGATCGCCGGAGAAAATTCAAGCCTGTCAGAGCGTGCTGAACGTGCTGAAGAAAGAGAAAGCGCACGAGCAGTTCGCGACGCAGGAGAACGTCCGCGTAATGGATTATCAGGCCTGTATCCAGGCGCGTAAAACCGGTAACGATCAGGAAGTGGCGAAGCGTTGCGAGCAGATTTGGAAAGAAATACGAAGCAATAACAGTAACTAATTCGCTGTTATTATGCCCGGTGGCTCTGCGCTTACCGGGCTTTTTTCAGGCAAAAAAAAGCCAACCTTGCGGCTGGCTCAGAGTATGAATCTTATTATTTCGCGTCGTGCGCGTGGTCGTCTTCGCGGCAGTCGCCTTCAGCGCAGTGACCGTAAAGGTACAGGCTGTGGTTCGTCAGGCGGATGCCATGACGCGCCGCGATTTCACGCTGGCGTGATTCAATGGAATCATCGCTAAATTCAATGACCTTGCCGCAATCGAGGCAGATCAGGTGATCGTGGTGGTGCTGCTGGGTCAGTTCGAAAACAGATTTACCGCCTTCGAAATTATGACGGGTAACAATGCCCGCGTCATCAAACTGGTTCAGCACGCGATAGACGGTAGCCAGCCCAATCTCTTCACCCATGTCGATAAGACGTTTATAAAGGTCTTCCGCACTGACATGGTGATTGTCTGGACCCTGAAGCACTTCAAGGATTTTTAACCGAGGAAGCGTAACTTTCAGGCCAGCCTTCTTTAGTGCGGTATTGTTGTCAGTCATGCGGAATCTGTCCTGTTGCTAAACGATTCACTTCTGTGGGAAGTGACAGAAAATGCACCCGGGATAATGCGTCTCATTATAGAACTGCCATGGCTAAATGAAAACTGCAAGTCTCAGGCAAAATATGCTTATAAAAACGTGGTATCACCAACAAACTTGCTCAATTGAAAACCACGTTTTATCAGGGAGACATTGTACAGGTCTGGGCGAAAAAGTTAAAAGATTGTAGCGATTAATTTAATCGGTTTGACCTGGGGCATGGGCGCAACCGCAGTTGCGCCGCGATAAAATCAGGCGTTCAGAATATCATCCAGGTGCAGTTCTTCACGGATCTGCTTCACCCATTTCTCAACGCGCTCTGCTGTGAGCTCTGGCTGACGGTCTTCGTCAATGGCCAGACCTACGAAGTGATCGTCATCAGCCAGGCCTTTGGACGCTTCGAAGTGGTAACCGGCGGTCGGCCAGTGGCCTACGATCACTGCACCGTTCGGCTCAATGATATCGCGGATGGTACCCAGCGCGTCACAGAAGTATTCGGCGTAGTCTTCCTGATCGCCACAGCCAAACAGCGCGACCAGCTTACCGTTGAAGTCCACTTCTTCCAGCGTCGGGAAGAAATCATCCCAGTCGCACTGGGCTTCACCGTAGTACCAGGTTGGGATACCCAGCAGCAGAATGTCATAGCCTTCCAGATCTTCTTTGCTGCTCTTAGCGATGTCATGCACATCAGCAACGTCTTTACCGAGCTGTTTTTGAATGTTTTTTGCGATATTTTCGGTATTGCCGGTATCACTGCCAAAGAAAATGCCGATGATTGCCATGAGTAAAATAACCTCTTGAAACTTAATAGTATGGTGGCGCAATTCGGCCACGGATAAGGGCAATAATAGCAGAACTGGCAACCCTGCGGAAACAGCTATCGCGCAGGACTGCACTCTGTGCTACATGAAAAGGGCGTTAAAGGGGATTTTCAGACTTATGCCTGGCTGCGTAACGTCTCAAGCTGGACGAGCAACATCTCTTCAATGAGCTCGCTGCGGCTGATATTACGCGCGTCAGCCAGCTCGTTCAGCGCATCGACGGCGTCGGCATTAAGCTTCAGTTCGACACGCTTAAGCCCACGATTTTTGTCGCGTTTAAGCTGGTTGCGTTTATTGATACGCAGCTGTTCATCACGCGAAAGCGGATTCGTCTTCGGTCGTCCCGGTCGACGCTCATTCGCGAACAGATCTAGTGTCGTACGGTCCGTTTGTTCTTTGGCCATGATTCTGAGACTTCGGGGGAAATACGCCGCCCTGCTAATGCCTGGGCGATAAGCGCGCCATCATACATCACCGAAAACGGCACGCCAACGACTGGAAGCCCGCAGCCTTCCAGTCGCTTTCTTTTTAATCAATTTGCAGTATCAGCAAGATAGCGGCGAATGGCGCGCAGCACAGCATCCGGTTTTTCCGCATGCACCCAGTGCCCGGCACCGGCAATCACGTGGGCGCGCGCCTGCGGGAATTGGGCCAGCAGAGTGTCGCGGTACGCGTCGGTTACGTAAGGCGAGTTTCCGCCGCGAATAAAAAGGGTAGGGTGTGGCCAGGCGGGGACGGTTTCCCAGCCCACGATGTTATTGTATTGATCCCAGAGCACCGGCACGTTAAAACGCCATTGTCCGTCAACAAACGACTTCAGCAAGAACTGGACGACGCCTTCTTCATCAAGATGCTCACGCATGACGGCGGCTGCCTGTTGGCGCGTCGCAACACCCGCTTCTGTGACCGCATTAATGGCGGCAAAAATCTCGTCGTGACGGCGAACGTCATAATCCACGGGCGCGACGTCAATCACCACCAGACCGTTAATACGCTCCGGGGCCAGTGCCGTCAGGGCCATCACCGCTTTGCCACCCATTGAATGCCCGATGAGGGTCACCTTTTGCAGGTCGTGGGCATCCAGCGTATCCAGCAGATCCTGCGCCATTGCCGCGTAGGTCATCTCGTCGGAACGCCCGGAAAGACCGTGATTGCGCATATCGACCTGTAAAATATCGTGGTCGGTAACCAGATCGCGCGCCAGCACGCCCAGGTTATCCAGACTGCCAAAAAGCCCGTGAACCAGTACGATGGGAGAATTATTGTTCGGCGATTGTGCAGTTTGCGCTCGGGTATTCAATTTCATGGCAAAGTTCTTTTTTTACGTATGTCAGGTTAGGGTATCATGTTGACCATTCTGCCGCCCGGCTGCAAGGTTCCAGTTTAATCTGACTTTTGCTGCCAACCTGGTTTGACGCTATCCGCTGTTGGGATTTGACCTTATAATCCCAATGACTTGTATTCAGATAAGATATCGCACTGGATTAAGATGAAAACAATCGAAGTTGATGACGAACTCTATCAGTATATTGCCAGCCAGACGCGGCATATCGGGGAGAGCGCGTCCGACATTTTACGGCGCATGCTTAAAATTTCCGCCGCTTCACAGCCTGCTACCCCAGTCACCAAAGATGTCGTGTCTCAGCCGAGCGTAGTTGCGCAAGCAAAACCTGCCGTGACGCCGGCAAAAGATAAAGTGCGCGCGATGCGCGAGCTGCTGCTCTCCGATGAATACGCGGAGCAGAAAAAGGCGGTTAACCGCTTTATGCTGGTGCTATCTACACTTTACTCACTGGATAACAAAGCGTTTGCTGAAGCGACCGAGTCGCTGCACGGTCGCACTCGCGTCTATTTCGCGGGTGACGAACAGACGCTGCTGCAAAATGGCAACCAAACCAAACCTAAACATGTCCCTGGCACCCCGTACTGGGTGATCACCAATACCAATACGGGCCGCAAGTGCAGCATGATTGAACACATCATGCAGTCCATGCAGTTCCCGGCGGAATTGATTGAAAAGGTTTGCGGTACAATTTAACCCTTGCATCAGAAGGACCCGGTAATGGCAAATCACAGCCGTGCAGGCCAACCTGCACAACAAAGCGATTTGATTAACGTCGCTCAGCTGACCGCGCAGTATTACGTGCTGAAACCGGTCGTGGGCAACGCAGAACACGCAGTGAAGTTTGGTACATCTGGTCACCGCGGCAGCGCGGCGCGCCACAGCTTTAACGAACCGCACATTCTGGCCATTGCTCAGGCCATTGCGGAAGAGCGCGCTAAAAACGGCGTTACCGGTCCGTGCTACGTGGGGAAAGATACCCATGCCCTGTCTGAACCGGCGTTCATCTCTGTTGTGGAAGTGCTGGCGGCAAACGGTGTCGATGTGATTGTTCAGGAGAACAACGGCTTCACCCCAACGCCTGCGATCTCTAACGCCATCCTGGTGCACAACAAAAAAGGTGGCGCGCTGGCTGACGGTATCGTTATCACGCCATCCCACAACCCGCCGGAAGACGGCGGTATCAAATACAACCCGCCTAACGGTGGCCCGGCTGACACCAACGTCACCAAAGTGGTGGAAGATCGTGCGAACGCCTTGCTGGCGGATGGTCTGAAAGGCGTGAAGCGCATTTCTCTGGATGCTGCTATGGCGTCCGGTCACGTGAAAGAGCAGGATCTGGTTCAGCCGTTCGTGGAAGGACTGGCGGATATCGTCGATATGGCGGCCATCCAGAAAGCCGGCCTGAAGCTGGGCGTGGATCCGCTGGGCGGCTCCGGTATCGAATACTGGAAACGTATCGCCGAGCATTACAAGCTTGATCTGACCATCGTGAACGATCACGTCGATCAGACCTTCCGCTTTATGCACCTCGACAAAGACGGTGCGATCCGTATGGACTGCTCCTCCGAGTGCGCGATGGCGGGCCTGCTGGCGCTGCGTGACAAATTCGATCTGGCGTTTGCTAACGATCCGGATTATGACCGTCACGGTATCGTCACGCCTGCCGGGCTGATGAACCCGAACCACTATCTGGCTGTTGCAATTAACTATCTGTTCCAGCACCGCCCGCAGTGGGGCAAAGAGGTGGCCGTCGGTAAAACGCTGGTTTCCTCCGCGATGATCGACCGCGTGGTCGAGGCGCTGGGCCGCAAGCTGGTGGAAGTGCCGGTGGGCTTCAAATGGTTCGTTGACGGTCTGCACGACGGCAGTTTCGGCTTCGGCGGTGAAGAGAGCGCGGGCGCATCTTTCCTGCGTTTCGACGGCACGCCATGGTCAACCGATAAAGACGGCATCATCATGTGCCTGCTGGCGGCGGAGATCACCGCGGTCACCGGTAAGAACCCGCAGGAACATTACAACGACCTGGCGGCACGCTTTGGCGCACCAAGCTATAACCGTATTCAGGCTAGCGCGACGTCAGCCCAGAAAGCGGCCCTGTCCAGGCTCTCTCCGGAGATGGTCAGCGCAAGTACCCTGGCAGGCGATCCTATCACCGCGCGTCTGACGGCGGCACCGGGCAACGGCGCATCCATTGGTGGTCTGAAAGTGATGACCGACAATGGCTGGTTCGCCGCGCGTCCGTCCGGTACGGAAGATGCGTATAAAATCTATTGCGAAAGCTTCCTCGGCGCTGAGCACCGTCAGCAGATTGAGAAAGAAGCGGTAGAGATTGTCAGCGAAGTGCTGAAAAACGCGTAAGAATGAAAAAAGGGAGCCGAATGGCTCCCTTTTTTTAACTATGCTTATTCTTCAATTCAAATCTCGGCGATACCAGACCGTACAGCGTCCAGCCCATAAAGGTCACCATCGCGCCATACAGCATCGCTTCCTGGCCGGATGAGTAGAGCGCGTAGAAGCTGTAGATTGCCCCAATCAGCGCCACGATATTGGCCGCACGCGCTTTGCGTGGATCCACCTTCGCCACCTTCTGAATAATCACCAGCGCTGCCATCGACAAAATATACGGAATGATGTTCGTCACCACCGCCAGGTTGACCAGCACGTTGAACTGGCTGTTCAGCGACGGGCTAATGGTCATCAGCGACAATCCGCTCTGGAAGATAACAATCGCCAGCATGCCTTGCACCGGCGCATCCGCTTTGGTCACGCGGGAGAAGATTTTTGGGAAGTAACCTTCATCAGCCGAGGATTTAAACACCTGTGCGATGGTGAACTGCCAGCCGAGGAGTGAACCGCAGCAGGACATGACCATCAGACCCATGATTACTTTCCCGACTTCCGGAGTGAACATCTGCGCGAAGGCCAGCCCGAACGGCGCCGTGGAGTTGGCCAGATCCATGTTTGGCACAATCCCGGCAATCACGTTCGTCGAGACGATATAGATCACCGCCGCGCCCAGCGTGCCGCCGAGGACCGCAATCGGCACGTTCTTTTCTGGATTCTCTACCACTTCCGCGTTCGCGCAGGCGGATTCCAGACCCAGGAAGGCCCAGAGCGTCATGGCGATAGAAGAGCCGACTGCGGTAAAGAACGGCACGTGGTGCGGGTTCCAGGAATTGGCGTAGAGGGTCGGGCTAAACCAGAACCAGCCGATGATACACAGGCCGACAACCGGGATAATCACGCCCCAGACGGTGATGCTGGAGAGCTGTCCGGTGATACGCGCGCCGCCAAAGTTAGCTACGGTACAGATCCACAGCACCCCGATGGTCGCCAGCCCAATTTGCACAGGACTGAGCGTCGCGCCAAACAGCTCCGTACCGTAACCCACGGCGGAGATGGCAATCGCCACGTTGGCGATCAGCAGCGACACGCCGTAGGTATAGTTGGCCATAAAGTTGCCCGACTTGCCAAAAGCGTATTCGGCATAGCCGCCCATGCCGCCTGACTTACGGCTGAACATTCCGCACTTGGCAAACGCCCACGCCAGCGCCATTGAACCGACTGCCGTCACTAGCCAGGAGATGATAGAGATGGTGCCCACCTCTGCCAGTTTGGTAGGCAGCATGATAATCCCGGAGCCCATCATGTTCACCATGGTGAGGATGGTCAGCTGCACCACGCCCATCTTATTGGACTTACTCATAATTTCTCTCCTTTCAGCAGCGCGGGCTGAGCAGCGGGTTGTCTGATGACGTTACAGCGAACCAGTTTGCGACCCTCGCACTCCTCGACGTACACACCCTGCAGCTCCGGCGCGAAGCCCGGCAGCAGATTGATGCCTTCTTCCAGCGCGGCAAAGTAGCGCAGCACGGAACCGCCCCAGACTTCCCCTGGAACCACGCACAGTACCCCCGGTGGATAAGGAAGGGCGCCTTCGGCGGCGATGCGGCCTTCCGCGTCGCGCAGTGAGACCAGCTCAACCTCACCGCGCAGATAGGCGTAGTTCGCGTCCTGCGGGTTCATCATCACGCGCGGGAAGTGAGACTTGCGGAACATCTCTTTCTGCAGCTGTTTCACGTTGTGGCGGGCGTACAGGTCATGCATCTCCTGGCAGATCTGGCGCAGGGTGTAATCCGCGTAACGTTCCGGATGTTGTTTGTAGAGAGAAGGCAGGACGTCTTTCAGCGGAACATCGCTCTCGAGCAGTTTTTCGAAGCGCACCAGCTGCGCCACCAGCTGCTGCAGTTTTCCCATATCTTCCGCAGGCGTGAGCAGGAACAGGATCGAGTTGAGATCGCATTTTTCCGGCACGATGCCGTTTTCACGCAGGAAGTTGGCGAGGATAGTGGCGGGCACGCCGAAGTCCTCATATTCCCCGGTGCGGGCGTTAATACCCGGCGTGGTCAGCAGGAGCTTACACGGGTCGATAAAGTACTGATGTTCAGCGTAGCCTTCAAAAGCGTGCCAGTTTTCACCCGGTACGAAGTGGAAGAAGCGCAGATCGGTCGCAATGTCCGCCGTGTCCCAGCTTTCCCACGGACGGCCATCCACCGTCTCCGGCACGAAGGGGCGCAGATACCGGCAGTTCTCCAGAATCAGCTTGCGCGCTTCGATACCGTTCACCACGCAGTCCATCCACATGTTGCGGCCGCTCTGGCCTTCATGCATGCGGGCGTTAATGTCCAGCGCGGCGAACAGCGGATAAAACGGGCTGGTGGAGGCGTGCATCATAAAGGCATTGTTCAGCCGCTTATGCGGGACATAGCGCTGTTGCCCTTTGATGTGGCTGTCTTTCTTATGGATTTGCGAGGTCTGCGAGAAGCCGGCCTGCTGTTTATGCACGGACTGGGTGACCAGGATCCCCGGATCGTTTTCGTTCAGCTCCAGCAGCAGCGGAGAGCAGTCGGCCATCATCGGAATAAACTGCTCGTAACCCACCCAGGCGGAGTCAAACAGGATGTAATCACAGAGGTGCCCAATCTTATCCACCACCTGACGGGCGTTATAGATGGTGCCATCGTAGGTGCCCAACTGGATCACCGCCAGACGGAACGGACGCGCATCGCGTGCACGGCCAGGCGCCACCTCTGCCACCAGCTCGCGCAGATAACTTTCTTCAAAACAGTGGGCGTCAATGCCGCCAATAAAGCCGTACGGGTTGCGCGCGGTTTCCAGATAGACCGGCGTTGCGCCAGCCTGGAGGAGGGCACCGTGATGGTTAGATTTGTGGTTGTTACGGTCAAACAGCACCAGGTCCCCCGGGGTGAGCAGGGCGTTAAGCACCACTTTGTTGGATGACGAGGTGCCATTCAGCACGAAGTAGGTCTTATCGGCATTAAAGACCTTTGCCGCATGCTGCTGGGCGATGCACGGCGCGCCTTCGTGGATCAGCAGATCGCCCATCGCCACGTCGGCGTTACACAGGTCGGAGCGAAAAAGCGTCTCACCAAAGAAATCGACAAACTGATTACCGGCAGGATGACGGCGGAAGAACTGTCCACCCTGATGCCCTGGGCAGTCAAACGCGCTGTTGCCCTGTTTCACATAGTCGACAAGGGCGCGGAAAAACGGCGGGCGCAGCTGGGTTTCATACTTCTGGGCTGCCGCTTCCAGCTGGCGTCCATAAAATTCGTTGCTGGTGTCTGAATACTCAAATACGCCGTGAATGCGCGATAAATAGTCTGCCGGAATGAATTCCTCTTTATGCGTCGCGACAAAAACAGGAATGCCAAAACCAGTGGCTTCTATTTCGTCCAGGATACCGCTGGCAATATCCGTGACCGCCAGAACAATGGCGGCAACATCAATATAATCAGAGGCGCGGACATCTACCAGTTCTCGCTGGGTAGTAAAGCAATCCGGACATGCACGGCTGGCTGCGATTTTTAAACTTTTCATCTTTCTCTCTTTATTTTAGGTAATAAGCGTCCCTCGATTTCTTGCAAGAAAGAAATCGATAATTTTCCGGAAAAAAAGCAAAGGGTGGCCGCTGATTAAAATCAGTAAATTGCTTTTTTGATAATTGCAATTCAGTCCGCCCGGTGCGGATGAGTCTGAATTAAAATGAATGAGCGCACGAGTTCACAGGCAATAGCCTGTAAAATAAGGTGTTTCAGGATAACCTGTAAGCGAGTGCGCCAGAAGTCGAAGGACTACCGGGCATTAAAGAGATGAAAGTCAAAGCAGTTTCGGTGGGCAAACATCATGATATGTGTTGTCCGCCTTATATGGGGCATTAAGCGATTGTTGTTTTCCATGTTTCATTTTCCTTTCAGTAATTGAAAGCATGGTCATTTTATCCAGGAAAAGGCGATTAACCGTGAGGTAGATCACCGTTAACCGATCAAATCAGAAATAAATATTCGTTTTAGATGAATATCTCAGATCAAAACTCTGGTTTGTTGGTGTTACGTTAATGGAATGTGTTAACAATGTTTTAAATGAGCAAAAATAACCCGTAAAAATAACGTATGGATTATTTATGAAATATTGTCTGAGGTATTTCGATTTTATTTAAAAATAAAATGAATAGTTATTCAAAGCATAAACCGATAACCGATACCGGTTTCAGTTAATAAATGGCGAGGGCGAGCGGGGTCAACTTCGAGTTTCTGACGAAGATGTCCCATATATATGCGTAAATAATGACTATGTTCCACCGCGTTGGGCCCCCACACCTGGCTTAACAGCTGGCGTTGGGTGAGAACCTTGCCGTGGTTGTTGAGCAGAACGGCGAGCAGGCGAAATTCTATTGGCGTCAGATGGATTTCTTCTTCACCGCGCACAATACGCCGCGCGGCCAGGTCAACCCGGATATCACCAAACGCGTAGGTTGGATCGGCAGGCGCGGTGGCGCTGTGGCGACGCAGCGCCACGCGAAGGCGAGCCTGCAGCTCCCCGATACCAAACGGTTTAATCAGATAGTCATCCGCCCCGGCATCCAGCGCCGCGATTTTATCCGTCTCTTCCGTACGGGCGGAGAGCACGAGGATGGGCATCTGGCTCCACTGACGAACTTCCCGGATAAAATCGATGCCGTCGCCGTCCGGCAGCCCAAGATCGAGGATCACCAGGTCCGGCTTGCGGGTGGCGGCTTCAATTAAGCCCCGTTGAAGCGTGCCCGCATCGTGAACGCGCAGACCGTCCCCTTCCAGCGCAGCGCGCAGAAAACGGCTAATGGCGATCTCATCTTCAACAATCAGAACGTTGATCACAAATCCTCTGGTAATTCATTAAGTTCTGGCGGGGTTTCAAGAGGAAGTGTAACACAAAACCGCGCGCCGCCTTCGGGACGATTCTCGGCGGAGATGGACCCACCGTGGACGTCAATGATTGCCTGGCAAATCGCCAGCCCCAGCCCCACGCCCGGAATGGCCGACTCCTTATTGCCGCGTGCGAATTTTTCGAAAATAGCCAGCTCCTGCCCGGCGGGAATGCCGGGTCCGGTATCCCAGACGTCAAGGTGAAGCGTGCCATCGTCCACCGTCGCATCCACGCCTATTTGCGCGCTGGCGCCCGCATATTTGCCGGCATTTTCCAGCAGGTTGATCAGCACCCGTTCAAACAGCGGACCATCAACGTGAATTAAGGTCAGGGGCTCGGGCATGTTCAGCGCGATATGTCGCCCACCCAGACCGGGTTCGAGCATTTTCAGGGCGCTGCCCACCACCTCTTCAAGCGTGAGCCACTCTTTTTTGAGGTTAAAACCGCCTGACTGGATACGCGCCATATCAAGCAAGTTATTCACCAGACGCGTGGTATTCAGCACATGCTGGCGGATCTCGCTGGCCTGAAGCGCGTGTTTAGAGCCTTCCGCCGCCAGGTCCAGCGTCAGGATTTCTGACTGACCAAACAGGACGGTGAGCGGGGTTCGCAGATCGTGAGACAGCGCCGCCAGCAGCGAGTTACGAATGCTTTCACGCTCGCTCGCCAGCCGGGCCTGTTCTTCGCTGGCGGTGAGGGCCAGCCGCTCCAGCGCGCTGGCAACCAGCAGCGTAAAGGTCTCCAGCAGCCGCTGCTGTTCGGGGATCATCAGCTGGCGCAGGTTTGAGGGCTCAACAATCACCAGCCCCTGATTTTTATCGGCGCTGCGCAGGGGCAGAATTTGATAGGGCACGCCGGGCAGGGTGTCGGTCCCTGCACCTGCAGGTAACCCTTTATCAAAGCTCCAGCGCGCGATGGCTTCGTCCCAGGGCGTCATGCCTGTGGCGGACGTCAGCGGGCGCAGCTTGCCGTGTTCGTCCGGGAGCAAAATCAGGTTGCTGGCATGAAACGTCGAGCGAATAAACTGCTCGCTGGTCTGCACGATATCCAGCGGCGTGCGTCCCACTGCCAGCGATTTCGACATCTCATAGAGATGGCGCGTGCGCTGCTCGCGATAGCGGGCAATACGCGCCTGGTAGCGCACGCCCGCCGTCAGATTCCCGATCACCAGCCCGACGGTGAGCATCACCGCAAAGGTGAGGATGTACTGCACATCCGAGACGGCGAGCGTCCCGCGGGGGGCAATAAAGAACAGATCGAAGCTGATGACGTTGATCACCGTCGCCAGGACCGACGGCCAGCGCCCGTAAAAGAGCGCCACCACCACTACGCCAAGCAGGTAGATCATCACCAGGTTGGCGGCATCAAACGCGATCAGCCACTGGCTGGCAATCACCGTAATCAGGGCGCAGAGCACGACGGCGACAAGACAGCCGCGCAGCTGAATGCGCCATTTATCGCTGAAGGCACGGCTGTCCGGCGCGCGGCTGGGTAACGGCGTGGGCTTATCATCCAGCGCCACGATCACCAGATCCAGATCCGGCGCGCGGCGGGCCAGCTTGTCGGCAAACGATTCGCGGCTAAACCAGCGGCGATGCTGGCGAAGGCCAATCACGATTTTCCCCAGGTTGTGCTCACGGGCGTAGCGCAGGATGGCTTTATCTTCCTGAGGATCGGAAAGGGTGGCGGTTTCGGCACCCAGCTCCTGCGCCAGGCGCAGCGAGCTCAGAATAGCGCGACGCTGGTTTTCGGGCAGCGCGTGCAGCTGCGGCGTTTCGACATACACCGCATGCCAGACGCTGCCAAATTTAGCCGCCAGGCGAGCGGCGGTGCGAACAAGCTTTTCATTGCCGCTGCCGTGGCCTACGCACAGCAGGATGGCATCTCGCGTATGCCAGACGCGTTCCTGGCCCTGCAGGTCACGCCAGGCGCGCATCTGATCGTCGACGCGATCGGCAGTACGACGCAGGGCCAGCTCGCGCAGGGCAATCAGGTTGCCTTTTCGGAAGAAGTGTTCGATGGCGCGCTCGGCCTGGCCGGCGATATAGACCTTGCCTTCATGCAGGCGCTGGCGCAAATCGTCAGGGGGCAGGTCGACCAGCACCACTTCATCGGCAGAATCAAAGAAGGGGTCGGGCACCGTCTCGCGCACCTGAATACCGGTCACGCCGCTCACCACGTCGTTCAGGCTCTCCAGATGCTGAACGTTTACCGTCGTGAATACATCGATGCCGGCTTCGAGCAGCTCTTCAACATCCTGCCAGCGTTTTGGATGGCGTGAGCCTGGCGCATTGCTGTGCGCCAGCTCGTCCATCAGGATAAGGGCGGGACGGCGGGCGAGGGCGGCATCAAGATCGAATTCGGTAACTAACCGACCGCGATGGCTTATGCGGCGGGGCGGCTGGGTAGCCAGCCCCTTCAGCAGGGATGCGGTCTCTTTGCGTCCGTGGGTTTCGACCACGCCGATCAGAATATCGAGCCCCTGCGCCCGTAGCCGCTGGGCTTCCGTCAGCATGGCGAAGGTTTTCCCGACGCCTGCGCAGGCGCCAAAGAAAATTTTCAGTTTGCCGCGATGGGCTTCAGCCGTCTGTTCAAGCAGCCTGTCCGGATCCGGGCGCATGGGCTCGTCGGTCATTTAGTTTTTCCTTAGCGCGTCCAGCGCCAGATTCAACTCAACAATATTCACCACGGGCATGCCGATGAAGCTGACCAGCGGCTTTTGCGTGTGCTCTGCAACCAGCTGGCTCACCTGTTCGACGGTCAGCTGACGGGCGGCGGCAACGCGCGGGATCTGCCATGCCACCGCTGCCGGCGTCAGACTGTAGTCCAGCCCGCTGGCCGAGGCGGTCACCAGCTCCACGGGCACCTCACGGCTGGCCTGCGGATTCGCGGCGCGCAGGGCTGCCACGCGCTCAGCAACGGCTTTGTCCAGCTCGGGGTTGCTGCCCGCCAGGTTACTGCCGCCAGAGGCCATCGGATTATACGGGCTTTCGGCAGTGGCGGAAGGGCGTCCCTGGAAGTAACGGGCATCCGTAAAGTTCTGACCAATCAGGCGCGAACCGCGGTTTTCACCGTTTTGCAGTATCAGCGAGCCGTTAGCCTGATCCTTAAACCACCACTGGCCCAGCGCTGTGGTCACCAGCGGGTACAGCCCGCCGGTAATGAGAGACAGCAGAATAAACAGAAGTATAGCGGGGCGTAACATCGTCATTTGATTCACCTTTTAAACCAGGCCGAACAGCGTCAACAGCAGGTCGATAACCTTGATACCGATGAAGGGCACCACCAGCCCGCCCAGGCCGTAAATCCACAGGTTGCGGCGCAGCATGGCGGCGGCCGTGAGCGGCTTATAGCTCACGCCTTTCAGCGCCAGCGGGATCAGGAAGACAATAATCAGGGCGTTAAAGATCACTGCGCTCAGAATGGCCGAGGCCGGAGAGTGCAGGTGCATCACGTTCAACGCGTTTAATTGCGGGTAGGTCGCAGCAAACGCGGCCGGAATGATGGCGAAATATTTCGCCACGTCGTTGGCGATACTGAACGTGGTCAGCGACCCGCGCGTCATCAGCATCTGCTTGCCAATGTGCACCACTTCAATCAGCTTGGTCGGGTTAGAGTCGAGGTCGACCATGTTGCCCGCCTCTTTTGCCGCCTGGGTACCGGAGTTCATCGCCACCGCCACGTCGGCCTGCGCCAGGGCAGGGGCATCGTTGGTACCGTCGCCCGTCATCGCCACCAGACGGCCTTCCGCCTGATACTGACGAATCAACGCCAGCTTGGCTTCCGGTGTGGCTTCGGAAAGAAAATCATCCACGCCCGCTTCGGCGGCAATCGCCGCGGCGGTAAGACGATTATCCCCGGTGATCATCACCGTTTTGATCCCCATTTTACGCAGCTGGGCAAAGCGCTCCTTGATGCCGCCTTTGACGATGTCCTTCAGGGCTATTACCCCGAGCACGCGCGCGCCTTCGGCCACCACCAGCGGGGTCGCCCCCTGACGGGCCACGCTTTCGACCAGGCTGTCCACTTCCGGCGGGAAGTGGCCGTTGTTGGCCTCAATGTGGCGACGGATGGCGTCAACAGAGCCTTTACGGATCATGCGATCCTGAATGTTAATTCCGCTCATGCGGGTTTGCGCCGTGAAGGGCACGAAAGTGGCGTGCAGGCTCTGAACGTCGCGCTGGCGCAGGTTAAAGCGCTGCTTGGCGAGGATCACGATGCTGCGGCCTTCCGGGGTTTCATCGGCAAGCGAAGAGAGCTGTGCGGCATCCGCCAGCGTTTTTTCATCCACGCCCGGGGCGGGTAAAAAATCTGACGCCTGGCGGTTGCCGAGGGTAATGGTCCCGGTTTTATCCAGCAGTAAGACATCCACGTCACCGGCGGCTTCAACCGCACGCCCGCTGGTGGCGATGACGTTGGCACCGAGCATACGGCTCATGCCGGCTACGCCGATGGCTGACAGCAGGCCACCAATGGTGGTGGGGATCAGGCAGACCAGCAGCGCCACCAGCACCGTGACGGTCACCGCGGTGCCGCCATAGGCGGAGAAGGGCCACAGGGTCGCGGTTGCCAGCAGGAAGACGATGGTCAGGGCCACCAGCAGGATGGTCAGGGCAATTTCGTTTGGCGTTTTACGGCGCTGGGCGCCTTCCACCATGGCGATCATCCGGTCGAGGAAGGTTTCACCCGGGTTAACGCTGCACTGGATCACCAGCCAGTCGGAGAGAATGCGCGTCCCGCCCGTCACGGAGGCGAAATCGCCGCCGGACTCACGGATCACCGGCGCGGACTCCCCGGTAATGGCGCTTTCATCCACCGAGGCGCCCCCTTCGATGACTTCACCGTCGCAAGGGATAATGTCACCGGCCTCTACCAGTACTACATCGCCTTTACGCAGTTCATCAGCCGGAACGTGGTCCATCTGCGCGCCATATTTCGGTTCACGTAGCTTGCGCGCGAAGGCGGTTTTCTTCACCCCTTTCAGGCTGTTGGCCTGGGCTTTACTCCGGCCTTCCGCCAGCGCTTCCGCAAAGTTGGCGAACAGCACGGTAAACCACAGCCACAGGCTGATGGCGCCGGTAAACATCGCATTCCCCGGCATGTGGCCCGTTCCCATGGCAATCGCCAGGGCGGTGGTCAGGACGCTTCCCGCCCAGACAATAAACATCACCGGGTTGTGCCACTGCACGCGCGGGCTCAGCTTTTTCACCGCATCCATGAGCGCCTGGCGAACTAATGACGGTTCGAACAGGGCCAGTTGTTTACGACTCATGACAATTTCTCCGCAAAATCAGCGTAAAGAGAGGTATTCCGCGACCGGGCCTAACGCGAGGGCGGGGATAAAGGTCAGGGCGCCGACCAGCAACACGGTGCCCGTCAGCAGGCCGATAAACAGCGCGCCGTGGGTCGGCAATGTCCCGGTACTGGTCGGCTGGATTTTTTTATTCACCAGCGATCCGGCTATCGCCAACACCGGCACAATGATCCCGAAGCGACCCACAAACATGCAGAACGCCAGCAGACAGTTCCAGAACGGAGAGTTGGCGCTTAAGCCCGCAAAGGCGCTGCCGTTGTTGTTGGCGGCAGAGGAGACGGCATACAGCACTTCACTGAAACCGTGAATGCCAGGGTTAAAGATGCCGCTGCGTCCGGCTTCGGTCATCAGCGCCAGCGCGGTGCCGAGCAGCACGAGAGCCGGGGTGACCAGAATCGCCAGCGCGGTTAATTTCATCTCGCGAACATCAATTTTTTTACCGAGGTATTCCGGGGTGCGGCCAATCATCAAACCGGCAATAAACACCGCCAGCAGCACGAACAGCAGCATGCCGTAAAGACCTGAACCCACGCCGCCAAACACCACTTCACCAATCTGCATCAGCCACATCGGGATCATGCCACCCAGCGCCGTAAAGGAATCATGCATGGCGTTGACTGCCCCGCACGAGGCCGCCGTGGTGACCACCGCATACAGGCTGCTGGCGAGAATGCCAAAGCGGCTCTCTTTACCTTCCATGTTGATATTGCTGTTAGCCCCAAGCTGCATGAAATGGCTGTTGCCGCTCCATTCAGCCCACATCACCAGCGCCACGCAGACCACAAAGATCAGCGACATGGTCCAGAGCAGGGTGCGGCCCTGACGGCGATCGTTAACCACATCACCAAAGGCAAAGCAGAGCGCGGCGGGGATCAGGAAAATCGCCAGCATCTGCACAAAATTGGTCAAGGCTGTAGGGTTTTCAAACGGATGCGACGAGTTGGCGTTGAAGAAGCCACCCCCGTTCGTTCCGAGCATTTTGATGGCTTCCTGTGACGCTACCGGCCCCATCGGCAGGAGCTGTTTTGCGCCTTCCAGTGAGGTATAGGGCGCGTAAGGCATCAGGTTTTGCAGGGTGCCCTGCTGGATAAAGAACAGCGCGATCAGCAGCGCAATCGGCAGCAGGATCCACAGCGTGATGCGGGTCAGATCCACCCACGCGTTACCCAGGGTATTGATTTTCTGACGCGCAAACGCACGGGTCAGCGCGAAGATCACCGCGATACCGCTGGCGGCCGAGAGGAAGTTTTGCACGGTTAACCCGACCATCTGGCTGAAGTAGCTGAGCGTGGTTTCACCGGAATAGGACTGCCAGTTAGTGTTGGTGACAAAGCTCACCGCCGTGTTCAGCGCAAGATGCCAGGACAGGCCCGGTAACTGTTGCGGATTCAGCGGCAGGATGCCCTGCAACATCAGCATGGCAAAAAGCGCAATGAGCCCAACGATATTCAGCAGCAGAATGGCGATCAGATACTGACGCCAGTTCATCTCCCGATCGTCTATTCCCAGTACGCGCCAGATCCCTTTTTCAACGCTTCCCGTGCCGGGCAAAGGGACGTTATTGATCAATCGTGCCAGTCCCGATCCCAGTGGTCTTGCCAGAATGAACAGTACCAATAAGAAGCTGGCAATAAGCAGAAACGCCTGAGCAGCCATCAGAAGGCCTCCGCATTAATCAGGGCATAGACCAGATAACCCAATAACAGGAACACCAGCACGATGCCGGCAATAAGACCTGCACTCACAATCCACCTCCGGGTGACTTTTGTTGTTGTGCTAACGGTAGGATTTCCGGCGCAAAGATTTCGCAAAAATGGGGAGGGCGGGTGTAAAAAAAGTATAAAAATGGCAAAGCCCACAATTTAACTATTGATAAGTAAACTGTTAACTTTTTTGTAACTTAATTACGGCGTAAGTGTAAATTTTTGCTAAACGGACGAAAATAAGTGGTCGGATGAGTAGTAAAATTACAAACAAAGCGATATTATTTTAGCCAGGTCACAGATTTTGAATTTTCCGGATGACGTTTCCGGCCAACTATAGGGGAGAAAAATATGGATCTTTATAAAGAGTATCCGGCTCATATCGTGTTCTTGCGCCGCGCTTTCGCCGTAGTGGCTGGCGTGCTGGCTCTGCCGGTGATGCTGTTCTGGAAAGATCGTGCACGTTTTTATAGCTATCTGCACCGCGTCTGGGCGAAAACCAGCGAGAAGCCGGTGTGGATGGATCAGGCCGAGAAAGCGACCTGCGATTTCTACTGATACTAAGACTACACATAGCAATAAAAAAACCGCCACATTACTGTTGGCGGTTTTTTTGTCCCTCGGGATTCGCGGTCCGTTGGGTGGTTTTCAAGCCCTCGTCAGAGGGTTACAAGAATATCTCGGGTTCTTAAGTAATCAAACTGCAACTCCCTAAATATATTCTTAAAAATCATTTCAGTGGATTACCTTTTACGCGAGGGCCAACTACTATGCAGCGTCCCTTTCCGCCATCTCGCACATGGGCACCGGTCCCGGGGAAGGCGTCACCACAACCGTAAGTCAGGCTCTCGTCAGGGCTTGTGTCCACCGACTTATCACCGGTGGTGAACGGTGGAGCGGTTAGCTGCAGGGACCGCATAATGAAACGCTATTTTTGCATCGCGTTCATTGTCGCCAGCGTACTCGTTGTAAAGAGCGATGAACCTAATGGGTTTGTCGCGTTAACCACGATAGCGCAGGACAAGTAGCGCTAAGGCCGCCTCGGGCGGCCTTTTTTATTTCATCCCGTCTACACTTCATGGCAAAGTAGTTCAATGCATGCTTTTTCCTTTTACGGCATGCCCTTACGGACATAATGGATAATTGCCTGGAGTTTTATGCCCACCCATCTGGTTTGGTTTCGCGCGGACCTGCGCGTACATGACAACATCGCCCTTGCGGCAGCATGCCGCGCCAAAGACGCTAACGTACTGGCACTGTTTATGGGCACGCCCGAGCAGTGGCGGCAGCACGATATGGCCCCCCGGCAGGCGGCCTTGCTCCGGGCGTATCTGAACGATCTGCAGCACTCGCTTGCCGGAAAAGGCATACCGCTGATTTATAAAGAGGTGAATGATTTTGCCGCACAGCTTCAGACGGTGCAGGAGATCTGTAAGCAGCACGAGGTTACGCATCTTTTCTACAACTACCAGTACGAATTCAACGAGCAGCAGCGCGACCGTCAGCTGGAGAAGATGCTGGAAGGGGTGGTCTGCGAAGGGTTTGATGACAGCGTGATGCTGGCGCCGGGCAGCGTGATGACCGGCAACCACGAGATGTATAAAATTTTTACGCCGTTCAAAAATGCCTTTATCAAACGTCTTAAAGAGGCGCTGCCGGAGTGCGTTGCCGCGCCTGCCGTGCGAGGCGAAGCCATAAAAGAGCTGCCTGAGCTGACGTTTGATTACCCTCAGCAGCCGTTTGATGAAGCGCTGTTCCCCCCCGATGAAAAAGCGGCCATCGCCCAACTGCGCCAGTTCTGCAAGCAGGACGCGGCCAGTTACGACGCGCGTCGGGATTTTCCCGCCATCGAGGGCACCAGCCGCCTGTCGGCCTGTCTGGCGCTGGGCGCGATCTCACCGCGCCAGTGTTTGCACCGTCTGCTGGCGGAGCAGCCGCAGGCGCTGGAGGGCGGCGCAGGGTCCGTCTGGCTGAATGAACTTGTCTGGCGCGAGTTTTATCGCCATCTGATGACCTTTCATCCAGGTTTATGTAAGCATCGGCCCTTTATTGGCTGGACCGATAACGTAAAGTGGCAATCGAATGACAAGCAGCTGAAGGCCTGGCAAACAGGGCAGACAGGCTATCCGATAGTCGATGCCGCCATGCGTCAGCTTAATGAGACGGGGTGGATGCACAACCGCCTGCGAATGATTACCGCCAGCTTTCTGGTGAAGGATCTGCTTATCGACTGGCGTATCGGAGAGCGCTATTTTATCTCTCAGCTGATCGATGGCGATCTCGCGGCGAATAACGGCGGCTGGCAGTGGGCAGCCTCTACAGGCACCGATGCCGCACCCTATTTCCGGATTTTCAATCCGACCACTCAGGGGCAAAAATTTGATGCGGACGGCGAGTTTATCCGCCGCTGGGTTCCTGAACTTAACGGTATACCTGCTAAAGCGATCCACGAACCGTGGGCATGGGCGGATAAACAGCGTGTAAAGCTGGATTACCCTCGTCCGATTGTCGACCATAAACAGGCGCGTGTCGCCACGCTGGCGGCGTACGAAGCTGCCCGCAAAGCATAAGAGAGTGATGATGAAAAACAGCGAACTGGAAAGCCTGATTAACGAAAAACTGAACAGTACCTCTTTCAGCGATTACGGCCCGAACGGGCTCCAGGTTGAGGGACGCGAGACGGTGCAAAAAATTATCACCGGCGTGACGGCAAGCCAGGCTCTGCTGGACGAGGCCGTCCGTCAGAACGCCGACGCGGTGATTGTTCATCACGGTTACTTCTGGAAAAACGAATCGCCGATTATTCGCGGGATGAAGCGCAATCGTCTGAAAACGCTGCTGGCTAATGACATCAACCTGTACGGCTACCATCTGCCGCTGGATGCACACCCGGAGCTCGGCAACAACGTCCAGCTGGCGCAGCTACTGGGGATTACCGTGATGGGTGAGATTGAACCGCTGGTGCCGTGGGGCGAGCTGGCGATGCCGGTTCCGGGGCTGGAGCTGGCGTCGTGGATTGAAGCGCGCCTGGGCCGTCGCCCGCTGTGGAGCGGTGATACCGGTCCGGATACGGTGAAGCGTGTCGCATGGTGTACCGGCGGTGGTCAGGGCTTTATCGACAGCGCCGCGCGCTTCGGCGTCGATGCTTTTATCACCGGCGAGGTTTCCGAGCAGACCATTCATTCGGCGCGTGAACAGGGGCTGCATTTTTACGCGGCTGGCCATCACGCCACCGAGCGCGGCGGCATTCGCGCCCTCAGCGAGTGGCTGACGGAAAATACCGATCTGGATGTGACCTTTATTGATATCCCTAACCCGGCCTGACGAGAGGTAGTTAAGTGCAGCGAGCGCGTTGTTATCTTCTGGGTGAGACCGCCGTGGTTCTGGAGCTTGAACCACCGGTGACGCTTGCCACGCAAAAGCGTATCTGGCGGCTGACCCAGCGTCTGGCCGACATGCCCGACGTGGTTGAAGCCATTCCGGGGATGAATAACATCACGGTGGTGCTACGTAGCCCGCATACCCTGGCGCTGGATGCCATTGAGCGTTTGCAGCGCTGGTGGGAAGAGAGCGAGGCGCTGGAGCCGGAATCGCGCGCCATTGAGATCCCGGTCGTTTATGGCGGTACGGGTGGGCCGGATCTGGGCGTGGTGGCAGACCACTGCGGATTAACTGAAAAGCAGGTAGTTGAGCTGCACAGCTCGGTTGACTACGTGGTCTGGTTCCTGGGATTTCAGCCCGGATTCCCGTATCTGGGTGGGTTATCTCCCCGGCTGCATACGCCACGCCGTGCCGAGCCGCGCCTGAGCGTGCCGGCGGGGACGGTGGCTATCGGCGGCGAGCAGACCGGCGTTTATCCGCTGACATCGCCTGGGGGCTGGCAGCTTATTGGGCATACCGCGACACCGTTATTTGAACCCGGGCTGGAGACGCCAATACTCCTGCGTCCCGGCGATACCCTTCGCTTTATCCCGCAGAAGGAGGGGGTATGTTAACGCTTATTCGCGCCGGGCTTTACACCTCCGTACAGGATGCCGGCCGCTTTGGTCTGCGCCAGTCGGGCGTGAGCTACTGCGGTGCGCTTGACCGTCCTTCGCTGGAGATTGCCAACCTGCTTGTGGGCAACCCAGGCAGCACGGCGGCGCTAGAAATTACGCTGGGTCAGTGTGTGATTGAGTTTGGTCAGGAAACCTGGTTTGCCTTAACCGGCGCAGGGTGTGATGCAACGCTGGATGGCAAAGCGGTGTGGACCGGCTGGCGGCTAAGAGCGAAAGCCGGGCAGCGCCTGACGCTCAAACGTCCGCTGCACGGCGTGCGTAGCTATCTCGCGGTGGCGGGGGGCATCGACGTGTCGGAGGTGCTGGGCTCGTCCAGTACCGATCAGAAGGCCGGGATCGGCGGTCACGAAGGACGTTTGTTGCGCGACGGCGATCGGCTGGCAATCAAACCCTCCGCGCGCCATTTCTCGACCACACAGGGCGTAAAACAGCTGCTGTGGGGAAACCAGATTCGCGCCTTACCGGGGCCCGAATATCATGAGTTTGACGAGGCGTCTAAAGAGTCCTTCTGGCGCGCGCCGTGGAAGATCAGCCCGCAGAGTAACCGCATGGGCTACCGCCTGCAGGGTCAGCCGCTGACCCGCACGACGGACCGGGAACTGCTCTCCCACGGTTTATTGCCGGGGGTTATTCAGGTGCCGGGGAACGGTCAGCCCATCGTGTTAATGAACGATGCGCAAACGACCGGCGGCTATCCGCGCATTGCCTGCATCATTGAAGCGGATCGCTACCATCTGGCGCAAATTCCCCTCGGTCAGCCGATTCACTTCGTGCAGTGTTCGCTGGAGGAGGCGCTGAAGGCCCGGCAGGATCAGCAGCGTTATCTCGAACAGCTGGCGTGGAGGCTTGATGGCAAAGATTGATTTAAACGCCGATCTGGGCGAGGGAAGCTGCGCTGATGCGGAACTGATGACCCTGGTCACCTCGGTCAATATCGCCTGCGGCTTTCACGCGGGCGATGCCCAAACCATGCTGGAGAGCGTGCGTAATGCCATTAAAAACGGCGTCGCGATTGGGGCTCACCCCAGCTTTCCCGATCGGGAAAACTTTGGCCGTACGGCGATGGATCTGCCCCCTGAGACGGTCTACGCTCAGGTGCTCTACCAGATCGGCGCGCTGGATGCGATGGTGCGCGCCCAGAACGATGTGATGCGCCACGTGAAGCCGCACGGCATGCTCTACAACCAGGCAGCGAAAGATGCCGATCTGGCGGACGCCATTGCCCGAGCGGTGCGGGACTGCAACCCGCAGCTGATCCTTGTGGGTCTGGCGGGCAGCGAGCTGATTCGCGCTGGGGAGCGGCTGGGGCTGACCACGCGTCAGGAAGTGTTTGCCGATCGGGGATACCAGCCGGACGGCAGCCTGGTGCCGCGGACGCAGGCCGGCGCGCTGATTACCGACGAAGGTAAAGCGCTGGCGCAGACGCTCGAGATGGTGCGCGCCGGGCGGGTGATTGCCGTGGATGGAACACCGGCACACGTTCAGGCCGATACGGTATGTTTACACGGCGATGGCGAGCATGCGCTCCAGTTCGCGCGCCGCTTGCGGGCAGCGTTCTCTGAAGAGGGCATCCTCGTCAGCGCCGAATAATGACGATAAGGACACAAAATGCCTGAAGGTCCGGAGATCCGCCGTGCGGCAGATAGCCTGGAGGCGGCGATAAAGGGCAAACCTCTGACGGATGTCTGGTTTGCTTTTCCTCAGCTAAAACCGTTTGAATCACAGCTGGTGGGCCAGACTGTGACTCATATTGAAACGCGCGGCAAGGCCCTGCTTACGCACTTTTCCCATAACCTGACGTTATATAGCCATAATCAGCTTTACGGCGTCTGGCGCGTGGTGGAGGCGGGCGAGCAGCCGCAAACCACCCGCGTGCTCCGCGTCCGGCTGCAAACGGCGGATAAAGCGATCCTGCTCTATAGCGCGTCGGATATCGAAATGTTAACGCCGGAGCAGCTGCTGACGCACCCGTTTTTGCAGCGCGTCGGGCCAGACGTGCTGGACATGCGCCTGACGGCAAGCGACGTGAAGGCCCGGCTGCTATCCCCCAAATTCCGCAACCGGCAGTTTTCCAGCCTGTTCCTTGACCAGGCCTTTCTGGCCGGGCTTGGCAACTACCTGCGGGTGGAAATCCTCTGGGAAGTCGGGCTGGCGCCGCAGCATAAAGCGTCTCAGCTGAGCGATGAACAGCTGGAGGCGTTATCCCACGCGCTGCTGGATATTCCGCGGCTCTCTTACAACACGCGCGGCGTGGTGGATGAGAATACCCATCACGGGGCACTGTTCCGCTTTAAGGTGTTTCATCGGGCGGGGAAAAAGTGCGAGCGGTGCGGCGGGATTATTGACAGGATTATGCTCTCTTCAAGACCTTTTTACTGGTGCCCACACTGCCAGAACTAAAAGTAAAACGGCAACGAAAGTTGCCGTTTTTAAGGTTTTCACCCTCTCCCTGTGGGAGAGGGCCGGGGTGAAGGCATCATGCCGCCCCCAACTTTTTTAGCGCTTCAGGTCAGACTTAAAATCACGCTGCTCGTAGCCGGTATACAGCTGACGAGGACGGGCGATTTTCATGCCTTCGCTGTGCATTTCGTTCCAGTGCGCAATCCAGCCCACGGTACGGGCCATGGCGAAGATCACGGTGAACATGGAAGACGGAATGCCCATCGCTTTCAGAATAATGCCAGAGTAGAAATCGACGTTCGGGTAGAGTTTCTTCTCGATGAAGTACGGGTCGTTCAGCGCGATGTGTTCCAGCTCCATCGCCACTTCCAGCAGGTCATCTTTGGTGCCCAGCTCTTTCAGCACTTCGTGGCAGGTCTCACGCATGACGGTGGCGCGCGGGTCATAGTTTTTGTAAACACGGTGACCGAAGCCCATCAGACGGAAGGAGTCATTCTTGTCTTTCGCGCGACGCACGAACTCAGGAATGTGCTCAACGGTGCTGATCTCTTCCAGCATCTTCAATGCCGCTTCGTTCGCGCCACCGTGCGCCGGTCCCCACAGGGAGGCGATGCCCGCAGCGATACAGGCGAACGGGTTCGCGCCTGAAGAGCCCGCGGTACGGACGGTAGAGGTAGAGGCGTTCTGTTCGTGGTCAGCGTGCAGGATCAGAATACGGTCCATCGCGCGTTCCAGCACCGGGTTCACTTCGTACTCTTCGCACGGCGTGGAGAACATCATGCGCAGGAAGTTACCCGCGTAGGAGAGGTCGTTGCGCGGATACACAAACGGCTGGCCGATGGAGTATTTGTAGCACATCGCCGCCATGGTAGGCATTTTGGACAGCAGGCGGAACGCCGCGATATCGCGGTGACGCGGGTTATTCACGTCAAGGGAGTCGTGGTAGAACGCCGCCAGCGCACCGGTAATCCCGCACATCACCGCCATTGGGTGAGAGTCACGGCGGAACGCATGGAACAGACGGGTAATCTGCTCATGGATCATGGTGTGACGGGTCACGGTGGTTTTGAATTCATCGTACTGTGCCTGCGTCGGTTTTTCGCCGTTCAGCAGGATGTAGCACACTTCCAGATAGTTGGATTCGGTGGCTAACTGATCGATGGGGAAGCCGCGATGGAGCAGGATACCTTCGTCACCGTCAATGTAGGTGATTTTGGATTCGCAAGATGCGGTAGAGGTAAATCCAGGGTCAAAGGTGAATACACCTTTAGAGCCCAGCGTACGGATATCAATAACATCCTGACCGAGCGTGCCTTTTAGCACATCCAGTTCAATAGCAGTGTCACCATTTAGGGTGAGCGTTGCCTTTGTATCAGCCATTTACGGTCTCCTTAGCGCCTTATGCTTAAGACTGCGCTTTACCGGATTTGCTTTCAGCTGTTAATCACCGTTACCAGATTGTTATTTGGCTTTCCGCTCAGCTCACGAGGACAAACCAGGGTACAGAGCTATGGCGCCTTGCAGGTAAACGAATGAAATATCAGTGAAACAACAGCAAATCAGCGTTTTTGCAGTCCGAATTATTCAAACCTGTATATCACTAATAACTGTCCTGATAACTTCGGTCAATACCATCACACTGTTACATAACTATTTGTCAGGTGAAAGAGAGACCTCATAACTTTTGCGCATTATATGCCTTTTCTGATGACGTTTGTAACAATATTGTTTAACATTTGTCAAATCAGATGATTAAAAATTAAAAAGATGTTGTTATCGTGACCCTGATCACTGTTCCAGAGAAAACCCGACAAACTGTATGTAGGTTAATTGTAATGATTTTGTGAACGGCCTATACTGCCGCCAGGTCTCCGGAACACCCTGCAATCCCGAGCCACCCAGCGTTGTAACGTGTCGTTTAAGCATCTGGAAGCAATGTTTTGCATGACGCGCAGTTATAGAAAAGGAACGCTGCTTGACCCGCATCGCAGTCCGGAGGAAGGAAACAATAAGAACAGCATGTGGGCGTTATTCATGATAAGAAATGTGAAAAAACAAAGACCTGTCAATCTGGATCTCAAAACGATCCGGTTCCCTGTAACAGCAATAGCGTCCATTCTGCACCGTGTTTCAGGTGTGATTACGTTTGTGGCGGTCGGTATTTTACTGTGGTTACTGGGCACCAGCCTCTCTTCCCCTGAAGGATTCCTCCAGGCCTCTGCCATCATGAACAGCTTCTTCGTGAAATTCATCATGTGGGGCATTCTGACCGCGCTGGCGTACCACGTCGTCGTCGGTGTTCGCCATATGCTGATGGACTTTGGCTACCTGGAAGAGACTTTCGAAGCCGGGAAACGCTCCGCTAACATTTCATTTGTGATTACTGTCGTGCTTTCACTTCTCGCAGGAGTTCTCGTATGGTAAGCAACGCCTCCGCATTAGGACGCAACGGCGTACATGACTTCATTCTGGTCCGTGCTACCGCCATCGTTCTCACTCTTTACATCATCTATATGATCGGGTTCTTCGCGACCAGCGGCACGCTGACGTGGGAAATCTGGAGTGGGTTCTTCGGATCCGCCTTCACCAAAGTGTTCACCCTGCTGGCTCTGTTCTCCATCCTTATTCATGCCTGGATTGGCATGTGGCAGGTGTTGACCGATTACGTTAAACCGCTGGCGATTCGCCTCCCACTGCAGCTGGCCATTGTTGTTGCACTGGTGGTTTACGTTATTTATGGATTCGTTGTGGTGTGGGGTGTGTAATGAAACTGCCAGTCAGAGAATTTGATGCTGTTGTAATTGGTGCCGGTGGCGCAGGTATGCGTGCCGCACTGCAAATTTCCCAGAGCGGCCAGACCTGTGCGCTGCTCTCTAAAGTTTTCCCGACCCGTTCCCACACTGTGTCTGCGCAGGGCGGTATCACCGTTGCGCTGGGTAACTCCCATGAAGATAACTGGGAATGGCACATGTACGACACGGTAAAAGGTTCCGACTACATCGGCGACCAGGATGCCATCGAATATATGTGTAAAACCGGCCCGGAAGCGATTCTGGAGCTGGACCACATGGGTCTGCCGTTCTCCCGTCTGGAAAATGGCACCATCTATCAGCGTCCGTTTGGCGGCCAGTCGAAAAACTTCGGCGGCGAGCAGGCGGCACGCACCGCGGCGGCGGCTGACCGTACCGGTCACGCACTGCTGCACACCCTGTATCAGCAGAACCTGAAAAACCACACCACCATCTTCTCCGAGTGGTACGCGCTGGATCTGGTGAAAAACGCCGATGGCGCAATCGTCGGCTGTACCGCGCTGTGCATTGAAACCGGTGAAGTGGTTTACTTCAAAGCCCGCGCTACCGTGCTGGCTACCGGCGGCGCAGGCCGTATCTATCAGTCCACCACCAACGCCCACATCAACACCGGTGACGGCGTCGGTATGGCTATCCGCGCGGGCGTGCCGGTTCAGGATATGGAGATGTGGCAGTTCCACCCAACCGGTATCGCCGGTGCAGGCGTTCTGGTGACGGAAGGCTGCCGCGGTGAAGGTGGCTACCTGCTGAACAAACACGGCGAGCGCTTCATGGAGCGTTATGCCCCGAATGCGAAAGACCTGGCGGGTCGTGACGTGGTGGCGCGTTCCATCATGATCGAAATCCGTGAAGGCCGCGGCTGTGACGGCCCATGGGGTCCACACGCCAAGCTGAAGCTCGACCATCTGGGTAAAGAAGTTCTGGAATCTCGTTTGCCGGGCATCCTGGAACTGTCCCGCACCTTCGCACACGTCGACCCGGTGAAAGAGCCGATTCCGGTTATCCCAACCTGCCACTACATGATGGGCGGTATTCCGACCAAAGTGACCGGTCAGGCGCTGACCGTGAACGAGCAGGGCGAAGACGTGGTCATCCCGGGCCTGTTCGCGGTAGGCGAAATTGCCTGCGTATCCGTACACGGTGCAAACCGTCTGGGCGGCAACTCCCTGCTGGACCTGGTGGTGTTTGGTCGTGCTGTAGGTCTGCATCTGCAGGAATCCATTGCCGAGCAGGGCGCACTGCGTGACGCGACCGACGACGAAATTGATGCCTCTCTTGAGCGCCTCAACCGCTGGAACGGTAACCGTAACGGCGAAGATCCGGTGGAAATCCGCAAAGCGCTGCAGGAATGCATGCAGCACAACTTCTCGGTATTCCGAGAAGGCGACGCGATGGCCAAAGGTCTTGAGCAGCTGAAAGCGATCCGCGAGCGTCTGAAAAATGCCCGTCTGGACGACACCTCCAGCGAATTCAACACCCAGCGCGTTGAGTGCCTGGAGCTGGATAACCTGATGGAAACCGCGTTCGCGACGGCGATGTCGGCAAACTTCCGTACCGAAAGCCGTGGCGCGCATAGCCGCTTCGACTTCCCGGATCGTGATGACGAAAACTGGCTGTGCCATTCCCTGTATCTGCCAGAGTCGGAATCCATGACGCGTCGTAGCGTCAACATGGAACCGAAACTGCGTCCGGCGTTCCCGCCGAAGATTCGTACTTACTAATGCGGAGACAGGATAATGAAACTCGAATTCTCAGTTTATCGTTATAACCCGGATGTTGATGACGCTCCGCGTATGCAGGACTACACCCTGGAAGCGGAAGAAGGTCGCGACATGATGCTGCTGGATGCGTTAATCCAGCTGAAAGAAAAAGATCCTACGCTGTCGTTCCGCCGCTCCTGCCGTGAAGGGGTTTGTGGCTCTGACGGTGTGAACATGAACGGCAAAAATGGCCTGGCCTGCATCACGCCAATTTCAGCGTTGCAGCGTCCTGGTCAGAAAATTGTTATCCGTCCTCTGCCAGGCCTGCCGGTCGTGCGTGATTTGGTGGTAGACATGGGGCAATTCTATGCACAATATGAGAAGATTAAGCCTTACTTATTGAATAATGGGCAAAATCCACCCGCTCGCGAGCACTTACAGTCTCCTGAGCAGCGTGAAAAACTCGATGGGTTGTACGAGTGTATTCTCTGCGCATGCTGTTCAACGTCCTGCCCGTCGTTCTGGTGGAACCCGGACAAGTTTATCGGCCCGGCCGGTCTGCTGGCTGCCTATCGCTTCCTGATCGATAGCCGCGACACCGAAACCGACAGCCGTCTGGAAGGGCTGAGTGACGCTTTCAGCGTATTCCGCTGCCATAGCATCATGAACTGCGTCAGTGTGTGTCCGAAGGGGCTGAACCCGACGCGCGCCATCGGCCATATTAAGTCGATGCTGCTGCAGCGCAGTGCGTAAGTAGTAAGAGGGGAGCGCTGTTCCCCTCACCCTAACCCTCTCCCAATGGGAGAGGGAACAGATTGCAGAAACCTTTAAAAACTGCCCTGAAGTTTAGACAGTTTCTAAAGGTTCCTTCGCGGGCCAAATGAAAAGAGCTCGCAGGTGAACCCCGGCACGTACACGTGGTGTGCGTGGTAGTTTCTACGGCGAAAGTAAGCATAAAAATGCTTAAGGGATCACGATGCAGAACGGCGCAATGAAAGCCTGGCTGGACTCTTCTTTCCTTTCTGGTGCGAACCAGAGCTGGATTGAACAGCTCTATGAAGACTTCTTAACCGATCCTGACTCAGTGGACGCAAACTGGCGTTCCATGTTCCAGCAGTTGCCTGGCACAGGGGTCAAACCGGATCAATTCCATTCCAAAACACGTGATTATTTCCGTCGTCTGGCGAAGGATGCCTCACGTTACTCTTCTGCGATTTCCGACCCTGACACCAATGCGAAGCAGGTAAAAGTCCTGCAGCTCATCAACGCTTATCGCTTCCGCGGTCACCAGCATGCGAATCTCGATCCGCTGGGACTGTGGCAGCAAGACCGTGTGGCCGATCTCGATCCGGCGTATCACGATCTGACCGAGGCCGATTTCCAGGAAAGCTTTAACGTAGGTTCCTTTGCCATCGGCAAAGACACGATGAAGCTGGGCGATCTGATTGACGCGCTCAAGCAAACCTACTGCGGCTCCATCGGCGCGGAATACATGCACATTACCTCTACCGAAGAGAAACGCTGGATCCAGCAGCGCATCGAATCCGTAGCGGGCCACGCGACCTTCTCGGCTGACGAGAAAAAACGCTTCCTGAACGAACTGACCGCAGCGGAAGGGCTTGAGCGCTATCTGGGCGCGAAATTCCCGGGCGCAAAACGCTTCTCGCTGGAAGGCGGCGACGCGCTGGTGCCGATGCTGAAAGAGCTGATTCGTCACGCAGGCAAGAGCGGCACCCGTGAAGTGGTACTGGGCATGGCGCACCGTGGTCGTCTGAACGTGCTGGTCAACGTGCTGGGTAAAAAACCGCAGGACCTGTTCGACGAGTTCGCGGGCAAACATAAAGAACACCTCGGCACCGGCGACGTGAAGTACCACATGGGCTTCTCGTCGGATATCGAAACCGAAGGCGGTCTGGTTCACCTGGCGCTGGCGTTTAACCCGTCACACCTGGAAATCGTTAGCCCGGTGGTTATCGGTTCCGTGCGTGCGCGTCTGGATCGTCTGGACGAGCCGAGCAGCAATAAAGTTCTGCCAATTACCATCCACGGCGATGCGGCGGTAACAGGGCAGGGAGTGGTTCAGGAAACCCTGAACATGTCGAAAGCGCGTGGTTATGAAGTGGGCGGTACCGTTCGCATCGTGATCAACAACCAGGTGGGCTTCACCACCTCTAACCCGCTGGACGCGCGTTCTACCCCGTACTGCACCGACATCGGTAAGATGGTGCAGGCGCCAATCTTCCACGTTAATGCGGATGACCCGGAAGCCGTTGCTTTCGTTACCCGCCTGGCGCTGGACTTCCGTAATACCTTTAAACGCGATGTGTTCATTGACCTCTTCTGCTACCGCCGTCACGGCCACAACGAAGCGGACGAGCCAAGTGCAACCCAGCCGTTGATGTATCAGAAAATCAAAAAACACCCGACCCCGCGCAAAATCTATGCTGACAAGCTGGAGAGCGACAGAGTGACGACGCTGGAAGATGCGACCGAAATGGTCAACCTCTACCGCGACGCGCTGGATGCGGGTGAATGCGTGGTGAAAGAGCTGCGCCCGATGAACATGCACTCCTTTACTTGGTCGCCGTACCTCAACCACGAGTGGGATGAGAGCTATCCGAACAAGGTTGAGATGAAGCGCCTGCAGGAGCTGGCTAAACGCATCAGCACCGTACCGGACGCTGTCGAGATGCAGTCTCGCGTGGCGAAAATCTACGCTGACCGTCAGTCCATGGCGGCAGGCGAGAAGCTGTTCGACTGGGGCGGCGCGGAAACGCTGGCTTACGCAACGCTGGTTGACGAAGGCATTCCTGTTCGTCTGTCCGGTGAAGATGCGGGCCGCGGGACCTTCTTCCACCGTCACGCGGTGGTTCACAACCAGTCCAACGGTTCAACCTACACCCCGCTGCAGCACGTGCACAACGGTCAGGGCCAGTTCAAGGTCTGGGACTCCGTGCTGTCTGAAGAAGCGGTTCTGGCCTTCGAATACGGTTACGCCACCGCTGAACCACGCACCCTGACCATCTGGGAAGCGCAGTTCGGTGACTTCGCCAACGGTGCGCAGGTGGTGATCGACCAGTTCATCTCCTCCGGCGAGCAGAAGTGGGGCCGCATGTGTGGTCTGGTAATGCTGCTGCCGCACGGTTATGAAGGTCAGGGGCCGGAGCACTCCTCCGCGCGTCTGGAACGTTATCTGCAGCTCTGCGCCGAGCAGAATATGCAGGTCTGCGTGCCGTCCACCCCGGCTCAGGTGTACCACATGCTGCGTCGTCAGGCGCTGCGCGGTATGCGCCGTCCGCTGGTGGTGATGTCGCCGAAATCCCTGCTGCGTCATCCGCTGGCGGTGTCCAGCCTGGAAGAACTGGCGAACGGTACTTTCCAGCCGGCCATCGGTGAAATTGACGAGCTGGATCCGCAGGGCGTGAAGCGCGTGGTGATGTGTTCTGGTAAGGTTTATTACGACCTGCTGGAACAGCGCCGCAAGAACGATCAGAAAGATGTCGCCATCGTGCGTATCGAACAGCTTTATCCGTTCCCGCATCAGGCGATGCAGGAAGTGCTGAAACAATATGCTCACGTACATGATTTTGTCTGGTGCCAGGAAGAGCCGCTCAACCAGGGCGCATGGTACTGCAGTCAGCATCATTTCCGTGAAGTGATTCCATTTGGGGCAGCCCTGCGTTATGCAGGTCGCCCGGCCTCCGCCTCTCCGGCGGTAGGGTATATGTCCGTTCACCAGAAGCAGCAACAAGATCTGGTCAATGACGCGCTGAACGTCGATTAATTAAAGGATACAAAATGAGTAGCGTAGATATTCTTGTTCCCGACCTGCCTGAATCCGTAGCAGATGCGACCGTCGCTACCTGGCACAAAAAACCAGGCGATGCCGTTAAGCGCGATGAAGTGCTGGTAGAAATCGAAACTGACAAAGTGGTACTGGAAGTACCGGCTTCGGCGGATGGCGTTCTGGACGCGGTGCTGGAAGATGAAGGTACCACCGTCACCTCTCGTCAGATCCTGGGTCGCCTGCGTGAAGGCAACAGCGCGGGCAAAGAGTCCAGCGCGAAATCTGAAGAGAAAGCCTCTACGCCGGCTCAGCGCCAGCAGGCTTCTCTGGAAGAACAGTCTAACGACGCTCTCAGCCCGGCGATCCGTCGCCTGCTGGCTGAACACAGCCTCGACCCGGCTGCCATCAAAGGCACCGGTGTGGGCGGTCGTCTGACCCGCGAAGACATCGACAAACACCTGGCGAAAGCGCCTGCTCAGGCGGAAGCGAAAGCTCCTGCGGCAGCACCAGCAGCACAGCCTGCTCTGGGTGCCCGCAGCGAAAAACGCGTGCCGATGACCCGCCTGCGTAAGCGTGTGGCCGAGCGTCTGCTGGAAGCGAAAAACTCCACCGCGATGCTGACCACCTTCAACGAAGTGAACATGAAGCCAATCATGGACCTGCGCAAGCAGTACGGTGACGCGTTTGAAAAACGTCACGGTATCCGTCTGGGCTTTATGTCCTTCTATGTGAAGGCGGTAGTTGAAGCGCTGAAACGCTACCCGGAAGTGAACGCGTCTATCGATGGCGATGACGTGGTTTACCACAACTATTTCGACGTCAGCATGGCGGTTTCTACTCCACGCGGCCTGGTCACCCCGGTTCTGCGTGATGTGGATACCCTGGGTATGGCTGACATTGAGAAAAATATTAAAGAGCTGGCTGTAAAAGGCCGCGACGGCAAGCTGACCGTAGACGACCTGACCGGCGGTAACTTCACCATTACCAACGGCGGCGTATTCGGCTCGCTGATGTCTACCCCGATCATTAACCCGCCGCAGAGCGCGATCCTGGGTATGCATGCCATTAAAGATCGCCCTATGGCGGTAGACGGTAAAGTTGAGATCCTGCCAATGATGTACCTGGCGCTCTCTTACGATCACCGCCTGATCGACGGCCGCGAGTCCGTGGGCTTCCTGGTCGCGATTAAAGAGCTGCTGGAAGATCCAACCCGTCTGCTGCTGGACGTCTAGTTTTGCAGTCTTGCCCGGCGGCGTATGGCTGCCGGGCCAATAAAAGCACGACCTAACGATTACCTGAAGGATGGATAGAACACATGAACTTACATGAATATCAGGCCAAACAGCTGTTTGCCCGGTATGGCTTACCGGCTCCGGTGGGTTATGCCTGTACTACCCCGCGTGAAGCAGAAGAAGCCGCATCTAAAATCGGTTCCGGCCCTTGGGTAGTTAAGTGTCAGGTTCACGCTGGTGGCCGTGGTAAAGCGGGCGGTGTGAAGGTTGTTAAGAGCAAAGAAGAGATTCGTGCGTTTGCTGAACATTGGCTCGGCAAGCGTCTGGTAACCTACCAGACAGATGCGAACGGCCAGCCGGTTAACCAGATCCTGGTTGAAGCGGCGACCGACATCGCAAAAGAACTGTACCTGGGCGCGGTTGTTGACCGTAGCTCCCGTCGCGTGGTGTTCATGGCGTCTACCGAAGGCGGCGTGGAAATCGAAAAAGTGGCGGAAGAAACCCCTCACCTGATCCACAAAGTGGCTATCGATCCGCTGGCAGGCCCAATGCCTTACCAGGGTCGCGAGCTGGCGTTCAAGCTGGGCCTGGAAGGCAAGCTGGTTCAGCAGTTCACCAAGATCTTCATGGGTCTGGCGAACATTTTCCTGGAGCGCGACCTGGCGCTGATCGAGATCAACCCGCTGGTGATCACCACCCAGGGCGATCTGATCTGCCTCGACGGCAAGCTGGGCGCTGACGGCAACGCGCTGTTCCGCCAGTCCGATCTGCGCGAAATGCGCGACCAGTCTCAGGAAGATCCACGTGAAGCACAGGCTGCACAGTGGGAGCTGAACTACGTGGCGCTCGACGGCAACATCGGCTGCATGGTTAACGGTGCGGGCCTGGCAATGGGCACCATGGACATCGTTAAGCTGCACGGCGGTGAGCCAGCAAACTTCCTCGACGTAGGCGGTGGCGCAACCAAAGAGCGCGTAACCGAAGCGTTCAAAATCATCCTCTCTGACGATAACGTGAAAGCGGTTCTGGTTAACATCTTCGGCGGCATCGTGCGTTGCGACCTGATTGCCGACGGCATCATCGGTGCGGTAGAAGAAGTGGGTGTTAACGTACCGGTGGTTGTGCGTCTGGAAGGTAACAACGCTGAACTCGGCGCGAAAAAACTGGCTGACAGCGGCCTGAATATTATTGCAGCGAAAAGTCTGACGGATGCAGCTCAGCAGGTTGTTGCCGCAGTGGAGGGGAAATAATGTCAGTTTTAATTAATAAAGATACCAAGGTTATCTGCCAGGGCTTCACCGGTAGCCAGGGGACTTTCCACTCCGAACAGGCGATTGCCTACGGCACGCAGATGGTTGGCGGCGTAACGCCAGGTAAAGGCGGCACCACGCATCTGGGTCTGCCGGTGTTCAACACCGTGCGTGAAGCCGTCGAAGCGACGGGCGCAACCGCGACCGTGATCTACGTTCCGGCACCGTTCTGCAAAGACTCCATTCTGGAAGCGATCGACGCAGGCATCAAACTGATCATCACCATCACCGAAGGCATCCCGACACTGGATATGCTGACCGTGAAGGTGAAGCTGGATGAAGCAGGCGTGCGCATGATCGGCCCGAACTGTCCAGGCGTTATCACTCCGGGCGAATGCAAAATCGGCATCATGCCGGGCCACATTCACAAGCCGGGTAAAGTGGGCATCGTGTCCCGTTCCGGTACCCTGACCTATGAAGCGGTTAAGCAGACCACCGACTACGGTTTCGGCCAGTCCACCTGTGTGGGCATCGGCGGTGACCCAATCCCAGGCTCTAACTTCATCGACATCCTGAAGCTGTTCCAGGAAGATCCACAGACCGAAGCGATCGTGATGATCGGTGAGATCGGTGGTAGCGCGGAAGAAGAAGCCGCTGCTTACATCAAAGAGCACGTGACCAAGCCAGTTGTCGGCTACATCGCGGGTGTGACCGCGCCGAAAGGCAAGCGTATGGGTCACGCAGGCGCGATCATCGCCGGTGGTAAAGGTACGGCTGATGAGAAATTCGCAGCGCTGGAAGCCGCAGGCGTGAAAACCGTTCGCAGCCTGGCGGATATCGGCGAAGCACTGAAATCCATCATTAAGTAAGTCCTCTCTGCTCCCCGAAAGGGGGGCGTTGAAGTATAAAAATGTCCGTTTCGACATGGTTGGCCGCTGTAAAGCGGCCTTTTTTATTGTCTGCCGGGCGACATGCAATAGTCACTAAATGGTGTTAATTAGAGAGGGGGATAAAAGTAAAATAATTGTTATTTATTTACCTTAAAGAGAGCGGATGGAAAAAAACGAAAAACGCACTAAAATTTATGTCCTGAATAAATTAGGTATTCGGGCTTCTGAGTTAATAAAAATCACTTCTGTTTATATTCATCAATCGACCTGATAACCTTAATTGTATTTTATATACATATCTTTAACATGGTTTTTACTATGTTCACCGCATCAAAACACATTTAACACAACGGATTGTTTTTGATTTAAATCAATGTTTAATCCTTGGAAAAACCCATCAAAAGGCGGTAAATTGTCCCCGATCAAAATGGCCGAAAAGTGGTAATTTTGCTATAAATTGATCGCCGTCGAAAAACGTAAATGTGATTCAATAAAAACCTGTTTATTGTAAGGGTTTTGCAGCGTATTATATTTGCGGGATCAATTTGAGTTTTTTATTAACGTATTTGTAACCTCACGTCATCGTTTTTATCCTCCTTCAGGGTAATAACGACGACAAGGATGCGAATAATTTGTATTGGGGCATGCGTGTGGATCTCTCTCTGATGGGGTTCACTCTCGGAGTCTTCATGCGATGAGCAAGGAGTCATGATGTTAGATATAGTCGAACTGTCGCGCTTACAGTTTGCCTTGACCGCGATGTACCACTTCCTGTTTGTGCCACTGACGCTCGGTATGGCGTTCCTGCTGGCCATTATGGAAACGGTATACGTTCTCTCCGGCAAACAGATTTATAAAGATATGACCAAGTTCTGGGGCAAGTTGTTTGGTATCAACTTCGCGCTGGGCGTGGCAACCGGTTTGACCATGGAGTTCCAGTTCGGGACTAACTGGTCTTACTATTCCCACTATGTCGGGGATATCTTCGGTGCGCCGCTGGCCATTGAAGGTCTGATGGCATTCTTCCTCGAATCCACCTTTGTAGGTCTGTTCTTCTTCGGTTGGGACCGTCTGGGTAAAGTCCAGCATATGGCGGTGACCTGGCTGGTGGCATTAGGTTCGAACCTTTCCGCGCTGTGGATCCTGGTGGCGAACGGCTGGATGCAGAACCCAATCGCGTCTGATTTCAACTTCGAAACCATGCGTATGGAGATGGTCAGCTTTGCCGAGCTGGTCCTGAACCCGGTGGCACAGGTTAAATTCGTTCACACCGTAGCATCTGGCTACGTGTGCGGCGCAATGTTCGTACTGGGTATCAGCTCCTACTACATGCTGCGCGGTCGTGACTTCGCGTTTGCTAAGCGCTCCTTTGCTATCGCTGCAAGCTTCGGTATGGCTGCAATCCTCTCTGTTATCGTTCTGGGTGATGAATCCGGTTACGAAATGGGTGACGTGCAGAAAACCAAACTGGCCGCTATCGAAGCCGAATGGGAAACCCAGCCGGCACCAGCTGCCTTTACGCTGTTCGGTATCCCCGATCAGGACGCGCAGGAAAACCGCTTCGCTATTCAAATCCCTTACGCGCTGGGTATTATCGCCACCCGTTCTGTTGATAAGCAGGTGACGGGCCTGAAAGAGCTGATGGTTCAGCACGAAGAGCGTATCCGTAACGGTATGAAAGCCTACTCGCTGCTCGAACAGCTGCGTGCCGGTTCTACCGACCAGGCCGTTCGCGACCAGTTCAACAACGTGAAGAAAGATCTGGGTTACGGTCTGCTGTTGAAGCGTTATACCCCGAACGTTTCTGATGCGACAGAAGCGCAGATCCAGATGGCAACCAAAGACTCGATTCCACGCGTTGCGCCACTGTACTTCGCATTCCGTATCATGGTGGGCTGCGGCATCATCATGCTGCTGATCATCGCGGCCTCCTTCTGGTCCGTGATTCGCAACCGCATCGGCGAGAAAAAATGGCTGCTGCGCACCGCGCTGTACGGTATTCCACTGCCGTGGATCGCTATCGAATCCGGCTGGTTTGTTGCGGAGTATGGCCGTCAGCCATGGGCTATTGGTGAGGTACTGCCAACGGCGGTAGCGAACTCGTCCCTGACAGCGGGCGACCTGATCTTCTCCATGCTGCTGATTTGTGGTCTGTACACCCTGTTCCTGGTGGCTGAACTGTTCCTGATGTTCAAGTTCGCGCGCCTTGGCCCAAGCAGCCTGAAAACCGGTCGCTATCACTACGAGCAGTCCACCGCGACTACTCAGCCGGCACGCTAAGACAGGAGTCATCAAATGATCGATTATGAAGTATTGCGTTTTATCTGGTGGCTGCTGGTTGGCGTTCTGCTGATCGGTTTCGCCGTCACGGATGGTTTCGACATGGGGGTGGGGATGCTCACCCGTTTCCTCGGTCGTAATGACACCGAGCGTCGAATCATGATCAACTCCATCGCCCCTCACTGGGACGGTAACCAGGTGTGGCTGATCACCGCTGGCGGCGCGCTGTTCGCTGCCTGGCCGATGGTCTACGCGGCTGCGTTCTCCGGCTTCTACGTGGCGATGATTCTGGTGCTGGCCTCTTTATTCTTCCGTCCGGTCGGTTTCGACTACCGTTCCAAGATTGAAGACACCCGCTGGCGCAACATGTGGGACTGGGGCATCTTTATCGGTAGCTTCGTTCCACCGCTGGTGATCGGCGTGGCGTTCGGTAACCTGCTTCAGGGCGTACCGTTCCACCTGGACGAATACATGCGTCTTTACTACACCGGTAATTTCTTCCAGCTGCTGAATCCGTTTGGTCTGCTGGCCGGCGTGGTGAGCGTGGCGATGATTATCACTCAGGGCGCAACCTATCTGCAGATGCGTACGGTTGGTGAACTGCACCTGCGTTCTCGCGCGACGGCTCAGGTCGCTGCGCTGGTGACGCTGGTCTGCTTCGCACTGGCCGGTGTGTGGGTGGTGTACGGCATTGATGGTTATGTGGTGACCTCTGCAATCAACCATACTGCGCCGTCTAATCCGCTGACCAAAGAAGTGGCGCGTCAGGCTGGCGCATGGCTGGTGAACTTTAATAACACCCCTGCGCTGTGGGCGATCCCGGCTCTGGGCGTGCTGTTGCCGCTGCTGACCGTGTTGACGTCTCGTCTGGAGAAAGGCGCGCTGGCGTTCGTGTTCTCTTCGCTGACCCTGGCGTGCATCATCCTGACGGCGGGTATTGCAATGTTCCCATTCGTCATGCCATCCAGCACCATGCTGAATGCTAGCCTGACCATGTGGGATGCCACGTCCAGCCAGCTGACGCTGAACCTGATGACGTATGTTGCTTGCGTGTTCGTACCGATTATCCTGCTCTACACCACCTGGTGTTACTGGAAAATGTTCGGTCGTATCACTAAAGAACATATCGAAAGCAACACCCACTCTATGTATTAAGTAAGGAGCTGAATATGTGGTATTTCGCATGGATTTTAGGGACGCTTCTTGCCTGTGCATTTGGTGTCATCACTGCCCTGGCGCTTGAGCACGTCGAAGCGACCAAAGCGGGTGAAGAAAAACACTGATGAATATTATCGCAACGTTATATGCGGTAATGGATAAGCGCCCGTTACGGGCGCTTTCTTTAGTGATGGCATTACTGCTGGCAGGTTGTATCTTCTGGGACCCTTCGCGCTTTGCAGCGAAAACCAGCGAGCTTGAAATCTGGCACGGCTTCCTCATTATGTGGGCGGTGTGCGCAGGTGTGATCCACGGCGTGGGCTTTCGTCCGAAAGCCGTTCACTGGCAGGGAATTTTTTGCCCGCTGATTGCCGATCTGGTGCTTCTCGCCGGTTTGATTTTCTTCTTCTTCTGAATAAGAAATGTCCGTTAACGTTATGGGCTTACCCGAGCCCATAAAAATTTACTCTCCGTTTACTTTCCCCCATTCCCAACCCTCTTTCCCGCGCGTATAGTAGCGAAGTTTAAAAGCTCTAACTTTTGTTGCATTACCGGGATGTAAAGTGAATACAACGCTGTTTCGATGGCCGGTTCGTGTCTATTACGAAGATACCGATGCCGGTGGTGTGGTTTACCACGCCAGCTACGTTGCTTTTTATGAACGGGCACGCACAGAGATGCTGCGCCATCATCACTTTAGTCAACAGGTGCTGTTGGCTGAGCGAGTTGCCTTCGTGGTACGCAAGATGACGCTTGAGTATTTTGCGCCTGCCAGACTCGACGATATGCTCGAAGTCCAAACTGAAATTACATCAATGCGCGGGACCTCACTGGTTTTCACGCAGCGGATAGTCAACGCAGAGAATACCGTACTGAACTCAGCTGAAGTGCTGATTGTTTGTGTTGATCCAACCATAATGAAGCCTCGTGCGCTTCCTAAGTCTATTGTCGCGGAGTTTAAGCAGTGACTGACATGAATATCCTTGATTTGTTCCTGAAGGCAAGCCTTCTGGTTAAACTTATCATGTTGATTTTGATTGGTTTTTCAATCGCATCCTGGGCCATCATCATCCAGAGAACGCGTATCCTCAATGCCGCTGGCCGTGAAGCTGAAGCGTTTGAAGATAAGTTCTGGTCGGGTATTGAGCTTTCTCGTCTGTATCAGGAAAGCCAGGGACGCCGTGAAAACCTTACAGGCTCCGAGCAAATTTTTTATAGCGGTTTCAAAGAGTTTGCTCGTCTGCATCGTGCAAACAATCATGCGCCGGAAGCGGTTGTAGAAGGTGCCTCGCGTGCGATGCGTATCTCGATGAACCGTGAGCTGGAAAATCTCGAAACCCATATTCCATTCCTCGGCACTGTCGGCTCCATCAGCCCGTATATCGGCCTGTTTGGTACCGTGTGGGGGATTATGCACGCCTTTATCGCGCTGGGCGCGGTGAAGCAGGCGACGTTGCAGATGGTTGCACCGGGTATCGCTGAAGCACTGATTGCGACCGCTATCGGTCTGTTTGCGGCAATTCCTGCGGTTATGGCTTACAACCGTCTGAACCAGCGCGTGAACAAACTGGAACTGAACTACGACAACTTTATGGAAGAGTTCACTGCGATTCTGCACCGTCAGGCGTTTACCAGCACCGAGAGCAACAAGGGGTAAACCATGGCCAGATCGCGTGGACGAGGTCGTCGCGAGCTCAAGTCCGAAATTAATATCGTTCCACTGCTGGACGTCCTGCTGGTACTGCTGCTGATCTTCATGGCGACAGCGCCAATCATTACCCAGAGCGTGGAAGTGGATCTGCCGGATGCGACAGAATCACAGGCGGTGAGCACCAATGACGATCCTCCGGTTATCATTGAGGTTTCCGGCGTAGGGCAATACAGCGTCGTGGTAGAGAAAGATCGTATGGATCAGCTGCCGCCTGAGCAGGTTATTGCTGAAGCGCAGCGTCGTCTGGAGTCAAATCCGAAAACGGTCTTCTTAATCGGTGGCGCGAAAGACGTACCCTACGATGAAATTATTAAAGCGCTGAACTTGCTACATAGTGCGGGTGTTAAGTCAGTTGGCTTAATGACCCAACCTATTTGATCATCCGCGTAGTTTTTGGGAACCGATAGTGTCAAAGGCAACCGAACAGAACGACAAGCTTAAGCGAGCGATAATCGTCTCCGCAGTGCTGCACGTGATTCTCTTTGCAGCGCTGATCTGGAGTTCGTTCGACGAGCATATTGATGCATCAGCCGGCGGCGGTGGAGGGTCTTCCATTGACGCCGTGATGGTGGATCCCGGTGCGGTAGTACAGAACTATAATCGCGAACAGCAGCAGAAGGCGAGTGCCAAACGGGCTGAAGAGCAGCGTGAAAAACAGTCGCAACAGCAGGCGGAAGAACTGCGTGAAAAGCAGGCCGCAGAGCAGGAGCGTCTGAAGCAGCTTGAGAAAGAGCGTTTGCAGGCGCAGGAAGCTGCGAAAGAGCAGGCGGAACAGCAGAAGCAAGCCGAAGAGGCCGCGAAGAAAGCACAGGAACAGCAAAAGCAGGCGGAAGAGGCGGCAGCAAAAGCCGCAGCGGACGCGAAAGCGCAGGCTGATGCCCAGGCGAAATTAGCGGCAGAAGCGGCGAAGAAAGCCGCTGCAGATGCTCAGAAGAAAGCTGAAGCGGAAGCCGCGAAGAAAGCCGCTGCTGATGCCCAGAAGAAAGCTGAAGCGGAAGCCGCGAAGAAAGCCGCTGCTGATGCTCAGAAGAAAGCCGAAGCGGAAGCCGCGAAAAAAGCCGCTCAGGAAGCAGAGAAGAAAGCTGCTGCCGAGGCCGCGAAGAAAGCGGCTGCTGCTGAGAAAGCGGCTGCAGAAAAAGCTGCCGCCGCTGAAAAAGCCGCCTCCGATAAAAAAGCTGCAGCTGAGAAGGCTGCTGCCGATAAGAAAGCTGCAGCTGAGAAGGCCGCTGCCGATAAGAAAGCTGCTGCTGATAAAGCGGCTGCCAAAAAGGCCGCTGCTGCTGAAAAAGCTGCTGCTGCCGCAGGGGTTGACGATCTGCTGGGCGATTTGAGCTCCGGTAAGAATGCACCGAAAACGGGCGGTGGGGCGAAAGGAAACAACGCAGCGCCGACGGGAAGTGGTAACACTAAGAGTAACGGTGCGACAGGGGCTGAAATCAACGGTTATGCCGCGCAGATTAAATCCGCTATTGAAAGCCGATTCTATGATGCGTCTTCCTATACCGGTAAAACGTGTACGTTGCGTATAAAACTGGCTCCGGACGGCATGCTGCTGGATATTAAGTCTGAAGGTGGCGACCCGGCTTTATGTACTGCGGCCCTGGCTGCAGCGCGTCAGGCGAAGATGCCTAAACCGCCGTCTCAGGCAGTTTACGAAGTCTTCAAAAATGCGCCGCTGGACTTCAAACCTTAAGTTACATTTTCCCCGTGCAAACGGGGAAAAATAGACCAGGTTTAGTCACAGGGTTCTGGTAGTTTTGTCTATTTGAGTTTGTTAACATTCTGCTAAATTATCGTGGGTAAGGTTACCCGGATAAGGGAGATATGATGAAGCAGGCATTACGTGTAGCATTTAGTTTTTTAATGCTGTGGGCAGCAGTACTGCACGCAGAAGTACGTATCGAGATCACCCAGGGGGTGGACTCGGCACGCCCAATCGGTGTTGTTCCGTTCCAGTGGGCCGGTCCTGGCGCTGCACCTGAAGATGCCGGTGGCATCGTGGCGGCTGACCTGCGTAACAGCGGTAAATTCAACCCGTTAGATCGTTCTCGTCTGCCGCAGCAGCCGGGCAGCGCGCAGGAAGTACAGCCTGCAGCATGGTCTGCACTGGGTATTGATGCCGTGGTTGTGGGTCAGGTTACGCCTAACCCGGACGGCTCTTACAACGTGGCCTGGCAGCTGGTGGATACCGGCGGTGCGCCGGGTACCGTTCTGGCACAGAACTCTTACAAGGTCACTAAGCAGTACCTGCGCTACGCGGCACACGCTGCCAGTGATGCGGTATTTGAAAAACTGACCGGCATTAAAGGGGCGTTCCGTACCCGTATTGCTTATGTGGTTCAGACCAACGGCGGTCAGTTCCCGTATGAGCTGCGCGTATCTGACTACGACGGCTACAACCAGTTCCTGGTGAAACGTTCTTCGCAGCCGCTGATGTCTCCAGCCTGGTCTCCGGACGGTTCTAAACTGGCCTATGTAACCTTCGAAAGCGGCCGTTCAGCGCTGGTTATCCAGACGCTGGCAAACGGTGCTGTTCGTCAGGTGGCCTCTTTCCCACGTCACAACGGTGCGCCTTCCTTCTCTCCGGACGGGTCTAAACTGGCGTTTGCGCTGTCAAAAACCGGTAGCCTGAACCTGTACGTGATGGACATTGGCTCTGGTCAGATTCGTCAGGTGACCGACGGTCGCAGCAACAACACCGAACCTTCATGGTTCCCGGACAGTCAAAACCTGGCGTTTACCTCTGACCAGGCTGGCCGTCCACAAATTTACAAAGTCAACATCAACGGCGGTGCTCCGCAGCGTATTACCTGGGAAGGTTCGCAGAACCAGAACGCAGACGTGAGCAGCGACGGTAAATTTATGGTAATGGTGAGCTCCAACGGTGGGCAGCAGCACATTGCCAAACAAGATCTGGTAGCGGGTGGCGTTCAAGTTCTGTCGTCAACGTTCCTGGATGAAACGCCAAGTCTGGCACCTAACGGCACGATGGTAATCTACAGCTCTTCTCAGGGGATGGGATCTGTGCTGAATCTGGTTTCTACAGATGGGCGTTTCAAAGCGCGTATTCCGGCAACTGATGGACAGGTTAAATCACCTGCCTGGTCGCCGTATCTGTAAATAATAATTAATTGATTACTAAAGGAATCATAGAAATGCAACTGAACAAAGTGCTGAAGGGGCTGATGATCGCTCTGCCTGTAATGGCAATCGCAGCGTGTTCTTCTAACAAGAACGCCAGCAATGACCAGAGCGGCGAAGGCATGATGGGTGCCGGTACCGGTATGGACGCGAACGGCAATGGCAACATGTCTTCTGAAGAGCAGGCGCGTCTTCAGATGCAGCAGCTGCAGCAGAACAACATCGTTTACTTCGATCTGGATAAATACGACATCCGTTCTGACTTCGCTGCGATGCTGGATGCGCACGCTAACTTCCTGCGTAGCAACCCATCTTACAAAGTCACCGTAGAAGGTCACGCGGACGAACGTGGTACTCCAGAGTACAACATCTCTCTGGGTGAACGTCGTGCTAACGCTGTTAAAATGTACCTGCAGGGTAAAGGCGTTTCTGCTGACCAGATCTCCATCGTTTCTTACGGTAAAGAAAAACCTGCAGTACTGGGTCACGACGAAGCGGCTTACTCCAAAAACCGTCGTGCCGTACTGGTTTACTAAGAGAATTGCATGAGCAGTAACTTCAGACATCATCTGTTGAGTCTGTCGTTACTGGTTGGAATAGCGGCCCCTTGGGCCGCTTTTGCTCAGGCACCAATCAGTAGTGTCGGCTCAGGCTCGGTAGAAGACCGGGTCACTCAACTCGAGCGTATTTCTAACGCTCACAGCCAGCTTTTAACCCAACTCCAGCAACAACTTTCCGATAATCAAAACGATATTGACTCTCTCCGCGGCCAGATTCAGGAAAGCCAGTATCAGTTGAACCAGGTTGTGGAACGTCAGAAGCAGATTTTGCTGCAGATGGATAGCCTGAGCAGCGGTGGTGCAGCAGCACAAGCACAGCCAGCCGCGGGCGATCAGACCGGTGCGGCGACATCAGCTCCGGCTGCAGATTCTTCTGCTTCAACAGGTGCGCCTGTGCAGAGCGGTGACGCGAATACGGACTACAACGCGGCCATTGCCCTGGTGCAGGATCAATCTCGTCAGGATGACGCGCTTGCTGCGTTTCAGAACTTTGTGAAGAAATACCCTGATTCCACTTATCAGCCAAATGCGAATTACTGGCTCGGTCAGCTGAATTACAACAAGGGTAAAAAGGACGATGCGGCGTTTTATTTTGCCTCAGTGGTGAAAAATTACCCGAAATCGCCAAAAGCGCCTGATGCGATGTATAAAGTGGGCGTCATCATGCAGGACAAAGGCGACACTGCGAAAGCCAAAGCGGTTTATCAGCAGGTGGTCTCTAAATTCCCGGGTACCGAAGGTGCCAAGCAGGCGCAAAAACGTCTGAATTCGATGGGATGATTATCGCATGACCAGAAATCGCGTTATTTCTGGTCGTGCAGCATGATTCGTAAGCAGTTAAGTGATCTTCATCGAAATTTTTGTTGCGCTGAATTCTTAAATCAGTAATATATGCCGCCGTTGCCACGGGATATCAAACAACGTGAAAACAGCGTAAAAGTGGGTCGTTAGCTCAGTTGGTAGAGCAGTTGACTTTTAATCAATTGGTCGCAGGTTCGAATCCTGCACGACCCACCACTTAACGCACACCAGCAGTACAGAGTGGGTGATTAGCTCAGTTGGTAGAGCATCTCCTTTACACGGAGGGGGTCGGCGGTTCGAGCCCGTCATCACCCACCACTCGGGTCGTTAGCTCAGTTGGTAGAGCAGTTGACTTTTAATCAATTGGTCGCAGGTTCGAATCCTGCACGACCCACCAATTTTAATGTCTTACTCAGATATTAAACGTGAAGGATAACGTTGCTTTAGCAACGGCCCGAAGGGCGAGGCGAAGCCGAGTCATCCTGCACGACCCACCAATTTTATTGGTTCCGAGTGATAATTCAGGCAACACCCAAAAGGGTCGTTAGCTCAGTTGGTAGAGCAGTTGACTTTTAATCAATTGGTCGCAGGTTCGAATCCTGCACGACCCACCAGCCTGAATAAATTTGAAGTACATCCCGCAAAGGGTCGTTAGCTCAGTTGGTAGAGCAGTTGACTTTTAATCAATTGGTCGCAGGTTCGAATCCTGCACGACCCACCAATGTTAAAAAGCGCCCTAAAGGCGCTTTTTTGCTATCTGCGATACAACAAATGCTCCGCACATCTATTCCCGGTGACTTTTCACTCCAGATTCGCTATCTTGTTTAGTATACAAAACACAATTGCCACGCTTTTTGCTATGTCAGGCAAAAGAAAGGCAATATTGTTAAGCCAGTAAAACGAGAAGCCATAATGAGCGTGATGTTTGATCCTGAAGCCGCAATCTATCCGTTTCCGCCTAAGCCTGTCCCGCTGACCCAGGACGAAAAGCAGTTCTACCGCGAGAAGATCAAACGTCTTCTCAAAGAGCGCGATGCGGTGATGGTGGCCCATTACTACACCGATCCGGAAATTCAGCAGCTGGCGGAAGAGACCGGGGGCTGTATTTCTGACTCACTGGAGATGGCACGCTTCGGTGCAAAACATCCCGCTTCCACGCTGCTGGTTGCTGGCGTGCGTTTTATGGGCGAAACGGCAAAGATCCTGAGCCCTGAAAAAACCATTCTGATGCCGACGCTTAACGCAGAGTGTTCCCTGGATCTCGGCTGCCCGATTGACGAGTTCACGGCCTTCTGCGACGCCCACCCTGACCGGACCGTGGTGGTTTACGCCAACACCTCTGCGGCGGTAAAAGCGCGGGCAGACTGGGTTGTCACCTCCAGCATCGCCGTTGAGCTGATTGAACATCTGGATAGCCTGGGCGAGAAAATCATCTGGGCGCCTGACCGCCATCTTGGAAATTATGTCCAGAAGCAGACGGGGGCTGACGTTCTCTGCTGGCAGGGTGCCTGCATTGTGCACGACGAATTCAAAACCCAGGCGCTGGCGCGCATGAAGTCACTTTATCCTGACGCCGCGATTCTTGTTCACCCTGAATCACCGCAGTCGATTGTCGACATGGCGGACGCCGTGGGCTCAACCAGCCAGCTTATCAACGCGGCCAGAACGCTGCCTAACAGGCAGCTCATCGTGGCGACCGATCGCGGTATCTTCTACAAGATGCAGCAGGCCGTGCCGGAGAAAGAGCTCCTTGAAGCGCCAACGGCGGGTGAGGGCGCAACGTGTCGCAGCTGTGCGCACTGCCCGTGGATGGCGATGAACGGCCTGAAGGCCATTGCCGAAGGGCTCGAGACGGGCGGTGCAGCACATGAAATCCATGTGGATGCTGCCCTGCGTGAAGGTGCGTTAATTCCGCTTAACCGCATGCTGGATTTTGCAGCTACACTACGTACTTAATTCAAAACGCCCCGGGGAAAAGATGGATTTTTTTAGCACGCAGAACATTCTGGTTCATATACCGATTGGTGCAGGTGGCTATGACCTGTCATGGATTGAGGCCGTTGGCACGCTGGCGGGATTACTCTGTATCTGGCTGGCAAGCCTGGAGAAGATCAGCAACTACGCGTTCGGGCTGATTAACGTTACGCTGTTTGCGATTATCTTCTTCCAGATCCAGCTGTACGCCAGCCTGCTTTTACAGCTGTTCTTCTTCGCCGCCAATATTTACGGCTGGTACGCGTGGTCGCGTCAGAACAGCCAGCAGGAGGCAGAGCTGCAGATCCGCTGGCTGCCCTTGCCGAAAGCCATCGCCTGGTTTGTCGCCTGTCTGGTCGCCATTGGCTTAATGACCGTCTATATCAACCCGGTGTTTGCGTTCCTGACCCGCGTTGCCGTTTCGGTGATGTCAGGTTTCGGCCTGAACGTGACGATGCCCGAGCTCCAGCCGGATGCTTTCCCGTTCTGGGATTCCTGCATGATGGTGCTGTCGATTGCGGCGATGATCCTGATGACCCGTAAATACGTTGAGAACTGGCTGCTGTGGGTCATCATCAACGTGATCAGCGTGGCGATCTTCGCCCTGCAGGGCGTCTATGCGATGTCGCTGGAATATCTGCTGCTGACCTTCATCGCGCTGAACGGCAGCCGGATGTGGATTAAGAGCGCGCGTGAGCGAGGTTCTCACGCGCTTTCCAGCTAGTGGTGATGCTGATGTGAATGTCCGGACTGTGCCTCGTTAAGGTGGCAGTCCGGCCCGTTACAGGGCTGATACTCCATCTGGATGGTGGCGTGGCCAATTTCGTAGTGATGTTCAAGAAAATGCTGGATGCGCTCAAGCAGCGCATCGTGGTCGTGAGGCGGGATCACCTGGACGTGCAGCGTCATGACCGGTTTTTCCCCCACCAGCCAGACGTGCACGTGATGAACATTACGGACTTCCGGGACCGAACGGCGCAGGTTGCGCTTCAGCTCGTCAATATCCATCGATGACGGTGCCCCTTCAAGCAGTTCATTCACGCTCTCCTTCAGCAGCCGCCAGGCGCTGCGCAAGACCAGACACGACACCAGCACGGACAGAATAGGATCGACAGGCGTCCAGCCGGTGTAGAGGATCACCAGCGCGGCGACAATCGCCCCGACTGAGCCGAGCAAATCACCCAGAACATGCAGAGCCGCAGCGCGTACGTTGAGGTTCTTTTCCCCGCTGCCGCGGTGCAAAATCCAGAAGGCCAGTATATTCGCCAGCAGCCCCGCCACGGCAATCACCATCATGGTTGCCCCGGCGATCGGCTGCGGGTGTCTGAAACGCTGTACGGCCTCCCAGACGATAAGAACGGTAATGACCACCAGCGCAATGGCGTTAACAAACGCGGCGAGGGTTGTCAGCCTCAGCCAGCCGAAGGTATGGCGCGCATTGGGAGGACGACGCGCAAACTGTACCGCCAGCAGGGCGAAGAGCAGCGCTGCGGCATCGGTCAGCATATGTCCGGCGTCAGCCAGTAGCGCCAGAGAGCCGGAAATCAGGCCGCCAATGACCTCGATAATCATAAACGTTGCGGTAACGCCAAAGGCCAGCATCAGTCGTTTAGCGTTGTCGTTGCCGGGAGAGGGTGAGTGGGAATGGGAGTGCGCCATGTCTGCTTTCCTGATGTGTTATTGTTTTTAGTGTAGCGTTTTTAATAGGTTACTCCAAAAAGAAAGGAGAGCCAGAGCTCTCCTTTTTCTTACCGAACATCCCCATTACTGGGTGGTGCCATCGGTTTTGGTATTCGCGTCGTTTCCTACTTTGTCATTAGGGTCAGGGCATTTGCCGTCCTTACACATTGAGTTCTTATGAACCTCATCCGAACTCATATTGTCATGATTCATGGTGTCGGAACCGCTGCCGTTGGGATGCAGCATGGTGCCGCCGGTGTTGGTATTACCGGTATTGATCTGGCTGTTGTCGACATTATTCGGGGCGATATTCTGTTTCGCATCAGGTGCGGGCTGGCCTGCTGCCGCAGCGGCATTCGCATCGCCGTTGCTGTCTGATGTGCCCGTTTCCGCGGCCAGGACGCTGCCGCTGGCCAGAGTGAGTGTGGCGGTCAGGAAGAGGGTTGCCAGTTTTGTCATTTTCATCATGGTGCTCCTGTTCTTGTCGTTACGCTGGATAACATTCTCCAACAGTGCATCTTTTTCAGAGGCGAAAGATTCCGCCTTACGGACTTACGCCAGTAGGGAATCGCGTTTAAGCGTGTAAAATTGGTTGTTACAGTTAAAAAGCTTAGGTTAGATCTCGTTTTTCGCTATTTTGTGGCGATTTTTAGGCGAATTCCAGGAATTATCTGCGTGAAGTGTAAAACCGTGTTTACACTTCCTGGTCGACAAGATAGATTGAAAGGATTGCTTTCATTACTAAAGATATGGCAGAGCTGGAACGAAGATGAATTATCAGAACGACGATTTACGCATTAAAGAGATCAATGAGTTATTACCTCCTGTAGCGCTCCTTGAGAAATTCCCCGCCACTGAAAATGCCGCAAACACGGTTTCTCATGCTCGTAAAGCGATCCATAAGATCCTGAAAGGTAATGACGATCGTCTTCTGGTGGTGATTGGCCCGTGCTCCATTCACGATCCTGCAGCTGCGAAAGAGTACGCAGCCCGTCTGCTCACTCTGCGTGAAGAGCTGAAGGACGAGCTTGAAATCGTCATGCGCGTTTATTTTGAAAAACCGCGCACCACCGTGGGCTGGAAAGGGCTGATTAACGATCCGCATATGGATAACAGCTTCCAGATCAACGACGGTCTGCGCATTGCGCGCAAGCTGCTGCTGGAGATCAACGACAGCGGCCTGCCTGCTGCCGGTGAATTCCTGGACATGATTACGCCACAATACCTGGCAGACCTGATGAGCTGGGGCGCAATTGGTGCGCGCACGACTGAATCTCAGGTTCACCGCGAGCTGGCGTCCGGTCTCTCTTGCCCGGTGGGTTTCAAAAACGGCACTGACGGCACCATTAAGGTGGCTATCGACGCCATCAACGCAGCGGGTGCGCCGCACTGCTTCCTGTCCGTAACCAAATGGGGCCATTCCGCCATCGTTAACACCAGCGGGAACGGTGACTGCCATATCATTCTGCGCGGCGGCAAAGAGCCGAACTACAGCGCGAAACACGTGGCAGAAGTGAAGGTCGGGCTGGAAAAAGCCGGGCTGCCACCGCAGGTGATGATCGATTTCAGCCATGCCAACTCCAGCAAGCAGTTTAAAAAGCAGATGGAAGTGGGTGCAGACGTCTGCCAGCAGATTGCCGGCGGTGAGAAGGCAGTGATTGGGGTGATGATCGAAAGCCATCTGGTTGAAGGTAACCAGAACCTGGAAGGCAGCGAGCCGCTGGTGTATGGCAAAAGCGTCACCGATGCCTGCATTGGCTGGGACGATACCGACACCATCCTGCGTCAGCTGGCGAATGCGGTAAAAGCGCGCCGCGGCTGAATTCTCAGGCACAAATAAAAAAGCGCGGAAGGCTCCGCGCTTTTTTTATGCCTTGCGAAAATTACTTCGCTTTACCCTGGTTCGCGACAGCCGCTGCTTTCGCCGCGATCTCTTCTGCGTTACCCAGATAGTAGTGTTTGATTGGCTTGAAGTTTTCGTCGAACTCATACACCAGCGGTACGCCGGTTGGGATGTTCAGTTCGAGGATTTCGTCTTCACCCATGTTGTCCAGGTATTTCACCAGCGCACGCAGGGAGTTACCGTGAGCGGCGACGATCACGCGCTCGCCGCTTTTCAGGCGTGGCAGAATGGTTTCGTTCCAGTAAGGCACAACGCGGTCGATGGTCAGCGCCAGGCTTTCGGTGGTTGGCAGCTCAGCGTCGGTCAGCTTCGCGTAACGCGGATCGTGGCCCGGGTAGCGCTCGTCATCTTTGGTCAGCTCTGGTGGGGTGATTGCGAAGCCGCGACGCCACTGTTTAACCTGCTCATCGCCATATTTCTCAGCGGTTTCCGCTTTGTTCAGGCCCTGCAGCGCACCGTAGTGACGTTCGTTAAGTTTCCAGGACTTCTCAACCGGCAGCCAGGCCTGATCCAGTTCGTCCAGCACGTTCCACAGGGTGTGGATGGCACGTTTCAGCACAGAGGTGTAAGCAAAATCAAAGCTGAAGCCTTCTTCCTTCAGCAGTTTACCCGCTGCTTTTGCTTCGCTTACGCCTTTCTCAGACAGATCAACGTCGTACCAACCGGTAAAGCGGTTTTCGTTGTTCCACTGGCTTTCGCCGTGACGCACCAGGACCAGCTTAGTTATAGCCATCTCTTACTCCTCAAGCATTTTTAGAATGATAACAATTCTCATTATATTGCCGTGGCCGTGCCACCAGCAACGCTTAACCCTAACCATAGCGAAAATAGTCTCTGAGTGTAAGATGCTTGTGAATCCAGGGTTATGATTTTGTCTGCGATCGGCGCTATTTTCAGCAAGGCGCGCAGAAAAAAGCCCTCCGGAGGGAGGGCTGGATATTAATGTGGAATAAAATGATATTCCGTCACGCTCACGTACTCTTCACCCGGGCGCAGCACGCAGTCCGGCTGTGGCCATTCCGGATGGTTCGGGCTGTCCGGCAGGAACTCGCTCTCCAGCGCCAGGCCTTGCCAGTCGCTGTACTCATCGTGTTCACGCGCCGTCGTGCCGCCGAGGTAGTTGCCTGAATAGAACTGCAGGGCAGGGGCAGAGGTGTAAACCGTCATCTGCAGTTTCTCATCCGCAGACCAGACCTGTGCTGCGGGCTGTGCCACATCGCCTTTGGCCTGCCGCAGGAAAGCGTGGTCGTAGCCTTTTACCTTACGCTGATCGTCATCGCTCATGAAATCCTGGGCGATGGACTTCGCGCTGCGGAAGTCAAAGCTGGTGCCGCTCACGTCTTTGAGGCCCTGATACGGAATGCCCATCTCGTCAACCGGCAGATACGCATCCGCCAGGATCTGCAGCTTATGGTTACGCACGTCGCACTGGCTACCGTCCAGGTTGAAATACGCGTGATTGGTCAGGTTGACCGGACACGGCTTGTCGACCGTCGCACGGTATTCGATGGCGATACGGTTGTCGTCGGTCAGCGTAAAGCGCGCGGACGCGACAAGGTTCCCCGGGAAGCCCTGATCGCCATCAGGCGAATCCAGCGAGAACAGCACTTCGCCATCGTTTTGACGAACAATCTTCCAGCGGCGTTTATCAAACCCGTCCGGTCCGCCGTGCAGCTGGTTCTCACCCTGGCTTGGAAGCAGGGTGTACTGCACGCCGTCGAGCTCAAAGCGGCTCTTTGCGATGCGGTTAGCATAACGCCCAACGGACGCGCCCAGATAGGCGGACTGATTGACGTACTGCTCAGGCGAGGCGCAGCCGAGCAGAGTCTCGCGCACGCTGCCGTCCGGCATCGGTACGCGGGCAGAAAGAAGGGTTGCCCCCCAGTCCATCACCGTAACGACCATCCCCGCGCTGTTGCGCAGGGTTAACAGGCGATACGGCAGACCATCCGGTGCAAGGGTAGGTGTTTCGTTTAGCACTGTCCGGCTCCTTGTGATGCTTTGCAAACATAGAAGGTTTCTTTGATGCCTGTTTTGGCTTCGTACTGCTTCGCCACGGCATCCTGTACGGCAGGGACCAGCTCTTCTGGCACCAGCGCAACGATGCAGCCGCCAAAACCGCCGCCCGTCATGCGCACGCCGCCTTTGTCGCCAATGGTGGCTTTAACGATGTCCACCAGGGTGTCGATCTGCGGAACGGTGATTTCAAAATCATCGCGCATGGAGGCGTGAGATTCCGCCATCAGCTCACCCATGCGTTTCAGGTCACCTTTCGCCAGCGCGGACGCGGCTTCAACGGTACGGGCATTTTCCGTCAGCACGTGACGAACGCGTTTGGCGACGACCGGATCCAGCTCGTGCGCCACTTTGTTAAATTCATTGAGCGTCACGTCGCGCAGGGCTGGCTGCTGGAAGAAGCGGGCGCCGGTTTCGCATTGCTCGCGGCGGGTATTGTATTCGCTGCCCACCAGCGTGCGCTTAAAGTTGCTGTTAATGATGACGACAGCCGCGCCTTTTGGCAGGGGAACGGCTTTGGTACCCAGCGAGCGGCAATCAATCAACAGGGCATGCTCTTTTTTGCCGAGCGCGGAGATCAGCTGGTCCATAATGCCGCAGTTACAGCCCACGAACTGGTTTTCTGCTTCCTGACCATTCAGGGCTACTTGCGCGCCGTCCAGCGGCATATGATAAAGCTGCTGGAACACGGTGCCCACGGCGACTTCCAGCGAAGCAGAGGAGCTTAAGCCCGCACCCTGCGGCACGTTGCCGCTGATAACTAAATCGGCACCGCCGAAGTTCTTGTTGCGCTTCTGAAGGTGTTTCACCACCCCGCGCACGTAGTTAGACCACTGCTGGCTGTCGTGCGTCACAATCGGGGCATCGAGGGAAAACTCGTCCGTCTCATTACCGTAATCTGCCGCAATCACGCGAACTTTACGGTCGTCGCGCTTCGCACAGCTGATGACAGTCTGGTAATCGATAGCGCACGGCAGCACGAAACCGTCGTTATAGTCGGTGTGTTCACCGATCAGGTTGACGCGGCCTGGCGCCTGGATAACGTGGGTGGCAGGGTAGCCAAATTTCTCAGCAAACAGGGATTGTGTTTTATCTTTCAGACTCATTTTTTAGACTCCTGATTCGCGATAGTGGACGTCGCTAACGGCACGCAGACGTTCTGCCGCCTGTTCCGCCGTCAGGTCACGCTGGGTTTCCGCCAGCATTTCGTAGCCCACCATAAATTTACGCACCGTCGCAGAGCGCAGCAGCGGCGGATAGAAATGGGCGTGCAGCTGCCAGTGTTGATTCTCTTCGCCGTTAAACGGGGCGCCGTGCCAGCCCATGGAGTACGGGAAGGAGCACTGGAACAGGTTGTCGTAACGGCTGGTGAGCTTTTTCAGCGCCAGAGCAAGGTCGTCGCGCTGCGCGTCGCTGAGATCGGTGATGCGCTGCACGTGCGCTTTCGGCAGCAGCAGCGTTTCAAACGGCCAGGCGGCCCAGTAAGGGACAACGGCCAGCCAGTGTTCGGTTTCCACCACGGTGCGGCTGCCGTCGGCCAGCTCGCGCTGGGTGTAATCCACCAGCATCGGCGAACCGTTTTCCGCGTAATACGCTTTCTGCAGACGGTCTTCACGCTCGGCTTCGTTAGGCAGGAAGCTGTTCGCCCAGATCTGGCCGTGCGGGTGCGGGTTTGAGCAGCCCATGGCCGCGCCTTTGTTTTCGAACACCTGCACCCACGGATAGCTCTGCCCCAGCTCGGCGGTTTGCGCCTGCCAGGTGCTGACGACCTCTTTCAGCGCGTCCACGCTCAGCTCCGGCAGCGTTTTGCTGTGATCGGGCGAGAAGCAGATCACACGGCTGGTTCCGCGCGCGCTTTCGCAGCGCATCAGCGGATCGTGGCTTTCCGGCGCGTCCGGCGTGTCGGTCATCAGGGCGGCAAAATCGTTGGTGAACACGAAGGTGCCTTTGTAGTCCGGGTTTTTGTCCCCAGTGACGCGCGTGTTGCCCGGACAGAGGAAGCAGTCCGGGTCGTGCTGTGGCAGCGTCTGTTTTGCAGGCGTCTCCTGCGCCCCCTGCCAGGGGCGCTTGGCGCGATGCGGAGAGACCAAAATCCATTGCCCGCTTAACGGGTTAAAACGACGATGCGGATGATCGACGGGATTAAATTGCGTCATGACGGATCCTTAGTCCGGATAGCCTTGCGGGTGGCGTGACTGCCAGTGCCAGGTATCCTGTGCCATTTCATCAAGCGTGCGCGTCACACGCCAGTTGAGCTCTTTATCGGCTTTGGTGGCATCGGCCCAGTAAGCAGGCAGGTCGCCATCACGACGCGGAGCGAAGTGGTAGTTCACCGGCTTGCCGCAGGCTTTGCTGAAGGCGTTAACCACGTCCAGCACGCTGCTGCCGACACCGGCGCCGAGGTTGTAAATATGCACGCCCGGTTTGTTGGCCAGCTGCTGCATGGCCGCAACGTGGCCGTCGGCCAGATCCATCACGTGGATGTAGTCGCGCACGCCGGTGCCGTCTTCGGTCGGATAGTCATTGCCAAAAATCGCCAGCGAGTCGCGGCGACCCACGGCAACCTGGGCGATATACGGCATCAGGTTGTTCGGGATGCCCTGCGGATCTTCACCCATGTCGCCAGACGGATGCGCGCCGACCGGGTTGAAGTAGCGCAGTAAGGCGATGCTCCACTCCGGCTGCGCTTTTTGCAGGTCGGTCAGGATCTGCTCCACCATCAGCTTGCTTTTGCCGTACGGGCTTTGCGGCGTACCGGTCGGGAAGCTTTCAACGTAAGGGATTTTGGGCTGATCGCCGTAGACGGTGGCGGAGGAGCTAAAGATGAAGTTTTTGACGTTGGCCGCGCGCATGGCGGAGATGAGACGCAGGGTGCCGTTGACGTTGTTGTCGTAATACTCGAGCGGTTTCGCCACGGATTCACCGACCGCTTTCAGACCCGCAAAGTGGATCACCGCTTCGATGGCGTGGTCGTGAAGGATCTCGGTCATCAGCGCTTCGTTGCGGATGTCGCCTTCCACGAAAGTCGGTTGTTTACCGCCAAGACGTTCAATCACCGGCAGCACGCTGCGCTTACTGTTGCACAGGTTGTCGAGGATGATGACGTCGTGACCGTTTTGCAGCAGTTGCACGCAGGTATGACTACCTATGTAACCGCTACCACCTGTTACCAGAACTCGCATATTTCGCTCCATTGGGCTTATGGTATGTAATAACCATAGCATAACAGAGACGCGAAAAGTGTGACATGGGATAAAATAGTGGAATCGTTTACACTCGTTTTCATACTCACTTTTTCAATGACTGAGAGCATTCTAGATCAAAGAGATAGCGATGTATTGATGCAAGTTATCTGAAAAGAGGAGGGCAAAGCCCTCCACGGTTAATCGACGTTGCTGAGAAGGTAGCGATAGCCCTCACCGTCGGGAACAAACTCCAGGCGATGCGTGATGCAGGCAGGGGCATCTTCGGCATGGTGTGAAACGAACAGCAGCTGCGTTTCACCTTCGCTAATCAGCACGTCCACAAAGCGGCGGATAAGCTGTCGATTCAGCGGATCGAGTCCCTGCAGCGGTTCGTCGAGGATCAGAAGCGTAGGGTGTTTCACCAGCGCGCGAACGATCAGGGCCAGGCGCTGCTGCCCCCACGACAGACTATGAAACGGCGCGTCAGCGACCCGGTTGTCCATACCCAGGATATCCAGCCACTGCTGGGCGAGCTTGTGCTGTTTGTCCGACACCGCCTGATAAATGCCGATGGAATCAAAATACCCGGAAAGGATCACGTTGCGTACCGTGGTACTGACCCGATAGTCCAGATGCAGGCTGCTGCTGACGTAGCCGATATGTTTTTTAATATCCCAGATGGTTTCGCCGCTGCCGCGACGCCGACCAAACAGCGTCAGATCGTTGCTATAGCCCTGCGGGTGATCGCCGGTGATCAGGCTCAGCAGCGTGGATTTCCCCGCGCCGTTAGGGCCGACAATCTGCCAGTGTTCGCCGGGATTGACCGTCCAGCTAAGACGGTTGAGGATCGGGCGATCGTCATAAGAGACAATCCCATCCCGCAGCACGATGCGCGGCTGGTGGGGATCGAGCGCATGGCGGGCCGAAGGGGCGTCAGGTTCCGGAAGGGTAATTCCATCGAGTTGTTCACTGTGCGCGAGCTGGGCAATGAGCGCCTGCTTGAGCAGCGCTGTTTTTTCACCGGTCTCGGTCAGGTTACAGTCAGCCAGTACGCCTGCGTGCTGGACAAAGTCCGGAATTTCATCGAAGCGGTTAAGCACCAGCACCAGGGTATATCCCTGCTGATTAAGCGACTCCAGCAGGGCCGCCAGCTGCGCACGGGACTGCACGTCAAGGCCGTCAAACGGCTCGTCGAGGATAAGCAGCTCGGGCTCGCTCATCAGCGCCTGGCAAAGCAGCGTTTTTCGCGTCTCGCCGGTAGAAAGGTATTTAAAGCGTCGGTTCAGCAGGGCGGTGATACCGAACCGTTCTGCCAGGCGCAGACAGCGGGCGGGATCTTTCACCTCATCCTGAATAATTTCCGCCGTCGTACGGCCGGTATCTTCTTCGCCAGGGCTGAGTAAATCGGTGTTGTTGCGCTGCCACTCGTCGCTGACCAGCTTTTGCAGTTGTTCAAATGACAGGCGCGTCAGGCGAGTAAAGTCCCTCTGGTATTCGCCCTTGAGGAGGGGGAGCTCGCCGGCCAGCGCGCGGGCCAGCGCGGATTTACCGCTGCCGTTAGTGCCGACAAACGCCCAGCTTTCACCCGCGCGTATCGTCAAATCAGCAATCGTCAGCGTTCGGGTATCGCTAAGACGAAACGTGCCTTGCGAAATATGCAATGATGACATGATTTATCCCTGTTTTTGCAGCACCAGATATCAGGGATACGCACTGTCGGCGCGATTGTCAATGCGCTCAGTACAATGTGGCGATAATGACCCGGTCCGCGTTGAAATACGCGGTGACGACAGTACCTTCTTCTAAACTGTCCGCTTCGCTAAGCGGTATCGTCGCGCAAAGCGGTTGCCCGTCTGCCAGGGTCATCAGCACTTCGCACTGCTCCTGGCCGCGTTCGATATGGCTAATTGCGCCCTGGAGCTGGTTATCGGCCGCCTTTGCGGCGTCGGGATCGCGCGTGATATTGACCCACGGCGCTTTCAGCAGCACCAGCACCTCTTTACCTTCATACAGCTCGAGGCGCTCTGCGCTCTGCGCCGTTATGGCGGCTTTCAGACGGGTGGTGCCATCGGCAAGCAGGATCTCAATATGCTGCTGTACCTGAAGATTGTCGCGCGCCGTCACCGTTCCAAACCACTGGTTGCGGGCGCTGGTTTGTAACGAGAAGCGGGAAATGGCGGCCAGCAAGCTGTCCAGCGGAACGTTATCGTCGTCGCTCAACGCATCAAACGCCTTTTGCTGGATCTGGGCCAGCAGATCGTAAAGCTGAATAAGGCGCTGGCCATAGCGCGTCACGATCGCACCGCCGCCGCCTTTGCCGCCTGTGGCTCTGTCCACCAGCGGTTGTTCGCTCAGGGTGTTCATTTCGTTGATGGCGTCCCAGGCGCTTTTGTAGCTGATGCCCGCGTTTTTCGCCCCCTGGCTAATTGAGCCCGTTTGTTCTATTTGTTTAAGCAGGGCGATACGTCGCGGATCGGCGAAAAGTTTTTGCTGAAGTCGTAAAGTGAGGAGAATTTCGGCCTGCATAACAGTGTCCTGGCAAAAAGAGCATTGTGACCCAAATGGTGCGGGGCGCAAAGGGTACCGCACAAAAGGGGATGTTTTTCTCACTTTTCAAGGTAGAATGAGCCATTCACAATATCTGGAGAAAACCATGTTAGAGTTGTTGAAAAGTCTGGTATTCGCCGTGATCATGGTACCAGTAGTGATGGCCATCATCCTCGGTGCCATCTACGGCCTGGGTGAAGTGTTCAACGTCTTTTCGAACATTGGTCACAGAGACCAGGCTAAAAAGCAGCATTGATTCCCCACAAAACGCCCGGCGAGTCCGGGCGTTTTGCTCTCAAGATTTCCCCGTTTTCGCCGATATTATTTAAGTTTACCCCTTCAGCGGTACGATTAAACGCTGGGATCTCCATGACGTTACCGTTATATTAAGATGTATATAACGATACTCACAGGAGTTACAGATGGCACGTTCATGGGTACGCCTTTTCGCAGGGGCAACGCTGACGCTTTCTCTTACCGGACACGCGCTGGCGGACGAGGGTAAAATCACGGTCTTTGCCGCGGCGTCGCTGACCAACGCGCTGCAGGACATCGCGGCGGCGTATAAAAAAGAGAAAAACGTCGAGGTGGTCTCCTCATTTGCCTCTTCCTCTACGCTGGCTCGCCAGATAGAAGCGGGCGCACCGGCGGATCTGTTCATCTCGGCTGACCAGAAGTGGATGGATTACGCGGCGGAGAAGAAATCAATTGATGCGACAACCCGCGAAACGCTGCTGGGGAATAGCCTGGTTGTCGTGGCGCCAAAAGCCAGCGCGCAGGCGGACATCACCATCAACAAAGAGACCCACTGGACGAGCCTGCTGAACGGTGGCCGTCTGGCGGTGGGCGACCCGGAGCACGTTCCGGCCGGGATTTATGCCAAAGAGGCGCTGCAAAAGCTGGGCGCATGGGAGACATTGTCACCGAAGCTGGCCCCGGCGGAAGACGTGCGCGGCGCGCTGGCGTTGGTAGAGCGCAACGAAGCCCCGCTGGGCATTGTGTATGGCTCTGATGCCGTTGCCAGTAAAGGGGTAAAAGTGGTCGCAACGTTCCCGGAAGACTCCCACAAGAAAGTGGAATATCCTGTTGCGATTGTTGATGGACATAAAAATGCGGCCGTGACGGCCTTCCGCGATTATCTGAAGGGGCCGGAAGCGTCCGCAATCTTTAAACGTTACGGATTTACGACTCACTGATGATATTGACCGATCCTGAATGGCAGGCTGTTCTGCTGAGCCTTAAAGTCTCTTCCCTGGCGGTTGCGCTGAGTTTGCCCTTTGGGATCTTCTTTGCCTGGTTACTGGTTCGCTGTCAGTTTCCCGGCAAAACGCTGCTCGACAGCGTGCTTCATCTTCCGCTCGTTTTGCCACCCGTGGTGGTCGGTTACCTGCTGCTGATTTCGATGGGGCGACGCGGTTTTATCGGCGAGAAGCTCTACGACTGGTTTGGGCTGACGTTTGCATTTAGCTGGCGAGGTGCGGTACTGGCGGCCGCAGTGATGTCATTCCCGCTGATGGTCAGAGCGATACGCCTCGCGCTGGAAGGCGTGGACATGAAGCTCGAACAGGCGGCCCGCACGCTGGGCGCCGGGCGCTGGCGCGTCTTTTTCACCATCACGCTTCCGCTAACGCTGCCTGGCATTATTGTCGGGACGGTGCTCGCCTTCGCCCGCTCGCTGGGCGAGTTTGGCGCGACGATCACGTTTGTGTCGAATATCCCCGGCGAGACGCGAACGATTCCGTCGGCCATGTATACCTTGATTCAAACGCCGGGCGGAGAAGGCGCGGCGGCGCGTCTATGCATAATTTCAATTGTGCTGGCGCTGGTGTCGCTAATGGTGTCTGAATGGCTGGCGCGGCTCAGTCGCGAGCGGATGGGGAAATAAGCATGCTGGAACTCCATTTCACCCAGACGCTGGGAAACCATACCCTGACGCTTAACGAGACGCTGCCGGCAAGCGGAATCACCGCCATCTTTGGCGTGTCGGGGGCGGGAAAAACGTCGCTGATTAATGCCATCAGCGGTCTGACCCGCCCGCATTCAGGACGGATTGTATTGAATAACCGCGTCTTAAATGACGTGGAAAATAAGGTGTATCTTTCACCTGATAAACGCCGCATCGGCTATGTTTTCCAGGACGCGCGCTTATTCCCGCACTACAGCGTGCGCGGCAACCTGCGTTACGGCATGGCGAAAAGCATGGCCGGGCAGTTTGATAAGCTGGTGACGCTTTTAGGGATTGAGCCTCTGCTCGACAGGCTGCCATCCTCGCTCTCCGGCGGAGAAAAACAGCGGGTGGCCATTGGCCGCGCGTTGCTGACTGCACCCGAACTGCTGCTGCTCGACGAGCCGCTGGCCTCGCTCGATATTCCGCGTAAACGCGAACTTCTGCCTTATCTACAGCGCCTGGCGCGCGAAATTAATATTCCGATGCTCTACGTCAGCCATTCGCTGGATGAGATCCTGCATCTGGCCGACAAGGTGCTGGTGCTGGAAGAGGGCAGCGTGAAGGCCTTCGGCAACCTGGAAGAGGTGTGGGGCAGCAGCGTAATGCACCCCTGGTTACCCAGGGAACAGCAGAGCAGCATTCTTAAAGTGAGCGTTCTGGAACACCATCCGCACTACGCGATGACCGCCCTGGCGCTGGGCGACCAGCATCTGTGGGTCAATAAGATCGACAAACCGCTACAGTCCGCGCTGCGAATTCGCATCCAGGCGTCGGACGTCTCGCTGGTGCTGCAGCCGCCGCTGCAAACCAGTATCCGAAATATTCTGCGCGCCAAAGTCGCGGAGTGTTTTGATGATAACGGGCAGGTGGAAGTGAAGCTTGAAGTCGGCAGCAGGACGCTCTGGGCGCGCATCAGCCCGTGGGCCAGGGATGAGTTAGGGATCAAACCCGGCCTGTGGCTTTACGCGCAAATTAAGAGCGTCTCGATTACCGCCTGATTACAGCAGGTGGGTATAAATGTACTGCGCGATGCTGTCGGTGGTGTTGTCGCCAATCACCACGTTGGCGCGGGCTTTGACCGCGTCGTCGGCATTGCCCATCGCCACGCCGGTACCGGCGGCTTCCAGCATGCTGATGTCGTTGTAGTTGTCGCCGAAGGCGATCACGTCACGCATCGACCCGCCCTGAGATTCCACATACTGCGTCAGGCGCTTGCCTTTGCTGTTGCCTTTGCGGGCAATGTCCACCTGGTCATGCCAGGACCATTCGCACTCCAGACCCAGCGTCTGCTCCACGTGTTTTGCGAAGGTATTCAGTTTGGTGGTGTCTTCATCGGTCAGGGCAAATTTCCAGATAGCCTCAACGTCCTGGGCGGCCTGACGCAGGGAGGAGACCTGGGTAAAGACCGGACGCTGCGCTTCAGGCAGGGACAACGCCCAGTTGCTGGTGCGCACCACGTGGCCAGTAGGGCGCTCGTACAGCATCGCGTTATCCACATACATCAGGCCGTGAACGGCATGCTCATCCAGCAGATCGATCAGCTGCAGCGCCTGGGGAACCGGCAGCGGGTCGGAGGCTAAAACCTTTTTTGCCTGATAATCATACAAATAAGTGCCATTACAACAAATTGCAGGTGTATCTAACGCCAGTGCCTGATAAAAAGGGTGAATGGCAACGTGATGTCGACCCGTTACGATAAGGAGTTGATATCCCACTTCCTGCGCGCGTTTTAGCGCCTCAAGGGAGGAGGGGAGAAGGGTTTTTTGCGGCGTCAGTAAGGTACCGTCTAAATCCAGAGCAATCACACGCGAGGTCATCTGTTTTCCCGGGTTAATATTGAATTTACGTTTTGATGGGATGGTACACCGAGAGGCGAACGCTTCAAAACTCCTGTCGACAATTCAGCATTCACCGTCAAAAGTTAACTACTTTCATGCGCAGTGAGGAGTGAATATTCATGAAACAAACCGTTTATACCGCCAGTCCTGAAAGCCAGCAGATCCACGTCTGGCGTTTAAATACCGAAGGGACACTCACGCTGGTTCAGGTTGTTGACGTGCCAGGCCAGGTGCAGCCGATGGTCATCAGCCCGGATAAACGTTTCTTGTACGTGGGTGTGCGCCCGGAGTTCCGCGTGCTGGCCTATCGCATTTCTCCGGACGATGGCGCGCTGACGTACACTGCCGAAGCCCCGTTGCCGGGCAGCCCAACCCATATCTCGACCGATCGTAAAGGCAACTTTGTCTTCAGCGGCTCTTATAACGCGGGCTGCGTCAGCGTAACGCGTCTGGAAGAGGGCATTCCGGTCGAAACCGTGGATGTGGTGGAAGGGCTTGAAGGCTGCCACTCGGCGAATATTTCTCCGGATAACCGCACGCTGTGGGTGCCTGCGCTGAAGCAGGATCGTATCTGCCTGTTCACCCTGAGCGATGATGGTCACCTGGTGGCGCAGAATCCTGCCGAAGTGACTACCGTTGAAGGCGCCGGCCCGCGCCATATGGTCTTCCATCCGAACCAGCAGTACGCCTATGTGGTTAATGAGCTGAACAGCTCGGTGGACGTATGGGAGCTGAAAGATCCTAACGGCCAGATTGAGTGCGTGCAGACGCTGGACATGATGCCGTCCGACTTCTCCGACACCCGCTGGGCAGCGGATATCCACATTACGCCAAATGGCCGCCATCTGTACGCCTGTGACCGTACTTCCAGCCTGATTACCGTGTTTAGCGTCTCTGAAGACGGCAGCGTGCTGGCGATTGAAGGGTTCCAGCCAACGGAAACCCAGCCGCGCGGCTTTAATATCGATCACAGCGGTAAATACCTGATTGCGGCGGGGCAGAAATCCCACCACATCGCGCTGTATGAAATTAAAGGCGAGCAGGGGCTGCTGGAAGAGAAAGGGCGTTATGCCGTCGGCCAGGGGCCTATGTGGGTCGTGGTAAACGCTCACTAAGCGGCTAAAAACAAAAAACCTCGCGAATGCGAGGTTTTTTTACGCCCGGTAAACGCAGCGCCACCGGGCAAAACAGCTTACTGCTTCGGCTCAGCAACCACTTTGCTACCCAGACCGCGGTTGTTGTATTCCCACATGCGGTTGAAGTTAGCGTCGTTCAGGTTGCGCTGCACGTTCCCTTTATCATCCACCGCACCGGTATTGCCGGAGAATGGACGTTTGGAGATCGCGGCATCAGCCCACGGTTTCGCCATGTTGAAGCCTTCGTTGATCACGCTGTCGCGGATCACGACCTGGCCGTTGGTCGCAGAGTCCACGTCTAGGGAGCGTCCCAGCTGCGCCACGCCGTCACCGGCAGCGTTAAAGCGGCTGTTCACGGCCAGGAAGCCGTAGAAGAGGTTAGACTGGGTTGCCGGAGCAAACACGTAACCTTCCTGCTGAGTGCGTGAGTTCACCACGCGGAAATCGGTATTATCAAACACCACCGCGCCGCGACCGGACACCAGATCCACGTCACCTTCAACGTAGCTGTTGGTCACCAGAGTACGGGTCAGGCGGTTATTCTGCAGGGTGTTCTGCACGCCGCTGTTGGTCACGAAGAAGGTGTTCTGACGGCCCAGAATGTTGACGTTATTAATCTGCACCTTATCGCCATCGCTACGCAGCGCAACGGCCTGGTGGCTGCCGGCATCAACGCTGTCGCCCAGGGTATTCTGAATGGTCAGGTTCTGCAGCTGCAGACCGTTATTCTGAGACCAGAATACCGCCGAGCACATCACGCCAATGGTGGCGGAACGCTTGCTCTGACAGTTATCAAACATGTACCACGCCGGTTTACCCGGCATATATTTACCGGCCGGGTTCACCAGGTGACGCCAGGTGTTGCTGTCGATTTCGGAATCAATCGCCAGGCCAATTTTTACGTCGATCGCTTTTTCGCCCAGACCGTAAAGCGTAATGCTGCCTGGTGCCGCCGGAACATACACGGTGCCTTCATATTCACCCGGCAGGATCGCGATGTACTGGCGAGACGCGCTGTGTTTAGTGATGGCAGCATCAACCGCAGCCTGAATAGAAGTATGCGTTACGCCCTGCGCACCCGCCGGGCCAACCACGAAGTCAGGCTGTTTAGGCAGGTTAATAGACGACGGTGTCCACGGCGCAGCGTTAGGATCCATCGCCGTGAAGTAGTGCGCACGATCGAAGTTCTTCGCTTCATCAGCGGACAAAATCGGGCGGGAGGCGGTACCGGGCGCAACCTGCTCAGAAGGGCGCTGATCCGGTGGTGTTGAACTGCATGCGGATAAGGTCACGCCAAAGGCGAGTGCTAACGCCAGACGGGAAATCCTGGAAATGTTCAAGGTGAAGCTCCTGGGTATGCAAGTCTTTACGGGATAGACGAAATAGCCTGCTTTTTTATACTAAGTTGAGCGAAACGGGAAGATAAAAAGGGTAAAAGTTGCATTTTTAGCCCTGGGGCGGCAGGTAAGTGATCACAAATAAATAACATTTTCCGTTAAGGCGGTTGACAGTAGACGGTGGATGCAAATAAATGTCTATACAACCTAAGACAAGTGGAATGCCCCATGCAGCAGATTCATCCCGACGATGTTATATGGCGAAATGCGCGACTGGCTACGATGGCGCCGAACGTACCTGCGCCTTATGGACTGAAAGAGCAACACGCCCTGGTCGTGCGCGGCCACACTATTCTGGCCGTGATCCCTGAATCTGACATTCCTTCCGGACACCGTCACTGTGTCGATCTTCAGGGACGTCTTGTCACGCCTGGCCTGATTGACTGCCACACCCACCTGGTATTTGGCGGCGACCGCGCGGCGGAGTGGGAGCAGCGTCTGAACGGCGTCTCTTATCAAACCATCAGCGCCCAGGGGGGCGGGATTAACGCTACCGTGACGGCGACGCGCAGCAGCTCAGCCGAAACCCTGCTTAAGCTGGCGCAGCAGCGGCTCCAGCGTCTGATGAATGAAGGTGTCACCACGGTTGAAATCAAATCCGGATACGGGCTCAACGCCGAGGCCGAAGAGAAGATGCTGCAGGTCGCGCGCCAGCTGAGCCTCAATAATCCGATTGATATCAGCCCAACGCTGCTGGCGGCGCATGCGGTTCCGCCGGAATACCGGCAGGATCCGGATGCCTACCTCACGCTGGTCTGTGAGCAGATACTGCCCACGCTGTGGCAAAAAGAGTTATATGAAGCAGTAGACGTGTTTTGTGAAAACGTCGGCTTTACCCCGTCGCAAACCGAACGCCTCTTCAAGGCCGCCGCCGCGCTGGGTATCCCGGTGAAAGGGCATGTCGAGCAGCTGTCGAATCAGGGCGGCGCGGCGCTGGTCAGCCAGTATAAGGGACTTTCCGCCGATCATATCGAATATCTCGACGACGCAGGCGTTCAGGCGATGGCGGAAAGCGGCACGGTTGCCGTCCTGTTGCCGGGGGCGTTCTATTTTCTGCAGGAGCGCCAGCGTCCGCCGGTTGAACAGCTCAGAAAACGCGGTGTTCCGATGGCCGTCGCCACCGACTATAACCCCGGCACCAGCCCGTTTGCGAGCCTGCACCTGGCGATGAACATGGCCTGCGTCCAGTTTGGCCTGACCCCGGAAGAAGCCTGGGCAGGCGTCACGCGCCATGCCGCGCAGGCGCTGGGCCGCGGTGAAACCCACGGACAGCTGCGGGCCGGGTTTGTCGCTGATTTCGTCGTCTGGGATGCTCACCATCCGGTTGAGATGGTCTACGAGCCGGGACGCAATCCGCTGTATCAACGTATTTTCCGTGGGGAGGCAGTATGAGGTTATGGCGGCCCGTAGCCGAAACCGTCTGGCAGGGGCGCGATGACAGCGCCGAGGCCAGCAGCGCAAAGCGCATTTTTCAGACGATAAAGCAGCAGGGACAGTTCACGCCGCTTTCATCCGGCATTGCGCTGATAGGTTTTGAATGTGATGAAGGGGTAAAACGCAATCAGGGCAGGCCAGGCGCCGTGCAGGCACCGGATATGCTGCGAAAAGCGCTGGCAAATATGGCAAGCCATCAGGGGCATGACCGGCTGGCGGATATGGGCTCGGTGTACGTTGAAGGCCACGAGCTGGAAGCGGCACAGCAGGCGTTAAGCGATGCCGTCACGGCCTGTCAGCAGTCCGGGATGCGCACGCTGGTCTTTGGCGGCGGGCACGAAACCGCCTGGGCGCACGGTCGCGGCGTGCTGGACGCCTTCCCGAACGAGCGGGTTGTCATTATCAACCTTGATGCCCATCTCGATCTGCGCAAGGCCGACCATGCGACGTCCGGCACCCCGTTTCGCCAGCTGGCGCGCTACTGCGATGAGCGCGGGCGGGAATTTCATTACGCCTGCCTTGGCGTGAGCCGGGCGGCGAACACGCAGGCTTTGTGGGATGAGGCCGAACGCCTGAACGTCACGCTGGTGGAAGACCTCCATTTCAGGCGCGATGCGCTATCCGCCCTGGAAAGGGTGCTGGCGCAGGCCGATCGTATCTATCTGACAATCGACCTGGACGTCCTGCCCGCCAGCGAAATGCCTGCCGTGTCCGCACCGGCTGCGTTAGGCATACCGGCGCTGGATCTTCTCCCGGTTATTGAACAAATCTGCCGTAGCGGTAAGCTACAGGCCGCCGATCTGGTAGAGTTTAACCCGCAGTACGATCGGGACGGGCAGGGCGCAAAGCTTGCCGCCCGCCTGGCCTGGCAAATTGCTCACTGGTGGGCATAACACTATTCAAGGAGTCACGATGTTTTCACGCTCACCTCTGCCGCAGTCGAGCCCTCCCGCGCCTTTCTACGAAAAGGTGAAGCAGGCAATTAGCGAAAAAATCGCCGCCGGCGTCTGGCGCCCGCACGACCGCATACCCTCGGAGGCCGAGCTGGTGGCGCAGTTTGGTTTTAGCCGGATGACCGTCAACCGGGCGCTGCGCGAGCTGACTGACGAAGGGCTTCTGGTGCGCCTGCAGGGCGTGGGGACGTTTGTGGCGGAACCGAAAGGACAGTCGGCGCTGTTTGAAATCCGCAGCATTGCGGACGAGATAGCCGCGCGTAATCATCAGCACCGCTGTGAGGTGCTGGTGCTCGAAGAGACCCAGGCCAGCGCCGAGCAGGCGGTAGAGCTTAACGTCAAGGAGGGAAGCCGAATCTTCCACTCCGTGATGGTGCATTTCGAAAACGACATTCCGGTGCAGATTGAAGATCGCTGCGTTAACGCTGAGCGGATACCGGACTATCTGAACCAGGATTACACCCAGACCACGCCGCACGCCTATCTCTCGCTCGTCGCACCGCTGACGGAAGGGGAGCACATTGTGGAGGCCGTGCGCGCCGCGCCGCAGGAGTGCGAGCGGCTGCGCATTAAAGAGCACGATCCGTGCCTGCTGATCCGCCGTCGAACCTGGTCCTCGTCGCACATTGTGTCGCATGCCCGGCTGCTTTTCCCGGGGAATCGCTACCGGCTGCAGGGCCACTTCATGTCATAAGTTTTATAAGCGTGATCGCTAACGCAATATAACAAAATTGTATCTTTTTTGTTAAATCCGGCCTTGTGTGTGCTTGTCTATACAAGTATATCTAAATGCATCATCTGTCCCCTATGAGGAGCACACAATGTCGTCAGGTAAATACCGCCAGCAGGACGTCCGCGCCGCGCGCGGCACCACGCTTACCGCCAAAAGCTGGCTCACCGAAGCCCCGCTGCGCATGTTGATGAACAACCTCGACCCTGAGGTGGCGGAAAACCCCCACGAGCTGGTGGTCTACGGCGGCATAGGCCGCGCCGCGCGCAACTGGGAATGCTATGACGCAATTGTAAAATCCCTGACCGAACTCGAACACGACGAAACCCTGCTGGTACAGTCCGGCAAGCCGGTTGGCGTGTTTAAAACGCACAAAAACGCCCCGCGCGTGCTGATCGCCAACTCTAACCTCGTGCCGCACTGGGCCACCTGGGAACACTTCAACGAATTGGACGCGAAAGGGCTGGCGATGTACGGCCAGATGACAGCGGGCAGCTGGATCTACATCGGCAGCCAGGGGATCGTGCAGGGCACCTACGAAACCTTCGTGGAAGCCGGTCGCCAGCATTATAACGGCTCGCTCAAAGGTCGCTGGGTATTGACCGCGGGTCTTGGCGGCATGGGCGGCGCGCAGCCGCTGGCCGCTACGCTTGCCGGCGCGTGCTCGCTCAACATCGAGTGCCAGCAGAGCCGCATTGATTTCCGTCTGCGCACCCGCTACGTCGATGAGCAGGCAACCGATCTGGACGATGCGCTGGCGCGCATCAAAAAATACACTTCCGAAGGCAAAGCCGTGTCGATTGCCCTGTGCGGCAACGCGGCGGACATTCTCCCGCAGCTCGTTGCCCGCGGCGTGCGTCCGGATCTGGTCACCGACCAGACCAGCGCCCATGACCCGCTGCACGGCTATCTGCCAAAAGGCTGGACGTGGGAAGAATATCAGCAAAAAGCGGAAACCGACCCGGAAGGCACGGTGCTTGCCGCGAAACGCTCCATGGCTGAGCACGTCTCCGCCATGCTGGCCTTCAGCCAGATGGGCATTCCGACCTTTGACTACGGCAACAACATCCGCCAGATGGCGAAAGAGATGGGCGTGAATAAGGCGTTCGACTTCCCGGGCTTCGTTCCTGCCTATATTCGCCCGCTGTTCTGCCGCGGTATCGGCCCGTTCCGCTGGGTTGCCCTGTCCGGCGACCCGGAGGATATCTACAAAACCGACGCCAAAGTGAAGGAGATCGTCGCCGATGACGAGCATCTTCACCACTGGCTGGACATGGCCCGCGAGCGCATCAACTTCCAGGGCCTGCCGGCGCGTATCTGCTGGGTAGGGCTGGAGTGGCGTCAAAAACTCGGCCTCGCCTTCAACGAAATGGTGCGCAGCGGTGAAGTCTCCGCGCCGATCGTCATCGGCCGCGATCACCTGGACTCCGGCTCCGTCGCCAGCCCGAACCGCGAAACCGAAGCCATGCGCGACGGCTCGGATGCGGTCTCCGACTGGCCGCTGCTGAACGCTCTGTTGAATACCGCCAGCGGCGCGACCTGGGTGTCGCTGCACCACGGCGGCGGCGTGGGGATGGGCTTCTCCCAGCATTCCGGGATGGTCATCGTCTGCGACGGAACCGATGAAGCCGCCGCGCGTATCGCTCGCGTGCTGCACAACGACCCGGCCACCGGCGTGATGCGTCACGCGGATGCGGGTTACGAAATTGCCATTGACTGTGCCAAAGAGCAGGGCCTTAACCTGCCGATGATCCCTGCCACACAAGGAAAGCATTGATGAACGCATTAACACTCACTCCCGGCTCTCTGACGCTCAAGCAGCTGCGTAACGTCTGGCGCAAGCCGGTCACCCTGTCGCTGGATGAAAGCGCCCACGCCGCCATTAACGACAGCGTCGCCTGCGTCGAAGCCATCGTTGCCGAAGGGCGCACCGCCTACGGGATTAACACCGGCTTTGGCCTGCTGGCGCAGACCCGCATCGCCACACACGATCTGGAAAACCTGCAGCGTTCGCTGGTGCTGTCACATGCGGCGGGCGTGGGTCAGCCGCTGGAGGATGAGATTGTCCGTCTAATGATGGTTCTCAAAATCAACAGCCTGGCCCGCGGCTTCTCCGGCATTCGCCTGAGCGTGATTCAGGCGCTGATGGCGCTGGTCAATGCGGAAGTCTATCCGTGGATCCCGGCGAAAGGTTCCGTCGGCGCATCCGGCGATCTTGCGCCGCTGGCGCACATGTCGCTGCTGCTGCTGGGCGAAGGCAAAGCGCGCTGGCAGGGCGAGTGGCTTCCTGCGAAAGAGGCGCTGAAAAAAGCCGGGTTAAACCCGATCACCCTGGCGGCGAAAGAGGGGCTGGCGCTGCTGAACGGTACGCAGGCATCGACGGCCTTCGCGCTGCGCGGCCTGTTTGAAGCGGAAGATCTGTTTGCCTCGGCGGTGGTGTGCGGTGCCCTGACCACCGAAGCCGTGCTGGGCTCGCGTCGCCCGTTCGATGCCCGCATCCACGAGGTGCGCGGTCAGCGCGGGCAGATTGATGCCGCCGCGATGTACCGTCACGTGCTTACCGACACCAGCGAGATTGCCGATTCACACCACAACTGCGAGAAGGTGCAGGATCCGTATTCCCTGCGCTGCCAGCCGCAGGTGATGGGCGCGTGCCTGACGCAGCTGCGCCAGGCGGCAGAAGTGCTGCTGGTCGAAGCCAACGCGGTGTCCGACAACCCGCTGGTGTTCGCCCAGGAAAACGAGGTGGTCTCAGGCGGTAACTTCCACGCCGAGCCGGTGGCAATGGCTGCGGATAATATCGCCCTGGCGATTGCCGAAGTCGGCGCCTTGTCCGAGCGCCGCATCGCGCTGATGATGGATAAACATATGTCCCAGCTGCCGCCGTTCCTGGTGCGTAACGGCGGGGTGAATTCGGGCTTTATGATTGCCCAGGTGACCGCGGCGGCGCTGGCGAGCGAGAACAAAGCCCTGTCGCATCCGCACAGCGTGGACAGCCTGCCTACCTCGGCGAATCAGGAAGATCACGTTTCGATGGCGCCGGCTGCCGGGCGTCGTCTCTGGGAAATGGCCTCCAATACCCGCGGCGTGCTGGCGGTGGAATGGCTGGCGGCAAGTCAGGGTATCGATCTGCGTGAAGGACTAAAATCGAGCCCGCTGCTGGAGCAGGCGCGTCATGCGCTGCGCGAGCACGTATCGCACTACGATGATGACCGCTTCTTTGCGCCGGATATTGATAAGGCGATGCAGTTTCTGGAAGAGGGGCGGCTGGTGGGGTTGTTGCCGCCGGTGCTGTGATTTTTTTGCCCTAACCCTCTCCCTGTGGGAGAGGGCATTAGCCCGCACTATTATGAATACATCGCCGTAATCGACGCGCTCCCCAGCGTATGGAAATGCACGTTAAACCCTACCATCGCGCCGCTCGCGCCTTCATCGACCTCAATCTTCTCCACATCCAGCGCGTGCACCGTGAAGATATAGCGGTGGGTTTCCCCTTTTGGCGGCGCCGCGCCGCCGTAGCCCGCTTTACCAAAATCGGTGCGCGTCTGAATGGCGCCTTCAGGCAGAGCAACCAGATCTGAACCGGAGCCCTGCGGCAGGACGCGCGTGTCGGCAGGCAGGTTCGCCACAATCCAGTGCCACCAGCCGGAGCCGGTAGGCGCATCCGGGTCGTAGCAGGTCACGACAAAGCTTTTGGTTCCGGCCGGAACCTCGTCCCACGCCAGGTGCGGGGAGATATTGTCTCCCTGATACCCCATGCCGTTGAATACGTGGCGTTCCGGCAGTTTTTCACCGTCGCGCAGATCTTTACTGATGATTTTCATACGGTTTACCCTCGTTGATCGCTCGTTCAGCAAGTGTAATGCATAGGGTTACATCGTGAAATGCGCGGGAATGTTAACGGCTGTTACAACCGCGTCGGTTAATTTACGCAGCTGCTCCGGCGTAATGCTGTACGGCGGCATCAGGTAGATAAGCTTGCCGAAAGGCCGCACCCAGACGCCCTGCTCAACGAAGAAGCGTTGCAGCGCCGCCATATTCACCGGATGGGTGGTTTCAACCACGCCGATGGCGCCCAGCACGCGCACGTCTGCCACGAAATTCGCGCCCGAGGCGGCGCTCAGTTCATCTTTCAGCTGCGCCTCAATCGCCGCAACCTGCGTCTGCCACTCGCCGCTCTCCAGAATGGCGAGGCTTTCGCTTGCGACGGCGCAGGCGAGAGGATTACCCATAAAAGTCGGGCCGTGCATAAAGCAGCCCGCCTCACCGTCGCTGATGGTGTCGGCCACCAGGCGGGTCGTGAGCGTGGCGGAAAGCGTCATGGTGCCGCCGGTCAGCGCTTTACCCAGACACAGAATATCCGGCGCAATGCCCGCATGCTCGCAGGCAAACAGCTTGCCGGTGCGGCCAAAGCCGGTGGCGATCTCATCGGCAATCAGCAGAATGCCCTCGCGGTCGCACATCTTGCGAATACGCCTCAGCCATTCCGGATGGTACATCCGCATTCCGCCAGCGCCCTGCACAATCGGCTCCAGGATCACGGCGGCGATTTCATGGCGGTGCGCCGCCATCAGCCGGGCGAAACCGACCATGTCCATCTCGTTCCACTCGCCGTCGAAGCGGCTCTGCGGGGCCGGAGCGAACAGGTTTTCCGGCAGATAGCCCTTCCACAGGCTGTGCATGGAGTTGTCCGGATCGCACACCGACATCGCCCCGAAGGTATCCCCGTGATAGCCGTTGCGGAAGGTGAGGAACCGCTGGCGCGTTTCGCCCTTCGCGTGCCAGTACTGCAGCGCCATTTTCATCGCCACTTCAACCGCCACGGAGCCGGAATCCGCCAGGAACACACACTCCAGCGAGTCAGGCGTCATCGCCACCAGACGGCGGCATAAATCCACCGCGGGCCGATGGGTGATTCCGCCAAACATCACGTGCGACATCTGGTCAATCTGGGCCTTCATCGCCGCATTCAGGCGCGGGTGGTTGTACCCGTGAATGGCCGCCCACCACGAAGACATCCCGTCAACGAGCCGTTCGCCGCTGGCGAGGTGCAGCTCGCAGCCGTGGGCGGAGGCCACCGGATAGACGGGAAGAGGGCGGGTGGTGGAGGTGTAAGGGTGCCAGATATGCTGCTTGTCGAAGGCGAGATCGTCCTGGGTCATAATCGACTTGTAAACCATTTTGAAAAGTTTTAGGTTTACGAGTATAAACCGAACCGAAAATTAACAAAACCCTTTGGAGAAGCCCCATGGCTCACCACGCACGCTGGACGATGTCGCAAGTCACTGAATTATTCAACAAACCTTTCCTTGAGCTGATGTTCGAAGCCCAACAGGTGCATCGTCAGCACTTCGATCCGCGCCACGTTCAGGTCAGCACGCTGCTGTCGATCAAAACCGGTGCCTGTCCTGAAGACTGCAAATATTGCCCGCAGAGCGCGCGCTACAAAACCGGCCTGGAATCCGAACGGCTGATGGAGGTGGAGCAGGTGCTCGACTCGGCGCGCAAGGCGAAAAACGCCGGTTCAACCCGCTTCTGCATGGGCGCGGCGTGGAAGAACCCGCACGATCGCGACATGCCGTATCTGGAGCGGATGGTGAAGGGCGTGAAGGAGATGGGCCTCGAAGCCTGTATGACGCTCGGCACGCTCAACGACGAGCAGGCGCAGCGCCTCTCCGCCGCGGGGCTGGACTACTACAACCACAACCTCGACACCTCGCCGGAGTTTTACGGCAACATCATCACCACGCGGACCTATCAGGAGCGTCTGGACACGCTGGATAAAGTGCGCGATGCGGGGATCAAGGTCTGCTCGGGCGGTATTGTCGGCTTAGGCGAAACGGTGAAAGACCGCGCGGGCCTGCTGCTACAGCTGGCAAACCTGCCGACCCCGCCGGAAAGCGTGCCGATCAACATGCTGGTGAAGGTTAAGGGAACGCCGCTGGCGGATAACGACGACGTGGATGCGTTTGATTTTATTCGCACCATCGCCGTGGCGCGCATCATGATGCCAACCTCTTTCGTGCGCCTCTCTGCGGGCCGCGAGCAGATGAACGAGCAGACCCAGGCGATGTGCTTTATGGCCGGAGCCAACTCCATCTTCTACGGCTGCAAGCTGCTGACCACGCCGAACCCGGAAGAGGACAAAGACGTTCAGCTGTTCCGCAAGCTGGGGCTTAACCCGCATCAGACCGAAGTGCTGACGGGCGATAACGAGCAACAGCAGCAGCTGGAGCAGCAGATTTTCAACGCCGACACCGACAAGTTCTACAACGCGGCTGCCGTATGACCTGGCAGGCACGCATTAATACCGCGCTGGACGAACGCCGGGCGGCAGAGGCGTTTCGCGTTCGCAGGGTGGTGGAAAACGGCGCGGGCCGTTTTCTTATCCGCGAGGGGCGGCAGTTTTGTAATTTCTCCAGCAACGACTATCTCGGGCTGAGCCAGCATCCGGCCATTATCCGCGCCTGGCAGCAGGGGGCGGAGCGGTTTGGCGTGGGCAGCGGCGGCTCGGGACACGTCAGCGGATACACCACCGCGCATCAGGCGCTGGAAGAGGTGCTTGCCGACTGGCTCGGCTACCCGCGCGCGCTGCTGTTCATCTCCGGCTTTGCCGCCAATCAGGCGGTTATTACCGCCTTGATGGGAAAAGAGGACCGCATTGTCGCCGACCGCCTGAGCCACGCCTCCCTGCTGGAGGCGGCAAATTTAAGCCCGGCGCAGCTGCGCCGCTTTGCCCATAACGATGCGGGGCAGCTCGGCGCGCTGCTGGATAAACCCTGCGACGGACAGCAGCTGGCGGTCACGGAAGGGGTATTCAGCATGGACGGCGACAGCGCGCCGCTTGCCGCGCTGCACGAGGCCGCAAAACGGCAAAACGCCTGGCTGCTGGTCGACGATGCCCACGGCATTGGCGTAATGGGCGACGAAGGTCGCGGCAGCGCGCATCAGCAAAACGTAAAGCCGGAGCTGCTGATCGTCACCTTCGGTAAGGGCTTTGGCGTCAGCGGTGCCGCCGTGCTGTGCAGCGAATCCGTCGCCGACTATCTGCTGCAGTTTGCCCGGCACCTGATCTACAGCACCAGCATGCCCCCGGCGCAGGCCGTGGCGCTGTCTGCGTCGCTGGCGGTGATCCGCAGCGCGGAAGGGGATGAACGTCGCCAGCGGCTGGCGGAGCATATCTCTTGTTTCCGGAAGGGATTAGCGGCGCTGCCCTTCCACAGCCCCGATTCGCAGAGCGCTATCCAGCCGGTGATTGTCGGCGAAAACGGCCGCGCGCTGGCGCTGGCACAGGCGCTGCGCGAGCGCGGCATGTGGGTTACAGCCATCCGACCGCCAACGGTCCCGCCGGGTACCGCGCGGCTGCGCTTAACCCTGACGGCGGCACATGAACGACAGGATATTGAGACGTTGCTGGAGGCGCTCCATGACGCCGGTGAATAAACAGGCCGTTGCGGCGGCATTTGGTCGGGCCGCGCAGAGCTATTCGCAGCACGATGAGCTGCAGCGTCTGAGCGCCCAGGGGCTTCTGGCCGCGCTTGGCGAGAACCGTTTTCCGCAGGTGCTGGACGCGGGCTGTGGTCCCGGCAGCAACAGCCGTTACTGGCGAGGGGCGGGAAGCCAGGTTACGGCTATTGACCTTTCAGAGCAGATGCTCGACGAGGCGCGTCAGCGGCAGGCAGCGGATCGCTATCTGCTGGCCGATATCGAGGCGATCCCGCTGGCGGATGCGCAGTTCGATCTGGTCTGGAGCCATCTGGCGGTTCAGTGGTGCAGCAGTCTGGCGCAGGCCCTGCGCGAGCTTTATCGCGTTGCGCGACCGGGCGGGAAGGTAGCCTTTACCACCCTGCTGGAAAGTTCGCTGCCGGAGCTGAATCAGGCGTGGAAAGCGGTGGATGAGCAGCCGCACGCTAACCGTTTTTTATCGCATGAGCAGGTGACGCAGGCGCTGGCAGGCTGGCGCTACCGCAGCGTGGTGCAGACCATCACGCTTAATTTTAGCGATGCGTTCAGCGCCATGCGTTCGCTGAAGGGCATCGGCGCCACGCACCTGCATACCGGACGCGAGAAAAAACCGCTCACCCGCGGACAACTGCAGCGTCTGGAGCTGGCCTGGCCTCAGCAGCGGGGTCACTTCCCGCTCTCTTATCAACTTTTTCATGGGATTATCGAACGTGACTGAACGTTATTTTGTCACCGGAACGGATACGGAAGTGGGCAAAACGGTGGCCAGCTCGGCGCTGCTGCAGGCGGCGCGAAAGCTTGGGAAAAACACCGCCGGGTATAAGCCCGTTGCTTCCGGCAGCGAGATGACGGCGGAAGGGCTACGCAATACCGACGCGCTGGCGCTCCAGCGTAACAGCACGCGTGAGCTTGCCTATTCCGCGGTGAATCCGTACACCTTTGCCGAGCCGACCTCGCCGCACATCATCAGCGCTGACGAAGGTCGTCCGATTGATTTCACCGTGCTGTCAGCCGGGTTACGGACGCTGGAAAGCCAGGCCGACTGGGTGCTGGTGGAAGGCGCAGGCGGCTGGTTTACGCCGCTTTCGGAGACGCAGACGTTTGCTGACTGGGTGCAGGCCGAGCAGCTTCCGGTCATTCTGATCGTCGGCGTCAGGCTGGGCTGCATCAATCACGCCATGTTGACCGCGCAGGCCGTACAGCAGGCCGGGCTGACGCTGGCGGGCTGGATAGCCAACGACGTGGTTGCGCCGGGGAAACGACACCAGGAGTATCTGGCGACGCTCAGGCGCGTACTTCCCGCCCCGTGCCTCGGGGAAATTCCCTGGCTTGCTGACGGCGCGGAAAATGCCGACACCGGGCGTTATCTCGATCTCAGCGTCTTGCTTCCCGCGACATCCAGTGCGCGATAAGCTCGTCATCCAGTTCGTTAACGTGGCCCTGCGCCACGTTACGTCCGCGATAGAGCATGCAGAAACGGTCCGCAACCCGGCGGATAAACGACAGCTGCTGCTCCGCTAATAGCACCGTCATACCTAACTCCCGGTTTAAGCGCACCAGCAGCTGCCCCAGCTTCTGGGCGAAGCTGTGTCCTGCGCCGTGCAGGGGCTCATCGAGGATCAGCAGGTGCGGACGGTTAACCAGCGCATTAGCCAGCGCCAGCTGATACTGATCGTCCGGAGAGAGCGTATTGGCGCGGGCCTGTCGCAATGCGTAGAGCGCCGGAAACAGGTCGTAAACGTCACTTTTCGCCTCCGGGTTGGGTTTCCCCATCGCCCGCATGGCGATATGCAGATTCTCCTCAATCGTTAACTGGGAGAAGATCCGCCTGTCCTGCGGGACATAGCCTATCCCCGGTCCTGAGCGCTGTTCTGGCGGCAGGTTAAGCAAATCGCGCGGCGGTGCGCCCGCCTCATGCCAGATGATGCTGCCGCTTTCAACGGGCACTCTCCCGGCTATGCAATTCATGAGGGTAGTTTTCCCCATCCCCGGCAGGCCAACGACGCCTGTACACATCCCTTGCGGAAAATCCAAATTCACGTTCCATAGCGTATGTTGGCTTCCGTAAAACTGATTCACAGCACGCAGACTCAACATCTTTCTCTCCTTAAAAATGTGTGTAGGTGAGGCTCGGGTTTGAATCTGCAAAACCCCTGCCAGAAACCGAAATGTGTTCAAAAAAATAGCTTTTTTAGGAATAAATCACCGGAAAGTGGTTTATTAAAAACCGGATTGCACATCGACGGTGCTGGCGGTGGTGAGTTGTGGTGCAGAAATCAAATGATGAAAATGTGAGCAAGATCTCGTCGATTGGTTATGAATGACGCAACTGTTAATCAGCAAAAAATAGCTATAAAAATTTTTTCCCGCCGTCTCGTGGGAAAATCCGGGAATTTGCCGAGCGCCAGTCTGCATGGGCTGGAAGCAGTTATCCACTATTCCTGTGGATAACCATGTGCATTAGAGTTAGAAAACACGCGATAAGCGAGAGAAGACGCGGCTTACGCCCAAATTGACGCGAAACGCGGCTTTAGAAAATATCGTTTATTATTTAATTGCTTAGATAAAAGCAATTCCCGTCATGAAAGTGTCACCCGTTGCCACAAAACTATCATTACCTGGCTTGACAAATGTTAAAAAAGAAAAAGTTCTGGGGATAACCTGACCTGACTGGTGTTTTATATTGTCTCAGTCTAAATTTTGGCCGTTATCCCACTCATCATTCAGGCGCTATGCTAAATATCATGACATGCCACTGGTTTTTCATCCAGTGTTTTTTACTGGCATTCCTGGCAACAACGAGTAAAATTACTCACCTGCCGCTTATAACGTCATCAGGTCGTCGCCCATGAGTAAACCGTTCAAATTGAATTCTGCTTTCCGTCCATCTGGCGATCAGCCTGAGGCGATCCGTCGTCTGGAAGAGGGGCTGGAAGACGGGCTGGCGCACCAGACGCTGCTGGGGGTAACCGGCTCGGGTAAAACCTTCACCATCGCCAACGTGATTGCGGATCTCCAGCGCCCAACGATGGTGCTGGCACCCAACAAAACCCTGGCCGCACAGCTTTACGGCGAGATGAAAGAGTTCTTCCCGGAAAATGCGGTGGAGTATTTCGTTTCCTACTACGATTACTACCAGCCTGAAGCCTACGTGCCGAGCTCTGACACCTTCATCGAGAAAGATGCCTCGGTGAACGAACATATCGAGCAGATGCGTCTGTCGGCCACGAAGGCGCTTCTGGAGCGTCGCGATGTGGTCGTCGTCGCGTCGGTTTCCGCGATCTACGGTCTGGGCGATCCGGATCTCTATCTCAAGATGATGCTGCACCTGACGCAGGGGATGATTATTGACCAGCGGGCGATTTTGCGTCGTCTGGCGGAGCTGCAGTACACCCGCAACGATCAGGCCTTCCAGCGCGGCACCTTCCGCGTGCGCGGAGAAGTGATCGACATCTTCCCGGCGGAATCGGACGATATGGCGCTGCGCGTCGAGCTGTTTGACGAAGAGGTTGAACGCCTGTCGCTCTTCGACCCGCTGACCGGACACGTTGAGTCGGTGATCCAGCGCTTCACCATCTACCCGAAAACGCACTACGTGACGCCTCGGGAGCGAATCGTGCAGGCGATGGAAGAGATCAAAGTGGAGCTGGCCGAGCGCCGTAAGGTGCTGCTGGCCAACAATAAGCTGCTGGAAGAGCAGCGCCTCAGCCAGCGCACCCAGTTCGACCTTGAGATGATGAACGAGCTGGGCTACTGCTCCGGCATTGAAAACTACTCGCGCTTCCTCTCCGGGCGCGGGCCGGGCGAGCCGCCGCCGACGCTGTTTGATTACCTGCCGGCAGACGGTTTGCTGGTGATCGACGAATCCCACGTCACGATCCCGCAGATCGGCGGGATGTACCGCGGTGACCGGGCGCGAAAAGAGACGCTGGTGGAATACGGTTTCCGCCTGCCGTCAGCGCTGGATAACCGTCCGATGAAGTTTGAAGAGTTTGAGGCATTGGCGCCGCAAACCATTTACGTCTCGGCCACGCCGGGCAACTACGAGCTGGAGAAATCCGGTGAAGACGTTGTCGATCAGGTTGTACGTCCGACCGGATTGCTGGACCCGATTATCGAGGTGCGTCCGGTGGCGACGCAGGTGGACGACCTGCTCTCAGAGATCCGCGCCCGTTCCGCCATCAACGAGCGCGTGCTGGTGACCACGCTCACCAAGCGTATGGCGGAAGACCTCACCGAGTATCTCGAAGAGCACGGCGAGAAGGTGCGCTATCTGCACTCGGATATCGACACCGTGGAGCGCATGGAGATTATCCGCGACCTGCGTCTGGGCGAGTTTGACGTGCTGGTGGGGATCAACCTGTTGCGAGAAGGTCTGGACATGCCGGAAGTCTCGCTGGTGGCGATTCTGGATGCGGACAAAGAGGGCTTCCTGCGTTCTGAACGCTCCCTGATCCAGACCATCGGCCGCGCCGCGCGTAACGTCAACGGTAAAGCGATTCTGTACGGTGACAAAATTACCCCGTCGATGGCGAAAGCGATTGGCGAAACGGAGCGCCGCCGCGAGAAACAGCAGCGCTACAACGAAGAGCACGGCATTACCCCGCAGGGGCTGAACAAGAAGGTCGTGGATATTCTGGCTCTGGGTCAGAACATTGCCAAAACCAAAGCGAAAGGTCGCGGCAAGGCGCGTTCAGTGGTGGAAGAGGATACCGTCGTGCTGACGCCGAAAGCGCTGCAGCAGAAAATCCACGAGCTGGAAGGGCAGATGATGCAGCACGCGCAGAACCTGGAGTTCGAAGAGGCGGCGCAGATCCGCGACCAGCTTCATCAGCTGCGGGATCTTTTCATCGCGGCATCGTGAGTAAAGCGTTGTTTTCTCCCTCTCCCTGTGGGAGAGGGCATCAGGCCGCACAAAACGAACCTAACCCAGCGCCTGAATCGCCTTCTCCAGCGCCTCGCGCAGCAGGTGACGGTCATGGCGATATTTGATATCACTCGCTTCCAGTGGCTCCTGCACCACCACGCGGTCGCCAATACCCGACACATCCACCTTCGGCCCGACCACGACGCCGTCGATAATTTTTTTACCGACGTACTGCTCCATTAATTCAAGTTTGTCTGCCAGCGACAGGCTCGCTGCCGCCGGGCTCAGCTCACGTCCCAAGTTACCGATGTAAACCATTGGGGCAGGAGTGCGGCGCAGCGCCTGCGCCAGCTCTTTCACCAGCAGAATCGGCATCAGGCTGGTGTAAAAACTGCCCGGACCGATCAGGATAAGATCCGCTTCCCCAATGGCCTCCACCGCTTCTCGCGTGGCGGGCACGCTCGGATAGGTCATTAACTCCGTGGGCGGCAGGATGAGCTGGTCAATATTCACTTCGCCGTAAACTTCATGCCCTTCGGCATCGATTGCCATCAGATCAACCGGTTGTTCAGACATGGGGATCAGGAATGCGTCCACTTTGAGCAGGTTACGGATTAAGTTAATGGCTTCCAGAGGCCGTACGCTCAGGTGATCCAATGCCTTTAACATCAGGTTTCCGAGGTTATGCCCTGAAAGTTCGCCATTGCCGCCAAAACGGTACTCAAACATCGCCGACGCGACGCTTGGCTCGGTAATTAACTGGTTCAGACAGTTGCGCATGTCTCCCCAGGCAATGCCGCCTTCGGCACGACGAATGCGCCCGGTTGAGCCGCCGTTATCGGTGGTGGTCACTATCCCTGTCAGCCTTGAGCCGAGTGACGATAAAGAGGACATAACCCGGCCTAAGCCGTGTCCTCCGCCAAGAGCGACCACTCGGTCAAGATCCGCAAAAGTGCGATTGCGCATACGTATTCCTTATCACGTTCGATCGCGTAACAGTAACCTAACTACCCCTAAAAGACGATGCCTCACCCGATGCAAAATGACGTATATCAATGTGAAAATGCGGATTTTAGGTATTCTGTAGCGAAAATGCAGGATCGATTCGCTATATAGATAATTATATAGCGTGAAGCGATAATGGCGTCGTCAGAATTTCCGCGCTACTATCGCCCTAACCACGTTTTCAAAATTGAAAACATACACTCTAGCCCTTGTGCCTGTGTCGAAAGATATGGCGCTCTGGCCGTGGCGAATTTGCCACCAGGGTACAGAAAGAAATGACTGTGCCTCCCGATCTGGAAAGGTGTACATGGCTTCACAACTTACTGATGCTTTCGCGCGTAAGTTTTATTACTTACGTCTGTCGATTACCGATGTGTGCAACTTCCGTTGCACCTACTGCCTGCCCGATGGCTACAAACCGGGCAGCGTCACCAATAACGGCTTTCTCTCCGTGGATGAAGTGCGCCGCGTCACGCGCGCCTTCTCTGAGCTCGGCACCGAAAAAGTGCGTCTGACCGGCGGCGAACCCTCCCTGCGCCGCGATTTCCCCGACATCATTGCCGCCGTGCGTGAAAACGAACGTATCCGCCAGATTGCGGTGACCACCAACGGTTACCGCATGGCGCGTGACGTGGCGAACTGGCGCGATGCGGGGCTGACGGCGATCAACGTCAGCGTCGATAGCCTGGACGCCCGTCAGTTCCACGCCATTACCGGCCAGGATAAATTTCAGCAGGTCATGGACGGCATCGACGCGGCGTTCACGGCGGGCTTCGAAAAAGTCAAAGTCAACACGGTACTGATGCGTGATGTGAACCATCATCAGCTCGATACATTCCTGGCGTGGATCCAGTCCCGCCCCATTCAGCTGCGTTTCATTGAGCTGATGGAAACCGGCGAGGGCAGCGAACTGTTCCGTCGCCATCACATCTCCGGCATGGTGCTGCGCGACGAGCTGCTGAAACGCGGCTGGATCCACCAAATCCGCCAGCGCAGCGACGGCCCGGCGCAGGTCTTCTGTCACCCGGATTATGAGGGTGAGATTGGGCTTATCATGCCCTATGAGAAAGACTTCTGCGCCAGCTGCAACCGCCTGCGCGTCTCCTCCGTTGGCAAGCTCCATCTTTGCCTGTTCGGCGACGGCGGCGTGGATCTTCGCGATCTGCTGGAAGACGATGCGCAGCAGGACGCGCTTGAAGCGCGCATTTCTGACGCGCTGACGCATAAAAAACAGACCCACTTCCTGCATCAGGGCAATACCGGCATTACTCAGAACCTGTCCTACATCGGCGGGTAATCAGGCTTAAGAAGGAATCAGAAGATGAGTCAGGTAAGCGCAGAATTTATCCCGACACGCATTGCTATCCTTACCGTTTCCGACCGCCGGGGCGAAGAGGATGATACCTCTGGCCACTGGCTGCGCGAGGCGGCCCATGACGCGGGGCATCACATCGTCGATAAAGCGATCGTGAAGGAGAACCGCTACGCCATTCGCGCTCAGGTTTCGCAGTGGATTGCCAGCGATGAGGTGCAGGTGGTGCTAATCACCGGCGGCACTGGTTTTACCGCGGGCGATCAGGCCCCTGAAGCGCTGATCCCGCTGTTCGACCGCGAGGTAGAAGGCTTCGGCGAAGTGTTCCGCATGCTCTCCTTTGAAGAGATTGGTACCTCCACGCTCCAGTCGCGCGCCGTTGCCGGGGTGGCTAACAAAACCCTGATTTTCGCTATGCCGGGCTCGACCAAAGCCTGCCGCACCGCGTGGGAAAACATCATTGCCCCGCAGCTGGACGCCCGTACCCGTCCGTGTAATTTCCATCCCCATTTAAAGAAATAAGCTATGTCACAACTGACCCACATCAACGCCGCCGGCGAAGCGCATATGGTGGACGTCTCCGCCAAAGCGGAAACGGTGCGCGAGGCGCGCGCGGAAGCGTTCGTCACCATGCTGCCGGAGACGCTGGCGATGATTATCGACGGCAGCCACCACAAGGGCGACGTCTTTGCCACCGCCCGCATCGCCGGTATTCAGGCCGCCAAGCGGACCTGGGATCTCATTCCGCTGTGCCATCCGCTGATGCTGAGCAAGGTGGAGGTGAACCTGCAGGCGCAGCCGGAACACAATCGGGTGCGGATTGAATCGCTGTGCCGCTTAACCGGCAAAACCGGCGTGGAGATGGAGGCGCTGACGGCGGCCTCCGTGGCGGCGCTGACCATCTACGACATGTGCAAAGCGGTGCAGAAAGATATGGTGATTGGCCCGGTGCGCCTGCTGGCAAAAAGCGGCGGCAAATCCGGTGATTTTAAGGTGGACAGCCATGATTAAGGTGCTCTTTTTTGCCCAGGTGCGCGAGCTGGCGAATACCGATAGCCTGACGCTGGACGCGTCTTTCGAAAACGTCGCCGCACTGCGCGCGCATCTCGCGGCACAAAGCGACCGCTGGGCGCTGGCGCTCGACGAAGGCAAGCTGCTGGCTGCCGTTAACCAGACGCTGGTGGAATTCACCCATCCGCTGAACGAAGGGGATGAAGTGGCCTTCTTCCCGCCGGTTACGGGGGGCTAAGATGGCTGAAACCCGAATTCTGGTGAGCCCCGAGCGTTTTAACGTAGGGACCGAATACAGCTGGCTGGCGGAACGTGATGAAGACGGCGCGGTCGTGACCTTCACCGGCAAGGTACGCAACCACAACCTCGGCGACAGCGTGAAGGCACTGACGCTGGAGCACTATCCGGGGATGACCGAGAAATCGCTGGCGGAGATTGTCGACGAGGCGCGGAGCCGCTGGCCGCTTGGCCGCGTCACGGTGATTCACCGCATCGGCGAGATGTGGCCCGGCGAGGAGATTGTCTTCGTCGGGGTGACCAGCGCGCACCGCAGCAGCGCGTTTGCGGCAGGGGAGTTCATTATGGATTACCTCAAAACCAAAGCGCCGTTCTGGAAGCGCGAAGCCACGCCGGAAGGTGACCGCTGGGTGGAATCTCGCGACAGCGATAAACAAGCCGCCAGCCGTTGGTAGTCGGTTTACGTGGATGTGTTAATCTTAACGTGTGTGTCTACTTAATCTTAATCAGGAGTGAATCATGGACCGATTTCCGCGTTCCGATTCAATAGTACAGCAGACCCGTAGCGGCCTGCAGACGTATATGGCTCAGGTGTACGGCTGGATGACGGTTGGCCTGCTGCTTACCGCGTTTATCGCGTGGTATGCGGCGAACACGCCTGAACTGATGATGTTTATCTTTTCGAGCAAAATCACCTTCTTTGGGCTGATTATTGCGCAGCTGGCGCTGGTGTTTGTGCTGTCCGGTCTGGTGCAAAAGCTGAGTGCCGGAATGGCGACCACGCTGTTTATGCTCTATTCGGCGCTAACCGGGCTGACGCTTTCCAGCATTTTCATCGTTTACACCTACTCCTCCATCGCCAGCACCTTCGTGGTGACCGGCGGGATGTTCGGTGCGATGAGTCTCTACGGTTATACCACCAAACGCGATCTGAGCGGCTTCGGCAGCATGCTTTTTATGGGGCTGATTGGGATTGTGCTGGCGTCGCTGGTGAACCTGTGGCTGAAGAGCGAAGCGCTGATGTGGGCCGTGACCTACATCGGGGTGGTGATCTTCGTTGGGTTGACGGCGTATGACACCCAGAAGCTGAAAAACATCGGCGAGCAGATCGACGTACGCGACAGTTCAAACCTGCGCAAATACGCGATTCTGGGCGCGCTGACGCTGTATCTGGACTTCATCAACCTGTTCCTGATGCTGCTGCGGATTTTCGGCAACCGTCGTTAAGGTTGTTTTGCCGGGTGGCGGTGCGGTCTGGTGCCCTCACCCTGACCCTCTCCCACGGGAGAGGGAACAAACACCAAAAACGGCAACAAGGTTGCCGTTTTGCTTTTATTTCGCCAACGCCTTCTCGTTCTTCGCTCTCAGCTTTTTCGCTCGACTCTCCAGCACCAGATAACAGACCGTTGCCAGCGCCAGCGGCAGGAAGTAATACAGCATCCTGTACGCCAGCAGGGCCGCGATAATCGTTCCCTGAGAGACATGCTCCCCGGCCAGCAGGGCGATAAATACCGCCTCCAGCACGCCGATCCCCGCCGGAATATGCACAATCACGCCCGCAATACTGCTCACCAGCAGCACGCCCAGCACGAAGAAGTAGTTCACGTCCTCGCCAATCAGCAGCCAGATAATGGCCCCCATCGCCATCCAGTTGGCGCTGGAGACCGCCATCTGCAGCACTGCAAACTTCCATGAGGGCAATACCAGCTTTTGCCCTTTGATGGTCATATGGCGGCGTTTAGCAAAGGCGCAGGCCCATAGATACACGGCGATGATGAGCAGCAGCACGATGCCCAGAATGCGCAGCGTGGCCTCATCGATATACCAGTGCGCGGGTAGCTGCACCACGCCGATAGTGAAGATCACGCCGCCGAGCAGAATATAGCCCAGCCAGTTGGTGGTGATGCTTAACGAGAAAATGCGCGTGATGGTCCCGCCCGGCAGGCCGAGCCGCGAATAAAGGCGATAGCGCATGCCAATGCCGCCGACCCAGGTGCTCAGCGTCAGGTTAAAGGCGTAGCAGATAAACGACACCAGCATTACCTGACGTTTGGCCAGCTTGTGGCCGCAGTATGCGCGGCCCAGCAGGTCATAGCAGCCGTACATCAGGTAGCTGACAATAACCAGCCCCACAGCGCCCAGCAGCACCATCCGGTTATAGTTGCGGATGACCTTCCACACCTCTTCCCAGTCTACTTTCTGCGCGTAGACCACCAGCAGAACCGCGACCGCAATAAAAAATAGCCAGGTGAGGATTTTTTTTGCCAGCCGCCAGCGCGGATGCGATTTCGACATCAGGGTTTGCCTCCATCTTCCGCTTCAACGCGGTCCTGGGTTTCCATTTCGGGTTGTACCGGCGGATCCACCTGCGCTAGCTTCGGCGTATGCGCCGGCAGCCAGCCGACCATCGCCGGGAAGTGGCGCAGGAAGTGGAACACCACCACGCCGATGCCAACGTTCCACCAGCTGCGTTTCGGCACCATGGATTCATCGACACGCACGCAGTCTTTGTCGATAAGCCCCTGAAGGTTATCGCGCAGGGTCTGATTAAACTGACGATCGTGGATGATCAGGTTCGCTTCCAGATTAAGCGATAAGCTCAGCGGATCGAGGTTACTGGAACCGACGGTTGCCCAGTGGTCATCCATTACAGCGACTTTGCCGTGCAGCGGACGGCGGCGATATTCATATATCTGCACGCCGCTTTTAACCAGATAGCGATAGAGTAAACGCGCGCCAACCTTCACAATCGGCATATCCGGCTCGCCCTGCACAATCAGCTTCACGCGCACGCCGCGTCGGGCCGCATTGCGCATGGCGTGCAGCAGACGATAGCCCGGGAAAAAGTAGGCGTTAGCAATAATCACTTCGCGCTTCGCGTTGGCGAGCATCTTGAGATAATGACGTTCAATGTCGTCCCGGTGCTCGCCGTTATCCCGCCAGACGAAAAGGGCCTGCGCTTCGCCGGGCTTACGGTTCTCTTCCGGGCGATGGCGGCGTTTCCACCAGCGGCGAACGGCCTCTTTACCCGGCAGGTTCTCCAGCTCAAACAGCAGGATGTCCTGCACCACGGGGCCTTCAATACGGATCGCGTAATCCTGCTTTGCTTCCGGACCGTAGTCGGACATATGCTCAGCGGAGTAGTTAATGCCGCCGACAAACGCCACCGTCTCATCCACCACCACAATTTTGCGGTGCATCCGACGGAAAAGGTTGGTGCGCATACCGAACAGGCGAGGGCCGGGATCGTAGTAACGGAACACCACGCCTGCGGAGGTCAGTTCATTGACGAACGCATCGCTGAGGTCCGGCGAGCCATAGCCATCAAGCAATACTTCAATTTTGACGCCGCGCCGGGCAGCGCGCAGCAGCACACTGTGCAGCTGTTTGCCGACGTTATCTTCGAACCAGATAAAGGTTTCAAGGATCACCTTCTGCTGAGCGTTATCAATCGCCTTAAACACGGCCGGGTAGTACTCGTCCCCATTGACCAGCAGCGTGATCCGGTTGCCTTCCTGCCAGGAACATTTCATAGGTGGATCTCCGCGCTGAGCGGGGCGTGGTCGGAAAGATGTCGCCAGTTAAGGAGCGCCAGGGCGGTCGGGCTGCTGGCGTGGGCATTTTTCACGTAGATGCGGTCAAGCCGAAGCAGCGGGAAACGGACCGGGAAGGTGCGCGCAGGCCTGCCGTTGGCACGCGTAAAAATCTCCTCCAGCCCGGCATCTACCTTCAGCGGATGGTTTGCCCGCTGTCGCCAGTCGTTGAAGTCGCCCGCGACGACTACCGGTTCACCTTCGGGAAGCGCGTTGGCCCATTCGGCCAGCATTTTCAGCTGCGCCTGACGATGGGCTTCGCGAAGGCCCAGATGAACGCAGCCGACATGGACAGGTCGCTCGAGGTCGGGCGGCGTAATGCGGCAGTAAAGCAGGCCGCGTTTTTCGCTTTCCCCGACGGAAACGTCGCGGTTTTCGTAATGTTCAATGGGATAACGGGACAGCACCGCGTTTCCGTGATGCCCTTCCGGGTAGACCGCGTTGCGGCCGTAAGCGTAATCACTCCACATGGTGTCGGCCAGAAATTCATAGTGCGGCGTGTCGGGCCAGTTCTCAAAGTGGAGCGGATGCACTTCGTGTGCGCCCATCACCTCCTGCAGGCAGACAATATCCGCGCTGACGGTGCGTACCGCGTCGCGCAGCTCCGGTAAAATGAAGCGGCGATTAAATGCTGTGAAGCCCTTATGAATGTTTATCGTCAGCACCTTAAGCGAGAAATGCTGCATTTTTTGAGTCATAAGCTCCTTCCTGAGTGACTATCCCAATGAAAATAAAGTGTAGTCGGCGTCACAAAAAGATGCGGCGTTACGGAATTTTCCGTAAAGTGCGGTAGTCTGATTAAGCAGAGAAAAATCCTTCAGGAGAGAAGCCATGAAGTGGCAACAACGTGTTCGTGTCGCAACTGGCCTGAGTTGCTGGCAGATAATGTTGCATTTACTGGTCGTGGCCGTACTGGTGATGGGCTGGATGAGCGGCACGCTGGTGCGTGTTGGCCTGGGGCTATGCGTCCTTTATGGCGTCACCGTGCTGTCGATGCTGTTCTTACAGCGCCACCATGAAGCGCGCTGGCGCGAGGTGGGTGACGTGCTCGAAGAGCTCACCACCACCTGGTATTTTGGCGCGGCGATGATTGTGCTTTGGCTGCTGTCGCGCGTGCTGCAAAACAACCTGCTGCTGGCCCTGGCGGGTCTGGCTATCCTCGCAGGGCCTGCGGTGGTCTCGCTGCTGACCAAAGAGAAAAAGCTACGCAATGTTGCGTCTAAACATCGCGTACGCCACTGAGCCCGTCGTGGCCGCTATGACCAGTAGCGGCCACAAACTTCCCCAGACAATATCCAGACTCGCATCCTTCAGATAGATTTGCTTGGTGATGTCCGTAAAGTGCCGAATCGGGTTTACCCACGTCAGATCCTGTAGCCATACCGGCATGTTCTCGACGGGCGAAACATAACCCGAGAGCAAAATTGCGGGCATCATAAAGACGAAGACCCCAATAAACGCCTGCTGCTGCGTCGAGCAGAGCGCCGAGATCAGCAGTCCAAACCCCACCAGCGACAGCCCGTAAATCACCATCGTGAAGTAAAACAGCGCCAGCGAACCGGCGAACGGGATCTGATAGGCCCAAATCCCCACTCCCAGCACGATGGTGGCCTGGAACGTCGCGACGATCAGCGCCGGGACCGCTTTGCCGACGAAAATTTGCCAGGTGGCGAGCGGGGAGACCAGCAGCTGATCCAGCGTGCCCTGTTCACGCTCGCGGGCGACGGACAGGGAAGTCACGATCATCACCCCGATAGTGGTGATCATGGCGATCAGCGACGGCACCACGAACCATTTGTAGTCCAGATTCGGGTTGTACCAGTTACGCACCACCAGCTCGCTGTTGTTGGGCTTCGGTTTGCCCGCCATCAGCTCCTGCTGGTAATCCTTCACCACCTGCTGCAGGTAGTTGGCGGCTATCTGGGCGCTGTTGGAGTTACGCCCGTCGAGGATCAGCTGCATCGGCGCGGTCTGGAAGGTATCCAGATTGCGGGAGAAATCCGCCGGGAAGCGCACCAGCAGCAGCGCTTTTTGCGTGTCGATGGTGGGCTTAATTTCCTGCGGGCTTTTCAGCATCAGGATGTGGGTAAAGGCTTTCGCTCGGGCAAAGCGCTGCGTCAGCTCGACGGAATGTTTGCCGTTGTCTTCGTTGTATATGGCAATGGTGGCGTTGGTCACCTCAAGGGTGGCGGCAAACGGGAACAGTAACACCTGGATCAGCACCGGCAGCACCAGAATGGCGCGGGTTTGCGGCTCGCGCAGCAGGGATTGCAGCTCTTTGCGGATCAACGTCCATAATCGGTGAAACATGTTCGCTCCTTAATCCAGTCGCCGTTTGGTTTTCATCCACGTCAACCCAATAAACATCAATGCTGATGCCATTAAAAACAGCGTGTTGACGATCAGCACCACCGGAATATTCCCCGCCAGGAACAGGCTTTGCAGCGTGCTCACAAAGTAGCGCGCCGGAATAACATAGGTCACGGCGCGGATCACCGCAGGCATACTGTCTATCTGGAAGATAAACCCGGACAGCATAATCGACGGTAAAAAGGCGGCGTTGAGGGCCACCTGCGCGGCGTTGAACTGGTTGCGGGTGATGGTGGAGATGAGCAGCCCCATCCCCAGCGTGCTGAGTAAAAACAGGCTGGTGATAAAAAACAGCACCACCAGCGAGCCGCGATACGGCACGCCGAGGATAAAGACTGAGACAAGCATACAGAGCAGCATCGCCAGCATGCCGAGGAAATAGTAGGGGATGAGCTTGCACAGCAGCAGCTCGACGCGCGTCACTTCGGTAGAAAGCAGCGCCTCCATGGTCCCGCGCTCCCACTCGCGGGCGATCACCAGCGAGGTCAGAATTGCGCCGATTACCGTCATGATAATCGTCACCGCGCCCGGAATGATAAAGTGCTGGCTGATGGCGGCGGGGTTAAACCAGTAGCGCGTCTGCACGTCGATGAGCGGTTCAAACGTCTCGCCCCGGTCTTCCGCGCGCTGCATCTGCCAGAGCTGCCAGATCCCCTCCGCGTAGCCCTGCACGAAGTTGGCGGTGTTCGGCTCGCTGCCGTCGGTAATCACCTGGATCGGCGCATCGGTTTCAGCGCGCGCCATATTGGCGGCAAAATCCACCGGAATGACGATCAGACCGCGAATTTTCCCGGCCTGCATTTTCTGGATCAACTCCTGCCGGTTGTCGCTGATGGTGGCGTCAATGTAGGGCGATCCGGTCATGGCGTGAGTAAAGTCCAGCGCCTCTTCGCTCTGCTGCTCCAGCAAAATCCCGACCCGCAGCTTGCTGGAGTCCAGGTTAATGCCGTAGCCAAAGATAAACAGCAGCAGCAGGGGGATGACTACCGCAATCAGCCAGCTGCTGGGGTCACGCACGATCTGCCGCGTCTCTTTAATGCACAGCGCGCGCACCCTGCGCCAGGAAATGGCGTTACTGCGCATGGGCATTCTCCTTATCCCAGTCGTGGATGAGGGTGATAAACGCCTGCTCCATGGTCGGATCCGGAACCTCAGCGTCGGCGGCCTGGTTTTTAAGGTCGTCCGGGGTACCGTGGGCAATCAGCTTGCCGCGATACACCAGCCCGATGCGGTCGCAGTACTCCGCCTCGTCCATGAAGTGGGTGGTCACCATCACGGTCACCCCTTTTTCCACCATGCTGTTGATATGCAGCCAGAACTCGCGGCGAGTGAGGGGATCAACGCCGGAAGTGGGTTCATCCAGAAACAGAATATCCGGCTCGTGCATCAGCGAGCAGGCCAGGGCCAGCCGCTGCTTAAAGCCGAGCGGCAGCTCGTCGGTGGCGTGGGAGGCAATATTCGTTAACCCGAAGGCGTCACTCATACGGCGGATTTTCTCGTTCTGCGCCCGCCCGCGAAGGCCATACACGCCGGAGAAAAAGCGCAGATTCTGCTCGACCGTCAGGTTGCCATACAGGGAGAACTTCTGCGCCATATACCCGAGATGCTGGCGCGCCTTGCCGGAGCTGACCTTCAGGTCCATATCCAGCACCAGAGCCTTGCCGGACGTCGGCACCAGCAGGCCGCACATCATCTTAAAGGTGGTCGATTTTCCCGCGCCGTTCGGTCCGAGCAGGCCAAAAATCTCGCCGCGTTTTACCGCGAAATTGACGTTATCGGTGGCGGCGAAATCCCCGAACTTTTTGGTGAGGGACTTGGCCTCAATGACCGTTTCGCCCGGCGTGCCGTCCACCGTATGCAGAATGGCGGCAAGCGGCGACTCTGAGGTACCCGCGCCGCCCAGCAGGTCGATAAACGCGTCCTCAAAGCGCGGGGCGGTCTCTTCCATCTCGATCTCAGGCATGCCGGGCGCCCGGCGAATATCGTCGACGGTGGCCTCTTTTTTGAGGATCACCCGCACCGAGCGGCCCTGGATCATCCCGTCGCTGACCTGCGGCAGCCTGAGCACCCGCTGGAGCAGCCTGCGGTTGGACTCCTGCGGGCTGTGCAGCAGGAAGCTGCGCCCGGCCATGCTCTGCGTCAGCGTCGTCGGCTCGCCCTGATACAGCAGTTCGCCTTCGTTCATCAGCAGCACGTCCCGGCACTGTTCCGCTTCGTCGAGGTAAGAGGTGCTCCAGAGGATCAGCATCCCGTCGCCCGCCAGCTCGTGCACCATCTGCCACAGCTCGCGGCGCGAAATCGGGTCAACGCCGACGCCGGGTTCGTCCAGCAGCAGCACCTTTGGCTCGCCGACCAGCGTGCAGGCCAGCCCCAGCTTCTGCTTCATCCCACCGGAGAGCTTGCCCGCCAGCCGGTCGGTAAACGGGCCTAGGGAGGTAAACTCCAGCAGTCGGGCGAAGGTTTTCTCCCGGGTTTCACCGGTGACGCTGCGCAGGTCGGCGTACAGGTTCAGGTTTTCCATCACCGTCAGGTCTTCATACAGGCCAAACTTCTGCGGCATATAGCCGAGCATGGCGTGAAGGGCTCCGTCATCCTCGATCGGGTCAAGACCGAGCACGCGGGCCGATCCTTCATCCGGCTTCAGCAGCCCGGCCAGCATCCGCATCAGCGTGGTTTTCCCCGCGCCGTCCGGACCGACCAGCCCGGTCACATAGCCTTTCTGAATGGTGCAGTTCAGCGGCGCGACGGCCGGTTTGTCCATTCCCGCGAAGCGTTTAACCAGATTGTTGAGCTGAATAACCGCGTCATTCATGTCGTTCCCCGCTGTCTACTCTTACGGTGACGGGCATGCCCTGACGCAGCGCGTCGTCCGCATCGGTCACAATGATGCGCAGGCGATACACCAGGTCGGTGCGCAGGTCCGGTGTTTCAACGGTTTTCGGCGTGAATTCGGCAGTAGGGGAGACAAAGCCCACCTTGCCGTGATACGGCTTGTCCGGGCGGCCGTCGGTATAGAGCAGCAGCTCGCGGCCCGGCTGCATCTGGCCGAGGTTAGGCTCGTCAACGTAGGCGCGCACCCACACCGGGCGGGTCAGGGAGAGCGTTAAGACGGTGCTGCCGGCGCTGAGCATGCTTCCCGGCTCCACGGCGCGGGTCATCAGCATGCCGTCAGACGGCGCGATCAAGGTGGTGTCGTGCAGATCCAGCTCTGCCTGCGCCAGCTGCGCCTGCGCCTGTTCAAGGCTGGCTTTCGCCTGGGCGATATCCTGCGGGCGGTTACCGGTGTGGTACTGGCTTAATTTATCCTGCGCGGACTTCAGCGTGGCCTGCGCCTGGTCGCGGGACGAGCGCGCATTTTCCAGATCGTTGGCGGAAATGGTGCGGCTTTTCCACAGCCCCTGCTGGCGCGCGTAGAAGTTCTGCGCGTAGTCAAAGGCGGCTTGCGCCTGCTTAACGGCGGCGGCGGCCTGGGCGATCTCTTCGTCGCGATAGCCCGCCAGCATCAGGTCATACTGCGCCTGGGCGACGGACACGCCCGCTTTGGCCTGCAGCAGCGCATTTTCATAGGGCGCTTTATCCAGCATCCCCAGCGTCTGCCCGGTTTTAATGGCATCGCCTTCGTCCACGCTCAGCGAGGCGAGACGTCCGCCCACGCGGAAGCTCATGTTCACCGTGCGAATATCCACGTTACCGTACAGCGTCAGGCCTTTATCCTGATGGCTCTGATACCACAGCCATCCACCGACTCCGGCGGCAAGCAAAACAACAACCACCAGAATGATGGCGACAGGTTTTTTCATGACTTCAGGCTCCTTTGCGTTAAGCCTTGCAGGATCAGATCGACGTGACAGGCGATGACCTTGCTAATCTGCGCGGCTTTATCCTCATCAAATTGTGTCCAGCCAGTGCGTAACAGGATGGTTTCCCTGCCCAGACGGAAGGCAAGAATTTCACCCAGCAGGGCGTGGGTATGCAAAATTGTCTCGGTATCACTGGCGTCCCGCCCGGTATAGGCGGCGATCAGCCGGGTCAGATGGGTATGCATTGGGGCAATCACCCGATCGTGTACCCGCTGGTAGGCGACGGTCGGGGAAAGCTGCTCGCGGGAGATAAACTTGCTCAGGTTGAGCGTATCGTCGTGCGTCAGCAGGCGGATCATGTTGTGGCAGGCATTGAGAATAAGCTGGCGGACGGCGGCGCGATCGGGCGACGGCTGGCCGAGCAGCGCGGTGGCTTCCTCAACGTGCGGGTGAAACTGCGTGCCGATAAAATCGGCGATCCACTCGGCGCAGGCGAGGTACAAATCCTCTTTTGAGCCAAAATAGTAGGTAATCGCCGCAATGTTCTGCCCGGCCAGCGCGGCAATATCGCGCGTGGTCGCATGCAGCCCGTACTCACCAAACTGCGCCAGCGCGGCGGCGATAAGCTGATTTTTGGCCTGTTCACCTTTGGTTGTTGTGGGTGTCGTATTCATGGCGGCATTAAGAATTAATCAATCGATTGATTAAGATTATGCCTGATTCACGCTAACGTCGAGGGAACGCGGAGGGATATTTTATGCGCTACGTCACAAAAGCTGCTACACTCCGCCCCTTCGCGACATTGTGGTTTTTGTCCTCCCCTATTCGTTATATCTCCCTGAAAACTACACCTGTGATGGTCGGGGCGGTTCGGAGTTTTTATGTCTTTTGATTCCCTTGGCCTGAACCCGGAAATTCTGCGCGCGATCGCAGAGCAGGGCTACGTTGAGCCAACCCCAATCCAGCAGCAGGCGATCCCCGCAGTTCTTCAGGGTCGTGATCTGATGGCGAGCGCCCAGACCGGTACCGGCAAAACCGCGGGCTTTACCCTGCCGCTGCTGGAACTGCTGGTAAAAAACCAGCCGCATGCCAAAGGCCGTCGTCCTGTCCGTGCGCTGATCCTGACCCCAACCCGCGAGCTGGCGGCGCAGATTGGCGAGAACGTGCGTGACTATAGCCGCTATCTCAACATTCGCTCTCTGGTGGTTTTCGGCGGGGTAAGCATTAACCCGCAGATGATGAAGCTGCGCGGCGGCGTGGACGTGCTGATAGCAACGCCGGGCCGTCTGCTGGATCTGGAACACCAGAACGCGGTGAAGCTTGATAGCATCGAAATTCTGGTGCTGGACGAAGCCGACCGCATGCTCGACATGGGCTTTATTCACGACATTCGTCGCGTGCTGGCCAAGCTGCCTGCGCGTCGTCAAAACCTGCTCTTCTCCGCGACCTTCTCCGACGAAATCAAGGCGCTGGCGGAAAAGCTGCTGCATAACCCGCTGGAAGTGGAAGTGGCTCGCCGCAACACCGCCTCCGAACAGGTGACGCAGCACGTTCACTTTGTGGATAAAAAGCGCAAGCGGGAACTGCTCTCCCAGATGATCGGCCAGGGTAACTGGCAGCAGGTGCTGGTCTTTACCCGCACCAAGCACGGCGCGAACCACCTGGCGGAACAGCTGAATAAAGACGGCATCCGCACCGCCGCCATTCACGGTAACAAGAGCCAGGGCGCGCGTACCCGTGCGCTGGCGGACTTCAAATCCGGCGACATCCGCGTGCTGGTGGCGACCGACATCGCCGCCCGTGGCCTGGATATTGAAGAGCTGCCGCACGTGGTGAACTACGAGCTGCCAAACGTGCCGGAAGATTACGTTCACCGTATCGGTCGTACCGGCCGCGCGGCGGCAACCGGTGAAGCGCTTTCTCTGGTCTGCGTGGACGAGCACAAGCTGCTGCGCGACATCGAGCGCCTGCTGAAGAAAGAGATCCCGCGCATCGAAACCCCGGGTTACGAAGTAGACCCGTCGATCAAGGCCGAGCCGATTCAGAACGGTCGTCAGGGCGGTCGCGGTCAGGGCGGCGGCGGTCGCGGTCAGCAGCCGCGTCGTAGCGAAGGTGGCGCGCCGAAATCATCCGGCAAACCGCCGCGTCGTAACAACGACAGCAAACCAGCGGGTGAAAACCCGTGGCGCAGCGGCGAAGGGAAACCGGCAGGGGAAGGGCAGCGTCGACGCCGCCCGCGCAAGCCTGCTAACCCGCAGTAATCTGGAAGCCCGGTCGTAAAGCCGGGCTTTTCTTTTTGCGGCAGCGAAGAGAAAGTGCCACAATAGTGGCTGTTTATACAGTATTTCAGGTTTTCCAATGGCTTTAACCGCTGCGCTCAAGGCGCAAATTGGCGCATGGTATAAGGCGCTACAACAGCAGATCCCCGACTTTATCCCCCGAGCGCCGCAGCGGCAGATGATTGCCGACGTGGCAAAAACGCTCGCCGGGGACGACGGGCGACATCTGGCGATTGAAGCCCCGACCGGCGTCGGGAAAACCCTGTCGTATCTCATTCCCGGCATCGCGATTGCGCGGGAAGAGGATAAAACGCTGGTGGTCAGCACCGCCAACGTGGCCTTGCAGGACCAGATTTTCAGCAAAGATTTGCCCCTGCTGCGCAAAATCATCCCTGACCTGCGGTTTACGGCCGCCTTTGGTCGCGGGCGTTACGTGTGCCCGCGTAACCTGGCGGCGCTGGCCAGCAGCGAGCCGAATCAGCAGGATCTGCTTGCGTTTCTGGACGACGAGCTGACGCCAAACAATAAGGCCGAGCAGGAGCAGTGTGCAAAACTCAAAGCCGAGCTCGACGGCTATAAGTGGGACGGCCTGCGGGATCACACCAGCCAGGCCATCAGCGACGACCTGTGGCGCAGGCTCAGCACCGACAAAGCGAGCTGCCTGAACCGCAACTGTCACTACTACCGGGAGTGCCCGTTCTTTGTCGCCCGGCGTGAGATCCAGGAGGCGGAGGTAGTGGTCGCGAACCACGCGCTGGTGATGGCGGCGCTGGAGAGCGAAGCGGTGCTGCCGGAGCCTAAAAACCTGCTGCTGGTGCTCGACGAAGGACACCATCTGCCGGACGTAGCGCGGGACGCGCTGGAGATGAGCGCAGAAATTACCGCCCCGTGGTTCCGCCTGCAGTTGGATCTTTTCTGCAAGCTGGTGGCGACCTGCATGGAGCAATTCCGTCCGAAAACCACGCCGCCGCTGGCGGTGCCGGAGCGGCTGAGCGACCACTGTGAAGAGGTCTATAGCCTCATTTCATCGCTGAACAACATCCTGAATCTTTATCTTCCGGCAACCCAGGAAGCTGAACACCGCTTTGCGATGGGTGAGCTACCGGAAGAGGTGATGGAGATCTGCCAGCAGCTGGCGAAGCATCTGGAAAAGCTGCGCGGGCTGGCGGAGATGTTCTTAAACGATCTCAGCGAGAAAACGGGCTCGCATGACGTGGTGCGTCTGCACCGCGTTCTGCTGCAGATGAACCGCGCGCTGGGCATGTTCGAAGCCCAGAGCAAGCTCTGGCGGCTGGCCTCGATGGCGCAGGCGTCCGGCGCACCGGTCACCAAATGGGCCACCCGCGAAGTGCGGGACGGGCAGGTCCATCTCTTTTTCCACTGCGTGGGCATCCGCGTGGCCGATCAGCTGGAAAAGCTGATCTGGCGCAGCGTGCCGCACGTGGTTGTCACCTCTGCCACGCTGCGCTCCCTGAACAGTTTTTCTCGTTTGCAGGAGATGAGCGGGCTAAAAGAGAAAGCGGGCGACCGTTTCGTGGCGCTGGACTCGCCGTTTAACCACTGCGAGCAGGGCAAGCTGGTCATTCCGCGCATGAAATTCGAGCCGCTTATCGACAACGAAGAGCAGCACATTGCGGAGATGGCGGCCTACTTCCGCGAGCAGGTCGAGAGTAAAAAATACCCCGGTATGCTGGTGCTGTTTGCCAGCGGGCGGGCGATGCAGCGCTTTCTGGAACACGTCACCGATTTGCGTTTACTCCTGCTGGTGCAGGGGGATCAGCCGCGCTACCGGCTGGTGGAAACCCACCGTAAACGCATTGATAGCGGCGAGCGCAGCGTGCTGGTGGGTTTGCAGTCCTTTGCTGAAGGTCTGGATCTGAAAGGGGACTACCTGACGCAGGTGCATATCCATAAAATCGCCTTCCCGCCTATCGACAGCCCGGTGGTGATCACCGAAGGCGAGTGGCTGAAAAGCCTCAACCGCTATCCGTTTGAGGTGCAGAGTTTACCTGCGGCGTCGTTTAACCTGATTCAGCAGGTCGGGCGTCTGATTCGTAGCCACGGCTGCTGGGGGGAGGTGGTGATTTATGACAAACGTCTGCTCACCAAAAATTACGGCCAACGGCTTCTGAACGCGCTGCCGATCTTCCCGATCGAACAGCCGGAGGTGCCTGAGGTAAAAAAACAGCCGGTCAAACTCACCGCCGTGCGTAAGAAAAGCGTCCGTGCCAAGGGGCGCAGACCTACTGATAAATAAAAGTCACCTGCACCACGCTGCTGAAGGTTCCTGCCGTGACCGGCAATGAGGTAGCGTAATAGCGGGCGGCCAGCGGGAAATCCGCCGTATGATCGTTCTGGTTGATCAATACGCTGAAGCTGGCGTCCGGGGCAAGCGAGATCTGATCCTGCGGGTCGGCAAGTTCCAGCGCCAGTCCTTTCGCGGTTCCGCTGCTGGCGAATTTAGTCGGATGAATGCTGTCCGGCTGACCGTGAAAGGTGGCCGTGGCCAGCACGGCAGTGGTTGGGCATTTCGACAGGGTTAAGTCGAATGATCTCCATTGTCCGGTATCGCCCACGTCCTTAAAATCGCCGGTGTTCGCTTTGCCCAGATTGACCGTCAGGTTCTGGCTGGCGCTGTCCACCTGGCAGGCGTTGGCGTAAATGTTTCCGCGAATATCGAGTTGAATCTCCTCCGCCAGGCTCTGGCTGGCTACTCCAAGCAGTAAAAGGGCTAATAAGGTTTTCATTTGTAGGCCACCGTAATGGTTGCGACGGCATTCGCCGTTCCGGGGGTCACCTCCGCGCTGGTTTGTTCGTAAGAGACGCTGAAGGGATATTGCGACTGGATATTGGCGTAGGTGGTAAAGGTATTCATATATTGCCCGAAAGCAGGTATCTGACCGTTAAAGAGCATTTTCACCCCGACGCCGGTCGCCACGCCGCTTTCCGGCGTTAATTTGATCACGCCGGGAAAATTCGTTTCATATCCATTGGCGCTGGCGATCATCATTTCCGGCTGAACATCCCGATCGCAGAGCATGCCGATATTGAATACCGACTGGGAGACCACGGTTCCTGCCCCGGTAAAACGGCTCACCGGAAAATCACCCAGTATGATAGTCAGGGATTTGGGTGACACAGTGCAGGTCACAGCTTTTACCTGGACATTGCCTGAGTAAGAGATGGTGTTAGGGTCACCCAGGGCCTCAATGCGTGCAACAGCAAGGTTGAATTGCGTATTGCTCATCGTCAGTGCGCCCGAAGCCACGGTTTCGCTGGTTTTTACCAGTTCCAGCGTCACGTCAAAGCTAAAGGGGATGGTAGAGTCGCTGTTTATCGTACCGGAGACCTGGCCTACGGGCATGTTCGCCGAACAAACCTGGTCCGCCGCGCCGGTCACGCGCTGTCCTTTATCATTTCTTAGCGAGATGCCGACACCAGCAACGCCTGTTTCATAGACGCCGGGGATCCCGGGTATCTCTTTGCCGAAGCCGTTGTAGCACGCGATGATTGGCTGACCCGCATCCGGCGCGGAGTAACAGTTTCCCGCTATGTGGACACTGCGTTCAGTTCCCGGAATGGTCGACCCCACGGGCAGGCTGGTGGGCACTGAAATAGACGCTAACGATAGCAGCGCGGGCAGGCTCGGCGATTGGCAAGAAGCCTTCGCGTGCGGCATAAAAAGTGCTGCCGTCGTCAGAACGACAAGTAAGAAAAACGATTTTGCTATCTGCATTATGATCGGTCCGGTGTTAATCAGTGGCACTGCGCGGCAGCGTTAATAATGTTGGTGTCATCCTTCTCCTGCATCAGGGCATAATCGGCGACACAATGCTCGCTCGCCTCCTTGCCCCAGGAAACGAAAAGGCGTCCGTGCTGCGGCAGGCCGGTGAGATACACCAGGCCGTCGTTGCCGACGATAAATTCACTGCTCTTATCTTCCGTGGTGACCGTTGCGCCGAAGGGCAGCGGTTTGTCTTTCCAGGCCAGCGTCATTAAGACGCGTTTGCCCACGCGGGTATCAAAGCTGGCGCGAACTACCGCGCCGCGTGACGGTGTGACCGTCTGCGAGGCGTGCGTGACGTCGGCATCTTCTGGCAGTGTCTCCGTGTCCAGTGAAATGGGGTTGTGACGCCACGGCGTGACAAACGGCACCAGCGTATAGCCGCGAGAGTCCGTTTCCACGCCCGTCTGGTTGGCAACGTGCGTGCCATGTGTGCCCGGCGCTTTAATCAGCACCACGGTTTCGCCCAGGGTCTGGCCGAAGGTGATGCCGTCAGAGTGGGCGACGATGCCGCCCTGGATCCCGGCGTTCACGGTGTGCTGATGGCTGTCCTGACTTACGCCGCCGCGCACTTCACCGTAGGTGCCTTTGTAATCCGCATTCATACTGGTGGAACTGTTGTTATTGGCGCTGTCCAGCCCCTGCTGAACGTTCCAGCTCAGCTTGTCCCCCTCCAGCGCGGTACCATTCAGGCCCAGGTTGTGGGTGGTGCCGTCTTTACTGTTGTTCAGGCTGTAGTTTGCCCAGGTGTCAGGCAGCCAGCGGTCGAGCGGAACCGACACGTTGAGGCCGATTTGTCGGTCATAGCTGATGGATTTACCGTCCTCGTCAGTGTCGTCGCTGTTTTTATTGACGCTGTAGCTCAGGCTATAGCTCACGCCGTGCCAGCTGTTGTTGTAGTTAACGCTCAGTGAGGTCATATCCTGACTCTGGCTCCAGTAACTCTCTTTCACCAGGCTCAGCGTCAGCGACCCCCACTTGTCGCCCAGTGTCTGGTCGATGGTGGCCTCCGCCCGCGCGCGGCGCTGCTGTGGAGCGGACCAGTCGTTTGCACGGGTCCAGGACTCCATAGTGTCCTGCAGGGTGTAAAAGCCTTTGCTGTTGTAGCGATAACCCGCCAGCGAGAAGCTAGTGCCGGTCGCGGTAAAATTTTTGCTGTAGCGCAGACGAAGGGATTGCCCTTTGCGGGTTTTGCGCTTTTTCAGTAACGCTTTGGCGCGGGTAACGTCTACGGAGAACGCGCCGAGGTCACCAAAGTTTTTCCCCGCCCCGAGCGCGGTGGAGTGGTAATGCGAACTCTGCTGTGTACCGCCATAAACGGTGACGCCATGTGACAGGCCATAGATGGCGCTGCCCTGGGCGAAAGGGGTCTTCTCAACCTCTTTATCGTATGAACGGTAGCGCCCTGCCGCGACGCTGTACTTCAGGTGCTTTTCCCGCTGCAGAACCGGCACGGAGGCAAACGGCACCACGAAATGACTCTCGCTGCCGTCGGTCTCTTTTACCGTGACGTTCAGATCGCCGCTGCTGCCGGTGGGGTAGAGATCGTTAATCTCAAACGCGCCTGGGGCCACGGTGTTTTGATAGATAACGTAGCCATTCTGGCGAACCACCACCTGGGCGTTACTGTGCGCCGTGCCGCGAACCACCGGGGCATACCCGCGCTCGCTGTCCGGCAGCATGTCGCTTTCGGTAGCCAGTTGTGCACCAGTGTAAGAGACGCTGTCGAAAACGTCGGCCTGGGTGCTGCTCTGACCCACGGTCATCTCGCTCTTCAGCCCCACGATATCGCGATGGGCATAGGTATAGACCGGGGTCAGCTTGCCGTCATCCTGACCGCCGTTCGAATTGTGGTTCCAGGTGCTGTAATTACGCACGCGCCAGGCACCGGTGTTAAAGCCGGGGCGCAGGTTAATAAACTGGCTGCTTTTGTCCGCTTCCCCTTGCTGACGGGCGTGGCTTTGGCTGGCGTTAACGCTATAGTTCAGGATGCCCGCGGTGATCCCTTCGTCATACTCTTTCGGATCGATATAGCCGCGAGGCACCTGGCCCAGCGCCGACTGGGGAATACTCAGCAATAGCTGCTGGTTTTTGATGCGGAAAGTCGCCGAGGCCGAAGGGATAGCGCTCAGATCCGCGCATTCTCCTTTTGCCGCCAGCTTTGGATAATCTTTGGTTTTGATACCCAGATGCGTTAATTCATCCAGGCTCAGGCAAGGCTGCAGAGAATTATCTCCCTGCGCATCTTTTTGTAATGTAAAAAGGACGTCACGTGTGTCGACTTTATTGTTATTGACGAACATCGTGACCTGATATTTACCCGGTGCCTGACCGGGACCGTTTTCATATACAGAGAGATCGGTCTTTGCCTGCTCTGGATTATCAATATCCAGCAGGGCAGGGTTAAAATAATCATCAGCGTGGGCCTGCAGCGCGCAGCATGTCACCGCTATCCCACAAAAAGTGGGCAGCCTTTCACGCAGTCGACGGAATAGCGGCTTAGTTGTGCTGTACATGATTATCCAGGCGTCAAATAGAGTATTAACGAACGGATGCAGACCAGGTTTTACTGATGCTTCCGTAATCGTTAATGACCGACCAGTTTACGGTGTTACCGTTCATATTTGCCGGAAGGGCAAAGCGGGTAGAGGTATCAGGCACAGCCCAGGTCGCTTTTGCCACTTTTTGGCCGTTCAGCGTTACGCTCTGGAAATTCATATAGAAAGGCGTGGGGTTGTTTACCACCAGATCGTTGCCTTCGCGGTGCCATTCCAGTTTATCTGCCACTTCTTCGGGTTTGCCTTTAATCGATGCAGGGCGATACAGCAATTTAATACGGGTATTGATGGCTATTTGTAATGTATTAACGCCCTGTTCATGGCTTGAAGAAGGAATGGCTTTAATATTTAACCAGTATAACGACTCGCGATCTTCTGGCATATTTCCGCCGGTGCGCACCACGCGCAGCACGTTATCTTCTTTAGCGTTCAGACGGAACAGAGGCGGGGTAATCAGAAACGGTGCTTTACCGCCTTTTTTCAAACCGGTATCCACCCAGGACTGTACCAGATAGTTAATATCATCCGGATTGGAAATCCCAATCGAAGACTCTTTTTTCTCTCCCTGATAAACCAGTCGGGTGCCATTAATTATTACACCTGCATGGGCTGTTACTGCGGTCAGTAAAAGTGCGCTTAATAAATAACTGTGTCGCATAAATCTGTCTCAAAGAAAGAGGAGATATTCGCCTTCGCGTGAAGGCGAATATCTCCTTATTGATCGTATCAGTTATAAATAACGGTAAAAGTAGACGCTGAGTTAGCCTGCCCGGCAGTGATCGATGCCTGAGTCTGAATATAACGTGCGCCAAACTCCAGATTATTTACCGTCGTGCCAGCAGCTAAAGGATACTGCTTCGAAGGCGTATATAAACTGACGGGCTGTTCGGAAGAATCAACCAGCTGAATCGCCACGCCGGTTGCCGTCGTCGCACCCGGGGTCAAGGCCAGCGTGGTATTATTATCCGCGTCGGGCGTACCACCGAAATTGATGGCTGCAGACGTGACCGTTTCCGGGCAGTCTTTTAACTGAATGTCAAATTTCGTTAAGGTGCTGGTAGAGCCTGCGCCGGTAAACGTTGTTTTGGAGACTTTGCCCAGCGCAACATTCAGCGGACTGCTTAAGCCGTTAACCACCTGACAGGCGGAATCGATAATTTCACCTGTGAAGTTAATTTGCCCTTCACCGGTGGATGCTGCGAAAGAAGATGCAGAGCATCCCAAAGCGGCAGCAATGAGTAAACCTAAAGTCACTTTTTTCATATTTAAACCTGTATGTTTCTCCTTTCGACCTCTGCATCCCGCATTATTCGAAGTTATGTCTCAACTACTCACCGCTGAGTATTTAATCAGAAAATTCAGGTCGGAAAAGGTCCCGCGCGGCTTCCAAATAATTCAATTAATTCTTGCAAAATAATTTTTCTTAATAAAACAATTGATTATAAAAAACCGCAGGGTGGGCAAAAAAACTAACAGCGGCGACATCATCAGGGCTATATTGTTAACAAGATAAGGCTGTCAGGAGGAATGTCGTGGATTATCGCAAAATTATCAAAGAGGTAGGGCGCGGGAAAAACCATGCCCGCGACCTGGACCATGAAACCGCGCGTGCGCTTTATACCCGCATGCTTAACGGCGAGGTACCTGAGCTGGAGCTGGGTGGTATCCTTATTGCGCTGCGTATTAAAGGCGAAGGGGAAGCGGAGATGCGCGGCTTCTATGATGCCATGCAGGCGCAAACGCTGCGCTTAACGCCGCCGGTGGCTAAACCCATGCCAATCGTCATCCCGAGCTACAACGGCGCGCGCAAGCAGGCAAATTTAACCCCGCTGCTCGCTATCTTGTTACACAAGCTGGGGTTCCCGGTGGTGGTGCACGGCGTCAGCGAAGATCCCACCCGCGTGCTGACGGAGACCATTTTCGGGATGCTGGGCGTTGAGCCCACGCGTCATGCCGGCCAGGCGCAGGCGAAGCTGGATGGCCATCAGCCTGTTTATATCCCGGTCGGCACACTCTGCCCGCCGCTGGAAAAGCAGCTCGATATGCGCTGGCGCATGGGCGTGCGCAACAGCGCGCACACGCTGGCGAAACTGGCCACGCCGTTTGGCGAAGATGCCGCTCTGCGTCTTTCCAGCGTCTCGCACCCGGAATACGTGGCGCGCGTGGGGCAGTTCTTTGAGGCAATTGGCGGAAGAGCGTTGCTGATGCACGGCACTGAAGGCGAGGTTTATGCCAACCCGCAGCGCTGCCCGCAGGTGATGCTGATTGATTCTGCAGGTACGCGCGCCATTCTGGAACGCGGGGAAGAGAATACCGGTGTGATATTGCCTGAAGCAAAAGACCCCCATACTACAGCCCACTGGATTGAGCAGTGTCTTGCCGGAAATGTTCCTGTTCCGCATTCAATCAAGCTGCAGATGGCCTGCTGTTTGCTGGCAACCGGAGAAGTGGAATACATTCAGGCCGGGCTTGAACGCGTGGCGCAGGCGTTTTAGACAAAAAAAAGCCCGTCCAGTGGCGGACGGGCAAGCAAGGGTAACAAACAACAGGGTCAATGAGGGTTGGAGCAGCTCACCAGAGGGTTTGGCGAGGGGACAGCATTCGTTCAGGCGATTATTTGTAGATAACCGCGGTACCGCTCAGCTTGTTATTGCCGTTAGCGGAAGTAATGGTGTATCCGCTTGCACCGGCAGCAGCGGCTTTCTCAGCCAGTTTGGCTTCCAGACCGTCCAGCGTGGTGGCGCCATCAGCACTTACCACACCAACTTTGTTCATGTTCTGTGCCTGAGTAGAAGAGACAGGCTCTACGGCGAAAGCGCCGAAAGACAGAGCGGACAGGGCAACAGCAGCTACAGCATATTTGATGGTTTTCATAATTAATCTCTCGCAGGTGTTTCTGTTAAGGGGACGATGTTCCGTCGATGTGATAAGTATCACGGTTTTTTGCGAGTGATAAAATCGAAGAGAATTGACGTGGTTGCTCAAAAAAATTGAATGACAAATAACTTATTGAATATTAATAAATTCAAAGCACCCCTTTACACTTCTTGCGGGGGCGCTTTACAGAAGCGATACGAAGGGCACGTTTTGCTACGCGTCTGGCTAAAAACCGTGAGCGTAAAGGAACGCGTGCACTCGGTTAGCTTCGGTAAAGCAAAGTCAACGTAACTGGCTGTCTTTCGAACCTCTGCGATTATATCCCGAGTGTGATGCGTTTTTTGAATCTTTATGCTGCTGGCAGGCAATGCAAAGCCGTACGCCGGGAATGGCTTTTCGGCGCGCCTCCGGAATGGGGTCTCCACATTCTTCGCATTCCGTTAAGCTTTCGCCGCGCGGAATTTCACCGCGGGCACGCGCAACCGCATCTTCAATTGTACTGTTGATCTGTTCGTTAACAGCGTCGTCATTTGCCCAGCCGGAAGCCATAGCGTCCTCCTGAAATAGGTTTAGGCCATACGTTTACTATGGGGTTAAAAAATGAACAATCAAGGCGAAGGGAGAAGAGAACTGCATCCGTTGGGCAGATGCAGTCTTATATTATAGAAGAGGTCGGTTATTTATAAATGGTCGCAGTGCCGTACATATGGTTATCTCCGCCAGCGGAGTTTACCACGAATCCTTTTGCGCCTTCCTGACGGGCTTTTTCGGCGAGCTTAGCCTGTAGATCGTCAAGGTTACTGGCACGGCTTACCGAAACGGTGCCTGCTGGACGCAGCTGGCTGGTATCGTTACTCTCGGTCAGCGACTGAACGGACATGGCAGAAAATGAAGCGGTCGCCAGAACGCCGGCGATAACAGCAAGGGTCAGGTACTTTTTCATAATCACATCCTCATGAGGAAACAACAGGTGATTCCCTTTAAGTTTAGAAGCCTGACGAGTGTGACTTAGCGCAAATATTTGATGATGATCTGCTTATTTTTTGAACGATATAAATTGACAATTCGCTGACGAATCATAGACATAAAGGTGTTTGATTTGTGGCGAGTTTTTGAGCGCCGCAGAGAAAGATTTACCGTTGGGCCAGCAAAGGGTATCTTACGCCGCTGTTTAAAGGAGAATGCCATGACTGCCCAAAAGCCGGGATTGCACCCGCGAAATCGCCACCGCAGCCGCTACGACATGAACGCGTTATGCCTGAGCTGCCCGCCGCTGCAGGACTACCTGGTTCAGACCCCAGCGGGTGAGCCCTCGGTCAACTTTGCTGACCCGCAGGCGGTTAAAATGCTGAACAAAGCCCTGCTGGCGCATTTCTATGGTGTGGCTCACTGGGATATTCCGGAAGGCTTTCTCTGTCCCCCTGTGCCGGGCCGCGCGGATTACGTTCATCACCTTGCCGACCTTCTTGCCGAAGGCAATGAGGGTGTTGTTCCGCCGCAGGCCACCATTCTGGATATTGGCACCGGGGCGAATCTGATTTACCCGCTGATCGGGGCGCATGAATATCAGTGGCGCTTTACCGGAAGCGAAATCGGTGACGAGGCCTTTGCCAGCGCCCAGGCGATTATCAGCGCTAACCCGGGAATGAGCCGCGCCATTCGCCTGCGTCGTCAGAAAGATGCAGGGTCGATCTTCAACGGCATTATTCACAAAAACGAAACCTATGACGCCACGATGTGCAACCCGCCGTTCCATGATTCGGCGGCATCGGCCCGTGCGGGCAGCGAGCGCAAGCGCCGTAACCTGGGTCAGGCTGAAGATGCTGCGCTGAACTTCGGTGGTCAGCAGCAGGAGCTCTGGTGTGAAGGGGGCGAAGTGGCGTTTATCCTTCGCATGATTGCGGAAAGCAAACAGTTTGGCCGTCAGGTGAAGTGGTTTACTACGCTGGTTTCCCGCGGTGATAACCTGCCGCCGCTCTACCACGCGCTGACCGAAGCGGGCGCCGTAAAAGTGGTGAAAAAAGAGATGGCGCAGGGCCAGAAACAGAGCCGCTTTATTGCCTGGACGTTTATGGACAATAACAAACGTCGCAAATAGCACTCCGTCGTAGGCCGGGTAAGGCGAAGCCGCCACCCGGCTCGGTTACAGCGTCGGCTCCTGCGGCGGGAGCGGCGATGCGGGTGGCGGCAATACCTGATAAGTCTGTACTGGCATCCGCACGTTCGCCAGATCGAAGTGTTTCTTCACCATGCTGTCGAGCGCAAAGCGTACCGTCCACTGCTTCAGCGGCTGGGTAGTGAACGACACGCGCAGGGTAAAGGCCGTGTTCGTCAGCCCGACGATGCCGGCAAATGACGGCTCTCCGATCACCAGCCCGCGAATATCTTCCATCAGCATCAGTTCTTCTACCGCATCGCGCAGCGCCTGCTTCGCTTTGTCCGCATCCTCGTGGCGATCCACATCGTAGTTCGCCACAACGGAACCAATCCCGCGCACAAAGTTGGCGAAGGTGGTGATCGAAGACCAGGGGATGATGTGGTAGGCCCCGGTGTCCTGACGCACGCCAACCGAACGGATGGACATCCTCTCCACGGTGCCGGTTAACGGTCCGATGGTCACCAGATCGCCCGTGTTCATCCCGTTCTCAAACTGGATAAAGATGCCGGTAATAATATCCTTCACCAGCGTTTGCGACCCGAAGGAGATCGCCAGCCCCAGAGCACCGGCACCCGCCAGCAGTGGGGCGATATTCACGCCGATTTCCGACAGCACGATCATGATGGTGATGGTGCTGATAATGACCGCCAGCGCGTTACGGAACAGGGTTAACAGCGTTCTTGCCCGGGCGCTGGGCAGCGGCCTGCCGTGAATATCCGATACCAGGCGGTTCTCAATAAGGCTCGCCAGCAGCGTCCAGCCGACGGCGGAGAAGAACAAAATCAGCGCGATGCGAATCAGGATATCAACCGTTTTTTCACCCGCACCGTTGTGCAGCCAGTTCCAGAAATCAAACAGGCTCCACGCATTCAGAAGCAGCATAATCGCCACGCAGACGGTGAGAATGCGCGCCACTTTGAGCGATACCGACATCCAGCCGTTTACCCGCTTTTGCAGTTCCGGGTAATTACGCTGGACCTGCGGCGACAGGGTGATGGTTTTCGAGATCCAGCGCGACAGCAGCCCCGACACAAACGCCGCGATGCCGATAATAGCCAGGCTTTTGAACGTCGCCCCCATCATAAATTTCAGGCTATTGCCCGGGTCGAACAGCGAGAAGAAGCACAGCACGATGAAGTAAGCGCTTGCCAGCCAGTGCCACACCAGGGCGAACGCGCGAATAAAGAGGCTAAAGAACGAGAGGGAGCGATCGGCCAGATTCAGCAGGCTTTGGGTAATGGTTTTTTTATTGTGGAAGATCAGATACAGCGACCAGACGGTAATGCAGATCATGATTAGGACGTTTGCCAGCGCGCCAAACTGGACGTTCACCTGGTTGGAGATGATCGGCACGGCAACCAGCAGGCCGTAGCCAATCAGCCCGCTGAGCACGCTCAGGCGCAGCGCCCAGTACTTCGCGGTCGCATCCCGAATGGAGAAAGGACGCAGCTCCGGCACGTGCGGACAAAAGAGTAACCGCAGCAGCGCCTTAAAGAACTCAATCAGGGCAAAGGCATTCAGGAAAAGCGACTGCTGAAAGGCGATGGTTTTGTTGCCTGCATTCAGCCTGTCGGCCAGCATCTGGCCTAAAAACAGCGTCAACGCCAGCAGCAGTAAATCAATGATAAACGCTGAGGCGATCATCAACGGCAGATGCAGCCAGCTGCTTTTATGCTGATTTTTCCTGCGTCCCCATTGCCCCATTTTGCGGTACAGCGGCCACGCGCACAGGCGCACCAGCCAGTAAAAAAGAAATACCGCACCCGCCAGCATCAGGAACTGCGTGGCGGCGGCGGTAAACGTTTGCGGATTAAATGCCTTATGCGGTGAGCCAATCAGGTTGCGGTAAAGCTGAGCGAAGCGCGAGGAGAGCGCTTCCCCATAGTAGCGGCTCACGTCGGTGACGTTTTCCAGCACCGTTTTTTGCTCCTCAACCTGAGGAGGGGTTAGGGTTGGCACCGACTCCTGCGGCGGCGTGGCGGCGGCTTTGCGCAGCTGGCCAATAAGCTCCTGCCGGGAGGTGTCGTTTTCAAGGACGTCGGCAAGCGCACTGTAGGCGGCTTTTTTCTGTTCAACATCGGGTTCCGGAGGTGGCGTACTTTGCTGGGCGGCAGGGGCGCCGGTGGTCACTCCGGGGATCGCGACGGCGAACGATGGCGCACTAAACAGGCTAATCAACAGCAACAGGATCCACGGCACGGCGTCCTCCGGTGAAAATGTCGAACAAAATGATAAGTATAGAAGTCGGGGCGAGGAGGGGGATTTTTGGGAACAATCTGGCGTAAAAAAGCCGGGCATGCCCGGCTTAGCGTAAAGCGATGGATCAGGAGACGTGCTGCAGGAACTCCTGCAAACGCTGGCTCGGCGGGTTCGCAATCAATTCCTGCGGGTTACCGTCTTCCGCGATACGGCCTTTATCAATAAAGATCAGGCGGGACGCCACTTTTTCAGCAAAGCCGATTTCGTGGGTTACGATCACCATCGTCATCCCTTCTTCCGCCAGATCCTGCATGACTTTCAGCACCTCGTGACGCAGCTCCGGGTCAAGCGCAGAGGTTGGCTCATCAAACAGCATCATTTTCGGTTTGACCGCCAGGGCGCGGGCAATCGCCACACGCTGCTGTTGACCGCCAGACAGCTCGGAAGGGTAGTGGTGCGCACGTTCTGCCAGGCCGACTTTCGCCAGCAGGTCTTTTGCCAGCGCTTCCGCTGCCGCTTTGCTGGCACCGCGCACGCGCAGCGGGCCAAACATCACGTTTTCCAGCGCCGTCAGGTGCGGGAACAGGTAGAACTGCTGGAACACCATGCCCGCTTCCTGACGGATCAGACGCTCATCCACTTTCGGGTCGTTTACCTTCAGGCCGTCGACGATCAGATCGCCGCTGGTGATCTCTTCCAGCTTGTTGATGCAGCGCAGCAGGGTGGATTTACCGGAGCCGGAAGGCCCGATAATCACTACCACTTCACCCTGCTTGATGTTCAGATCGATATTGTGCAGCACCTGGGTTGGGCCAAAGTGCTTGGAAACGTTTTTAAATTCAATCACAGGATTTTCATCCTTCTTTCAAGACGACGCAGAACGAAGCTCAGAACCAGAGTAATGATCAGGTAGACAACGGCTACCGCACTCCAGATTTCCAGCGCGCGGAAGTTGCCAGCAATGATCTCCTGCCCCTGACGGGTCAGCTCGGCCACGCCGATAACAATGAACAGCGACGTATCTTTAATGCTGATGATCCACTGGTTACCGAGCGGCGGCAGCATGCGACGCAGCGCCAGCGGCAGAATAACGTGGCGGATCGTTTCGCGACGAGAAAGACCTAGCGCCAGACCGGCTTCACTGAAACCTTTATGAATCGACAGCACCGCACCGCGGGTGATTTCCGCAATATAGGCGCCTGAGTTGATCATAATTGTGACGACGGCTGCGCTGAACGGGTCGATGCGCAGGTCGGTGAACGCCATAGGCAGGGCGAAGTAGATGAACATGACCTGCACGACAATAGGCGTGCCGCGGATCACTTCGATGAAAACCAGTGCGATGTGGTTTGCGATCCAGCCGCCGTAGGTGCGGGCGAAACCGGCGACAAGACCGATAATCAACCCACCAACCAGACCCAGGACCGAAATCCACAGGGTCATTTTAGCGCCTTCAAGCAAGATAGGAATGGCAGGCCAGATGGCGCTCCAGTCAAACTGCATGATAATTTCCTGTTACTGTTACCGTGTTTCAAAAATAGCAGGGGCGAAAGGTCGCCCCCGAGTGAACGTCATTTTTACGTCTTATTATTTAGGCTCGGTGCCGAACCATTTTTTGTAGATTTCGTTATAGGTGCCGTTCTCTTTCAGCGTTTTCAGCGCGCCGTTAACTTTCGTACGCAGGTCGTCGCTGCCTTTCGGGAACGCGATACCGTACTGCTGCGCTTCCAGAGACTCGCCAACGGCTTTGAACTTACCGTTACCGGCTGTCTTGATGAAGTACAGGATGTTAGGCGTGTCGTGCAGAACAGCGTCAGCACGGTTGGTGCCGAGTTCCATGTACGCGTTGTCGATGTTCGGGAACTGACGCAGGTCTTTGGTTTTGATATTTGCTTTAGCGTAATCAACAGAACCGGTTCCGCTCTTCACAGCCACCACTTTGCCGTCGAGATCTTTCACGCTTTTTACGTCGTTATTATCGGCTTTGACCATCACCAGCAGGCCGCTTTTGTAGTAGCCGTCAGAGAAGTCGATCGCTTTTTTACGTTCATCGGTAATGGTGATGCCTGCCAGTGCCAGATCAACGTTTTTGGTTTGCAGTGCCGGGATGATGCCGCTGAAGTCCATAGGCTTCAGGGTGTAATCCAGCTTGAGTTCTTTTGCGATAGCGGCCCACAGATCCACATCAAAACCAACGTATTTATCACCCTGTTTGAATTCAAACGGAACGAACGCCGTGTCGGTCGCCACAACCAGTTTGTCGGCAGCCTGAGAGGACACTGCAAAAGCCAGGGTAAGTGCAGCCAGTGAAACTTTTAATACAGACTTCATAGCATTTCCTTTTATATCCACGGGGCGATCCCCTGCGAGAACAGGTGGCACAATGAAAAAATCGTGCCAACTTTACAAGCTATTGTTTTGCAAAGGGGATGATGTCATGCATTGCACAATAAATGGGGCAATGAGGCTTTATTGCACCAAAGTGAAGCACCGTTTTGGTGCGCTTCGTTTGGCCCAACTGACGGGGAGATATTTAGCGTAAATTCTGACGAAAAAACAATCTTCCGTTAACGGTTGTGTGAGGTGATTATTACATTTCGTTCACTTTTGCAGGCGTGCAGACAAAAACTGTGCACCATAGATGTGCAAAACCCTCACCAATGGCACAGGTGACAGGCAGCTGAAAATGAAAGTGTCAAAACAGGCACGGAAAGAGAAACCTTCACTGCCAGAGTACTGATATGTCCGAGGGATATCTTGTGAGGTTCACGGCGTGGAGAAAATGGTGCTGACATCGCTCCCGCGGACCGCTATTACGGCGTGAGGCAACAAACGCCCCCGACCAGCAAGGCCGAGGGCGATTAAGATAGCAAAAACCGTTCTCCGATGAATTGGCTGCGGAATCCAATAATTTCCCCTGTTAACCCGGAGGAAGGAACGTTAAATCAGCTCCATTAATTTGCTTTTTTTTGCCTGGAATTCTTCTTCCGAAATGATCCCGCTCTCTTTGAGTTCGGAAAGCTTTTTGAGCTGCTCATAGGGATCCTGATGGGTCATAGCCGGTTCGGCTATTGGTGTTTCCGTCTTCACTCCGCGGCCAGCTTCAATCGCCTCAATCAGGGCGAGTTCTGCATCCTTGCTGAACATCTTAAATTCCAGATCGTCGTGGGAAGTATGGATCCGAATGACCCGGTGACCCAGCGTGGACTTGCGTTCAATCGACGTAATGGATTTTAACGGGATAGTCTCAATCACCTCGCCGAGAAAACCTTTACGGTAGAATGCCACTCGCTGGCCCGTAACGATCAGTACACCGTTGTGCTGTTTGTCCTTACCCTGTCCCATCACTTTGCCGATATAGCCTTCTCCCCACTGCAGAACGGCTTCACCAGGATTGAGATGGTTTGCTTCGAATTTGCTGACGTGCTTATTTTCTTTCATCAAAAAACTCCCTTTAAGAAGACCGATGCATTTGGCCTGCATCGGATTGAAGTCACTGCAAAATGAATCATCTATCATATTGCATACCCGGGATAACTGCACTTCTTGAAAGGCGATTGTGTACACGGTATTTACCGGATGATCTGCTTCAGACGCGGAGAGGTCAGCGAGCGGATGCTAAGAAAGAATCCTGCCGGCAGAATAAAGACGACCGCCACGTCTCTTCCGATGCTGGCGCATGAGAGTGAATTACTCCCTAATTAGATCTTATTTTCTGATAATATGACATTGTTTTTTAATGGATATATACAGTCAAAAGGATAACGATGAGCACTTTTCTTTCTTTAATCGCATTTATTCTGTTTGTGGCCTTTTTTATTGGCCTGATTAAACCCTCGCTGGTCAAAATGCCCGGTCGTAAGCAAGCCAGTGCCGTTTATCTGGGCGGTTTTCTGGGCCTCTGCGTAATCAATGCCATCCTGCTACCGGCCGACCGCAGTCCGGCCGTTGTGAAAAAACAGGATCAGCCGCAGAATGCGGATGTCTCCCCGCCGCCTTTCAAATATGCTGATAAAACCCTTACCGAGTATCGTAGGGAGCGTAAGGATACGCGACACAAGATTGTGGCTGCTTATATGGCATATCGTCAGGTGCCCGTTGCGTCAGAAGAGGGGTTTTATGCCTGCGTGAGCCAGAACAGCTACACCACGCAGGGTGACACACCGTTTGGCGTGATAGCGAACTGGTGTGTCACTGAATACCGTTCCAGTCCTGAGATGCTGGCAAAACGCATCAACTTCGATACATTCCAGGATAATTTTAGCGGTTGGAACGGGGCTTATCGTCCGTTAGAGGCCATGATCAAAGCCGACATGCATGATGATTCTTCCTACAAACACCTCTCCACACGGTATCATCTGGTTCTGACCGACGATCCGCATGCCACGATAGATACCACATTCCGTGGCACCAACGCCTTTGGTGGCATAGTCAAAGAGACTGTCTCTGCGCGGGTAGATCTGCGAACCGGGAATGTTATTTCGATCGTTGAACAGTAAGGACAGCACGCTTCCTCGTATGTTTGGGCGCGTGAAGGGCCAAGAGCGAGGCTGCTTTTTTAACATTCATTGATAATATGATTTTTATCATATGTCTTGCTCTCTTTTTTCGCCGAAAAATTAAGCATTAGCGTTTGGCGGCAGAGCGATTATGCGCTCTGCCGTTTTTTTATCCTCGACCCGACGTTAACACCTTGCTCAAGATCGCTTACTTGCTTATAGCGACGGACAGGCTAGTGCTGGAAATAGAGCGTCACCAGGAACCATCTCGAAAAAGCTGGAACATCTGCGTGGAAATCTGGAAGCGTTGTTCATAATAAAACGCCCCCGACCATGAAGGCCGCGGGCGGTTAAGATATCAAAAACCCTTTAATCAGTGAAACACAGTGCCGCTCCGCTTATGTGAACGGCATCGCGTCATGGCGAGGGTTTAATAGAGCAATTATATGAATTACTCGATGTTAGATTCGATAAACCACAGGAACTGATCCAGGTCGCGGGACGCGGCGGTGAAAATATCTGCGGTATCTTCATCTTTGGCTTCGCCAATCGCTTTGCGCACGTCATTGGCCACAATCGCGTAGCGGTCTGCCAGCTCTTTCAGGTGATCCTGAACGGTATGGATATCCAGCGGATAACTTTTCAGTGGCGTTTTGCTGTTGATAACCTGCGTGGTACCCAGCGCCACACCGCCTAGCTGAACGGCACGTTCAGCCATCGTATCGAGGTGGGTCACCAGTGCTGTGCGGAAGCCATCCAGCATTTCATGAACGGCAATAAAGTTTGCACCGCGCATATTCCAGTGGGCCTGTTTGGTGATCAGCGAAAGATCGATGAACTGGATCACCTGACGATTCAGCAACTCAATGGTCGCTTTTTTGTCGCTATCCGATACATCGTTACGGGTATAAAGCAGATTAGACGCTTTCGTTTTCACCAGTTTAGCGGTACTCATAATCTCATATCCTCTTGATGTTTATGTCCCAGGTAATTACGGAACTAAGTATAGCACCGGATTTTTTCTCTGCGGTTTGGCTGTGCCTATCGGTTTAATAGCGAGAAGTGGCTTGAGAATTTAATTAATTGAAACTAAAGAGTTATTTTTTAATTGATACAGATCAATCTTAATTGCTGGATAGGCGTGTAACCGCAGAGGGATATTTCGAAAATAGCGAAAAGAATGTAAAAAATTATAACGTCTGTCTTTTTGGCCTTTATTCTGCATGGCATGGACGCCATGCAGAATATATGGTCTTAGCTGATATCCACTTTCTCAACTTTAGGTTCCGGGCGCATGGTGAGCGTCGAGCCCATTGATGCCGCGATAATCGAGCAGAGCGCCAGCGTCTGGGTCAACGTCAGAGTTTCGCCGAGAAACACCATCCCGGAAATGGCAGCTAGCGCAGGCTCCATGCTCATCAGCGTGCCAAATATGCGCGTCGGCAGACGCGTAAGGGCAATCATCTCCAGAGAGTAGGGAAGTGCGGTAGACAGAATCGCGACCGCCAGCCCGATGGGCATGACGGACCATTGCCAGATAGATTCGGTCGCCTGCGCCATGCCGATGGGCACAAAGACGATGGCAGCGATCAGGGACCCCAGCGCGACGGTCGCAGGACCGTGCTCTTCTCCTGCACGCTGGCCCGTAAGTATATAGACGGCCCAGCAGGCGCCAGCACCCAGCGCCAGGGCTGCGCCCGTCAGATCAATCTCAGCGACGCTCTGGCCCAGCGGCAGCAGGAACCATAAGCCCAGAACGGCTAACACGACCCAGATAAAATCGACCGGACGTCGCGAGGAGAAAAGCGCCACCGCCAGCGGGCCGGTAAACTCCAGCGCGACGGCGATCCCCAGCGGTATTGTCTGAATAGAGAGGTAGAACAGATAGTTCATTGCCCCGAGGGAAAGTCCATAAAACAGCAGGGGTAAACGCTGCTCCTTTTTGAAGCGCAGACGCCAGGGTTTGAAAATGACCACCAGTATCGCCGTGCCCAGCACGATACGCAGGGCTGTCACCCCAGGCGCACCGACCAGCGGAAAAAGTGATTTCGCAAGCGAAGCACCGCTTTGAATGGACAACATGGCAATGAGTATGACTGCGACCGGCAACCAGACCGACGACGTGCGGGATAACCCAGGCATCCTTTCTCCTGTCAGCTTATGTCAAATGAGGTAAAGGTTGCAGTGTAAAGGAAATAAGCGGCAACGGTTGAGGCGCTGTTGAAAAAAAACCGTGTCAAATCCGTAAAATGGTTAAGCGCTGGTGGATTTATCGCCTGATAGATTAGGAATAATCTGGATGAATGTAACGGCGCGTGCGCGCAATATGCGCATTTAGTAGTGAAAATTGCATGTGATTTGAAAGAGATAGCTGAGGCTGGAAACGTTCTGTTACAGGAAAGGTTTCATTAGACATCACGAATCACAAAGAGTTTCGCAAATTTTTTTGATATATTTAAAACTTACGGACTTACTTGAAGCACATTTGAGGTGGTTATGAAAAAAATTGCATGTCTTTCAGCACTGGCCGCTGTACTGGCTGTTTCCGCAGGTACCGCTGTAGCTGCTACTTCGACTGTTACTGGTGGTTACGCTCAGAGCGACTATCAGGGCGTGATGAACAAAGCTAACGGTTTCAACCTGAAGTATCGCTACGAACAGGATAACAATCCACTGGGCGTGATCGGTTCTTTCACCTACACCGAGAAAGATCGTTCTGAAAACGGCGCATACAACAAAGGCCAGTACTACGGCATCACCGCTGGTCCAGCTTACCGTCTGAATGACTGGGCAAGCATCTACGGTGTTGTAGGTGTTGGCTACGGTAAATTCCAGCAGACTGAAAACCAGAGCGAAAGCCGCACTGCAAGCAATAGCGACTATGGCTTCTCCTATGGCGCAGGCCTGCAGTTCAACCCAATCCAGGACGTTGCTCTGGACTTCTCCTATGAGCAGAGCCGTATCCGCAACGTTGACGTTGGCACCTGGATCGCGGGCGTAGGTTACCGCTTCTAATCACTCCGGTGATTAAATAAAAAATCCGCCCAATGTGGCGGATTTTTTTTTGTCTTTTTCCCTCTCCCCGTGGGGTGAGGGCATCAGATCGCTACTTACTCTTAATATCAAAAATATCCGTACCCAGATGGTTGTAGTCAACTTTCTGTAACTTGAAGTTGGTAACGTACACTGGGGGAGCTTTCTTGTTAGAGACAAACGGGTAAGCCGTTTTTATCTGCTCGGCTGTAATTCCCGTCCACTGCGAGAAGAACTGCAGGAAATCATTTGCCGAACGGCGCGCTTTAATCACGCGATGCGTTTTATCGTCGCTCGACAGCACCATAAACGGCACCTGGAAGTTCTGCTGGAACTTGTCATCGTGCGCCAGATACTGCACCTCTTTACCACGCTCTTTAAACGCCAGCCCGTGATCCGAGAAATAGACCATCGAGAAGCTGTCGCCCGTATTGCGTAGCTGATCGTACAGTTTGCTCAGCAGGTCGTCGGTTTGCGTCATGGTGTAGAGATAGCAAGAGGTCTCTTTGGACTGCACGAATTCAGCGTACTTCCCGCCAGTCCGATCGCAGGCCTGCGGGTGCGACCCCATCAGGTGCAGGACGATCAGCTGAGGCTGGGTGCGCGGCGTGGCGAAGACCTGTGCCGTCATTTTCAACAGCGCTTCGTCTTTGGTGTTTTTGTCGGCTTCGAAGTCGCCATTTTTCAGGAACTGCACTTCGTCAGCGCGTTTGGCGATACTGGCGATGGCCGTATCGTATTCGCCAATTTGCCCCTGATTAGAGAACCACCACGTCTGAAAACCCGCGCGGTTTGCCAGGGTGACAAAATTATCCTGATACTGGGGTTTGCCGTCGACGACACGGTTTAGGGTCAGGCCGAGCGATTTCTGCGTCGAGCCGCTGGCCGCGACGTAATCGGTAAACAGCGTGCCTTTGACCGAACTGGCAAACGGTGTGTTATCCCAGTGTCCGCCGAAGGCTCCCATTGCATCGCGACGGGCACTTTCGCCAATCACCACCACATAGGTGTGATATTTCGGCTTAACGGCCAGCACGTTCCAGGTGTCTTTCATATTGGAAAGCTCAGCCATGCGCGCCTGCTCGTCGAGAACCTCTTTATTATTGACAACGACGTCCTTCACGAAGCGGAAAACCGGATAGCCGATATTGCTGAGCCTTAGCTTACCGTCCCAGGGAATATTCTGGATGGGGGCGACAAACGCCACGGCAACGCTGAACACCAGACAGAGTATTTCGATCTTACCCCAGGATTTTTTCTCGCCCGACTGACGGCGGATGGCAATAACGCCCAACGCGAAGATAAAGAGCCCGACCACGTAGCTGTACCACGGGAAAATCGTCAGGATCTCCGTCGACTCTTCCATATTGGTCGAGTGCAGCGCCAGCAGGGTATTAAAGTTTGGCGCGCCGTAAGCCTGACCAAACGGGAAATAGAGTGCAGCGACCAGCGAACAGATCCCGATTAACGCTTTTTGCACGCGCGGTGAGGCTCGCCACAGCAAATGCAGAACGCAGGTGAAAGCCACCGCGTAGAGCAGACTAAAGGGATAACCCAGCGCAAAGTTAATCAGTAATGACTGCAAAAAGTAAAAACCCGTCCACGGGCTTAAGGCCCGGCTGCGGGTCACAACGGTATCTATCAGGGTTACATTCATAGGTCACTATCATGGATGAAAACGCCATGTGCTCACCCTGGCGTCAAGGGTCATAACCTGCCTGACAGTGCGTGGAGAGGGAATGAGGGTCCGCTTCAGCGAGCCGCAAATTGTGCAGGGCTGCAAGAAGATAGTGCGAGCGCTAAATAATATCAACAGTTGCTAAGCAGATGTTTTGCGAAGGGGATTGCAAATCCGTAAAAAAGATCGGGAATAAGGAGGCTGGAAGCCAGTTTACAGCGAGATTGTGACGGGAAAATGAAGCGGCGTACCGCAACGCCGCTTAGTGGGAAGGTTTGTCGTCCTGATGCGGTTTGTTGTTAAACATATCGCACAGCATGTTCAACAGCATTAAGCGCACTTTAAAGGGAGAGTGGGTAAACACGGTCATGCACCTCTTGAATTCGTTCATAAGACCTCCTGAGTTTTGATCCCTTCGATCCGTGAAGGGTGACTGCATTACATACAGATATAGCACAGGCTATATTGTATAGCTATGGCTATTTCGTTAATTTTTTGTGCTTGCGGAGCTATGGTTTACAATGTGCGCTCTCGAAACCGGGCGCTGGAAGCGTCACCCCACTGAGGAAGTACAATGAACCGTCGCGCAGGTCATCCGACAATCAGGAAAACGACGCAACTGGTGAATGTTGAAGAACATGTCGAAGGTTTTCGCCAGGTCCGTGAAGCGCACCGGCGTGAACTGATTGATGACTATGTTGAACTCATTTCCGATCTGATTCGTGAGGTTGGTGAAGCGCGCCAGGTCGATATGGCCGCCAGGCTGGGGGTTTCACAGCCAACTGTCGCTAAAATGTTAAAACGCCTGGCCTCCGTGGGCTTAATTGAAATGATCCCCTGGCGCGGTGTTTTTCTGACGCCGGAAGGGGAGAAGCTCGCGCAGGAGAGCCGCGAGCGCCACCAGCTTGTCGAGAATTTTTTACTGGTGCTGGGCGTCAGCCCGGAGATTGCCCGCCGGGATGCGGAAGGAATGGAACACCACGTGAGCGAAGAGACGCTGGTGAAGTTTCGCGAATTTACCCTTAAATATGGTCCCTCCGCTGAATGAAAATCCCTGGACTGCAGGCCCTGGCACGCGATCGTTTCTTCCATCTCTTATTACTCATTGGCGCAGGGTTAAGCCTCTTTGTGCCGTTTGCGCCACACGCCTGGCCCGCCGCAATTGACTGGCGAACCATCATTACCCTGAGTGGCCTGATGATGCTCACCAAAGGGGTCGAGCTGAGCGGCTATTTTGACGTTCTGGGCCGTAAAATGGTGCGCCGCTTTGCCACCGAGCGCAGGCTGTCCCTGTTTATGGTGTTCTCCGCCGCGGTGCTGTCGACGTTTCTGACCAACGATGTGGCGCTGTTTATCATCGTGCCCCTCACGCTCACGCTGCGTAAGCTGTGCGAGATCCCGGTCAGCCGGCTGATCATCTTTGAAGCGCTGGCCGTCAATGCGGGCTCGCTTCTGACGCCAATCGGCAACCCGCAAAATATCCTTCTCTGGGGACGGTCCGGTCTGTCGTTTGCCGCCTTTACCTGGCAGATGGCCCCTCTGGCGCTGGTGATGATGCTGTCGCTGATGGCGGTGTGCTGGTTTGCGTTTCCGGATAAAAAGCTGCAGTACCACAGCGGCACAACCGGCCCGCAGTGGCAGCCGCGCCTGGTGTGGAGCTGTCTCGGGTTATACATCGTCTTTCTGTTCGCGCTGGAGCTGAAGTATGAGCTGGCGGGCGTCCTGCTCGTTGCTGCGGGCTTTGTCGTCCTGGCGCGTCGCGTGCTGGTGAGCGTGGACTGGACGCTGCTGCTGGTCTTTATGGCGATGTTTATTGATGTGCATCTCCTTATCCAGCTTCCGGTGCTGCAGAACGTTCTGCACAGCGTCAGCACGCTGTCTCAGCCGGGACTGTGGCTGACGGCGATTGGCCTGTCGCAGTTTATCAGCAACGTGCCGTCCACCATTCTGCTGCTCAACTATGTTCCGCCCGATACGCTCCTGGCCTGGGCGGTGAACATCGGCGGGTTTGGGCTGCTGCCCGGCTCGCTGGCAAACCTGATTGCGCTGCGTATGGCCAATGACCGTCGTATCTGGTGGCGTTTCCACGTCTGGTCGATTCCGATGCTGGTTTGGGCCGCGGCGATCGGTTTCGGAATATTCCTTCTCATATAGTGCGCAATTTGTCAGTTTTTCCTGGCAAACGTATAGCAACGTCCTAGCTTTAGTGAACGGCATAGTGTGATGCCGCTCACTGACAGGACCGTTGCTGAACTATGGCTGAAGATCAAAACCCGCCTGCTGACGAGCAGGACAAAAACAATAATGAGCGTAAGCGCCCGGGCAAGAAACCATTAATTATCCTCGGCGTTGTCGTGGTGGTGATGGTCGTCGTGGCGCTGGTCTGGTGGTTTTTAACCCGTAACGAAGAGACGACCGACGACGCCTTTACCGACGGCGACGTGGTGACGATTGCCCCCAAAACGGCGGGCTACGTTACCGAGCTGCGCGTGCGCGATAACCAGCGCGTGAAAAAGGGCGATCTGCTGGTGGTTATCGATCCGCGAGATACCACCGCGCAGCGCGATCAGGCCCAGGCCCAGCTTGGGCTGGCTATCGCGCAGCTGCATCAGGCCCAGGCGCAGCTGGCGCTTTCAAAAGTCCAGTATCCCGCCCAGCGTGACGAAGCCAAAGCGCAGGTGCTGAAAGCGCAGGCCGATCTGGCGAACGCGCAGGCGGAGTACCGTCGCCAGCGCGGCGTCGATCCGCGAGCGACCACCCAGCAAAGTATCGATTCCGCGAACGCTCAACTGCGTAGCGCACAGGCGGGGCTGGCCAGCGCTCAGGCGCAGCTGGAAGTGGCAGAACAGGTCCAGCTGCAAATCCGCCAGCAGGAAACCAACGTTGAAGCGCGCGAGCGTCAGGTCGATCAGGCTAAAGCGCAGCTGGAAACGGCCAATCTGAACCTCTCTTACACCGAAGTCCGCGCCCCTTTCGACGGGTTTGTCACCAAACGCAACGTGCAGCCCGGCACGCTGGTGCAGGCGGGAACGGCGCTGTTCTCTCTGGTTTCCCCGAACGTGTGGGTGGTGGCGAACTTTAAAGAGTCGCAGCTTGAGCGCATGAAGCCCGGCGATAAGGTCACCGTGTCCGTCGACGCGTGGCCGGATATGGCGCTCGAGGGCCACGTAGACAGTATCCAGCAGGGCAGCGGCTCGCGCTTCTCCGCCTTCCCGGCAGAAAATGCCACCGGCAACTTCGTCAAAATTGTGCAGCGCGTGCCGGTCAAAATCGTGATTGATAAGGGCCTGGATCCAAACAAACCGCTGCCGCTGGGGCTGTCGGTGGCACCGAAGGTGACGGTGGAATGACGGATCACAGCCACGACAGCTGGAAGCCCGCCAGCAATCCGTGGGCGGTGGCGATTGTCGTTACCCTGGCGGTATTCATGGAGATTCTGGATACCACCATTGTTAACGTGGCGCTCCCCCACGTGGCAGGCTCGCTCTCGTCCAGCTATGACGAATCCACCTGGGTGTTAACCAGCTATCTGGTGGCGAACGGCATCGTGCTGCCCATCTCGGCGTTTCTGAGCCGGGTGTTTGGCCGCAAGCAGTTCTTCCTGATTTGCATCGTGATGTTTACCGTCTGCTCGTTCCTGTGCGGGATCGCCACCGAACTGTGGCAGATCATCCTGTTCCGCGTGATGCAGGGCTTTTTTGGCGGCGGGCTGCAGCCCACGCAGCAGTCGGTGCTGCTCGACTACTTCAAACCCGAAGACCGGGGCAAAGCGTTTGGTCTCTCCTCCATTGCGATTATCGTTGCGCCGGTGCTGGGCCCGACGCTGGGTGGCTGGATCACCGATAACTACTCCTGGCGCTGGGTGTTCTTTATCAACATTCCGGTGGGGATTGTCACGGTGCTGGCGATCTACCAGCTGCTGGAAGATCCGCCGTGGGAGAGCAAGTCAAAAGAGAAGCTGACTATCGACTGGACGGGGATCGGCCTGATCGCGCTGGGGCTGGGCTGTCTGCAGGTGATGCTCGACCGGGGAGAAGATGAGGACTGGTTCTACTCGAACTTTATCCGCACCTTCGGCGTGTTGACGCTTGTCGGCATTATCGGCGCCATCTACTGGCTGGTATATGCCAGAAAGCCGGTGGTGGATCTGCACTGCATGAAGGATCGCAACTTTGCCATCTCCAGCCTGCTGATGGCGGGGATGGCGATGATCCTGTACGGCAGCTCGGTGGTGATCCCGCAGCTGGCGCAGCAGGATTTGGGCTACACCGCTACCTGGTCGGGGCTGGTGCTGTCGCCCGGCGCGGTGCTGATTGTATTGACTATCCCGCTGGTGCTGAAGCTGATGCCGGTGGTGCAGACGCGCTGGATTATCGCCTTTGGCTTTACCTGTCTGGCGGTGTCGTTCTTCTGGTCGCGCACGCTGACGCCGGATATCGACTTTGAAACGCTGGTGCTGTTCCGCAGCGCCCAGTCGATAGGGCTGGGGTTCCTGTTTGTGCCGCTCACGACTATTGCGTTTATCTCGATACCGAGGCGGCTGAATGCCGATGCGGCGGCGCTGTTTACCATGTTCCGTAACGTTGCGGGGTCGATTGGCATATCCCTTTCGACGGCGGCCATTACCGAACGCGCCCAGGCGCACAGCGCGCATCTGGCGTATCACGCCTCGCCGCTTAACGAGCAGTTCCAGCAGGCGATACGCGAAAGCGCCCAGGCAATCCAGAACTTCACCACCCAGGTAGGGGACCCCACCGGGATTGCCACCGGACGCATGTACCAGACCATGATTGAGCAGTCGCGCTTCCTTGCCTACATCGACGTCTTCACCATCCTGAGCGCGGTGGCCTTGTTACTGATTCCGTTTTGTTTGTTGCTCTCGCCGGTTAAGAGCGAGGGGAGTGCAGGAGCACATTGATGATACACAGACGTTTACACCCCCTGATGATAATGATGCTGCTGGCGGGCTGCGCCGTCGGGCCGGATTACCAGCAGCCTGCGCCGCCCGCCGTTACGCACTGGAACGATAAGGGCGACAGCGCGGTGAAGTCGCAAACTACCTCAGCCGCGACCAATCCGCGCTGGTGGAAGACCTTCGGCTCGCCGCAGCTCGACAGCCTGGTTGAGCGCGCCATTGCCGGAAACCTGACGCTGCAGCAGACGGTGCTGCGCATTGCCGGGGCCCGCGAGCAGATTAACCAGGCGGGCGGGGCGTTTTATCCGTCGGTGAACGGTAATTTGCAGGCAACGCGCCAGCAGCTTGGCCTGGAAGGAGAGCTGAAATCCCACGGCGTGTATGACCAGCTTGATAATGTCGATCCTGAACTGCGGGGCGCGTTAGGGCCGCTGACGCAGCCGATTAATCTCTACCAGGGCAGCTTCGACGCCCAGTGGGAAATCGACCTGTGGGGCAAGGTGCGTCGTCAGGTGGAAGCCGCCGAAGCGCAGCAGAAAGTCGCCATTGAGCAGCGTAACGATGCGCTGGTGTCGCTGGAGGCCGAAGTGGCGCGCGCGTGGCTTCAGCTGCGCGGGGCGCAGAGCATTATCGCCACGCTGAACACCCAGATTAAAAGCGCGCAGCAGACGCTGGATCTCACCGAAAGCCGCCAGCGTGGCGGGCTGTCGCCGCAAATGGATGTGGAAAACGCCCGGGCGCAGTTAGGCAACCTTGAGGCACAGCTTCCGCAATATCAGGCGCAGGAGCGGCAGGCGATGAACGGCCTGGCGATCCTGCTCGGCAAGCCGCCGGGGGCGCTGGATGCGGAACTGCAGAGCGTGCAGCCGATGCCTGCCTTGCCGGATATTGTGCAAACGGGCATTCCGTCCACGCTGGCGCGCCGTCGGCCGGACGTGCGCGAAGCGGAGGCGAACCTCCACGCCGCCACGGCGCAAATCGGCGTCTCGGTGGCGGAGCTGTTCCCGAGCTTTACGCTCTCCGGCCAGTTTGGCCTGCGCAACAGTGAAACCAACTGGCTGACCGACTGGAGCAGCCACTTCTACAGCTTTGGCCCGCAGGTCTCTATTCCTATCTTCCAGGGCGGTCGACTGGTCTCCAGCGTCAAGGTGGCGCGCGCGCAGCAGGGAGCGGCGGTGCTGGACTATCGCCAGACGGTGCTGACCGCGCTCGGGGATGTGGAAAACGCGCTGGTGAGCTATCGCACCGACCAGCAGCGTGAAGCGGGTCTCGCAAAAACGATCGACGCCCTGCAAAACGCCTTTGATTTAGCGAGCGACAGCTACCGGCAGGGGATCGCCAGCTTTATCGACGTGCTGGACGCCCAGCGTCAGCTGGCGCAGGCCCAGCAGCAGCGCGCACAGGCGCAGGTGCAGAGCGCGCTTGATCTGGTGGCGCTCTACAAGGCCCTCGGCGGCGGCTGGGAGCCGTATCAGCAGGTGCAGTTACCGGACTACAGCGTCTTTGGCGACGCCCCGCGTGGATAAATTCAGAGGATTGGGCAAGAAACGGACAGGAACACCACATTCGCGATGGCTGAGGGGCGGGTATAACTATCGGGTACCCAATCGACATGCGAGGAATAACTTATGCGTTATCAAAAACTGGGCAACACCGGTCTGTTTGTTTCTGAACTGTGCCTCGGCACCATGACCTTCGGCGGCGAGGGCGGCATGTGGGGCAAGATTGGCCAGCTCCAGCAGAGTGAAGCCGAGCAGCTGGTGGGCCGCGCGCTGGATGCCGGGATCAACTTTATCGACACCGCGGACGTTTACTCGGAAGGACGCTCGGAGGAGATCACCGGTCAGGCGCTGAAAAACCTGAAAATCCCGCGCGAGAACGTGGTGGTTGCCACCAAAGTGTTCGGCGAAACGGGAACGGCAGGGGTGAACTCGCGCGGCAGCTCGCGCTATCACATCATCAGCAGCGTGAAGGAGAGCCTGCGCCGCCTGCAGCTCGATCATATCGATCTCTACCAGCTTCACGGCTTCGACCCCGCAACGCCGATTGAAGAGATGCTCTACGCGCTGGATAACCTGGTGCAGCACGGCCACGTGCGCTACATCGGCGTCTCGAACTGGGCGGCGTGGCAGATTGCCAAAGCGCTCGGTATTTCTGAACGTCTTGGGCTGGCGCGTTTCGCATCATTGCAGGCGTATTACACCATTGCCGGACGCGATCTGGAGCGCGAGCTGGTGCCGATGATGCAGAGCGAAGGCGTCGGGCTGATGGTCTGGAGCCCGCTGGCAGGCGGTCTGCTGAGCGGAAAATATGGCCGCGACGGGCAGAGCGAAGCCGGTGGTCGCCGTCTGGAGTTTGACTTCCCGCCGGTGAATAAAGATCGCGCCTTCGACTGCGTGGACGTAATGCGCACTATCGCCGAAAGCAAGGGCGTCTCCGTCGCGCAAATCGCGCTGGCGTGGCTGCTGCATCAGAAAGCGGTGACCAGCGTCATCATTGGCGCGAAACGCGTTGAACAGCTGGACGACAATATCGCCGCGACCGGGATCCGCTTAAGCGAAGACGAACTCAAGCAGCTTGATGTGGTGAGCGCGCTGCCGCGCGAATACCCGGGCTGGATGCTGGAGCGGCAGGGGGAATATCGCCGCAATCAGCTCGCGCAACAATAACCTTCCTCGCCCCGGCAGTGCATCGCTTACCGGGGCTTTTTTTCCCCGCATTGCTCACAAAAAACGATCCTCCCCTTTGATCCCCTTTTCATCTTCGCCTATATGACTAGTCATAATATTTTAAATGACTAGGCATATAGGGAGAGACCATGAACAATCAGCTGCCAGCAAACTTTTTATGGGGCAACTCGGTATCCAGCATGCAGACGGAAGGTGCATGGAACGAGGGTGGGAAAGGCATGTCGGTGTACGACATTCGCGAAGCCGGGGAGAACGTCTCCGACTGGAAAGTCGCGACCGACTCCTATCACCGCTACCGGGAAGATTTCGACCTGATGCAGGATCTGGGCATGAACTGCTACCGCTTCCAGATCTCCTGGAGCCGCGTCTGCCCGCAGGGCGACGGCGCGTTCAACGACGAAGGCATCGCGTTTTACGACCGCTTTATTGACGATCTGATCGCCCGCGGCATCGAGCCGATGGTTTGTCTGTATCACTTCGATATGCCGCTGGCGCTGGCGCAGGAGTACAACGGCTTCAACGACCGCCGCGTGATGGAGGCCTTTATCCGCTACGGCAAAAAGATGATCGACTGCTATGGCGACCGCGTGAAGTACTGGCTGACCTTCAACGAGCAGAACATCTTCCATATGCCGGAAGCCTTCCGCATTTCAGGCTATATGCAAGGCGATAAAACCCTGCGCGAGCTGTACGAGCTGCAGCACCATACGATGGTGGCGCACATGGCGCTGACCGAGTATCTGCATCAGACCAGACCCGGCCAGCTGATGGGCGGCATGCTGGCGCACCAGCTGATCTACCCGGCCACCTGCAAACCGCGCGATATCTTCTGCGCCCAGCAGTACGACGAGTTCCTCAACCAGAACCTGCTGCGCGTCTTCGCAGGGCAGGGCTACAGCCCGGCGGTGATGGCGGTGGTGGAGCAGGAAGGCTTTGGTGATATCTACCGCACCGAGGATTTAGCGCTGCTGGCGCGCACCAGAAACGACTATATGGCCTTCAGCTACTACGCCAGCAAAACGCTGGACAGCGATGCGATCCCGGAAGGCACGCCGGTGAACTATTACCTGCTGCACGGCGAGAAAAACAATCCGTACCTGAAGGCCACCGAGTGGAACTGGCAGATCGATCCGCTGGGCTTTCGCACCATCATCACCCGCTACGCCAACGACTGGCGGATGCCGGTCTTCCCGATCGAAAACGGCATCGGGGTGATTGAGTCCTGGGACGGCGTGAACCCGATCGAGGACACCTACCGCATCGACTACCACCGGGCGCATATCAATGCCATGAAGGAGGCGATGTTCGAGGACGGGGCAGAGGTGATCGGCTACCTCGGCTGGGGGTTAATCGACATTCTCAGCTCCCAGGGCGACATGCGTAAGCGCTACGGCGTGGTCTATGTCAACCGGGAAAACCACGACCTGAAAGACCTGAAGCGCGTGCCGAAGAAGAGCTACGCGTGGTTAAAACAGGTTATCCATACCAACGGACGCGAGATGTAAGCCGTACGCTGCCGGGCCGTTTTTGTGACTGATTGATGGGAACACTCCGCTATGTCTGAAACAAAAATAACACCGCACATGCAGTCTTTTGTCGATAAGTTTGTTGAGTTCTCGGCGCGCCTGGCTAATCAGGTGCATCTGCGCTCCCTGCGCGACGCCTTCGCCACGGTGATGCCCATTTTCATCCTCGCCGGCCTGGCGGTGCTGGTGAACAACGTGGTATTTCCGTGGATTTTTCACGGCGACACGCTCGCGCAGTTTAAGGTGTGGGGCGAGGCGATTATCAACGGCACGCTGAACATCGCCGCGCTGCTGCTGGCCCCGATGATTGCCTGGTCGCTGGCGCGCAACAAAGATTTCGACAATCCGGTCTCGGCAGTGGTTATCGCCGTCAGCAGCTTCATCATCATGATGCCGATGCGTCTGCAGATTACGCCCGTCGGCAGCGATGCCGCGGTGAACGTCACCCAGGTGCTAACGTTCGCCAATATTGGCTCAACCGGGATTTTTGCCGGGGTGCTGATCGGGCTGATCTCAACGGAAGTGTTTATCGCTATTTCGCGCCTGAAGGCGCTGCACATTTCCCTCGGGGAAAATGTGCCTCCGGCGGTGAGCAAATCCTTTACCGCGCTGATCCCGACGATCTTCACGCTCTCCCTGTTCGCGGTGCTGGCGGCGATACTGGCAAACGTGCTGCACACGGACCTGATCCATCTCATTACGACCTTTATCCAGCAGCCGCTGCGGCTGATCAACACCAGCCTGCCGGGGACGATTTTCATTTATAGTTTCGGTAACTTCCTGTTCACGCTCGGTATTCATCAGTCAGTCGTTAACAGCGTGGTGCTGGAGCCGTTCCTGCTGATCAACACCAACGAGAACATGCTGGCCTTCGCCAACGGTCAGCCCATCCCGCATATCATCAACAACATCTTCGTGCCGACGTTTGGCATGGTGGGCGGCACGGGCAGCACGATCTCGCTGCTGATCGCCATCTTTATCTTCTCCCGTCAAAAGTCGGCGAAGCAGGTGGCGCGTCTGTCGCTGGCGCCCGGTCTGTTCAACATCAACGAACCGGTGATTTTCGGGCTGCCGATCGTGTTTAACCTGCCGCTGATGATCCCGTTCGTGCTGCTGCCCGCCATCGGTATTTACTTCGCCTGGCTCTGTACCACGCTGGGGTTAATGTCGCGCTGCGTGGTGATGATCCCGTGGACCACGCCGCCCATTCTCAGCGCCTGGCTTGCCACGGCGGGAGACTGGCGGGCGGTGGTGGTGCAGTTGGCAATCATCGTATTTGGTGTATTCTTCTACCTGCCTTTCCTCAAAATTGCTGAGCGAGTGGCCTTGAAAAACAGTGGGATAGAAAACTAACAGAAAGGAAGGACGATGGCGGCGAAGTACATCACCATAGCGCGGGAAATTAAGAAACGCATTATCAGCCAGCAGTACGCCGCCAATGAACCCCTGCCGGACCAGTTTGCGCTGGCGGCGGAGTTCAGCACCAGCCGGATGACCATTCAGCAGGCGATGCGCCAGCTGATCGTCGAAGGGCTGGTCTATACCCGCCAGGGCCAGGGCACGTTCATCCGCAAAAACTTCCTCCAGCTTTCGCAGTGGGATCTCTCCGGCAGCGACTACTTTGGCGCGACCAAAACCTGGGAGCATCTGGGCACGGTGGCCAGCCGGGTAGTGCATTTCGAGCTGCGCTTTCCGAACGAGAAAGAGCAGGCGTCGCTGATGATTAATGCCGATGCGCCGATCTATGACTTCATTCGCCTGCGTTTGCTGAACGGTGAACCTATGTCGCTGGATTCCACGGTGATGCCGATGAATCTGGTGCCGGGCCTGACGAAAAACCATCTTGAAGGTTCAGTGTTCCAGTACGTGCAGGAGACGCTGGGGCTGAAAATTATGGGGTCGTACCGGGTGGTGCGGGCGCTTAAGCCCAACGCGCTGGACAGGGAGCATCTGGTCTGCGAGGAAACCGATCCGGTGCTGGAAGTGGAGCAGGTGATTTATCTGGAGGACGGCACGCCGCTGGAGTATGCCCATTGCCACTATCGGTACGACCACGGCGGGATCGTGATCGTGAATAACGGATAAAAAAAAGCGGGCAACGAGGCCCGCTTTTTTTAATGCTTCTCTGTCAGTTCAAACGCACCGGCATACCGGAGCGGTTCTGCACGGCCTGGTCAACAATCGCCGTTTCGACGTCTGGCTGAGAAGTCACCGCCTGTACCGCGCTGTTCAGCGTAACAGGGACGACTTCGTTGTTGTTGATCTGGTCTTCGCTGGTGGACAGCGGGTTGTGCACTTCGATGTAGCGGCTGCCGTCTGGCTCAGAGGTCGCCTTCACCGGTTCGTTGATGAACTGCACGCGCGTACCGACCGGCACGTTTTCGAACAGGAATTTGATGTCGTCGTTACGCAGACGCACGCAGCCGTGGCTCACGCGCAGGCCGATACCGAAGTTGGCGTTGGTACCGTGGATAGCGTACAGGCGGCCAATGTACAGCGCGTACAGACCCATTGGGTTATCCGGGCCTGCCGGTACAACGGCTGGCAGTGGTTCACCGGCGGCGATGTATTCCGCGTGCATTTTGGCGGTCGGCGTCCAGGTTGGGCCGGCTTTCTTACGCTCAACTTTGGTGGTCCAGTTCATCGGGGTATCTTTACCCAGCTGGCCGATACCGATTGGCAGCACGATAACGGTGTTGGTGCCTTTCGGGTAGTAATACAGACGCATTTCGGCGCTGTTAATCACGATACCTTCATGAACGGTATCCGGCAGGATCAGCTGCTGTGGAATATTCAGCACGGTACCCGCTTTCGGCAGATACGGGTCAACGCCCGGGTTTGCTTCCAGCATGTTAGACAGGCCCAGCTGGTACTGCGCAGCGAAATACTCCAGTGGCTGAGAGTTACCTTCTGGTACCGTCACAACCTGGTTCTGGCCTACCAGACGGCTACCGTCTGTTGGCAGGGGATACGTCACCGCAGACGCGGTCTTACAAAAACCTACTACGGCTAACGCCGCCGCTAAAAGCGTTGTTAATTTCATGTTCATGTTGTGCGAGGTATCTAAGCCATTCTGGCGATGAGTTGATAAGTCTGAATCTGTGATGGGAGCGCATTATATGTGCATTCCCGCTCACAGGGAATTCAGATGTGTACGAAATCACATTTTTTTCGATTTTGTTAAAGTTTAGTGGATTGCCGCAACACGGGATCTCAATTCGGAATTGTGGCATAATGCCGTGTTTATCACACTTTTCGCAGGAATCTCCCCGTGTTAGTTACCAGCAACGTCACTATGCAGTTTGGCAGTAAGCCGCTGTTCGAAAACATTTCCGTCAAATTTGGCGGCGGCAACCGTTACGGCCTGATTGGTGCCAACGGTAGCGGAAAATCCACCTTTATGAAGATCCTCGGCGGTGACCTGGAGCCGACGCTCGGCAACGTATCGCTCGACCCTAACGAGCGTATCGGTAAGCTGCGTCAGGATCAGTTCGCCTTCGAAGAGTTCACCGTGCTCGACACCGTGATCATGGGGCATGGGGAACTGTGGGAAGTGAAGCAGGAGCGCGATCGCATCTATGCGCTGGCCGAAATGAGCGAAGAAGACGGCTATAAAGTGGCCGATCTGGAAACGCAGTACGGCGAGATGGACGGCTACTCTGCGGAAGCGCGTGCGGGCGAGTTGCTGCTGGGCGTCGGTATTCCGGTTGAACAGCATTACGGTCCGATGAGCGAAGTGGCGCCAGGCTGGAAGCTGCGCGTGCTGCTGGCACAGGCGCTGTTCTCTAACCCGGACATCCTGCTGCTCGACGAACCGACGAACAACCTGGACATCGACACCATCCGCTGGCTGGAGCAGACGCTGAACGATCGCGACAGCACCATGATCATCATTTCGCACGACCGTCACTTCCTGAACATGGTCTGTACGCACATGGCGGATCTGGACTACGGCGAGCTGCGCGTTTACCCGGGCAACTATGACGAGTACATGACGGCGGCCACCCAGGCGCGTGAACGTCTGCTGGCGGATAACGCCAAGAAGAAAGCGCAGATTGCTGACCTGCAGTCCTTCGTCAGCCGCTTTAGCGCCAACGCCTCTAAGTCGCGTCAGGCGACCTCGCGTGCCCGTCAGATCGACAAAATCAAGCTGGACGAAGTCAAAGCCTCCAGCCGTCAGAACCCGTTCATCCGCTTCGAGCAGGACAAGAAGCTGTTCCGTAACGCGCTGGAAGTGGAAGCCCTGGCAAAAGGCTTTGAGAACGGTCCGCTGTTTAAAAAGTTCAACCTGCTGCTGGAAGTGGGCGAGAAGATTGCCATCCTCGGCGCCAACGGCGTGGGTAAATCCACCATGCTGAAAACCCTGGTCGGCGAACTGCAGCCGGACAACGGCACCGTGAAGTGGTCTGAAAACGCGCAGATTGGCTACTACGCGCAGGACCATGAGTACGAGTTCGAAAACGACCTGACCGTCTTCGACTGGATGAGCCAGTGGAAGCAGGAAGGGGACGACGAGCAGGCGGTGCGCAGCATCCTGGGCCGTCTGCTGTTCAGCCAGGACGACATCAAAAAGCCGGCTAAAGTGCTCTCCGGTGGTGAGAAGGGCCGCATGCTGTTCGGCAAGCTGATGATGGAAAAACCAAACATCCTGGTGATGGACGAACCGACTAACCACCTGGACATGGAATCTATCGAATCCCTGAACATGGCGCTGGAGATGTATCAGGGTACCCTGATCTTCGTTTCTCACGACCGCGAGTTCGTCAGCTCGCTGGCGACCCGCGTGATCGAAATTACGCCAGAGCGCGTGGTGGACTTCACCGGTAACTACGAAGATTACCTGCGCAGTAAAGGTATCGACGGCTAAAAAAAGCCGGGTGGCGGCTTCGCCTTACCCGGCCTATGTTCTGTTCCCTCTCCCAGTGGGAGAGGGTTAGGGTGAGGGCATCAGGCCGCACTAGATCACCCACTTGCTCCCTTCAGCCCCGTTCACCAGCAGTTTGCGTTTCTCCCCCGCCGGTAATGACACCTTCAGCACCTTCCACGCCGGACGATAATCCCCGCGCGCGTTGACCTTCAGGTTGATGGTTGCGCCGTCGCACACCATTTCCCACTCCACCCACAGCGCATTGCCGTTCTGGTAGCCCCAGCTTTCGCCGTCGTCTTCAAACAGCATTCCGGTGGTCGTGCCGACGCCCTTCACCGGGAACAGCTTCAGCTCGCGGGTGTTGTCTTTTTCAGCGGACACGTGGGTAATGCGTTCGCTCAGCGGCAGAGCGGCACCGGCGCGCACCAGCAGCGGCAGTTTTTCCAGCGGCGCGTCGAGGACGATCGACTGGCCGCCAGCAAACCACGCGTGGGTGTAAAAATCATACCAGCCGGTGTCGTTATCCGGCAGCCAGACGCGGCGCTCGCGCTGCCCGGCTTCGACGACGCTGGCCACCAGCAGGTCGCGGCCCAGCAGGAAGTCATCGCACTCCTCAAACGTCTGCGTATCGTGCTCGTGATCGAGGAAGGTCGGGCGCAGCATCGGCTCGTCGTCGGCGTGCGCCTGCCAGAGCAGGGTATAGAGGTACGGCAGCAGGCGGTAGCGCAGCTCAACCGCGCCGCGAATGGCTGGCGTGACGCCCGGGTACATCCACGGCTCGTTCACGGTGTGGTCATCGTTCCACGAGTGAATGGTAAAGCGCGGGTGCATCACGCCGTTCTGCACCCAGCGTACGAACAGCTCGGCGTCCGGTTTGTCGCCGGAGAAACCGCCGATGTCGTGACCGACGTTGAACAGGCCGGACAGGCTCATGCCCAGCCCCATGCGGATGTTATAGCGCAGGGTGTCCCAGTTGGTGCGGTTGTCGCCGCTCCAGGTCTGAACGTAGCGCTGCATCCCGGCGCAGCCGGAGCGGGAGATGAGATACGGACGTTTTTCCGGCGCGAAACGCTGCTGCGCTTCCAGCGAGGCGCGCATCATCAGCAGCGGCATCACCGGGCGAATGTGCTTGATGGCGATCTCCTTGCCGAAGCCAAAGCAGCGCGCTTCTCCGTCCCACACTTCATATTCGTTGTTGTCGTTCCAGGTGGAGTCGATGCCCATCTCCAGCAACTGCGTGGTCACGCCGTTCTGCCACCACTGCACCGTCTGCGGGTTGGTAAAGTCGAGGTGCGAGCCTTCGTCATCCCAGAAGCTGGAACGTTCAGGTGCATCGGTTTCTGAATCGCGAATGAACAGGCCGCTCTCCGCCACTTCGTTATAGCGCGGATGATCCTGCAGCAGGCACGGCTTGATGTTTGCCGCCAGCTTCAGCCCCGCGTCGTGGAAGGCCTGGCTCATCACCTTCGGCTGCGGCACCTTGTCATAGTTCCAGTTAAAGACGTAGCGCTTGCCGTTGATGGAGGTATAGCCGGAGGAGAGCTGGAACGAGTCGCACGGAATGGCGTGCTCTTCGCACAGGCGGATGAAGTTCATCAGCTGGTTCTGGGCGTCCGGCGCGTCGGTGTAGTGCATGGTAGAGCCGCTGTAGCCCAGGCTCCATTTCGGTCCGAACAGCGTTTTCCCGGTCAGGCGCACGAAGGCTTTGGTGACGTCCAGCACGCGCGTGCCGGTAAAGATGTAGTAATCGATATCGCCTGCTTCCGCCTGCCAGCGGCGATAGGCGGTGTGGTAGTTGTCGATTTCGTTACCCAGATCCAGCCAGCAGCTGCTCAGGTTGTCGTAGAACAGTCCGTAGCTGACGTCGTCGCGGCGGGCGATTGTGAACGGGATGTGCTTGTAGAGCGGGTCGGTGCTGGCCGCGTTGTACCCCATTGCGTCGAGGTTGCGCATCTCATAGCGTTTACCGTTGCGCTGCAGATCGCCCGCTTTCTCGCCCAGACCGTAGAAACGCTCGTCCTTGCGGCGGCTGAGGTAGTGCGCCACGCCGTCGCCGTGGGCGTTCAGCAGGTAGGCGCTGGTTGGACGGTCGTTGACCAGCGGCTGCCACTCGCCCGCCTCATTGCGGTAGTGCCACTCCAGCCACAGCGGCTGGTGGACCGTCACGCGCAGCTGTTCGGTTGCCACCGTGAGCGTCTCATCCTGCTGCGTCAGGGTCCAGGCCGGGCAGGAGAAACCGCTTATATCGTCACGACGGCGGCCTTCCCAGGGCACGTCTTTTTCCGGCGCGATGCTCCAGGTGCGGTCCAGCGCCAGCTCGCCTTTGCGTTTGATCAGCACGCGGAACAGGTTCTCTTCCAGCACATACAGGCACAGGCGGTGCTGGTTATCGACCAGCAGTTCCAGATGATTTGCCGACTGCGTATCAAGGGTCCAGTTTTTCAGGGTTTTCATATGCAATACATCCACTATCAGGCGCGCTTGGCGCGACGTTCAGCAATAAATGCTACCAGGAAGACAGCGCCAATCAGGTCAAAGAAGCCCATGGCAATAAAGAGCGGGTTAAAGCCGATTTTGTCGGCGGTCACGCCGATTAACAGCGAGAAGAGGAAGCTGGCGATCCACGCCGCAGAGCCGCGCATGCCGTTTACGGTCGCCATCTGGCCTTTGTCGAATGACTCCACGACCAGGGCGCTCAGCATGCAGGAGATAATCTGGTGCCCGAAGCCGCCGATGGAGATCAGCACGATGGTGATATACGGGTCGCGGGTAATGGCCACGATGCCCAGAGAGATCATCAGGAACGCGCCCGTCACGGAGCTGGCAACGACCGAGTTAACGCGCGAGCAGCCGAACAGACGGGTGTACAGACGCGTCAGGTAGCCACTCGCCACGCTGCCCAGATCGGCGGCGAGGAACGGCAGCCAGGCAAACATCGCAATCTGCTTCAGGTCCATGCCGTGCTCTTTGGCGAGGTACAGCGGCACCCAGAAGCTCAGCACCGCCCAGGCCGGCTCCGCCATAAAGGCCGGAATGGCGATACCGTAGAAGCGTTTGTTTTTCGAGACGGTTTTCAGCGCGGTCAGGAAGGGCAGTTTGACGGCAGGCGGTTCGTTATCCTGCTTGATAAACGCCAGCTCGTCCTTACTCAGGTTCGGGTGCTGCTCCGGGTTGTGGTAGAACGCCCACCACAGGATCACCCACAGCAGCGCCAGCACGCCGGTAAACATAAACGCGCCCTGCCAGCCGAACGAGGCGTGAGCAAAGTAGATGATAGGCGGGGCCAGCATCGCGCCGATGGAGAAGCCCACGCCCGCCCAGCCGGCGGCAACGGGTCGCTCTGATTTCGGGAACCATTCGCCGATGGTTTTGGCGTTTGCCGGGGTAGCGGCGGCCTCAGAGGCACCCATAAAGAAGCGCAGAATAGCCAGATGCAGCCAGCTTCCGGCGCCCGCGTGGAAGATACACATCAGCGCCCAGATCCCGGCGCAGACCATAAAGCCGATCTTCAGGCCGATGACGTCAATCAGCCAGCCGCACAGGGGCTGGAAAATGGTATAGGCGATCTGGAACGCGCCGACGATCCAGGAGTATTGCTCGGTGGTGATCCCGAGGCTCTCTTTCAGTTCCGGGGCGAGGATCCCGAGTGAGTTTCGGGTGATGTAGTTAACGGTGACGCCAAGTAAGAACAGCACCAGCACGTACCAGCGCAGGTTCTTGATGACGCGACGGGTTTTGCTTGTCGCTACGGTGTTATTGATGTCCTGACTCATTTTACTCTCCACAAGACGGACGCTAAGGGGACGGAGGTTCAGGTGTCACACGGATTTTTATGCCTTTGATTTCTATCCGTTTAAAATGCTTAAGTTGGTATACAACTAGTATGGAAGTTGTGTGACAAGTTCACCTTAAGGAAGAAAATGAGTGGGCAAAAGTGGATTTTGTGCAAAATTTCTCATAACTGACATAAACCCTCTGGCATGATGGTGTTTATGTCAGCTATTGCCTGACCAATACGCTATGAAAATTTTTTCATTTCGCAAATGGAGCCAGATCACAAAATGGACAAAAGGCTAAAAATCACCGAAATCGCCGCCCGAACGCAGCTCTCGATCAGCACCGTGTCGCGGGTGCTGGCGGGAAAAGCGAATACCAGTGAAAAAGCGCGCGCAAAGGTGCTGGCGTGCGCGCGGGAGCTGGGGGTGATGGACGGCATGGCGGCAGGGCGTCTGCTGCTTAACAGCCTGGTGGTTTTTGCCCCGCAGCGGGCGTTTGACGAGCGGTCCGACATCTTTTACTACCGCGTGATCCAGAGCGTGAGTAAAGGCCTTGCGTCCCACGATGTGCGCCTTCGCTACTGCGCGCTGGAGGAGAACGACAGCGACGCCCAGCTGTTTCTGGCACGCATGAACGAAGCGGACACCCAGGCGGCAATCCTTCTTGGCATTGACGATCCCCATATCCACGATCTGGCGGTGGACGTGGGGAAACCCTGCATGCTGATTAACTGCCGCGACCGTCACATGCGTCTGCCTGCCGTCGCGCCGGATCATCGCGCCATTGGCGAACGGGCGGCGGAGTACCTGTTCGAGATGGGACACCGTGAGGTGATGAATGTGCTGTGCCTGCGCCGCTACACCATGGAGCTGCGCCTGGCGGGGATCCGCGACGCGTGGCAGTCTCACAACCTGAAATTCAACGATAAACGCGATCTGCTGGTTGTGCCCAGCTTCAGCGCGCGCGAAACGGAACAGATGGTCAGCGGCTGGCTCAGCGAAATGCAGGGGAAGGATTTACCTACCGCGTTCCTGGTCGGCGGCGACTTTATGGCGGCGGGCACCATTAGCGCCTTACAAAACCACGGCCTGCGCGTGCCGCAGGACGTGTCGGTGATGAGCATTGACGGCTTTAACCTGGCGGCAATCCAGGATGTGCCTCTGACGGCCGTGCATGTTCCCCGCGATGAGCTGGGAACAGAAGCAGTTTATATGCTCCAGCAGCGGCTCATGCGCCCGGAAGCACCGGTGGGGACGTTACTGCTTAACGGCACGCTGGCCGTGCGGGAATCGGTACGGCGGATACGTCAGGGGAAACGACGCACCGCCGTGGAGCGGGAAGGGCTGTACGACAGTTAAACCATGCCCAGCGCGCGCTTGCCGTGGATGTTGAGATCGTTCACGGTAAAGCGGTCCTGCCAGCTTTTTTCATAATCCTCACGCGGGAAGTCTCCCGGCGACGCGCCGGTTTCCAGCGCTTCCTTGACCTTTTTGGCGTAGGCGAGGTTCTTCTCGCACATCGGCGCGGCAGGGATGTACATCACGTTGCCCCAGCCCTGCTGATTTTCCACCGGCGCGACGGAGTGGATCACATCGCAGTGCCACCACACGGAATCGCCCGCGTCGAGTGCCGGAATGCTGGTCAGCGCCTCGATCAGCAGCGGGTGCCATTTCTCTGAAACCGGCAGCACGCGCCCCGGCGCGACGCCGCAAAGCTCGTCTTCCGGCACGTCGTCCAGCAGCGGACGCAGCAGAATATAGGCCATCGCTTCCGGGATCGGCACCACGTGCAGCAGCCCCTGGCCGGGGATCATGTCCGACAGCGCCGTCCAGCCCTGGAAGGTGCGGAACACCGAACATTTAGTGGTGTTATCGACGGTATACTCTTCCACTTCGGTACGGTGCGCGGCGTTCCACGGATCGTATTTCTCGACGTTGCCGTCAAACACGCGGGCAAAGACCTGCTGGTAAGCCGGCAGCAGCCAGCGCTCCAGCGCGCCGGAGTCGGTATGCGCGCCCAGCCCTTTCGAGGTGGTTCCCGGCGGACGGCGGCGGATACGATCCGGGTAAATCACGCTCACGTCCGGGTCGAACCACTGTTTGCCGTTGCTCTCGAATGTCCATAAACGGTTCAGGAACGACTGCACCTGCGCCATCTCTTCGCTCTGGCGCGCCTGCATCTGCGCCTGCGACCAGTAAATCGGGTAAATCTCCGGACGAGAGGCCGTCAGGGTGCCGAAGAAGTTATCGCCCGGGCCTTTGTAGACCTCGTCAAACCTGTTCAGATCGAGGTAGTCGAGCATCGACTGATCCCACGCCAGCGCCTGCTCGCGCGGGAAATGACCTTTAATCACCGCGCAGCCGCGGCGTTTAACGGCCTCGCGCTGTGCGTCGGTAATTGTGCCGTTTTTCACATCCGCAAACGGAATCACCGGCCAGACGGATTCGCCTTTGTTCTTAAGGGCGTTAATTTCCGCCACGCGGGTGGCAATTTTGTCGCTGAGCTTATTAAACACCGCCTGCACGTCGCCGATCTGCGCGCGCAGCTCACGTTTTAACTGACGGATTGCCGCTTTGTGATCCGCCGGCAAAGTTTCACTGGTAAAGGTCATAACTGCCTCGCATCTTTCATTCGAAAGTAAAAATGTCTACAAGTGATACTTTAAGTTAAAAATAAGTTAATGCAAGTTTAAAAACTTGACGCAAGCCACAGGACGGAAAAAGAGTGACAGGCCGGAGCGACGCTCCGGCGAGGAAAAGATCAGACGTCGAACGGGGAATGGTTGTCGAGCACGGCCTGAATGACGTTCAGCGCGCCCTGATGGTTGTTGTCGTCTGTGCTGTAGCGGCTGATTTCTTTAATGCTCTCTGCCGCGTTGCCCATCGCAAAGGAATATTTCACCAGCTTCAGCATCTCGGCATCGTTGCCGCTGTCGCCAATGGCCACGCACTCCTGCGGGGAGATTTTCCAGCGTTTCAGCAGACGGCTGATGCCGTTGGCTTTGTGCAGGCCGGGGATAATCAAATCCACAAAGCCAAAGCCGCTGGTGACCGGCTTCATGATGCCGTCCAGGGAGACGTGCAGTTTATCCACCAGATTTGGGATATCGCTGTCCGGCAGGTTCAGGGAGAACTTAAACAGCACGTCGTCAATTTCGCGATAATCGCTGATGCGCTTTAAGCGGTGATAGTGCTTTGACATCAGCGCAACGAATTCTTCAGGAGCCTGGTCGCTGACGTACGCGCTCTCCAGCCCGCAGGCCACAAAGTTCAGCCCTTTGTCCTTCAGCAGTTCGCCAATCACGATCTGCGATTCATGGCGGGTCAGCTCGCCGTGAAAAATCTGCTCGCCGCGATCGAACACCAGCGCGCCGTTTTCCGCCACGAAGGAGATCCGATCTTTTAGCTCCGGAAAGAAGGAGATGAGCTGGTAATACTGGTTGCCGCTGGCGACAACGAATTCAATGTCGCGGGCTTTAAGCTGTTCAAACTGTGCCTGGAAGCGGTCACGATCGTACTGCTTGGCATCATCAAGGAAAGTTCCGTCCATATCGGTGACGATAACTTTAACGGTCATACTGTGCTCCTGGGTCACTGCGTTTTGAAACATTCTAATAACAAGGTGACGAGGAGCACAAATTTAATTTCGAATGAAAGTCAGAAAGCCCGGTGGCGGCTTCGCCTTACCGGGCGGTTTTTTACAGCGTATGCTCAGTACGGGCGATAATATCGTCCTGCGCATCCGGCGACAGGGCGGTAAAGAACGCCGAGTAGCCCGCCACGCGCACTACCAGGTCGCGGTACTGGTCAGGATGTTTCTTCGCCTCCAGCAGCGTTTCGCGCGAGACGATGTTGTACTGGATATGCCAGCCTTTATGCACCTCGAAGAAGGTGCGCAGCAGCACCATTAGCTTCTGGCGATCGCTGTCGTTTTCCAGCGTCGACGGGTTCAGCTTCTGGTTCAGCAGCACGCCGCCGAGAATCGCTTCCGTCGGCAGTTTACCCACCGAGCCAATTACCGCCGTCGGGCCGAGGTGGTCTGTACCGGAGGCCGGGCTTGCCCCTTCCGCCAGCGGGGTATGCGCCTTACGACCGTCAGGGGTGGCCATCGTTGCCGCGCCAAACGGCACGTTTGCGGAGATGGATGACGTGCCCGCGTAGTAGTTACCGCCAATCGGGCCACAGCCGTAGCGCGGGTTATGGTACTGCTTCAGCTCTTCAATGTAAGTCTGATAGGCGCGCGTCAACAGCATGTCCACGCTGTCGTCGTCGTTTCCGTACTTCGGCGCGCCGTTGATCAGGCGCTGACGCAGCTGCTCGTGGGTCAGCCCGTCGAAGTCATCCGCCAGCGCCGCCGCCAGCTGCTGCTGACCAATAGTGCCCTGTTCGAACACCAGCTTCTTCACAGCAGCCAGGCTGTTGCCGAGGTTAGCGATGCCCACCTGCAGGCCGGAGACCCAGTCATACTTCGCGCCGCCCTGCTTGATGCTTTTCGCGCGCTCGATGCAGTCGTCCACCAGCGCCGAGCAGAGAATATCGTGGACGTTCTCTTCCAGCATGGTGTCCACCACGTACTCAATCTCGATGGATTTACGGGTGTAGTAGCGGATCTGGCTGTCCCACGCCGCCATCACCTCGTCGAAATTGTCGAAGTTACCGGCGGAGAGCGCTTTCTCCTGCGGCAGGAACACCCTGCCGCTGGTGGCGTCGCGCCCGCCTTCCAGCGCGGCGAGCATCACGCGGGCAAAGTTGATAAAGCTCATGCCGGTGCAGCGATAGCCCCACTTGCCGCCCACCGCGGTTTCGATGCAGCCGATGGCCGCGTAGTCGTAGGCGTCGTCACGTTCAACGCCGAGCTTGATGAATTCCGGAATGACGATTTCATCGTTGTTGAACGCGGGCATCCCGAAGCCGCAGCGGATCACCTGCACGCACGCATCGAGGAAGTCGTTGCTCATGCCCGCGTGATAGCGCACGCTCAGGTTCGGCTGGGTGGAGCGCAGGCGGCCGCAGGATTCCAGAATTGCGTAGGAGAGCGGGTTCACCGCGTCCATCGGCTCACCGTTGACCAGCTTCTGGCCGCCGATGGTAACGTTCTGGTACAGCGGGCTGCCGGCAGAGGCTTTCGAGTGCGAGCCGGAGCGGATCTTATTCACTTCAAGCAATTTCAGCCAGCAGCTGTGCAGCAGCTCAATGGCGTGCTCGCGGTCGAGGGTCTGGTTCAGCTCCACGTCGCGGCGGTAGTACGGATACAGGTACTGGTCCATACGCGCGAAGGAGACGGAGTGGCCGTTGGACTCAATTTGCAGGATCAGCTGAATGAAGTAGCACAGCTGCAGCGCCTGCCAGAAGGTTTTTGGCGGCTCGTGGGCAATCACGTCGCAGTTTTCCGCCATCGCCAGCAGCTCGTCGCGGCGGCTTGCGCGGGTTTCGGTGGAGGCCATCTCGCGCGCCAGATCGGCGAAGCGTTTGATATGCAGGCTCACCGCTTCCAGAACGATATCGATCGCCTTCAGGAACTGATCGCCGTGCAGGTCTTCCAGCACCGTCAGGTTAATGCGCGAGCGGCGCTCGGCCACTTTGGCGCGCAGGCCGTCGAGACCTTTCTCCAGCACCAGCGGGAAGTTCACCGCCAGGTGCGCGTCGCCGGAAGTCATGTTGCCTTCGGCTTTGATAATGCCGGTTTCCAGCAGGCCTTTCTGCTCGTCGGTGAACATGCCGTAGCAGCGATCCTGCACCGTTTGGCCGCGCCACCACGGGCAGATGTCGTGCAGCACGCGCTTGTTCTCTTCGCTCACCGCAAAGCCCGCGCCCGGGCGGTCCGCCAGATCGTCGATCTCTTTCTCAATCCAGGAGACGGTGTATTCCGGGAAAATCGGCGCGGCGCGCACTTCACTGGCCTGGTTACCGATAATCAGCTCGTCGTGTTTGATCCAGATGGTACGCTCGACCAGGTGATGCGCCAGCGCCAGAGCGCGACGTACCGGGATCGGCTTGTCCATGTGCTGCTGGTACATTTCGGTGTAATGCTGCGCGCGCTCGGTACAGACCGGCGGCTTAACGATATGCACCAGCGCCGTTTTGTGCGCCTTGATGCGCTCGCTGAGGGTGTTGAGATTCAGGGTCGTCATAGGTTTATCCTCGTAAGGTCGCGGTTAACCCTTTCTGGCAAGCGTACTGCTGCGCGAAGTCCAGCAGGGCAGGGTTATCCAGCGGTTTGTCAGGGGCAGAGTAGGGTTGGCCGAGCAGGGTGTATTTGTTCATGCCCAGCGTGTGATACGGCAGAAAATGAATATCGTCGACGCCGAGTTCGTCGGCGGCGAAGTTAGTAATGGCGGTGATGGACGCTTCGTCAGCGTTAAAGCCCTGGATCAGCGGCACGCGGATGGTGATTTTTTTCCCGGCGGCAGCAAGGCGCTTCAGGTTATCCAGGATTCGCTTAGCCGAGCCGTCCGTCCACTGTTTGAACACCTCACCGTCGACGTGCTTCAGGTCGGCGAGGAACAGATCGACGTACGGTAATGACGGCTCGATGTAGTGCCACGGCACGTGAAGGCAGGTTTCCACGGCGGTGTGGATCCCCTGTTCATGGCTGGCTTTAAACAGGGCGTGCGCCAGCTCAGGGTTCATAAAAGGCTCGCCGCCGGAGAGGGTGATCCCGCCGCCGCTGCGGTCGTAAAAGGGTTTATCGCGCAGTACGGTCGCCATGATCTCCCCGACCTGCTGTTCTTCACCGCAGACGGTCAGCGCCTGCGTAGGGCAGCAGTCGGTGAGGGCGTTGAGCGTGGCTTCATCAAGCTTCTCACGGTGGATAACCAGACCGTTCAGCGCGCGTTCGATGCAGGCCGGTGCCGCCTGCTGGCACAGGTCGCAGCCGTCAAGGCACAGGCGTGCATCAAACAGCACGTCCCGGCTGCGGGAGCGGCTTTCCGGGTTCTGGCACCAGCGACAGCCCAGCGAGCAGCCTTTCAGGAACACCACGGTTCGAATACCGGGGCCGTCGTGGGTAGAGTAACGCTGAATATTGAAGATCATGATTTCGCCTCTCGTATTGCATATGAAGATTAAATGACTTTCGAATGAAAGTTATCTTGATGCAGGTCAACTACTGAGCAGGTTTTGTCGTGATAGGGTAAGTGCAGGCTAAATTTGAGGGTGACATCATGGAACTTTATCTCGACACATCTGACGTTGCGGCAGTCAAAAAGCTGGCGCGTATCTTCCCGCTGGCGGGCGTGACCACTAACCCAAGCATTGTGGCGGCAGGTAAAACGCCGCTGGACGAGCTGCTGCCAGCGCTGCACGACGCGCTGGGCGGCAAAGGCCGTCTCTTCGCGCAGGTGATGGCGACCACCGCCGAAGGGATGGTGGAGGACGCGCGTAAGCTGCGCGCCATCATCAACGACCTGGTAGTAAAAGTGCCGGTGACCGCCGAAGGGCTGGCGGCGATCAAGATGCTGAAAGCGGAAGGGATCCCGACGCTGGGTACGGCGGTTTACGGTGCCGCACAGGGGATGCTCTCGGCGTTGGCGGGGGCTGAGTATGTGGCGCCTTACGTTAACCGCGTGGACGCGCAGGGCGGGGACGGGATCCAGACCGTGGTTGAACTGCAACAGCTGCTGGCGCTGCACGCCCCGCAGTCAAAGGTGCTGGCCGCGAGCTTTAAAACGCCGCGTCAGGCGCTGGACTGTCTGCTGGCAGGCTGCGAGTCCATCACGCTGCCGCTGGACGTGGCGCAGCAGTTTATCACCTCTCCGGCCGTGGATGCGGCGATTGTGAAGTTTGAGCAGGACTGGCAGGGGGCGTTTGGAAGGACGTCTATCTGTCGGGGGTAACCTACGATTTTCTCCCTCTCCCTGTGGGAGAGGGCTGGGGTGAGGGCATCAGGCAGCGACAGGGTTTAACCTCCGCACACCTCACACCCAGGATTACGCATCAGCTTCATCTCGCGGAACTGGCAGGTCATCGCGTCATACATCACGATTTTCCCCGCCGCAGGCGTGCCGTAGCGCGCCAGCACTTTGATCGCTTCCATCGCCTGCAGGGAGCCAATCACGCCGACCAGCGGCGCCATTACGCCCGCCTCAACGCAGGTCAGCGCGTTCTCGCCGAACAGGCGGCTCAGGCAGCGGTAGCAGGGATCACCTTCCGCATACGTGAAGACGCTGATTTGCCCCTCCATGCGGATCGCCGCGCCGGAGACCAGCGGGATTTTGTGGGCGAAACAGCCCGCGTTCAGCTGGTTACGGACGGCGACGTTATCGGTGCAGTCCAGCACCAGGTCGTGCTGCGCAATCTGCGCCGACAGCGCCTCGTCATCCAGCATCGCGTCAATCAGGGTGAACTGAACGTGGGGGTTGATGCGCGCCAGCGCCGTGCGTGCAGAGTCCACTTTCGGCTGTCCAACCGTCGCATCGCTGTGCAACGTCTGGCGCTGGAGGTTAGACACCGACACGGTATCGAAATCCAGCAGCGTCATCCTGCCCACGCCCGCCGCGGCAAGATACTGCGCGGCGGCGCAGCCCAGACCGCCCAGACCAACAACCAGCACGCTTGCTGCCTTAAGGGCTTCCTGGCCCTCGAAGTCAAACCCGCGCAGCACAATCTGGCGGTTGTAGCGCATCATCTCCGGGTCGCTCAGCTCCACCGTCATGTCAGCCTCCGAACAGGTGGTTAAAACGCTCGACCTCAACCCACTCGCCTGCTTCCACATTGCCGCGCTCGCGCTCCAGCACGATAAAGCAGTTGCCCTGGCTGAAGGAGCTGAAAATGTGCGAGCCCTGGTGCCCGGTGGTGCTCACTTCCAGCTCACCGTCCGCGTTGCGCGCCAGAATGCCGCGCTGGAAATCGAGGCGGCCCGGCGATTTTTTCAGGCGCGTGGCGGCGCGCACGCGCTGGCGTTCCGGCAGCGGGCTGGCGCTGTTGCCTGAAAGCTTCGCCAGCAGCGGGATCACCAGCTGGTAGAAGGTGAGTGCCGCCGAGACCGGGTTACCCGGCAGGCCGCAGAACCAGCCGTGCGTGAGCTTGCCAAACGCGAACGGTTTGCCCGGCTTGATGGCCAGCTTCCAGAAGGCGATTTCGCCCAGCTCTTCGAGAATGGTTTTGGTGTAATCCGCTTCGCCCACGGAGACGCCGCCAGAGCTGATAACTACGTCGGCTGCGTTATCCGCCTCGATAAACGCGGCGCGCAGTTTTTCCGGATCGTCAGGAATAATGCCGAGGTTAATCACCTCGCAGCCCAGCTGCTCGAGCATCAGGTGTACCGCCAGGCGGTTGGTATCGTAAATCTGGCCGTCCTGCAGCGGCTGGCCCGGAAGCTGCAGCTCGTCGCCGGTGGAGAAAACGGCCACGCGCACTTTACGAATAACGTCGATTTCAGCCACGCCGAGCGACGCCAGCACCGGCAGCTCACCTGCCGTCAGCTTCTGCCCGGCAGAAAAGACCGTCGCGCCAAGGGTGATATCTTCGCCCGTACGGCGGATGTTCTGGCCCGCTTTAACGTTCGCGGTAAAACGCACGCCGTCGTCGGTCTGTTCGGTCTCTTCCTGCATTACCACGGCGTCGCAGCCGGCCGGAACCGGTGCGCCGGTCATAATGCGCACGCAGGTTCCCGCAGGCCATTCACCGCTAAACGGCTGGCCCGCAAAGGCTTTACCCGCCACCGGCAGGGCGTTACCCGTCTGGAGATCCGCCAGGCGTACCGCGTAACCGTCCATCGCGGAGTTATCAAACCCCGGCACGTTAAGCGGAGAGACGATATCGCGCGCGGCAATACGGCCAAAACAGCGCACGAGGGGCAGCGTCTCAACGTCATGCAGCGGGGAAACTCGGTTAAGCATCTGCGTGAGTGCCGTCTCAAGCGGCATCAGTCCGGCGGTAAAATCCATGGTGGGCTCCTGCGGAGTAACAACGAAAGCGCTCATTATGGCAGAAAAGTGCGGCTAACTGTATGACCCGATGGGTGTACGCTTTACATCACAGTTACGTCTTTCTATATTCAAAAATCATCTGAAGTTTCATCGACGATAATGATATTTATAGAAAAAGCCGCAAATCAGGCTAACGGGTGATGCGAATGGTTAATGCGGTAATCGCAATTCATGGTGGCGCCGGGGCAATCACCCGAGCACAGCTCAGTCCCGAGCAGGAAAAGCGCTATATCGACGCGCTGTACGCCATTGTGGAAACGGGCCAGAGAATGCTGGAATCGGGCGAAAGCGCGCTGGATGTGGTCACCGAGGCGGTGCGCCTGCTGGAAGAGTGTCCGTTATTTAATGCGGGGATCGGTTCGGTCTTTACCCGGGATGAAACGCACGAGCTGGATGCCTGCGTGATGGACGGCGTCACCCTGAAAGCGGGCGCCGTGGCGGGCGTGAGTCATCTGCGCAATCCGGTGCTGGCCGCGCGTCTGGTGATGGAAGCGAGTCCGCACGTGCTGCTGACGGGGGCCGGGGCAGAGACGTTTGCCTTCGAGCACGGGATGGAACCGGTATCGCCGGATCTTTTTTCCACAGAGGAGCGCTATCAGCAACTGCTGGAAGCCCGTTCGGCGGGCATGACGCAGCTTGACCACAGTGCGCCGCTGGATGAAACCACCAAAATGGGCACGGTCGGCGCGGTGGCGCTGGATAAGGCCGGAAACCTCGCGGCGGCAACGTCAACGGGCGGGATGACCAACAAGCTGCCCGGACGCGTCGGCGATAGCCCGCTGCCGGGCGCCGGCTGCTACGCCAATAACGCGACGGCGGCGGTGTCGTGTACCGGAACCGGGGAAGTGTTTATTCGCGCCCTCGCGGCCTACGACATCACCGCGCTGATGGATTACGGCGGTTTAAGCCTCAGCGAAGCCTGCGAGCGCGTGGTGATGGAGAAACTGCCCGCCCTGGGCGGCGTCGGCGGGCTCATCGCGGTGGATCGTGAGGGCAACGTGGCTCTGCCGTTCAACAGCGAAGGCATGTATCGCGCCTGGGGTTATGCCGGTGATGAACCAAGCACGGGCATCTATCGTGAATAAGGGGGCAGCGCGTGCCGCACAGTGAAAAACTGGACAACCGCGAAGTGCTGGCTGTCCATCAGCTCAATATTGCGTTTCAGGAAGAGCGGCAGTTCATCCCCGCAGTACAGAATTTATCGTTCACGCTCAGGCGCGGCGAGACGCTGGCGATTGTTGGCGAGTCCGGTTCCGGAAAATCGGTCACCGCGCTGGCACTGATGCGCCTGCTGGAGCAGACGGGCGGGCAAATCAGCAGCGAGAAAATGCTGCTGCGCCGCCGTAACCGTCAGGTCATTGATTTAAACGAGCTAAGCGGTTCGCAGATGCAGGGCGTGCGCGGGGCGGACATTGCGATGATCTTCCAGGAGCCGATGACCTCCCTGAACCCGGTTTTCCCGGTCGGGGAACAAATCGCCGAGTCTATCCGCCTGCATCAGGGGCTGAGCGGCGATGAAGCGCTCAACGAGGCCCGACGGATGCTGGAGCTGGTGCGCATTCCGGAGGCGCAGGCCATTCTGGGGCGCTACCCGCATCAGCTTTCTGGCGGCATGCGCCAGCGGGTGATGATTGCCATGGCGCTCTCCTGCCGTCCGGCGGTGCTGATTGCCGATGAACCGACGACGGCGCTGGACGTGACGATTCAGGCGCAGATCCTGCAGCTCATTAAAGTGCTGCAGCAGGAGATGGAGATGGGGGTGATTTTTATCACCCACGATATGGGCGTAGTCGCCGATATCGCCGATCGGGTGCTGGTGATGCACAAGGGCAGCGCGGTGGAAACCGGCCCGGTTGAGCAGATTTTTCACGCGCCCGTGCATCCTTACACAAAAGCGCTGCTGGCGGCGGTTCCGCGCCTGGGGGCGATGAACGGCAGCGATTTGCCGCGCCGTTTCCCGCTGATTTCTCCTGAGGCGTCTGAGCTGCAGGAGGAGGAGCGCGAGCAGGACACCGTGGTGCCGGGTAAGCCCATTCTGGAAGTGCGCGATCTGGTCACCCGTTTTCCGCTGCGCAGCGGCGTATTAAACCGCGTGAAGCGCGAAGTGCACGCGGTGGAAAACGTCAGTTTCGATCTCTGGCCGGGCGAAACGCTGGCGCTGGTGGGGGAGTCCGGCTGCGGTAAATCCACCACCGGGCGCGCGTTGCTCCGTCTGGTGGAATCCCAGGAAGGCAGCATTACCTTTAACGGCGAGCGCATTGATACCCTTCCGGACAGCAGGCTGCAGGCGGTGCGGCGGGATATTCAGTTTATTTTCCAGGATCCGTATGCCTCCCTCGATCCGCGCCATACGGTGGGGTATTCGATCATGGAGCCGCTGCGGGTGCATAACCTGCTCGACGGCGAAGCGGCCCAGCGTCGCGTGGCCTGGCTGCTGGAGCGTGTCGGCCTGATGCCGGAGCACGCCTGGCGTTATCCGCACGAGTTTTCCGGCGGACAGCGGCAGCGTATCTGCATCGCCCGCGCGCTGGCGCTAAACCCGAAAGTGGTGATTGCCGATGAGTCCGTCTCGGCGCTGGATGTCTCTATCCGGGCGCAAATCATCAACCTGTTGCTGGATTTACAGCGGGATATGGGAATCGCCTTCCTGTTTATCTCGCACGATATGGCGGTGGTCGAGCGCATCAGCCATCGCGTGGCGGTGATGTTTATGGGGCAGATCGTGGAGATTGGGCCGCGAAGGGCGGTGTTTGAGAACCCGCAGCATCCGTACACCCGCAAGCTTATCGCGGCGGTTCCGGTTGCCGATCCCGCGCATCGTCACGGCCAGCGGGTGCTGCTGCAGGATGAAATGCCGGGCAATATTCATAAACGCGGCGAGGCCGTGGAGCGCGTGACGCTGCGCGAGGTCGGGCCGGGTCATTTCGTCGCTCCCCCGCGACAGGACAACGCTTTTTCGCGGTTATAACTTACAACAGGCAGGAGAACACAATGGTTACATTTGTAGCGCGTAGGTGGTTGTTAGCCGCGAGCGTGACGGCAGCCTTGGCCGCTGCCCCCGCGTTCGCTGCCAAAGATGTGGTGGTCGCCGTCGGCTCCAATTTCACCACGCTCGATCCGTATGACGCCAACGATACGCTCTCTCAGGCGGTGGCGAAATCGTTCTATCAGGGCCTGTTTGGCCTCGATAAAGAGATGAAGCTCAAAAACGTGCTGGCGGAGGGGTATACCGTGTCCGACGACGGGCTGGTGTATACCATCAAGCTCAGGACCGGCGTGAAGTTCCAGGACGGGACAGACTTCAATGCGGAGGCGGTGAAGGTTAACCTGGACCGCGCCAGCAATCCGGAAAATAGCCTCAAGCGCTATAACCTGTATAAAAATATCGCCAGCACCGAGGTGGTCGACCCGGCGACGGTCAAAATCACCCTGAAAGAGCCGTTCTCCGCGTTTATCAATATCCTGGCGCATCCGGCAACGGCGATGATTTCTCCTGCCGCGCTGAAGAAATACGGCAAGGAGATCGGCTTCCACCCTGTTGGCACCGGTCCTTACGAACTGCTCACCTGGAACCAGACCGATTTTGTGAAGGTGAAGAAATTCGCCGGATACTGGCAGCAGGGGCTGCCGAAGCTGGACACCATCACCTGGCGCCCGGTGGTGGACAACAACACCCGCGCGGCGATGCTGCAAACCGGCGAGGCGCAGTTTGCCTTCCCGATCCCATATGAGCAGGCCGCCATTTTGCAGAAAAATAGCAAGCTGGAGCTGGTCGCCAGCCCGTCGATCATGCAGCGCTACATCAGCATGAACGTCACGCAAAAGCCGTTTGATAACCCGAAGGTGCGTGAGGCCATCAACTACGCCATTAACCGTCAGGCGCTGGTGAAGGTCGCCTTTGCCGGCTATGCCACCCCGGCGACCGGCGTGCTGCCACCGGCGATTGCATATGCGCAAAGCTATCAGCCGTGGCCGTACGATCCGGCCAAAGCGCGCGAGCTGCTGAAAGAGGCGGGCTTCCCGAACGGTTTCAGCACCACGCTGTGGTCCTCGCATAATCACAGCACCGCCCAGAAGGTGCTGCAGTTTACCCAGCAGCAGCTGGCGCAGGTGGGTATTAAGGTGCAGGTCACCGCAATGGATGCCGGACAGCGTGCGGCAGAAGTGGAGGGGAAAGGGCAGAAAGAGAGCGGCGTGCGGATGTTCTACACCGGCTGGACGGCCTCGACCGGTGAAGCCGACTGGGCGCTGTCGCCGCTGTTTGCCTCGCAGAACTGGCCGCCAACCCTGTTCAACACCGCGTTCTACAGCAACCCGCAGGTGGACAAAGACCTGGCCGATGCCCTGAAAACCACCAAACCGGAAGAGAAGGCGCGCCTCTACAAGGACGCGCAGGATATTATCTGGAAAGAGTCACCGTGGGTGCCGCTGGTGGTGGAGAAACTGGTGTCAGCCCATAACAAAGCGCTGACCGGGTTCTACATCATGCCGGACACGGGCTTTAGCTTTGACGATGCGGATTTAAAATAAACCTCATGCTGAATTATGTTTGTAAACGCCTGCTGGGGCTTATTCCGACGCTGCTGATTGTGGCGGTCCTGGTGTTTTTGTTTGTCCATATGCTGCCGGGCGATCCGGCGCGTCTGGTCGCCGGGCCTGAAGCGGATGCTACCGTTATTGACCTGGTGCGTAAGCAGCTTGGCCTCGACCAGCCGCTGTATATGCAGTTTATCCATTATATCTGTAACGTTCTGCAGGGCGATTTTGGTATTTCAATGGTGTCGCGCCGTCCGGTGTCGGAGGAGATTGCCAGCCGCTTTATGCCGACGTTCTGGTTAACGATAGCCAGCATGAGCTGGGCGGTCGTGTTTGGGCTTGGCGCCGGGATTATCGCGGCCGTCTGGCGCAACCGCTGGCCGGACAAGCTCGGCATGGCGCTGGCGGTGACCGGCATCTCCTTCCCTGCGTTCGCGCTGGGGATGCTGCTGATGCAGATCTTCTCCGTCGAACTGGGCTGGCTGCCGACCGTCGGAGCCGATACCTGGAAGCATTACATCCTGCCTTCCATGACGCTGGGGGCTGCCGTTTCGGCGGTAATGGCCCGCTTTACCCGCGCCTCGTTCGTTGACGTGCTGAGCGAAGATTATATTCGCACCGCGCGGGCAAAAGGGGTCAGCGAGAAGTGGGTCATTCTCAAGCACGGATTCCGCAATGCGATGATCCCGGTCGTGACGATGATGGGGCTGCAGTTTGGTTTTCTGCTCGGCGGCTCGATCGTCGTGGAAAAGGTCTTCAACTGGCCGGGGCTGGGACGCCTGCTGGTCGATTCCGTCGAGATGCGCGACTACCCGGTGATTCAGGCGGAAGTCCTGCTTTTCTCGCTGGAGTTTATTCTTATCAACTTAGTGGTGGACGTGCTCTACGCTGCCATTAACCCGGCCATCAGGTACAAGTAAGATGCGATTGTTGAACTGGCGACGTCAGGCCGTTTTAAACGCAATGCCGGGGCTAAAACCGGACCACGTCCGCACCCCGTGGTCTGAATTCTGGCGGCGTTTTCGTCGTCAGCCGGTCGCGATGACCGCGGGGCTGTTTGTGCTGCTGCTGATTGCGGTGGCGGTGATAGCGCCGTGGGTTGCGCCGTTTGATGCGGAAAACTATTTTGACTACGACCGTCTGAACGACGGACCGTCGATGCTGCACTGGTTCGGCGTGGACTCCCTCGGGCGCGATATCTTTAGCCGCGTGCTGGTCGGGGCGCAAATCTCGCTTGCCGCCGGGGTGTTCGCGGTGCTGATCGGCGCGGCCATCGGTACCGTGCTGGGCCTCGTTGCCGGATATTACGAAGGCTGGTGGGACCGCATCATCATGCGCATCTGCGACGTGCTGTTTGCCTTCCCCGGCATTCTGCTGGCGATTGCCGTGGTGGCGATCATGGGCAGCGGCATGGCGAACGTCATCATTGCGGTCGCGGTGTTTTCGATTCCGGCGTTCGCGCGGCTGGTGCGCGGCAACACGCTGGTGCTGAAACAGCAGATCTTTATCGAGTCCGCCCGCAGCATGGGGGCCAGCGATGCTACCATCCTGTTCAGCCATATTCTGCCGGGTACGGTGTCGTCCATCGTGGTCTATTTTACCATGCGTATCGGCGTGTCGATTATCTCGGCGGCTAGCCTGTCGTTTCTGGGGCTAGGGGCGCAGCCTCCGACGCCGGAGTGGGGCGCGATGCTGAACGAGGCGAGGGCGGATATGGTAATTGCACCACACGTGGCGATCTTCCCGAGTCTGGCCATTTTCCTGACCGTGCTGGCGTTTAATCTGCTGGGGGACGGGCTGCGCGACGCGCTGGATCCGAGGATTAAGGGGTAGGGAAGTGAAATGTGCCGGGCGGCGACGACGCCTTACCCGGCCTACAAAAGCGGAGCGGGGAGATTAAACCCGGCTACCCCACAGGTCATACTCATCCGCGTTTTCAACCTTCACGCGAATAATATCACCCGGCTTAACGCTGGTTTCGCCGTTCAGGTACACCGCGCCGTCGATTTCTGGGGCGTCCGCCATGCTGCGGCCAATCGCCCCTTCTTCGTCCACTTCGTCAACGATGACCATGATCTCGCGGCCCACTTTTTCCTGCAGACGCTCGGCAGAGATCTGCTGCTGCAGCTGCATGAAGCGGTTCCAGCGCTCTTCTTTCACCTCTTCCGGCACCTGGTCCGCCAGCTCGTTGGCGGTTGCGCCTTCTACCGGGCTGTACTTGAAGCAGCCTACGCGGTCCAGACGCGCTTCTTTCAGGAAGTCGAGCAGCATCTGGAAGTCTTCTTCGGTTTCACCCGGGAAGCCGACGATGAAGGTGGAGCGCAGGGTCAGATCCGGACAGATCTCGCGCCACTGCTTGATGCGCGCCAGCTGGCGGTCAACGGAGCCAGGACGCTTCATCAGCTTCAGGATACGCGGGCTGGCGTGCTGCAGCGGGATATCCAGGTACGGCAGAATTTTGCCTTCCGCCATCAGCGGGATCACGTCGTCAACGTGCGGGTACGGATAGACGTAGTGCAGGCGCGTCCAGATACCGAGCTTAGACAGCTGCTCGCACAGGCCGACCATGCTGGTTTTCACCGGCTCGCCGTTGTGGAAACCGGAGCGGTGTTTAACGTCCACGCCGTAGGCCGAGGTGTCCTGGGAGATGACCAGCAGCTCCTTCACGCCGGCGTCGGCCAGACGTTTAGCTTCCGCCAGCACTTCGCCAATCGGACGGCTCACCAGATCGCCGCGCATGGACGGGATGATGCAGAAGGTGCAGCGATGGTTGCAGCCTTCGGAAATTTTTAAGTACGCGTAGTGGCGCGGCGTCAGCTTCACGCCCTGCTCTGGCACCAGGCTCAGGAACGGGTTGTGCTTTGGTTTTGGCACGTAGTGATGAACATGTTCCAGCACCTGCTCGTAGCTGTGCGGGCCGGTGATCTCCAGCACCTTCGGGTGCACTTCGCGGATCTGGTCTTCTTTCGCGCCCAGACAGCCGGTAACAATCACTTTGCCGTTTTCCGTCAGGGCTTCACCGATGGCTTCCAGTGACTCCTGAACCGCGCTGTCGATAAAACCGCAGGTGTTCACGATCACCATATCGGCGTTGTCGTAGCTTGGCACCACGTCATAGCCCTCGGTGCGCAGTTCGGTCAGGATGCGTTCGGAATCCACGAGGTTTTTCGGGCAGCCCAGGGAGACGAAGCCGATTTTCGGCTGGTGCGTAACATTGCTCATAGGTTAAAAATTCATCAATTATGGAGTTATCAGGGCGGGATTTTACAGCGTATCGCGGGGGATTTATACACTCTTTGCAAGGCTGATGCGCCGGGCAGACGTTGTAACATTGTAAATAATGTTAATCAGTTAATAAAAATTGATCCCAGGCATTAAACTGTACAAAAAATGAACTTATCCTGATTATGCACAATGGCTGACAGAGGAGGAAAGAGCATGACCGTTGACAGACTTAAACGCGATCTGCTTAACAAGCTGATCAACGCCCGAATCGACCTGGCCGCGTACCTGCAGTTGAGGAAGGCAAAAGGGTATATGTCAGTCAGCGAAAGCGAACATCTGCGTGATAACCTGTTTGAACTTTGCAATTTCATGCGTGAAAAAGCACCGACCCTGCAGGCGAAATACGGCGAAAGCGAAGAAATCGCGCTGCGCCGCGCTGCCGAAGTGCTCTCCATTGCAGGGGTGTGTCTGATGAACGGACGCCACGACTGCCCGAACTTTATCGCTGTTAACGCGGAGAAGCTTGAAAACTGCCTGACCACGCTCTCTCTATGCATCATGTGCCTGAACGAGCACAAACAGCTTGAACAGCACTGATTCCGGGGGAGGCGACTCCCCCTTCTGATTAAGCTTTTGTAAAAGTGGTAACGCGCCCGGACGCAGTGGCTAATCTTTATGCCATGTGCCGATAAAGGAGCGCGTTATGCCACGATCCTCGCTAATTTCCCTGCCTGCGCTGTTCATGCCGTTTTCGCTTCTTGCTGCCCCGGAGGCGGTCAAGGTCGAGGTGCTGCAAAACAAACTCGATCATCCCTGGTCTCTGGCGTTTCTGCCGGATAATAACGGGCTGCTGGTGACCCTGAAGGGCGGTCAGCTCAAACGCTGGCAGGCCGGAAAAGGGCTCTCCGATCCAATTGTCGGCGTGCCGAAGGTCTGGGCAAACGGTCAGGGAGGATTGCTGGACGTGGTCCTCGCCCCGGATTTTGAAAAATCACGCCGCATCTGGCTGAGCTTCGCTGAAGCCGGGAGTGACGGCAAAGCCGGAACGGCGGTGGGCTATGGCCGCCTGAGCGACGACTATTCCCGCATCGAGGGATTCCAGGTGGTGTTCCGCCAGATGCCGAAACTCTCCACCGGGAACCATTTTGGCGGGCGGCTGGTGTTCGACGGCAAAGGCTCGCTCTTTATCGGACTTGGCGAGAACAACCAGCGTCCGACGGCGCAGGACCTGGACAAGCTGCAGGGTAAAGTGGTGCGCCTCACCGAAGACGGAAAAGCGCCGCCGGATAACCCGTTTGTGAATACCCCCGGCGCACGACCCGAAATCTGGTCTTACGGCATTCGTAACCCGCAGGGGATGGCGATGAATCCCTGGAGCGACGCGCTGTGGCTGAACGAGCACGGCCCGCGCGGCGGGGATGAGATCAACATCCCGGAGAAAGGAAAGAACTACGGCTGGCCGCTGGCGACGCACGGTATTAACTATAGCGGTCTGAAAATTCCGGAAGCCAAAGGCGAGCACGTTGAGGGAACCGAAAAACCGCTGTTCGTCTGGAAAGTGTCGCCTGCCGTGAGCGGTATGGCCTTTTACAACAGCGACGTCTTCCCGCAGTGGAAAAACAAGCTGTTTATCGGCGCGCTGAAGGAAAAGGACGTTATCGTGCTGAGCGTGGAGGGCAATAAGGTCACGGAGGACGGACGAATTCTGGGCGACCGGGATAAACGTATTCGCGATGTGCGGGTGGGGCCGGACGGCTATTTATATGTGCTGACCGACGAGACGGACGGGCAGCTGTTGAAAGTCAGCCCGTCCGGTGCGTAATCAGGTGACCGGGATCATCACCACGTTACGGTACGCCGGGCGATCGCTCAGCTGTTTTAGCCAGCGCTCAAGATGAGGGCGCGGCGTCCACTTCAGGCCCATGTTGGTCAGGTTCCAGACGAACGGCGCCACGGCGATATCGCCTGTGCCGAACACCTCGCCGGAGAACCAGGCGTGCTTCGCCAGCTCGTCATCCATCATCGCAAACAGGTTTTCGCAGGCATCCTGCGCGGCGTGAATAGCGGGATAATCGCGTTCGGCTTCCGGCGTGCGGATAAGTCCCATCAGGATCACGCGGTGGGTCGGGGATAGCGTCTGATTCGCCCAGTCCATCCACTTTTCGCCCTGAGCACGACGGGTCGGGCTTTCCACCCACAGGCGGCCCTGACCGTACTGGGCGGCGAGGTAGCGGACAATGGTGTTGGACTCCCAAAGCGTCGCGTCTGTTTCATCATCGCGCAGCAGCGGCACCAGGCCGTTCGGGTTCATGGCCAGATAGTCGGCCTCTTTGTTCACGCCGAACGACATGCCGGCCATGATTTGGTTGTAGGGTAAATCCAGCTCCTCGAGCGTCCAGAGCACTTTCTTAACGTTGGTCGAGTTGTTCCTGCCCCAAAGCGTAATCATATTTACTCCTGATGAGTTGTGAATCCGGGTCAGCGTTCGCCATGGTGAGATAAACCTAACAATTACGCAACAGAAGACAAAAAAATCGTCTGAATCAAAGCGTATATGAATGTTATTGCATAAACTTTAATAACTTTACCCTCGTTGGGTTTCTTTAACCGTTTTAGTGCGCTATTACTCATCGCTTCTTGCGACACGGTGATGTGACGTAATTTTTGAATGGACACTCGGGTGGCATTTATGACGCGTAAAATGACTTCTCTGCGCAGCCTTGCGACAGGCTCTGCGCTCCTTTTCCTGTTTGCACCAACTCTCTATGCAGCTGAACAGGCTGCGCCCGAAGCGCCGCCTGTGGATGCGCGCGCCTGGATCCTGATGGATTATTCCAGCGGTAAAGTGCTGGCGGAAGGGGATGCGGATGAGAAACTCGATCCGGCAAGCCTGACCAAAATCATGACCAGCTACGTGGTCGGCCAGGCGCTGAAAGCGGGCAAGATCAAGCTGGACGATATGGTCACCATCGGGAAAGATGCCTGGGCGACCGGCAACCCGGCGCTGCGGGGCTCTTCGGTGATGTTCCTGAAGCCGGGGGATCAGGTCTCCGTTTCCGATCTGAACAAAGGGGTAATTATTCAGTCGGGAAATGATGCGTGTATCGCGCTGGCCGATTACGTTGCCGGCAGCCAGGATTCTTTTATTGGCTTGATGAATGGCTACGCGCAGAAACTGGGCTTAACCAACACCACGTTCAAAACGGTTCACGGTCTGGATTCGCCGGGACAGTTCAGTACCGCGCGCGACATGGCGCTGCTGGGGAAAGCGCTGATCCACGACGTGCCGGATGAATACGCCATCCATAAAGAGAAAGAGTTTACCTTCAATAAAATCCGTCAGCCCAACCGTAACCGCCTGCTGTGGAGCAGCAACGTCAATGTGGACGGAATGAAAACCGGCACCACGGCGGGCGCGGGCTATAACCTGGTGGCCTCCGCGACCCAGGGCGACATGCGTCTGATTTCGGTGGTGCTGGGCACCAAAACCGACCGCATTCGCTTTAATGAGTCAGAAAAACTGCTGACCTGGGGCTTCCGCTTCTATGAAACCGTGACGCCGATTAAGCCGGATGCCACGTTCGTCAGCCAGCGCGTCTGGTTTGGTGACAAGAGCGAAGTGAACCTGGGCGCGGGTGAGGCGGGCTCGGTGACCATTCCGCGCGGTCAGCTGAAAAACCTGAAGGCCAGCTATACCCTGACCGACCCGCAGCTCACGGCTCCGCTGAAAAAAGGCCAGGTGGTCGGGACGATTGATTTCCAGCTAAACGGGAAGTCGATTGAACAGCGTCCGCTGATTGTGATGGAAGCGGTGGAAGAGGGCGGCTTCTTTAGCCGGATGTGGGATTTCGTGATGATGAAATTCCACGGCTGGTTCGGCAGCTGGTTCAGCTAAACCTTTTGGGTTTTCTCCCTCTCCCTGTGGGAGAGGGGCGGGGTGCGGGCATCAGACCGCATCCCTCTTAATACATTAACTTCACCTGCTGCGCCTTCGCGTGGGCCACAATCTCGTCGTCCGGGCGGCAGTCGCTGACGATGGCGTCAAACTGCGCCAGCTCGCCCATTCTTGCCGAACGCACCTTGCCAAACTTGCTGTGATCGACCACCAGCACATGGTACTGCGCCGCACTTAACGCCCAGTGCTTCACCGGAAGCTCTTCCAGGTTAAAGCAGGTCGCACCCTGACGCACGTTGACGCCCGCGGCGGAATAAAACGCGATATCCGGGCAGAGATTGCTGAGCGTGTCCTGCAGGTTAAGCGGCTTAAAGATGGCGTTGCTGGCGTGAAACTCGCCGCCGCAGAGGATCACCCGGCACTCGGGTTTCTCCTGAAGCGCCAGAAAGGTGTTCAGGGAGTAGCACACGGCGGTAAAAGGGATGCTGCTGTCGATGGCTTCGATAATCCACGGCGTGGTGGTTCCGCAGTCAAAAAACAGCGTCTGGTGCGGCTGTACCAGTGAGGCCGCAAGCCGGGCGGCTTTGCGCTTCTCTTCCACCAGGCGCGTCTTCTGGTCGCTGATCAGATAATGGCTGGCGCTACGCGGCTCAAGCACAATATACCCGCCCAGCAGCACGACGGGCGCGCTTTCGCTGTTCAGATCCCGACGAATGGTCATCTCTGAGACGCCGAGGAGGTTGGCGGCTTCCTTAAGATGCAGCTTATCGCTGCGCTTCAGCGCCTGTAGCAGCTGAGCAATGCGGTCATCGCGACGTGTTTCCATAGTTCCTCGGGATAAAAAAGTGAACCCCCGCAGGGCGGGGGCTCAAGTGTAACCTGTCAGGTTGGGGTTAGTCACGTATCCAGCCTTTGCGGATCGGGATAGCGAAAATGGCGCGATAGAGCGAAGACAGCGTGCGGTAAAGCGCTTCACCGAAGAGGCTCCACAGGATAGCCGCGCTCACGCAGCCGATCAGCCCGACCAGGAAACCGCCCACCATATCCAGCGGCCAGTGAACGCCCAGGTAAACGCGTGACCAGGCGATTGCCAGGGCCGCCACCATCAGGACCGCACCGGACCACAGGCGATGCCAGAACAGGAAAGCCAGCGCGAAGGTAAAGATCACCGTACCGTGATCGCTCGGGAACGAGTCATCCGGCGCGTGGTGCAGGAAGGTATAGCCGACGCGATCGACAAACGGACGATCGTGCGGGAACGCATGGCCGAGAATGTAGCTGACCAGGACGCTTACCCCGAGCGCCATCGCGACTTTAATCACCAGCTGGCGCTGCGCCTTCACCTGGCTGCGGGGACCCCACAGCCAGAGAATCGCAGCCAGTGCAGGCACGATACCGATCAGATCTTTTGCCAGGAAGGTGGCAAAATCGATCGTCCACTCAGGCGAGGCTGGCGTGGCGTTGATCAGATAAAACAGCTGATAATTCAGATTCTCTAACATAGCGTTATCACTCTTTAGCAAACCGGGTGGAAATAAGTCCGTAGACAACCACCTGAGAAAACCAGACCCACCACCCGGCCCACAGGTTGTGAGAGAAAAAATGCGCCCCGCGCATGACCTGGCCGTAGCCCATCGCCAGACCTAACACCACGCCCAGCGCGACGAAGCACCAGGCGAGACGCGGACGCTCGCGCCAGAAGGCAAAAAACAGGCCCATCACCATAAAGCCGCTGGAGGCATGACCGCCGGGGAAACAACGCCCCGGACCGCTGTCAGCAGGGACGGCGCTGAACAGGGGATAAGACATAGCCTTACCGCCATATTCCACCAGATCCCACGGGCAGCTGTGATGGCTCACGCTTTTCAGCACGCCTACTACCAGCGCGCCAACGCCCATCAGCAGCGCCGCCGTGACAAGCCTTGCGTTGCGCTTGTAGGCACCGTAAAACAGCGCTACAGCACCTAAGCCGATGGCGATGTACTTTGCCAGGCGGTGGTTTAGCAGATCCAGCAGGTGATCCTTCTGCAGCGGAAAGCTCTGCGTGGCCGCGTCATACCAAAAGCCGGTGATCCATCTGTCGAGCGCTTCACTGCGCGATAGCCATGTAAACACCACGGCAAGGGCAATCAGTACGAAAAGCTGATAACCATAAAAGCGGGTCGGTAAGCGGTAAAGTCGTTTTGTCTTATTTGTCTGTAAGTTAGACAATTCTGAACGGCTGGAGGTGAGTGCCATAATTTGGGGTCGTTGACGAGTAATCGCGCTATCATAAAAGTGTCAACTTAAGGAAACCTTAAACGAAGACGATATGTGCTTTATTTCTGTTTATCCTCGATAAATCACTATCTCGGGCTGCGGCATTTCATTAAACTCGTCGCGATTTTGTCATTATAAAGAGATTGCATGTTAAACCGTTCTTCTTCTGGTTCACGTCTGGGTCGTCAGGCGTTGCTTTTCCCTCTGTGTCTGGTGCTCTACGAATTCTCTACCTATATCGGCAACGATATGATCCAGCCCGGGATGCTGGCCGTTGTGGCGCAGTACAACGCGGGTATTGAGTGGGTGCCGACCTCCATGACCGCCTATCTGGCCGGCGGCATGTTTTTACAGTGGCTGTTAGGCCCGCTGTCGGATCGTATTGGCCGTCGTCCGGTGATGCTGACGGGCGTGGTGTGGTTTATCGTCACCTGTCTCGCCACGCTGCTGGCGCAAAACATTGAACAATTTACCCTGCTGCGCTTCCTGCAAGGGGTGAGCCTGTGCTTTATCGGCGCCGTGGGGTATGCCGCCATTCAGGAATCGTTTGAAGAGGCGGTGTGCATCAAAATTACCGCGCTGATGGCGAACGTGGCGCTGATCGCTCCCTTACTCGGGCCGCTGGTGGGTGCCGCGTGGGTGCACGTTGCGCCGTGGGAAGGGATGTTTGTGCTCTTTGCGCTTCTCGCCGCCTTCGCGTTCTTTGGCCTGCACCGGGCGATGCCGGAAACGGCCACCCGCATCGGCGAGAAACTCTCGCTGAAAGAACTGGGTCGGGATTACAAAGAAGTGCTGAAGAACGGCCGCTTTGTGGCGGGCGCGCTGGCGACCGGGTTCGTTAGCCTGCCGCTGCTGGCGTGGATCGCGCAGTCGCCGGTCATTATCATCAGCGGTGAAAAACTCAGCAGCTACGAGTATGGCCTGCTGCAGGTGCCGATCTTTGGCGCGCTGATTATCGGGAATCTGGTGCTGGCACGCCTGACGTCACGACGCACTGTGCGTTCACTGATTATCATGGGCGGCTGGCCGATTGCGGCAGGGCTGATTCTGGCTGCGGTGGCGACCGTCGCGTCAACACACGCTTATCTGTGGATGACGGCGGGGCTGAGCATCTACGCCTTCGGGATTGGCGTGGCCAACGCCGGGCTGGTGCGCCTGACGCTGTTTGCCAGCGAGATGAGTAAAGGCACGGTCTCAGCGGCGATGGGGATGCTGCAGATGCTGATTTTTACCGTCGGTATCGAGGTGAGCAAGCATGCCTATGCGATGGGCGGCAACGGGCTGTTCAGCCTGTTTAACCTCGCCAACGGCGTGCTGTGGGTTGGCCTGATGGTGGTGTTCCTGAAAGACAAACGCGTCGGGAACGCCCTGCAACCTTAACCTGTTTATTCCCTCTTCCTGTTGGCGAGCACGGAACAGTCCCCTCTCCCTGTGGGAGAGGGCCAGGGTGAGGGCATCAGACCGCACCGGTCAATTAAACGGTGCCTCCCCGTTCAACACTTTCTCAATCACGTTTAAAACGCCTTCATCGTTATTATGCGGCGCCTCAAAACGCGCCGCCGCTTTGATGTGCGGTCTGGCATTCGCCATCGCAAAGCTGAACCCGGACTGGCGCAGCATCTCCACGTCGTTGCCGCTGTCGCCGAAGGCCACCACTTCGCTGTCCTCTATGCCCCAGCGCTTTTGCAGGATCCGCAGGCCGTTAGCTTTGTGCACGCCGGGGATAATCAGATCGATACTGCCGTGACCGGTCGTGACGGGTACCATGATGTCACTCAGCTTTTCATGCAGCAGCGCCTGAATACGCGGAATTTCATCGTCAGAAACGTTAAGCCCGAACTTGAAGAAAATATCGTTCAGGTTGTCGAAATCGCTGACCATTTCGAGGCGGTGGTAATACTTCGCCGCGATATCCTTAAAGCCCTCGTCATAGCATTTCAGCGTGTACGCGCTGCTTTTCCCACAGGCGATAATCTCAATGCCCGGAACCTCGTTTAACACGTTCGCGACGGTGGCGAAATGGGCTTTCGACAGTTCACCGTTAAAGACATCTTCTCCTTCGCTCACCACCCAGCCGCCGTTTTCGGCGACGAACGCAATTTCATGCGCAATCTCCGGGAAAAAGGAGATCAGCTGGTAATACTGGTTGCCGCTGGCGACCACGAAGCGAATGCCTTGCGCCTTCATGCGGGCGTACTGCGCCAGAAAGCGCGGGCGATTGTAGGTCTTGGCATCGCTCAGAAATGTACCATCCATGTCGACGGCGATCAGTTTAACGCTCATATCCCTTCTCCAGTGTCGTTTGATTCGTTTCCGGCTTTGCCACCGCGCGCGCCACCAGCGCCGCGATGATCACTAGCCCTAACACCACCAGCATGGCGCTGCGCAGCCCGTAGTGCTCGCCGAGGAAGCCGAGCAGCGGCGGCCCGACCAGGAAGGCGAGATAGCCCGTGGTCGCCACCACGCTGACGCGCGTCGGGGCATCCGGGCCGGTATCGCTGGCGGCTGAAATGGTCAGCGGGAAGCCGAGCGACGCGCCCAGCCCCCAGAGGATCACCGAGACGCCGGCAATCCAGTCCACATCGACAAAGATGATCATCGCAATACCCAGGCCGCCCAGCAGGGCGCTGGCGCGCACCACCGCCACGCGGCTGTAGCGGTCGATAAACCAGCCGCCGGTGAAGCGGCCAACGGTCATCCCCAGCGTAAACCCGGCGTAAATCAGCGAGCCGGAGGTCGGGCTAAAGCCGTGACCGTCCACCATCAGCAGCGGCAGCCAGTCGTTGGCGGAACCTTCCGCGAACGCCATCGCCAGCACCACCACGCCGATCAGCATCAGCTGGAAGTCGCGGTAGAAGGGCAGCCCTTTTTCGGCCGAGTGCTGTTCGTCAGCGGAGTTCTTACCGGTGCCGTCCGGGATCGCCCGGATGCCTGTCAGGATCGGAATGATGCACACCAGCGCCGCCAGCAGGATATGCAGATTCGCGCTCATGCCAGTGGCCGTCAGCGCCATCCCCACGCCCGCACCGGCCAGCGTGCCGAGGCTGTAAAAACCGTGCATCATCGGCAGCACGGTTTTATTCATTTCGCGCTCGACTGCCGCCCCTTCCACGTTGATGGCAACTTCCGCCGAACCGAAGCTGCCGCCGAATACCGTCAGGCCCAGGGCGAACAGCACCGGCGAGGCAAACCACAGCGCCACGCTTAATATTCCCATCCCGAACACGGCAAAGCACATGGTGGTGCGGATCACCGCTCGCGTACCAAAGCGCTTTACCAGCCACGCGGAGCAGAGGATGCCGCTCATGGAGCCTATCGACAGGCCGAACAGTACGATGCCCATCTCGGCGGTAGAAACGGACAAAATATCGCGAATGGCGGGGGTGCGCGTGGCCCAGGAGGCCATCAGCAGGCCGGGAATGAAGAAGAACATAAACAGCGCCCACAGGCGTCGCTGCAGGGCTTTACGGGGAGAGGTCAGCGTCATCGGGATAGCACCAGAAGTACAACAATAGCGACAACACTAGCAAGTTTGTGTACATTTGTACACAAACCACGTGAGGAATTTATGAGCAGACCACCGAACGATCCGCATCGCCGGGAGAAGATCCTGCAGGCAACACTCGATACCATTGCCGAGCACGGCATTCACGCCGTCACGCACCGTAAAATCGCCACCTGCGCGGGCGTGCCGCTGGGGTCGATGACCTACTATTTCGACGGCATGGAGCCGCTGCTGGAGGAGGCCTTCACGTGGTTTACCCGGCAGATGTCGAAGCAGTACCGGGATTTCTTCGCGGGCGTCACCGGTCCGGAAATGGCGTGCGAATCCATCACCACCCTGATCCACAGCTCACAGGTGACCACGCCGCACAACATGGCGCTGATGTATCAGCTCTACGCCTTTATGCACCGCAGCGCGGCGCTGAAAACGGTGATGCAGGACTGGATGAAGATGAGCCAGACAACGCTCGAGCAGTGGTTCGACCCGGTCACCACCCGCGCGCTGGACGCGTTTATCGAAGGGATGACGCTGCACTATGTCACCGACCGGGCGCCGTTAACCCGGGAGGAGATTCGGGCGATGGTGGGGAGAATTGCGGGCGAGGGGAACCCTTAGGTAACACTCGCCCTGCCACTTTTATCTGTGTTCGATTTTTTTCCCACTGGCGTCCACGACGGCTTCGCCATCCTCTTTCGTAAACGCCCCTTTCTGCGCGTCCGGCAGAATGTCGAGGACGACTTCAGATGGGCGGCACAGGCGGGTACCCAGCGGCGTTACCACGATCGGACGGTTAATCAGGATCGGGTGCTGCAGCATAAAATTGATAAGCTGGTCGTCGGTGAAGTTATCGTCGGCAAGGCCCAGCTGTTCATAGGGCTCCACGTTTTTACGCAGCAGGTCCCGCACTGAAATGCCCATATCGGCAATCAGGGTGGTCAGCTCATCGCGCGACGGCGGGTTTTCCAGATAGAGGATAATCTCTGGCTCCGTGCCGCTGTTGCGGATCATCTCCAGCGTGTTGCGCGAGGTGCCGCAGGCGGGGTTGTGGTAAATGGTGATGTGGCTCATATCAGTGGCTCATTACAGTGTGAAGGAGAGACGTAGCGCCAGCGCGGCGAGCGTCACAAACAGGGCCGGCAGCGTCATAATGATGCCCGTCCGGAAATAGTAGCCCCAGGTAATCGTCATGTTTTTCTGCGCCAGCACGTGGAGCCAGAGCAGGGTGGCGAGGCTGCCGATAGGCGTGATTTTCGGGCCCAGATCGCAGCCAATCACGTTGGCGTAAATCATCGCCTCCTTAATCAACCCCGTTGCCGTGCTGCCCTCAATGGAGAGCGCGCCAATCAGCACCGTGGGCATATTGTTCATTATGGATGACAGGAACGCGGTGATGAACCCGGTACCCAGCGTGGTGGCCCACAATCCGTGCCCGGCCAGGCTATTCAGTACGCCCGTGAGAGAGTCCGTCAGCCCGGCATTGCGCAGGCCATACACCACCAGATACATCCCCAGCGAGAAGATAACGATCTGCCACGGCGCGCCGCGCAGCACTTTTCCGGTGTTTATCGCATGTCCGCGTTTTGCGACGGCAAATAAAATCAGCGCGCCGACGGTCGCAATGGCGCTCACCGGAATGCCGAGAGGTTCAAGCACAAAGAAACCGACAAGCAGAAGGAGCAGGACGATCCAGCCCGTTCTGAAGGTCGGAAGGTCGTGAATGGCCCGCGCGGGCTCCTGAAGTTTCGCCAGGTCATATTCCGGGGGAATTTCCTTGCGGAAGAACAGATGCAGCATGACCAGCGTTGCGGCAATGGCGGCGATATCTACCGGGATCATCACCGAGGCGTATTCGCTGAACCCCAGCTTAAAGAAGTCTGCCGACACAATGTTGACCAGGTTGGAGACAATCAGCGGCAGGCTGGCGGTATCGGCGATAAAACCTGCTGCCATCACAAACGCCAGCGTGGCCTGTTTGCTGAACCCCAGCGCCAGCAGCATGGCGATAACGATAGGGGTCAGGATCAGCGCCGCGCCGTCATTGGCAAACAGCGCCGCAACGGCTGCACCCAGCAGTACGATATACGTAAACAGCAATCGCCCGCGACCGTTCCCCCAGCGGGCGACGTGCAGCGCCGCCCACTCGAAAAAGCCGGACTCATCCAGCAGCAGGCTGATGATGATGACGGCAATAAAGGTTGCAGTGGCGTTCCAGACGATATTCCACACCACAGGTATATCGTTAATGTGAATCACGCCGCTGGCCAGCGCCAGCACGGCACCGATGGTCGCGCTCCAGCCGATACTGAGTCCCCTGGGCTGCCAGATGACCAGTACCAATGTGAATAAAAAAATCGCTCCTGCCAGAAACATCGCTTACTCCGTTATATCTGTTTTTGTGAATGTATTGTTATCAGCACGAGCCTGCAAGTCGGTTTTTCAGCTTCATGCGCGTCTCTTCCCGCAGGCAGTTCCAACTGGTGTCGATAACGGCTGCCGCCCATGCAGGCATGTTGGGAGAGAGACGGTAATGGACCCATTTCCCCTCGCGACGATCGATAACCAGCCCGGACTCGCGCAGCAGCGCCATGTGACGGGAGACCTTAGGCTGCGACTCGGTGGTCGCGGAGCAGAGATCGCAGACGCACAGTTCGCCCGCTTCACGGAGCAGCATGACGATGGCGAGCCGCGTTTCGTCGGAGAGGGTTTTGAAGAGCTGGAGCGGGTGGAGCATGGGAGTTCCTGCAGGTGTGATTTTCATATGCGTTTAATCATATATGTTTTAACTGCAAGAGAGAAGGTGAGATTTGAGTAAGGGGAATTTCAGGCAACAAAAAACCCATCAACCTTGAACCAAAACGGCGGGGTTGATGGGCTCCACAAATTGGGGACATCAAAGAAAAGCAGTGGCACTAGTTATGACTGCCCCCTGATAAAAAAGTTCTGCGCGTAACAAAAATATTTTCCGCCACGCGCATTCTTAGGAGTTATCCGAGCCCGGGCCAGATGATGATAATCAGCGTACCCGCCAGCGTCAGCAGTACGTTAGCGATGGCGTACGTGCCCGCATAACCGAGCGCCGGGATGTTGCTGCGCGCGGTATCGCTGATGATTTCCATCGCAGGCGCACAGGTACGCGCGCCCATCATTGCCCCGAAGAGCAGGGCGCGGTTCATGCGCAGCACGTAGGCGCCGAACAGGAAGCAGATCACCACCGGCACCAGGCTGACGATAAGTCCGGAAACCAGCATCTGCCAGCCGACGGCGCCCAGGCTGTGGCCGATGCCGCTGCCCGCGCTTAAGCCCACGCCTGCCATAAAGACCATCAGACCGAACTCTTTCACCATGTTCAGCGCGCCCTGCGGAATGTAGCCGAAGGTCGGGTGGTTTGCTCGCAGGAAGCCCAGCATGATCCCGGCAAACAGCAGCCCGGCGGCGTTACCGATGCCGAAGCTAAAGTTGCTGAACTGGAAGGTGATCATCCCGATCATCAGGCCAACAATAAAGAAGGCGCAGAAGGCCAGCAGGTCGGTGACCTGGCTGTGAATGGAGATAAAGCCGATGCGGTCGGCAACGGTTTTCACGCGGCGGGCGTCGCCGCTGACCTGCAGAACGTCGCCTTTGTTGAGCACAACGTTATCGTCGATCGGCATTTCAATCTGGCTGCGGATCACTCGGTTGAGGAAGCAACCGTGGTCGGTCAGCTTCAGCTGGGCCAGGCGGCGGCCCACGGCGTTATGGTTTTTTACCACGATCTCTTCGGTGACGATGCGCATGTCGAGCAGGTCGCGGTCGAACACCTCTTTGCCGTTACGGAAGCTCGGGTCGAGACGGGCGTGGGCGTCCGGGTAACCCACCAGCGCGATGTCGTCGCCCATCTGCAGCACCGCGTCGCCGTCCGGGTTCGCCAGAATGCCGTTGCGGCGGATACGTTCGATATAGCAGCCCGTCTGGCGGTAGATCCCCAGCTCGCGCAGGTTTTTGCCGTCGGCCCATGCCACCAGTTCTGGCCCGACGCGATAGGCGCGGATCACCGGGAGATAGACTTTACGTTTGGAATCGGTATCGAGACCGCGCTCGCGCGCGATTTGCTGGGCGCTGGTCTGCAGATCCTGATGCTGCAGTTTTGGCAGGTAGCGTGCGCCGACAATCAGGCTCACCAGACCGATCAGATAGGTCAGGGCATAGCCCAGGCTCAGGTGGTCGAGCGCGGTAGAGAGCTGCGCGCCGGCCATGCCGGAATGGCGCAGGGTATCACCGGCACCCACGAGCACGGGGGTGGAGGTCATGGAGCCTGCCAGCATACCGGCCGTTAACCCGATATCCCAGCCAAACAGTTTACCCAGCCCTAACGCGATCAGCAGCGCGCTGCCGACCATCACCAGCGCCAGCATCAGATAATTTTTGCCGTCGCGGAAGAAAATTGAAAAAAAGTTCGGTCCCGCTTCCACGCCAACACAAAAAATAAACAGCATAAAGCCTAAGTTGAGCGCGTCCGTGTTAATGCTGAAGTGCTGCTGGCCTAATAATAAGGAAACCACTAAAACGCCAATGGAATTACCAAGTTGAACTGAACCCAGGCGCAATTTACCCAGGCAAAGGCCCAGCGCCAGTACCACAAATAATAACAGGATGTAATTCCCATTTAACAAGTCTGCGACGTTTATATTCACGGAGGCTAACTTCTTGTTTACCAGTAAGTTGTTGAATGAAAGGACTATTTGGGCTACTGTTTTTTAGAACAGGGAACGCGTTCAACCCTCCCTGTTACCTAATTTATTCCCTAAAACATTAGCTGGCCGATAGTTTAATCGTATTAGCTACTGACAGCTACCTATTATCGCATCACCCTGTGCGTACTTTGGCATGGATTGCCGCATTGCTTTATCTGACTGGGCGTCTACCCGACGAAGGTGTATTTGATAGAGATAAGTCAGGAGGATAGTTTGAACATTAAACGAAACTGGGCGGGGGTGATCAGCTGCTTTTTGCTGTTTACCGTCGTGTGCATGTCGCTCGCTTTTAATGTGAAAGGGGCATTCAGGGCTGCCGGACACCCGGAGCTGGGGCTGCTCTTTTTTACGCTGCCGGGAGCGGCAGCCAGTTTTCTTTCCCGTAAAGGGGAGGTGGTCAAGCCGCTTATTGGCGCAATGCTGGCGGCACCGCTGTGTCTGCTGCTGATGCGCATGCTGTATGTATCAACGCGAAGTTTCTGGCAGGAGCTGGCGTGGTTGCTGAGCGGCGTCTTCTGGTGCGCCCTCGGCGCGCTGTGCTATTTGTTTGTGTGCAGCCTGATTAAGCATCAACGGCACCACAAATAAAAACGCCCTCCGGGTGAGGGCGTCTTCGCATTACTGGGCGGCAAACAGGCCCAGATGCTCTTTGGCGTAGGCTTCGAAGTCAGTGCAACCGCCGATGTGTTTCTGATCGAGGAAGATCTGCGGTACGGTTTCAACCGGCTTGCCGACGGTTTTTTCGAGATCAGCTTTGGTGATGCCTTCCGCGTGGATGTCCACGTAGCGGAAGTTGAAGTCATCGCGCTCTTCGGTCAGTTTCTCAGCCAGCTCTTTCGCGCGCACACAGTAAGGGCACCCTGGACGACCAAAAATTACTGCAAACATTTCTCTCTCCTCAAAAAACAAGCCTGACGGCGAATAGGACATATAGTGCCCGATAACCTGTCGCCATTAAAGAAGGTTTCGCCTGTCGCTTTGATACAGTAAGGCTATGTTTCGCCAATTACACCGCGCAAATCATTGCCTATACTGGCTGCCATACGGTTTAAGCAAGACAAAGAGAGACAAGATGACGCCAACCATAGACCTGCTCACATCCCACCGTTCCATTCGCCACTTCACCGACGAGCCGATTACCGAGGCGCAGCGCGAAGCGATTATTAACAGCGCCAGAGCGACCTCCAGTTCCAGCTTCCTGCAGTGCAGCTCGATTATCCGCATCACCGACCCGGCCATGCGTGAACAGCTGGTGACGCTGACCGGCGGGCAGAAGCATGTTGCCCAGGCCGCCGAGTTCTGGGTGTTCTGCGCCGACTTTAACCGCCACCTGCAAATTTGCCCTGAAGCGCAGCTGGGGCTGGCCGAACAGCTGCTGCTGGGCGTGGTGGATACCGCACTGATGGCGCAAAACGCCTTCACGGCGGCGGAGTCGCTGGGTTTGGGCGGCGTCTACATCGGTGGCCTGCGTAACAACATTGAAAGCGTGACCGAGCTGCTGAAGCTGCCAAAACACGTCCTGCCGCTGTTTGGCCTGTGCCTCGGCTGGCCTGCGGATAATCCGGATCTGAAGCCACGTATTCCTGCCGCCATGCTGGTGCACGAAAACCACTACCAGCCGGTCGATCGGGACGTCCTGAATCAATATGACGAAGAGCTGGCGAACTACTACCTGACGCGCGACAGCAATAACCGTCGTGATACCTGGACTGACCATATTCGTCGCACCATCATTAAAGAAAACCGTCCGTTTATTCTTGATTACCTGCACAAACAGGGCTGGGCGACGCGATAGTCCATTCCGCCTGCGCCTGCCTGCGTATATGATATGCAGGCTTTTTCCATGTCTTCAGAGAGGTGCAGGGTGAAAATTGCCATATTGTCCCGGGATGGAACGCTCTATTCATGTAAGCGCCTGCGAGAAGCGGCGGCGAAACGCGGGCATCAGGTTGAGATCCTCGACCCGATGTCCTGCTATATGAACATTGACCCGGCCGCCTCGTCGATTCACTACAAAGGCCGCAAGCTGCCGCACTTTGATGCGGTGATCCCCCGCATCGGCTCCCAGATAACCTATTACGGCACCGCCGCGCTGCGCCAGTTTGAGATGCTGGGCAGCTATCCGCTTAACGAATCCGTCGCCATTTCGCGCGCCCGCGACAAGCTGCGCTCGCTGCAGCTCCTCGCCCGTCAGGGGATCGATCTCCCCGTCACCGGTATTGCCCATTCACCTGACGACACCAGCGATCTTATCGACATGGTGGGCGGCGCGCCTTTGGTGATTAAGCTGGTGGAAGGCACGCAGGGCATTGGCGTGGTGCTGGCGGAAACGCGCCAGGCGGCGGAGAGCGTGATTGACGCCTTTCGGGGCCTCAATGCGCACATCCTGGTGCAGGAGTACATCGAAGAGGCGAAAGGGCGCGACATCCGCTGCTTCGTGGTCGGTAATGAAGTGGTGGCGGCCATCGAGCGCCAGGCGAAAGAGGGCGACTTCCGCTCTAACCTTCACCGCGGCGGCGTGGCGCGGGTAGCCGATATCAGCGATCGCGAACGGGAAATTGCCGTCAAAGCGGCGCAAACCTTGGGGCTGGACGTGGCGGGCGTAGATCTTCTGCGGGCGACGCGCGGGCCGCTGGTCATGGAGGTGAATGCCTCGCCGGGGCTGGAAGGCGTGGAAAAAACCACAGGTGTCGATATTGCGGGTAAAATGATCGCATGGATCGAGCGTCATGCCACGCCGGGCTACTGCCTGAAAACGGGTGGTTGAATAGATTACCGCGCACTTTTTGCGTACCCTATGCACAGATTATATTGAAGAGGCTGCACAGCGATGGATTTACAGGTCGTACCTACACTGGATACGTTACGTCAATGGCTTGATGATGCCGGAATTACGTTCTTCGAATGCGATTCCTGCCAGGCGCTGCATCTGCCTCATATGCAGAATTTCGACGGCATTTTCGATGCCAAAATCGATCTCATTAACGACGTGATCCTTTTCTCCGCGCTGGCCGAAGTTAAGCCCTCCGCGCTGCTGGCGCTGGCTTCCGACCTGTCGGCAATCAATGCCAGTTCTTTGACGGTGAAGGCATTTCTCGACATACAGGATGATAATCTGCCAAAACTGGTCGTTTGCCAGTCATTATTCTCCGGGGCAGGGCTGTCGTTCAAGCAGTTCGCCTGGTTTATGCGCTTGAGCGAAGAGCAAATTTCCATGGTTATGATGGAAGCCAATGCACACCATCTGCTGTATAGCGCGGAAGATGATGCAGAGAATAATGATGCACCTCCCAATTTTCTTCACTAAGCCTGTCTGACTTTTGCGCAGTCGCTGCCATAGCGGCTGCAGAAGGCCATTTTTTCTGCTGCTTTTAACCTTTCTTTAAAGAATTTTTCACCTCCCTGAAGGCCGTTTCGGCTTATCACGTAGACATAACCTGCATAAAAAATTGATAAAAGGCGTTTTTTCGTCTGGGCTATAGCCGGGGACACGGGCTACAGTTATTCTTGCGATGCTTAAAAAAGCGAGCGGAAGCTGCCGGGTAAAGAGGTTTCTTTTTATTTTGAGCAGAGCGACAAACTATGCATGATTATTGCATATCTTCAGATTGCACAGTTTTAGTTCGTTTGTTAACGAGCTTTCAGAAGGAATAAAGATATGATCGCCTTGAATAAAAAATGGTTATCGGGTCTGGTTGCGGGTGCTCTGATGGCCGTCTCTGCCGGCACGCTCGCTGCGGAACAAAAAACGCTGCACGTTTATAACTGGTCTGACTATATTGCGCCGGACACGGTGGCAAATTTTGAAAAAGAGACCGGCATTAAAGTGGTCTACGACGTGTTCGATTCCAACGAAGTGCTGGAAGGAAAGCTGATGGCGGGCAGCACCGGGTTTGACCTCGTGGTGCCTTCCGCAAGCTTCCTCGAGCGCCAGCTGACGGCAGGCGTCTTCCAGCCGCTGGATAAGAGCAAGTTACCGAACTGGAAAAACCTCGATCCGGAAGTGCTGAAGCTGGTGGCGAAGCATGACCCGGACAACAAATACGCCATGCCTTACCTGTGGGCGACCACCGGTATCGGCTACAACGTGGATAAAGTCAAAGCGGCGCTGGGCCCGGACGTCAAGCTGGACAGCTGGGACGTGGTGCTGAAGCCGGAAAACCTTGAGAAGCTGAAAAGCTGCGGTGTCTCCTTCCTCGATGCGCCGGAAGAGATTTTCGCCACCGTGCTGAACTACCTGGGCAAAGACCCGAACAGCAATAAAGCCGATGATTACACCGGCCCGGCGACCGATCTGCTGCTGAAGCTGCGTCCAAACATTCGTTACTTCCACTCGTCTCAGTACATCAACGACCTGGCGAACGGCGACATCTGCGTCGCGATCGGCTGGGCAGGTGACGTGTGGCAGGCGGCTAACCGCGCGAAAGAGGCGAAAAACGGCGTGAACGTCTCTTACTTCATTCCGAAAGAGGGGGCGCTGGCGTTCTTCGACGTCTTCGCGATGCCGGCTGATGCGAAAAACAAAGACGAAGCCTATCAGTTCCTCAACTACCTGATGCGTCCTGAGGTGATCGCCCACATCAGCGACCACGTTTACTACGCGAATGGTAACAAGGCCTCCGTGCCGCTGGTAAGCGAAGAAATCCGTAACAACCCGGCTATCTATCCGCCAGCGGATGTGTTCGCCAAGCTCTTCACCCTGAAAGTCCAGGATCCAAAAATTGACCGCGTGCGTACCCGCGCGTGGACCAAGGTGAAAAGCGGTAAATAACCCGTTGTTGTAGGCCGGGGAAGCGAAGCGCCCCGGCAACAGGCGCACCGTTCTGGTGCGCCTGCACCATGTTTTGATTTCTGCCGGAGAACACCCCGTGAATGACGCGATCCCCCGCCCGCAGGCGAAAGTCCGTAAAGCGCTGACCCCGCTTCTTGAAATTCGTAACCTCACCAAATCTTTCGATGGCCAGCATGCCGTGGACGACGTCAGCCTGACGATTTATAAAGGCGAGATTTTTGCCCTTCTGGGGGCTTCTGGCTGCGGTAAATCGACCCTGCTGCGTATGCTGGCCGGTTTTGAACAGCCCACTGCCGGGCAAATCATGCTCGATGGTGTGGATCTCTCCAGCGTGCCGCCGTATCAGCGCCCGATTAACATGATGTTCCAGTCCTACGCGCTGTTCCCGCACATGACGGTGGAGCAGAACATCGCCTTTGGCCTGAAGCAGGACAAGCTGCCGAAGGCCGAAATTACCGCGCGCGTGGCCGAGATGCTGAGCCTGGTGCACATGCAGGAGTTCGCGAAGCGCAAACCGCACCAGCTCTCCGGCGGCCAGCGCCAGCGCGTGGCCCTGGCCCGCAGTCTGGCAAAACGCCCGAAATTATTGTTGCTCGATGAGCCGATGGGCGCGCTGGATAAAAAACTCCGCGACCGTATGCAGCTCGAAGTGGTGGATATCCTCGAGCGCGTGGGGGTGACCTGCGTGATGGTGACCCACGACCAGGAAGAGGCGATGACCATGGCCGGACGTATCGCGATCATGAACCGCGGGAAGTTCGTGCAGATTGGCGAGCCGGAAGAGATTTATGAGCATCCGACCACCCGCTACAGCGCGGAGTTCATCGGCTCGGTCAACGTCTTCGAAGGGCTGCTGAAAGATCGTCAGGAGGATGGCCTGGTCATCGAATCGCCGGGGCTGCAGCATCCGCTTAAGGTCGATCCGGATAACTCTGTTGTGGACAACGTGCCGGTCTACGTCGCGCTGCGTCCGGAGAAGATCATGCTCTGTGAGGATCCGCCTGCCGATGGCTATAACTTTGCCGTCGGCGAAGTGGTGCACATTGCCTATCTGGGCGATCTGTCTATCTACCACGTGCGGCTGAAAAGTGGGCAGATGCTCAGCGCACAGCTACAGAACGAACATCGCTACCGCAAGGGGCAACCAACATGGGGTGACGAAGTGCGCCTGTGCTGGGATGCTGACAGTTGCGTAGTGCTGACGGTATAAGGAGCGGCCAATGAGTACACTTGAACCTCCAGCCCGCGCAGAAAAGCCTGGCGGTTTTGCCCAGTGGCTGACGCGCAAGCAGATGAAGCACGGCCGCAAGCTGGTGATCGCCATGCCGTACGTGTGGCTGATCCTGCTGTTCCTGCTGCCGTTTCTGATTGTTTTCAAAATAAGCCTTGCGGAAATGGCGCGGGCGATCCCGCCCTATACCAACCTGCTGGACTGGGCTGACGGGCAGCTGACGCTGACGCTAAATCTCGGCAACTTCCTGCAGCTCACCGACGACCCGCTCTATTTCGAAGCCTATCTGCAGTCGCTGCAGGTGGCGGCGATCTCGACGCTCTGCTGTCTGGTGATGGGCTACCCGCTGGCGTGGGCGGTGGCGCACAGCAAGCCGTCGACGCGCAACATCCTGCTGCTGCTGGTGATCCTGCCGTCGTGGACCTCGTTCCTGATCCGCGTTTACGCCTGGATGGGGATCCTGAAAAACAACGGCGTGCTGAATAACTTTCTCATGTGGCTCGGGGTTATCGATCAGCCGCTAACGATCCTGCACACCAACCTCGCGGTCTATATCGGCATTGTGTACGCCTACCTGCCGTTTATGGTGCTGCCGATCTATACGGCGCTGACGCGTATTGATTATTCGCTGGTGGAAGCGTCGCTCGATCTCGGCGCGCGTCCGCTGAAGACCTTCTTCAGCGTGATCGTCCCGCTGACCAAAGGCGGCATTATCGCCGGGTCAATGCTGGTCTTTATCCCGGCGGTAGGGGAGTTCGTGATCCCGGAACTGCTCGGCGGCCCGGACAGCATCATGATTGGCCGCGTGCTGTGGCAGGAGTTCTTCAATAACCGCGACTGGCCGGTGGCCTCTGCGGTGGCGATTGTCATGTTGCTGCTGCTGATCGTGCCGATCATGTGGTTCCACAAGCATCAGCAGAAACAGATGGGAGATCACGGATGAACAACTTACCGGTAGTGCGCTCCCCGTGGCGAATAGCGATCCTGGTTATTGGCTTTACCTTCCTGTATGCGCCGATGCTGATGCTGGTGATCTACTCCTTCAACAGCTCCAAGCTGGTGACGGTCTGGGCGGGCTGGTCGACGCGCTGGTACAGCGAGCTGTTCCACGATGATGCGATGATGAGCGCGGTGGGGCTGAGCCTTACCATTGCGGCGCTGGCGGCGACCATGGCGTCCGTGCTGGGGACGATCGCCGCGCTGGTGATGGTGCGTTTCGGCCGTTTTCGCGGCTCAAACGGGTTCGCATTTATGATCACCGCCCCGCTGGTGATGCCGGACGTGATCACCGGTCTGTCGCTGCTGCTGCTGTTCGTGGCCCTGGCGCACGCCATCGGCTGGCCGGCAGACCGCGGTATGCTCACCATCTGGCTGGCGCACGTCACCTTCTGTACCGCGTACGTGGCGGTGGTGATCTCCTCGCGCCTGCGCGAGCTGGATCGCTCCATTGAAGAGGCGGCGATGGATCTTGGCGCGACGCCGCTGAAGGTTTTTTTCATCATTACCCTGCCGATGATTATGCCGGCGGTGATCTCCGGCTGGCTGCTGGCGTTCACGCTCTCCCTTGACGATCTGGTTATCGCCAGCTTTGTCTCCGGGCCGGGCGCGACGACGCTGCCGATGCTGGTCTTCTCCAGCGTGCGCATGGGGGTCAACCCGGAGATTAACGCCCTGGCCTCTATCATCCTCGGCGTGGTCGGAATTGTCGGATTTATCGCCTGGTATTTGATGGCGCGCGCGGAAAAACAGCGCGTGCGCGATATCCAGCGTGCAAGACGCGGCTGAAGGATTTAAAATTTCCAGTGATGTGCCGCGCATGACGCGGCACTGTTTTTCAGGGAAGTAAAACATTGGGATTATTAAAAAAATCACGTATTACGCACGCGCGTCCTAACGTACCTGCACTGGTTCAGGTGGCGGCGCTCGCCATTATTATGATCCGCTGCCTGGACGTGCTGATGATTCTGAACACCCTGGGCGTGCGCGGCATCGGTGAATTCATTCACCGCAGCGTGCAGACGTGGAATCTGACGCTGGTCTTTTTGAGCAGCCTGGTGCTGGTGTTTATCGAGATCTACTGCGCGTTTTCGCTGGTCAAAGGGCGCAACTGGGCGCGCTGGGTCTATCTGCTGACGCAAATTACCGCCGCCAGCTATCTGTGGGCCGCCTCGCTGGGATACGGCTACCCGGAGCTGTTCAGCATTGCCGGTGAATCCAAACGCGAGATCCTGCGCGCGCTGTTTATGCAAAAACTGCCGGACATGCTGGTTCTGTTCCTGCTGTTTGTTCCCGCCTCCAGTCGGCGGTTCTTCCGCCTGCAATAATGTGTATAATCGCAGCCCTCGTGATTCTTGAGGTTTTCATATGCAGTGCGCACTCTATGACGCCGGATGCTGCCGCTCCTGTCAGTGGATAGAACAGCCGGTCTCTCAACAACTCACCGCCAAAATGGCCGACCTGCAACAGCTGCTGGCAGCGCACGCGGTGGGCGAATGGTGCGCACCCGTCAGCGGCCCGGAGCAGGCCTTTCGTAATAAAGCCAAAATGGTGGTCAGCGGCAGCGTTGAAAAACCGCTGCTGGGGATGCTGCACCGCGACGGCACGCCGGAAGATTTAACCGACTGCCCGCTCTATCCCGCCTCCTTTGGGCCCGTCTTTGCCGCCCTGAAACCGTTTATCGCGCGGGCAGGGTTAACGCCCTACAGCGTGGCCCGCAGGCGCGGCGAGCTGAAATATCTTCTGCTGACCGAAAGCCAACTCGACGGCGGTATGATGCTGCGCTTCGTGCTGCGCTCGGAAGCCAAGCTGGAGCAGCTGCGCGCGGCGCTGCCGTGGCTGCAGGAACAGCTGCCGCAGCTGAAGGTCATTACGGCAAACGTTCAGCCGGTGCATATGGCGATCATGGAAGGGGAGAAAGAGATTTTCTTCACCGACCAGCACGCGCTGGCCGAAAGCTTCAACGGCGTACCGCTGTGGATCCGCCCGCAAAGCTTCTTCCAGACTAACCCGACCGTGGCAAGCAGCCTGTACGCCACCGCCCGCGACTGGGTCCGTGCGTTAAACATCCAGCATATGTGGGATCTCTTCTGCGGCGTGGGCGGCTTTGGCCTGCACTGCGCGACGCCAGAAATGCAGCTCACCGGCATTGAGATCTCTGCCGAAGCGATTGCCTGCGCGAAACAGTCCGCCGCCCAGCTGGGGTTAACGAATCTGCACTTCCAGGCGCTCGACTCCACGCAGTTCGCGACCGGCCAGGGCAACGTGCCGGAGCTGGTGCTGGTCAACCCGCCGCGCCGCGGCATCGGCAAGGCGCTGTGCGACTACCTGAGCCAGATGGCGCCCGAGTACATCGTCTATTCCAGCTGTAACGCCCAGACCATGGCGAAAGACATCGCCAGCCTGCCGGGCTACCGCATTGAACGCGTTCAGCTTTTCGATATGTTCCCGCATACCGCGCATTATGAAGTGCTGACGCTGCTCGTGAAGTCTTAAACAAAATGTGAACTCTTCATTCCTGCGAAATCAGGTAAGCTTACGTCATAAGAAATCAATAAAGGCTTACCCATGAAGCAGATCCTGCTGGTGGAAGACGACCACGATATCGCGGCGCTTCTGCGACTCAATTTAGAAGACGAAGGCTACGCCATCACCCACGAGCCCGACGGAGGCAAGGCCTTACTGCGTCTTGAAAAACAGCCGTGGGATGCGGTGATCCTCGACCTGATGCTGCCCAGCGTTGACGGTCTGGAGATTTGCCGCCGTATCCGTCAGATGACGCGCTACCTGCCGGTGATCATCATCAGCGCCCGCAGCAGCGAAACCGACCGCATCACCGGGCTGGAAACCGGCGCCGATGATTATCTGGCTAAGCCGTTTTCGGTGCAGGAACTCATTGCGCGCATCAAAGCGCTGTTCCGCCGCCAGCAGGCGATGGGGCATGCGCAAACCGACGGTCAAATTCAGGCCCACGGTCTGACCATCGATCCGCTGGCGCGCAGCGTGCTGCTTCGCGGCCATGTGGTGGATCTCACCCCGCGTGAATTCGAGCTGCTGTACTTTTTTGCCCGTCATCCCGGCGAGGTCTTTTCCCGTCTGGCGCTGCTGGAGCAGGTCTGGGGCTACCAGCACGAAGGCTACGAGCACACCGTCAATACCCATATCAACCGCCTGCGCATCAAGATTGAGAAGGACGCCGCTGAGCCGGAGATTATTCGCACCGTCTGGGGCAAGGGCTATAAATTTTCGGAGCCAAATCATGATGCGCCGCTTTAGCCTGAGCCAGCGCCTGACGCTGCTGTTCATCCTGCTGATGATGCTCTGCGCCACCGTCGCCTGCGCGGTACAGCTCTACAGCAGTACGCAGTACGGTAACGCGATGGTGCAGCGGCTGTCGGGCGGGCTGGCGCAGCAGATCGTTCAGCGGGAACCGATTCTGGACGGGCAGGGCAGGGTCGACCGAACGGCACTTAAGCCGCTGTTCGATCGGCTGATGACCTTTAATCCGAGCGTTGAGCTGTACGTCGTCTCCCCGGACGGCGATATCCTCGCCGATGCCGCACCGCCGGGTCATATTCAGCGGCAAAAAATCGACCTGGCGCCGGTGCAGAGCTTCCTGAGCGGCGCGCCCATGCCGGTATTGGGCGACGATCCTCGCAGTCAAAATAAAAAGGTCTTTAGCGCCACGCCGCTGCGGCAGGACGGCGAGTTAAAAGGCTACCTGTACATTATTTTACAAGGCGAGGAGTCCAACACCCTGGCGGAAATGGCCTGGCACAAGGCGCTGTGGAGCACGGTGCTGTGGTCAATGCTGTGGGTCGCGCTGTTTGGCCTGCTGGCAGGTTTACTGGTCTGGTACTGGGTCACGCGCCCGGTAAAACAGCTGACTGTCGAAGTCGCCGGGCTGGAGCAGGACAGCATCAGTGCTATCAGGCAGCTGGCGGCACAGCCGTCGGACGCGGCGGCAAAGGATGAAGTGGCGATCCTGCGCAACAGTTTTATCGAGCTGGCGCGCAAAATCACCCGCCAGTGGGACCAACTGGCTGACAGCGATCGCCAGCGCCGGGAATTTATCGCCAATATCTCGCACGACTTACGCACGCCTCTGACCTCGCTGCTGGGCTATCTGGAAACCCTGTCGCTGAAGTCCGCCACGCTGACGCCGCAGGAGCACCAGCAGTATCTCACCACCGCGCTGCGTCAGGGGCAAAAAGTCCGTCATCTTTCGCAGCAGCTGTTCGAGCTGGCGCGCCTTGAGCACGGCGGCATTAAGCCGCAGCGCGAGCGTTTCGCGATGGGGGAGCTGATTTCCGACGTGGCGCAGAAGTTTGAGCTCACCGCCCGCACGCGCGAGGTGAATCTGCATATTGACGTGCCGGGACCGCTGCCGCTGATTAACGCCGACGTGTCGATGATCGAACGCGTGGTAACCAACCTGTTGGATAACGCGATGCGCCATACGCCATCTGGTGGGGAAATTCGTCTGGCGGTCTGGCAGGAGAATGAACGGCTTCAGGTTGAAGTGGCTGACAGCGGAACGGGCGTGGATGCCGCGCTGCGCGACGATCTTTTCCAGCGGCCATCGGCGTTGAATACCCAGGCATCGCGGGAGAATCGCGGTGGGCTGGGGCTGTTAATCGTGAAACGTATGCTGGAGCTGCACGGCGGCGGGATCAGGCTGATGGAGTCGGTGAGCGGGGCGCGGTTCAGGTTCTTTGTGCCGTTGTGAGAAATTGCCGGGTGGCACGGCCTACAGACTACCACCCCCGTAGGCCGAGCCACCCGGCAAAAAAATCTTACTGCGGGAACCACTGCTCGCTGATTTTCTGGTAGGTGCCGTCCGCTTTAATCGCCTTCAGCGCACCGTTCAGTTTTTCCAGCAGGGCTTTGTTATCCGGACGTACCGCGATGCCGAGGCCCGTACCGAAGTACTGCGGATCGGTCACTTTTTCCGTTGCGGTGCCCAGCTGCGGGTTGGTTTTCAGCCATTCGTTCACCACGGCGGTATCGCCGAACACGCCGTCGATACGGCCATTTTTCAGGTCGATAATCGCGTTCTGGTAGCTGTCATAAGCCACGGTTTTCACTTCCGGATGCTTATCCTGGAGGTATTTCTGGTGCGTGGTGCCGTTTTCCATTCCGATGCGTTTGCCTTTCAGCTGATCGAAAGAGGTATACGCGCCTTTCTTCGCAATCACCACCGCCGAGTTGGCGTAGTACGGGTCGGTAAACGCCACCTGTTTGCTGCGCTCAGGCGTGATGTCCATCCCGGAGATCACCGCGTCGTATTTTTTGAACTTCAGCGACGGGATCAGGCTGTCGAAGGCATGGTTGGTAAAGGTGCAGTCGGCCTGCATTTGTTTGCATAGCGCTTTCGCCAGGTCAATGTCGAAGCCCACGATCTGGTTGCTGGCATCCAGCGATTCGAACGGCGGATAGGTGGCGGACACGCCAAAATTGATTTTATCAGCTGCGGATACGCCAGCGGCGAAGGTGGCGAGTAATGCGGCCAGAACTAACTTTTTCATTGTAATACTCCCGTCTGTCTTATTGATGCGCCGTGTCTGCGGCATGGATGTACAATGCCAGTTAATGAATTTATATGCAATAAAAATGATTAAGTATTATTTATCTGGCAAAAAAAAGCGGATAACCCATCAGGTTACCCGCTTCATGAATTTAGTTTTATGCACTCGAGTGGTTAATTTCTGCGCTCAAACGCCAGCGCTTTACGCTCGATCAGGCGCATCATCAGCGTCAACAGGCCGTTAACCACCAGATAGACCACGCCTGCCGCACCGAACACCATCACGTCATAGGTGCGCCCGTACAGCAGCTGTCCGTGACCCATTACCTCCATCAGGGTGATGGTGTAGGCCAGAGAGGTACTCTTGAACACCAGCACCACTTCGTTGGAGTAAGAGGAGAGCGCGCGCTTAAAGGCGTATGGCAGCAGGATCGCCAGCGTGTCTTTCTTGCTCATGCCCAGCGCCCCGCAGGACTGCCATTGTCCTTCCGGAATGGCGCGGATCGCCCCGTAGAACAGCTGGGTGGTATAGGCCGCACTGTTCAGCGAAAGGGCAATCAGGGCACACAGCCACGGTTCAGAGAGCAGATGCCAGATAACCGGATACTCCTGCAGCGACGGAAACTGGCCCGGGCCGTAGTAAATCAGGAAGATCTGCACCAGCAGCGGCGTACCGGTAAACAGGGTGATGTAGCCGCGCACAATCCACACCAGCACCGGCGTTTTCAGCGTCAGGATGATGGTGAAGATGAGGGCCAGGATCAGCGCCACGATAATGGACGCCACGGTCAGCGTCAGGCTGGTGTGCAGCCCTTTCATCAGCTCGGGGAAATATTCAAGCATCAGCCTGGTCTCCGTTCAAAGCGCGTCGCACGCAGGTCAATACGCTTGAGGATGTACTGACTGAGCAACGTGATCACCAGGTAGATAGCCGCCGCCACAATGTACCAGGTAAACGGCTCCTGGGTACGGGTGGCGATGCTTTTGGTTTGCAGCATCAGATCGTTAACGCTTATCAGGCTCACCAGCGCGGTATCTTTCAGCAGCACCAGCCACTGGTTGCCGAGGCCCGGCAGGGCATGGCGCCACATCTGCGGCATAACCAGACGGAAGAAGATGGCTGATTTCGACAGGCCTAACGCCTGGCCGGACTCCCACTGCCCCTGCGGCACGGCTTTCAGCGCTCCGCGCAGCGTTTGCGACGCGTACGCGGAGTAGAGCAGGGAGAGGGCAATCACGCCGCACAGGAACGGGCTGACGTCGAAGTTTTCAATCTGCATCTGCACCGGGATCTGCGCAAAGCCGAGATTGAGGGTGAAGCCGTCAGACAGCGTGAGCAGCAGCTGTGAGGAACCGAAATAGATAAACAGGACCACCAGAATTTCCGGTAGCCCACGCAGCACGGTGACCAGCGCGGAGCCTGTCCAGGCGACGGGGAACCATTTCGCGGATTCCCACACCGCAAAGAACATCGCCAGCACGAGGCCGATAATCAGTGCGCAAACGGCAAGGCCGACGGTCATCCCGGCGGCGCTTGCTAAAGGAAAAATTTCATTCATCAGGAATTACTTCTGGAACCATTTTTTGTAGATGGTTTCGTAGGTGCCGTCTTTCTTCACTTTTTCCAGCGCAGCGTTGAATTTCTGCTGCAGCTCAGTGTTGCCCTGACGAACGGCAATCCCCAGACCGGTACCGAAGTAATCCTTATCGGTCACTTTGTCGCCCACTGGCGCCAGCTTGTCGTTCGCTTTCAGCCACTCGGTCACAACCGCGGTATCACCAAATACGCCATCGATACGGCCATTTTGCAGATCCAGCTTCGCGTTCTGGTAGCTGTCATAAGGAACGGTGGTGATTTCCGGATGTTTATCCATGATGAATTTCTGGTGCGTGGTGCCGTTCTGCACGCCGACTTTTTTGCCTTTCAGCTGATCGACAGAAGTGAATTTACCTTTCTGACCAATGAACAGGGCGGAGTTGTCGTAGTAAGGCGTAGAGAACAGAACCTGCTTTTCACGCTCCGGGGTAATGTCCATACCGGCCATGACGGCGTCGATACGGCGGAACTTCAGGCTTGGGATCAGGCTGTCGAACGCCTGGTTGCTGAAGGTGCAGGTCGCGTCGATCTCTTTACACAGGGCGTTAGCCAGGTCAACGTCGAAGCCAACAATTTTGTTATTCGCATCAATGGACTCAAACGGAGGGTAAGAGGCTTCCGTGGCGAAACGAATGGTCTGGGCTGCGGTAGCGGAAAGGGTAACGCCAGCAAGCAGCACGGCAAGTAATACTTTTTTCATTATATTTCCCCTGACACAATCAATGAGATAAATAGTTTTTGAAGGCATCGGTTTGCGGGTTCGCGAAGCAGCTCGCATCACCTTGCTCAACGATATAGCCGTTTTCCATATAGACCACTCGGCTGGCGGTTTTACGCGCCACTTCCACTTCGTGGGTAACGATAACCTGCGTAATATTGGTTTCCGCCAGCTCGCGAATGATGCTGACGATCTGGGCGGTGATTTCCGGGTCCAGCGCCGCGGTCGGTTCATCAAACAGCAGTACCGCAGGCTCCATCATCAGCGCGCGGGCAATGGCTACGCGCTGCTGCTGACCACCGGAAAGGTGCAGCGGAAAGCGGTCGCTGTATGGCTTAAGACGCAGACGATCCAGCAGCTTTTCGGCGCGCGCGATCGCCTGATCCTTGCTTAGCCCCAGCACGCGGCACGGCGCTTCAATCAGGTTTTGCAGGACGGTCAGATGCGGCCAGAGATTGTATTGCTGGAAGACCATGCCGACGTTTTGACGCAGTTCGCGAATCGCTTTATCAGACGGCGTTTTTGCGAAGTCAAAATGGTTACCGGCAATCGCCAGCGTACCTGAACGGGGCATTTCAAGCAGATTAAGGACGCGCAGAAGGGAGCTTTTGCCTGCACCGCTTGGGCCAAGCAAAACCAGCGTTTCGCCTTCCGGGCAGTTCAGCGTGATGTCAAACAGCGCCTGGTGTGCGCCGTAGAAGCAGTTAATGCCGTTTAGTTTAATACTCATCGGGGCAGTCTTTACTCATCCAGGCAATCTATAGCAATTGAGGCCGCAGATAGTACCGTTGACAGAATAGTTATGCAATATTTCTGCGTTAAAAGTTAAATATAACCCGTGTTTCCTCTTAAACATAGCACAAAATAGCGAACGGTAAGGTCGGCGAGTATAAATGTCGGCATTCCGCATGAAATGCCGCACATTTTACGGGGGTTACCGGGTTGTATCGGCGGGTTTAGCGATTCTCAATCGACTGGCGAAGCGTGCCTGCCGGGGCATGGACGCTGCCGCCCACGTAGCGCACGTCGTCAACCGCCCAGCACTGTCCTTCACGGATCATCAGCACTTCATCCTGCCAGGTTTGGGTTCCCTGCGTCAGCTTCACGCGCAGCGGAATATTGCGGGCATCCGTGTTCGGTATGGTCGACGCGCTGGCTACTTCAGCGCTGTCCGGCAGCGTGGCGCGGCTGGAGAACGGGTCGGATTTCAGCAGGGCGTTATGCTGCGGATCGCGGGTGGCGTCGTTAAGCAGTTTTGCCAGTCCATCGCTCAGATACGGGCGCAGGCCGGTGAGATCGTTGCTGCGGTGCTGAATGCGATAATCATAGAACTGCTGCGCCACGGCGTCCGGGCCGCCCTCAATGCAGGGGCCGCTGCGGGTACCGATATCCTTAAAGGCTGGCGTGACCGTGGTGGTACAGGCGCTGAGCACCAGCGCGCAGGGCACGAAAAGTGTTAAAGCAGAATAGCGCATGTTGATTTCCTTATTTATTAACTATCCTTTCAATCATAGCGTAACGAACCGATAATGCTGTGCCTAAGGCATTGAACGCTAAAGAAGGAGAGAAACCATGCAGTTTTCTACAACGCCAACCCTGGAAGGGCAGACAATAACCGAGTATTGCGGCGTGGTCACCGGTGAAGCGATTCTCGGCGCCAATATCTTCCGTGACTTTTTTGCCGGTATCCGCGATATCGTGGGCGGTCGCTCGGGTGCATACGAAAAAGAGCTGCGCAAAGCGCGTGAAATCGCCTTTAAAGAGCTCGGCGAGCAGGCGGAAGCCCTCGGTGCGGACGCGGTCGTGGGGATTGACATCGACTACGAAACGGTCGGGAAAGATGCCAGCATGCTGATGGTGAGCGTAAGCGGTACGGCGGTGAAAACCCTCCGATGAGGCGTTCGCTTGCCACGCTCCTGCTGGCGCTGCTGCTGGCAGGATGCGTCACGGAAAAAGGGATTATCGACAAAGGTGCCTACGAGCTGGACACGCGCCATCAGGCGCAGGCGGCTTACCCGCGCATCAAGGTGCTGGTGATCCACTACACCGCGGATGACTTTGACAGCTCGCTGGCCACGCTGACGGATAAGAACGTCAGCTCTCACTATTTGATTCCGGCTAACCCCCCGGCACCGGACGGCAAACCGCGCATCTGGCAGCTGGTGCCTGAAAGCGAACTGGCCTGGCATGCGGGCATCAGCTTCTGGCGCGGCACCAACCGGATTAACGATACGTCTGTCGGCATTGAGCTTGAGAACCGTGGCTGGCAAAAAACGTCGGGCGTTAAGCAATTTACCCCGTTTGAGCCTGCGCAAATTGCGGCGCTGGTGCCGCTCGCCAAAGACATTATCACCCGCTACAACATCAAACCTGAAAATGTGGTGGCCCATTCGGACATCGCCCCGCAGCGCAAAGACGATCCCGGCCCGCTGTTCCCGTGGCGTGAGCTGGCGCTGCAGGGGATTGGCGCATGGCCCGACCCGGCACGAGTGGCGTTTTACCTGAACGGCAAGCCGCGCGATGAGCGCGTGGAGCCGCAGGTGCTGCTCGATCTGCTGGCGCGATACGGCTATGAGGTGACCGATAACATGACGAACTCACAGCAGAAGCGCGTGATCGTCGCGTTTCAGATGCATTTTCGCCCGGCACGCTGGGACGGCGTGGCCGATCGCGAAACGCTGGCTATCGCGGAGGCGCTGCTGGAGCGCTACGGGCAGGGGTAATCCTTCGGGTTACCCGACTCCACTTTTTCACGGTCTTCTTTTGGACTGATTTTTAATCACATTCATCGCGTTGATGATTTATAGTTTTCTCAGTCGAAATTACTCGCAAACGTGGTTGAAAATATATCAGCACGATAAATAAGAAACGCCGATCTGCTAACGTTTTAGCTTTACTTTACATTTGTTAAATGGACTACGCATTTATGCGCTGTGATTGCGCACGTTCACCTTTTCAATTTAATTTAATAGGTATAACTATGTTAAGTATCTATGGTAAAAATAGCCGTCCACAAGCTGAAATCGACGCTATTATCGCGGCAACTGAAGGTCTTGAAGAAAGAACCTTACGCAAATGGCAGCGTATCAGTACCGATAACAACGAAGATATTCATTTTATCGTTAGCGGTGAAGTTGAATTTCGTCGCGAGTCGGATGAACTGTGTATGTTCACCTTACAGAATAAATGTATTTTTGGTCTCTCCTCTATTTATTACAACTCAACGCATATGTACGGCCTGGTTCGTGCCAATACCGTGGTGCGCACCCTTAAAAAAGAGGATTTTTTCCGTCTGATGAGCGAAAAAAATCTGTGGGAAGCCTTGAGTAAAGTCCTCTCCTGGTACGTTTGCCTGCTCAGCAAGCGTGACGAAGTGCTGGTGGCCCGCAGCGCGTACTCGATTGTTCGCGAATTCTTGCTGGAAATTAACGAACTGATGGTACACCATCAGCGCGACATCAATATTTACGACTATATTCAGGAATATACCAGCCTGGCCAGGAGTACCATTATTAAAATTCTCGCCGACCTGAAGAAAGGTAATTACATTCAGGTGGACAAAGGTCGTCTAATGCATTTGTCAGCACTGCCGGAGAAATATTAATCGCTTTCCAACTCCTTTTTAAGTGAAAGGGGCGATATGTTTCAGTGAATTATTTGCCTGCGTTCCTGCCGTGGTTTCCTCCTCGGGAGGCGTGGGCATTTTCCCCTGCGAATAATCTTTTTCCTGTTCTTTTAACGCCTTCATTAATAATGCCTTGATCGCCCCGTCATCAACGTTCTGATGGTTCACCTCTGTCCCTGGCAATGTCTCCCGGGAAATATCATGCGGCATTTCACCGTCGGGCGCCTGCTGCCAGTCGGCATCGCCGCTATCAATGGGCATCTCCTGCAGCGGCGGCATCTCTTTTGTCACAGGTTCTTGCTTTGGTTCAGGCTGCGGGAACGGTTTACTGACATAGACATAATGCATATCCGATAGCGTCGTTTCTGGCTTAACGGCGCTCGCTTTTATTGGCTCAGGTACCGGATGGCGCAGATCCCAGTAGAGATGAGCGTAGAGTCCCGCAGCGATCGTCATCACTATTCCCATCGCCCAGATCAGGGTGGAACAGACCACTTTTTTCAGCGAGGGGCGCCGGTAAGAAAACCAGACCGGTGCGTTCAGGGTATAGCTGCGCTGGGCAGCCAGAGTAATCGTCGACATTATGAATGCTTCTCCTGCGCGGTGGGGGCCGCAGATATATTTGCGGACTGAATAAGTACGCTTGGCGTTGTCCTGGCTTCACGCATTAACTGCATCAATGTATCTTCACCCGCAATCCCGTCCACATGCAGATGCATTTTCTGCTGAAACTCGCGGGTACGTTGCATCAGTTCGGCGGTCCACACCTTTGCGTGGGTTTCGGGCAGATTCAGCGCCAGGCTAAGCTGCCGATCCATCCAGCCCAGATCTTTGGCGCTGCTTTCGGCGCTCACGGCATCTTTCCCCTGCGGCGTAAGACGGTGCAATTGGGTGTAATTGCCCGTTGCATGCTGGTTAAACCAGCTGCGGCTCACCTGCCAGGTGCGATTATTCATCAGCAGATCCAGCGAGTTATCATCTACTCTGGCCACCACGACATAGTTCAGGTGATCGCCGGTTTTGATCTCGCCGATCCACGGGTACCCCTCTTTCGCCAACTCCTCGACCGGCGCGCTGCCCTCCTTACACATCAGGTTGACCCGCCCGGCATTCTGGCAGTTTGCCTCTTCCATGGTGGCGTCATAACCCCACATGGTATAGAGCTGATGCATCGCATCGGGCTTATTCACCACTTCATTATCAATAACCGGCACCGCTGGGGCGTCGGTTTTTGGCGCTTGCGGTTTCCAGCTCGCCATTACGGGCAGCTCTACCGGCAGCCTGGCGGTAAGGGTGGGCATGAATGTCCAGCCGCAGGCGGCAAACAGTACAGAGGCAAAAAGACCCATAACGGCAAGGCGTTTGCCCTTCGGTTTCGCCGGCAGAACTTCTCCGGCGGCGAGGCGCAGATGGCGCGGCGATACCTGCGCTGAACGCTCGGTCCAGGCGGCTAGCATCGCAAGGTGCGCCAGCTCGTTGAGTTTGCCAGCCTGTCCTTTGGTCAGAACGTGCATCTTGCGCATGCGGGCCCGGGTGAACGGCGTCGCGTCGCTGCCATGCGCTTCACACTGGGCCTGAACATAGCTCAGGGACTCGCGGCAGGTGAGGGGCCGGAGCGTGTGATGCGTATGAAGAGATTCACGCAACCCGGACTGCAGGAGGGTGGCTTCCTGGTCGGCCGATCCCATTAGCACAATCGACAGAGGCACATCCAGCTCCTGCGCGCGGGTTAACAGCATGGACAGTGCGTCATGGCAATTCGCTTTCATCGACTGAATATGCGAAATGACCAGTACTTTACGCGTGGTTTTGCGGGACAACATCTCGTCCTGCCACTGGCGCAGCACAGCATCAATCGCCTGGATCCGGGTTTTGCTCTCATTGGTGGTGGTGTTGAGTTTATAGAGCAGGCCGTTGGCGCTGAGTTTCGGGAAGGCGTTAATGGCGAGCAGCGTGCCGTCATGCTTTTTCAGCGCATCGCAAAACTGCGAGGCAAGATAGCTGTCGTCGCTAAAGAGCGCGGTGACGCCTGTTGTCTGGCACTTCTCTTTCAGCAAACCGAACACATCCTGATGATACGGAACAAAAAAATCACCTGGCATCCGGGTGACAACCCGGAAAGGCTGGGTAGCGAAATTAAAATGGCGCATATACATAGCGTATTACCGTCTCTTTTATTCATAACAAGGAGCCGGAAAAGTAAAGGATACAGGCGGAAGGGGCAATTTGAATGGAGGGTAAAAATACTCGGTCTGCGCTTCTATCATAGGTTTATTTAGCGATCAATCTTTTTCTAAATTATTGTTAGCGGAAGTGTTAATGGGCGGGAGCGAGGAAACACATTAGCATTTGCACCACTCACTCATACAGCCCTGTGCTGTGAATTACTGACTGGCAGAAAGGCTCGTTAAAAATGCGGATGTCATTTGTTACTCAATTGATTATGCCCTGCGTCATGTTTGTGCTGCTTATTTTCTGCGGCCAGCAAGGGTATATGGTTTATAAAGATTATAAGAAAGTGACGAACAGGTTGTCTGATTCAAAAAAGAATACGCAAAAAAAAAGTCACGATGAAACCCAGTTTGTACTTTTTACGCCGGCGGTGATGCCTGCGAAACAGCCAGCGGCGGTGAAAAAGCCGCTCAGTGCGGAAATCGAAGGTATTCTCAGCAGCGATGAAGCCTGGCTGTCCTTTGCGGTGATAAAAACCCCCGCCGGACAAAAGAGCTATCGCGAGGGCGAAATGCTCGCCGGTTTTGACAATGCCTATATTGCCGAAATTCATGCCGATAATGTGGTGGTGAATTATGAAGGCGCACCGCAGGTTATTTCACTTAACAAGCCAGACTATTTCAAAGGCGGCGTGGATAGCGCCCCGGTAACCAAATCGAAGAAAGATGCAGGGTTGGATAATCTGCATCTGGATGATTATCTGGTGTTAAAACCGTTAATCGAAAAAGGCCAGCTGGAAGGCTACAACATTAATCCACGCAATGCGTCGTCTTTCTACAGCCATGCTGGCCTGGAAAAAGGTGATGTGGTGGTAAAAGTTGACGATGTGGATATGACTAAAGAGGCGCAGGCAAAAGAGATCGTTGCCCGCTGGTCAAAAATGAAAGAAGCGGATGTCATTATTCGGCGTCACGCTCACCTTGAAAATATTCGGGTCAATGTTCTAAACAATTAATAAGTGTACAGACATGAAGAAATTTCCATGGGCGTGCGTAGCGCTGACCGCATTGTCGTTATATTCAGGTTCGCTGTTCGCGGCGAACTTTAGCGCCAGTTTTAAAAATACCGATGTCCGCGAATTTATCGATACCGTTGGGCGTAACCTCAATAAAACCATTCTGGTCGATCCTTCCGTTCAGGGAACGGTGTCGGTCCGCACCTACAACGTACTGACGGAAGATGAATATTACCAGTTCTTCCTGAGCGTGCTGGATCTCTATGGTCTGTCGGTGATCCCGATGGATAACGGGATGGTGAAAGTCGTGCGCTCGTCGGTGGCCCGCATGTCGGGCGCACCGATTGCCGACAGCAAAAACCCTGGTAAAGGCGACGAAATCATCACTCGCGTGGTGCGGATGGAGAACGTCCCGGTACGTGAGCTGGCCCCCCTGTTGCGTCAGCTGAACGACGCCTCCGGCATCGGCAACGTGGTCCATTTTGAACCGTCAAACGTGCTGCTGTTAACCGGCAAAGCCTCGGTGGTTAACCGCCTGGTGGATCTGGTGCAGCGTGTGGATCAAAGCGGCGTCCAGCGCCGTGAAATCGTGCCACTGCGTTTTGCCTCGGCCAAAGAGCTTTCTGACATGTTGAACAACCTCAACAACGAAGAGCAGAAAGGGCAAAACGCCCCGCAGCTGGCGACCAAAGTGGTCGCCGACGATGAAACCAACAGCCTGGTGATCAGCGGCAGCCCGGACGCGCGTCAGCGCACCCGAATGCTGATCTCCCAGCTCGATCGCGAGCAGAACAACGAGGGCAACACCCGCGTCTTCTACCTGAAATACGCCAACGCCAGCAAAGTGGTGCCGGTGCTGACGGGCATCGGCGAGCAGCTGAAAGATAAAGCGGGTGGCGGCAAGAGCAAAGCCGCGCCGATGGCAGGCGATTTGAATATTACCGCCGACGAGTCTACCAATTCGCTGGTGATCACCGCCCAGCCAAACGTCATGAATTCACTGGAAAAAGTGATCGACAAGCTGGATATCCGCCGTCCGCAGGTGCTGGTGGAGGCGATCATCGCCGAAGTTCAGGACGGTAACGGTCTGGATCTGGGCGTGCAGTGGACCGGTAAACACGGTGGGGTTCAGTTTGGTTCGACCGGCCTGCCGATCAGCCAGATCAAGAAGTCAAAAGTCATTGGCAGCTATACGGGCCTGGCGACCGGTTTCTTTAACGGCGACTTTGGCGCGCTGATGACGGCGCTGTCCACTAACGGCAAAAACGACATTCTGTCGACACCGAGCGTGGTGACGCTGGATAACAAAGAGGCGTCGTTCAACGTCGGCCAGGATGTTCCGGTCCTCTCCGGTTCACAGACCACCAGCGGCGATAACGTCTTCAACTCTGTTGAGCGTAAGACCGTCGGTACCAAGCTTAAAATCGTTCCGCAAATCAACGACGGCGACATGATCCACCTGAAGATTGAGCAGGAGGTCTCCAGCGTCGACAACAGCGCGACGGAAGACGCCAGCCTCGGCCCAACCTTTAACACGCGCACCATCAACAACGAAGTGATGGTCCACAGCGGGCAGACGGTGGTGCTGGGGGGATTGATGGAAAACGCCACCAAACAGTCGGTCTCGAAAGTCCCGCTGCTGGGCGATATTCCGGTAGTGGGTCAGCTGTTCCGCTATACCTCCCAGGACAGCGCCAAACGTAACCTGATGGTGTTTATCCACACCACCGTACTGCGCGACGACGACAACTACGGCGCGGTGTCGGAAGAGAAATATGAACAGATCCAGGCGCGTCAGCAGCAGCGTATGGAAGAGCACAAGCTGGGCATCGTAGAGAATGCTGATTCACCGATGCTGCCAGCCTATCCGTCCCAGAACCACGCCGCGCCGGTGAGCGCCAGTGCGCCGGTGTCGTCCCGCAACCCCTTTAAAGAGTAAGGCGGAGGCGATATGACCGAGATGAGTAATGCGCTCTGTACCAGCACCTGGGCGAAAGAGAACGGGGCCCTGTTCTATAACAATGAGGTTTATATCCGCGACGATGCGCAGGCGTATGCCCTGCTGGAGATGCGCCGCGTGCTGGGGCGCTCCTATGCCCCGACGATCCTGACGGCGGACGCGTTTGACGAACTGCTGACCAATATCTGGCAGCAGAACAGCGGCGTCTCGCAGCAGCTTGTGGACGACATGGACGCCGATATTGACCTGATGGCGTTAACCGAGGAGATCCCGGACAACGAAGATCTGCTCGATAACGACGAGAACTCGCCGGTGATCCGCCTGATCAACGCCATTATGGGCGAAGCGGTGAAGGAGGGGGCCTCCGATATTCATATCGAGACCTTCGAGCGCACCCTGAGCATTCGTTTTCGCGTTGACGGCGTGCTGCGTCCGGTGCTGCAGCCGGCGCGCAAGCTCGCGCCGCTGCTGGTGTCGCGTATCAAAGTGATGTCCAAACTGGACATCGCCGAAAAACGTCTCCCCCAGGACGGCCGTATCTCCCTGCGCATTGGCCGCAAGGCCATTGACGTGCGTGTCTCCACCATTCCTTCCCAGTATGGCGAGCGGGTGGTGATGCGTCTGCTGGACAAGAGCAACCTTAAGCCGGACATCAACAAGCTCGGTCTGATTGACGAAGAGCTGGTGAAGTTAAAGGGACTGATTGAACGTCCGCACGGCATCATCCTGGTGACCGGCCCGACCGGTTCGGGGAAAAGTACCACCCTGTACGCGCTGCTGTCGGCGCTTAACGGTCATGAACGTAACATTCTGACCGTGGAAGATCCGATCGAGTATGAACTGGAAGGGGTAGGGCAGACCCAGGTCAACCCGCGCGTGGACATGACCTTTGCGCGCGGACTGCGCGCCATTCTGCGCCAGGACCCGGACGTGGTGATGATCGGGGAAATTCGTGACGGTGAAACCGCGCAAATCGCAGTACAGGCCTCGCTCACCGGTCACCTGGTGATGTCTACGCTGCATACCAACAGTGCGGCGGGCGCCATTACCCGTCTGCGCGATATGGGGCTGGAGTCATTTTTAATTGGTTCGTCGCTGCTTGGCGTCATTGCCCAGCGTCTGGTGCGTCGGCTGTGTCCGCACTGCCGCACGACCAGTCCGCTGGATGACAATGAGAAAGCGCTGTTCACCTTTATGGAAACGCCGCCGAAAGCGATTTATCGCGCCGCGGGCTGTGAACAGTGTCGCCAGAGCGGCTACCAGGGACGCGCAGGCATCCACGAATTTCTGGTGGTCGACAGCGCCATGCGCCGAGCGATCCATGAAGACAAAGATGAGATGTCCATCGAAACGCAGCTTTTCAAAGAGGCCTACAGCCTGCGTGAAAACGGTCTGCTGAAGGTGATCTCCGGCGTGACCTCGCTGGAAGAGGTGATGCGTGTCACCGCCGAGCGCGGGGGGGATGCGTAATGGCCTGGTATGCATGGTCCGCGACGGACGCCGCGGGGAAAACCCAGCGCGGCAGCCTGCAGGCCGAAGGGCCAAAGCAGGTGCGCCAGATGCTGCGCGAACAGAAGCTGATGCCGGTGAACATTGCGCCGACCAGCGATCCGGCGGCGGGAAAAAACGCCCGTAAAGGGGCAAAACTGTCGATTCCGGTGCTGTCGATGTTTACCCGACAGCTCGCGACGCTGGTCAATGCCGCGCTGCCGCTGGAGAGTGCGCTGAGGGCGATTGCGAAGCAGACGGAAGATAAAACCCTGGCGGCGATGGTGACCGAGGTCCGCGACAAGATTGTGGAAGGTCACACGCTGTTCGACGCCTTCAGCCAGTTTCCGCGCAGCTTCGACAAGCTCTACTGCACCCTGGTGATGGCCGGTGAAAAGACCGGCCATCTCGGCGGCGTGCTGGAAAAGCTCGCCGAGTACAACGAGCAGCGCCAGAAGATGAAAAGCAAGCTCACCCAGGCGATGGTCTACCCCATCACCCTGACGGTGGTGGCGATCGCGGTGATCTCCATTCTGCTGGTCGCCGTGGTGCCTCAGGTCATCGACCAGTTCACCCACATGAAACAAGAGCTGCCGGTGACCACCCGCACGCTGATTGCGGTGAGCGACTTTTTACAGGCCTGGGGCATCGTTATCGCCGGCGGCCTGTTCGGGGCGTCGGCGAGCTTTAAATTTTGGATAAAAAAAGAAAAGAACCGATTTGTTTATCATCGGTGGCTGTTGCTAAATTCGCCGCTGAAAAAACTGGTCTGCGCCATCAACAGCGCGCGCTACATCCGCACGCTGAGTATTTTGCAGGCCAGCAGCGTTCCGTTGCTGGAGGGGATGTACATCGCGATGGACGGGATTGAAAACCTCTATGCCCGGCAGGTGCTTGAGCAGGCGGCGGACACCGTGCGCCAGGGGGCATCCCTCTACAACGCGCTGGAACAGGCGAGAATTTTCCCACCCACCATGCTCTACATGGTGGCGTCCGGGGAGGAGAGCGGCGAGCTGGGCTCGTTGATGGATCGTGCGGCGGAAAACCAGGAATCTGCATTACAGCATCGAATTACGTTAACGCTGTCGGTATTTGAGCCGGCACTGGTAGTAACTATGGCGACCGTTGTCTTATTTATCGTTCTTTCAATATTACAACCGCTTCTTCAACTTAATAATATGGTGGGTTAATCATGTCAGTTAAAAAAAATAGCCTGAAGCGTCAGGCGGGATTTACGCTGCTCGAATTAATGGTAGTGATCGTTATTCTCGGTGTGCTGGCCAGTATGGTCGTGCCTAATTTAATGGGCAATAAAGAAAAAGCCGATATTCAGAAAGCGACCAGCGATATTGTGGCGCTGGAAGGTTCGCTGGATATGTACAAACTCGACAACCATCGCTATCCGACCACCGAGCAGGGGCTGCAGGCGCTGGTGACCAAACCTGAAATTGCGCCTATTCCAAAAGGCTACCGTGACGACGGCTATATTCGTCGCCTGCCGCAGGATCCATGGGGCAATGACTATATTCTGGTCAGCCCGGGTGAGCATGGCGCTGTTGATATTTTCTCAGCTGGTCCGGATGCAGAAGCGAATACTGCCGACGATATCAGCAACTGGTCTTTTGATAAAAAAGATAAGTAATGAATAAGCAACGTGGATTTACCCTGCTGGAAATTATCGTGGCGCTGGTGATATTCGCCCTGAGCGCCATGATGGTGGTCACCACCATTCCATCACGCAGCGGCGCAGATACATTTGGTCAGCAGCTAAAATCCCTCGTTGAATATGGTTCTGACCGTGCGGTAATGGACGGAAATATTGTCGGGCTGGTGATGACCTCGTCAGAATTTGAACTGGTTACGCAGGTTGGCAATAGCGGTGAACGCCACTGGGCACCGCTCAAGGCGGGACGAATCGCCACCCGCGGCGAGTTTCCTGAGGAGATGCATGTCTCCCTCTCATCGCGAACGCTGGCAGCCACGCTGGACGATGAACCGCAAATCCTTTTTTTGCCGGACGGCGAGCTTAGCCGCTTCACGCTCAGCCTTGAAAGCCTGGATAAAAAGCAGCGCTTTCACGTGACGTCACAAGGCTCTGTTCCGGTGGTGGTGGAAAACGATGACTAAACGCAAGACCAAAGAGCAGGGGATGACCCTGCTGGAAGTGATGGTGGCGCTGGTGATTTTCTCCACCGCGGCGCTGGCGCTGATGAACTCCGTCACCCTGAACGTGCGCTTTACCCACAGCCTGTCGGAAACGCTGCAGGCCGGCTGGGTGGCGGAAAACCAGCTGGCGCAAGCTCAGCTGGCGCAGGCCGATTTCCCGGACGCCGAGCAGGTAGGCACCGAAACCATGGGCGGACAAACCTGGACCTGGCATATCCAGCGGGTGAAAACCGCCGAAAATACCTTTGCCGATGAGGTACGGGTTTACAGCGAAGGAAGCGAAGCGCAACCGGTGGTGGCTCTTCAGCTCGCCGAACCGGAGGTGGCTAGTGAGTAAGGTGCAGCGTCAGCAGGGATTTACCCTGCTGGAAATTATGATTGCGCTGGCCATCTTCGCGGTGATCGCCATTCTCGCCTGGCAAATTCTCGACGGGGCGATGCGCACCTCGACGGCCAGCGACGAGGCGGCGACGAAGGTGACGGCGCTTCAGCGCACGTACAACCTGCTCTCGCGTGACTTTTATCAGCTGCAGGCTCGCGCGCCGCGCAACAGCGGCGAGGTGTTCGTTCAGCAGCAGAATGGTCTGGAACTGACAACCCTGAACGGCATCAGCGGTCAGGTGCAGCTGGAGCGGGTGCGCTGGACGTTAAAGGACAAACGCCTGTGGCGCAACGTCTGGGTTGCTATCGACGGTCCCGCGAGCGCGCAGCCGGAAGAAGTGCCGATTCTGAACGATGTGAAAGCGATGACATGGCGCTTCTGGCACGAAGGCTGGCAGGAAAAATGGACCGACATCGGCCATCAGCCTGACGGCGTTGAGCTGAATCTGACCATGGAAAACGGCGAAACCTGGCGCTGGGTTTTTATCACTCCCGGCGATATGCCTGAGATCCAGACCGCGCCAAAAGAGACGAATGCGGACCCGGCGCAGCCGGCAGCGGAGAATGCGGCCCAGCCCGTAACAACCCCGCAGCCCGATACGGTAGTCGATCCAGGAGTGAGTTCATGAGCGGCAAAACAGCGCGAAAAGAGCGTGGCGTGGCGCTACTGGTAGTGCTGATCCTGCTGGTGATGATGTCCGCCCTGGCGGCGAAAATCAGTCAGCAGTTCTGCCGCCACCTGCAAAAAACGCATTATCAGGTCAGCCAGCAGACGCTGCGCTGGGCCATTGCCCGTCAACAGAAGGTACTGGAAAACGTATTGCAGAAAGCGGCCAGTTCGGAAGGGGCGGGGCTGCCGCCGCAAGGTGACTGGGCCCAGCCCCTGGAAACCCACGGGGATAACTACACCGTGGTGAGTCAGGTGGAGGATGCCCGGACCTGCTTTAACGTCAATAGTCTGTTGGTCGTTGACGCGGCGCCAGCGGCCCCGGCCGACCCAACTGCGCTGCCGGAAAAACCGGTCAAAGAGCAAATTATCGAACAACTGCTGACGGAAAGTGGCGTCGGTACGCTGGCGGCAGAAGAGATTTACCAGCAGCTGGTGGATTATCTTGACGCCGACGACGTGACGGTAAAACAGGGCCAGGAGGCCGATGCCTGGGCGAACGTGACGCCCGCCCGCGGTCCGGCGAATCAAATGATGCGCACCATCAACGAAATCAGACTGCTGCCCGCCTTTCCGCAGGCGGCGTGGCCGAAGGTCAGCAGGCTGCTGTGCGCCTTGCCGGATACGGATGGCACCATAAATGTGAATACCTTAACACGCGAACAGGCTCCGCTGCTGGCGGCGGTTTTTACCGGCGTGTTAAGCACGGACGACGCTGCCCGCCTGATCGATTCACGCCCGGAGGAGGGGTGGGCGTCGCTGGAGGCATTCAGCAAAGTGCTGGAGAGCAACTATCCGCAGACCAAAGATATCCTGGCGCAGATTCAGGACAGGGTTGCGGTCAACAGTCGCTATTTTCGGGTGGATACCACCGGCAATACCGATGATTTAACGCTGCGCGTCGTCAGCCAGCTTCACGTTGACAGTGAGGCTGGCAAGGTCGTGACCTGGCAACGCCGCTACCGAATGGTTGAATAAGATAAGTAGAAGATAATGAAAAAGGTGCTTTTTATTCGTCCCGACACCCGCGAGGACGGCAAAATTTGGTGGTGTGAATCCGGTAACGATCGGGTGGAGTCTCTGACGGGCTGGAGCGCGCTGAGCGAACTTTCCAGCCACCCGCTTTCTCAGCAGGTGTGCCTGTTGCTGCCGGCGAGCGAGACGATCTTTCGTCATTTTACCCTGCCGAAAAAAGGGCTTTCAGCCCAGACGGCGCCGTTCTCGTGGATGGCGGAAGAGACGCTGCTCGGCGAGGTGGAGACGCTGCACTGGACGGTGCTGAACAAAAAGGGGCCGGAGGTGGATGCCGTGGCCATCGACGCTGCACGTCTGCGCCACTGGCTTGCGCTGTTCGCTCAGGCGGGGCTCACGGTGGTCCAGGCGCTGCCGGATGCCTGGCTGCTGCCGGTGAGCGAAGGGGGCACGACGCTGGTGAGCCTGGAGGAGAGTTACTGGCTGCGTTTTTCCCCCGGCAGCGCTGGCGAAGCCGATATGGTTCTTCTGCCTCTGCTGTTGAGTAAATGCCCGGCGGGTGAAGTGTGCTGCTACGGCGATGCGCCGCAGGAAGTACAGGTGGATGAACGGCTGGCGTGGCAGCATCCGCTGGTACTGATCCAGCCCCAGTGGCAGGGCTGTCGTATCAACATGCTGCACGGTGAGTTTTCCGGGCGCAGCGCCAGCGGTCCGCGTTTTCGCCACGCGAAAACGGCCCTCGCGGCGGCGGCGCTGCTTTGCGTCGGCCTGCTGATCGGCCCCCGCGTTGGTATGGCGTGGATGCTCGCTCATCAGCAAAACGAGATCCGCGGGGAGATGACCACCGTAGCGCAGCATTATTTTCCGACCCTGCGCCAGACCAGCAATCTGAAGTACTACGTCGGGCAAAATATCAGCAAGGCGAAGAAAGGGGTCTTCCTGCAGCTCGAAGCGCTGAATCAAATCAGGCAGTCATTATCGTCTCTGGAGATCAACAGCGTGGAATATGACGAAACGCAAAATCAGCTGACGCTAAATGTGAAGTCCATGGATAAACAGACCCTGCAGGATTTTGTCGCCCGCAGCGCCGAGACTTTTGACTTTGCGATGCAGCCGATCTCCGGCGAGGCGCCTTATACCGCCATTATTACCGGGAGCTATAAATGAAAACGCAAATAGCCCAGTTAAAAAGCCGCTGGCAAAATTATAGTTCACGCGAGCGTCATTTATTTAAACTCTGCGGCGGGGCATTCTGCTGTGCGATGGTGTATTACGGCGCGATGATGCCGCTCGATACGCTGATCAAAAATAACGAGGCCGTGTTATTTAAGCAGAAGCAGACGCTGAACTGGATGCGCCAGGAAATTGATAAAAACCATCTCCAGTCCAGAAGGGTCAATACCCCGAACCCGCGCAGCGTGGTGGAAGAAAGTGCCAAAGTCGTGCACGTCGCGTTGACTGACGTGCGTCAGGAAGGGCAGTCGCTGACCTTTGATGTCGAGCGCGTCAGCGTTTCTGCCCTGCAAAACTGGCTGCGTGAGATGAACGTCTCTTCCGGGATCCATCTGGAGAAACTCGCGTTGACGCCGGTGGATCGTCAGAGTGACGTGAAAGCGCACATTACGCTGAGCTGGGCGAAAAGCGCATGAACCCGCTAATGCTGTTGCAGCAGGCGAATCTGCCGGGTCTGTGCGTCATGAGCGGAGCGCTGGGCGCGATCCTCGGCAGTTTCCTCGGCGTAGTGGCGGAGCGTATTCCGCCGCTGGTAATGGAAGAAGAGGGGGCAGGCAATCTGCTGTTTCCCGCCTCTCACTGCCCGGAATGCCGTCACGCCCTGAGCGCGTGGGAAAATATTCCCATCATTAGCTGGTGTGCGCTGCGCGGCCGCTGCCGCCACTGCCATAGCGCGATTCCGCTGCGGCTGCTGATGGTGGAAGTCTGTAGCGCTCTCTTCTTTGCCGCCAGCGCCGCGCTGGCACCGTCGTTTTCGGCGCTGATCGCGCTGTGGGTGATGTGGAGCCTGCTCCTGCCGCTGGTGGTGATCGATGCGCGCCATATGCTGCTGCCGGACTGCCTGACCCAGCCGCTGCTGTGGACGGGGCTGATGTTCCATGCCCTGTTCCGTACGCTACCGCTGACCGATGCTATCTATGGCGCGGTGGCGGGCTATCTCTCACTCTGGCTGGTTTACTGGGCATTCCGACTGCTGACCGGCCGGGAAGGATTAGGCTATGGTGATTTTAAGCTGCTGGCGGCGCTGGGCGCCTGGTGCGGCTGGCAGGCGTTACCCTCTATTGTGCTTATCGCGTCGCTGGGGGGCATTATCGTGCATTGCCTGTTAAAACCCTTTGAGAATAAAAATAACCTTATTTCCTTTGGCCCCTATATTGCATTTTCCGGGCTGATTGTATTTATCGCGCAAACTTCGCATTTCATCCTTTAAATAATGTAGTCAAGTTTTTTTTGAAATTTTTTCATTGGGGGAATGAAAGGAGAAAATAAATTCCCCACTGTATTCTTCTCTCCGCAATAAAAGATTTGTTGAAGCTTTTATGAGTGGAGGAAGGTACAGCGCAATAATAAACAGGTCTTTCGCGAACCAGAAACGTTCACGATTAATTTATCAGTAAATAACGTTTGTCCATGTTTAATGGAAAAGCATGGGTATTTAATTTCACAAATCGTATTATCAGGATCAAATAATGAAATTTCTGAAGCCTAAATATCTGGCACTCTTCGTTGCAGCGGCTGCAAGCCCGGTGTTCGCAGCAGTGCCCGGTAAAGCAACTATCACCAGTGGTAATGATAAATTTGCCATTGTTGAAGTTGATCAGTCTGCTTCTGCTTACAACAACCTCGTCAAAATCCATGATGGCGCCGATGTTAAAGTGCAGTGGGATGTCTGGAGCGGCGCGGCGCCGACGTCAGCGAAAGTGCTGCTCGACGGCAAAACCGTCTGGACCGGTGCAGGCAGCATGTCCGGTACGGCAACATTTAAAGTGACCAAAGGCGGTCGCTATCAGGAAACGGTTGAACTCTGCAATGCCAGCGGCTGCAGCACCAGCGCCAGCAAACTGATTATCGTCGCGGATACCGACGGTAGCCATCTGCTGCCACTCAACACCACCATGCAGGAAAATAATAAAACCCTCTCTAAGCACACCGATAAAGTGGTCGGTGCCTATTTCCCTGAGTGGGGTGTTTACGACCGTAATTTCCCGGTGGATAAAATCCCGGCAGCTAACCTCAACCACATTCTGTACGGCTTCATTCCGATCTGCGGCGGCGATGGCATCAACGACAGCCTGAAAACCATCGAAGGCGGTAACAGCTTCGAAGCGCTGAAACGCGCCTGTGCGGGCCGTCAGGACTTCCAGGTAGCGATTCACGACCCGTGGGCCGCACTGCAGAAACCTCAGGCTGGCGTCAGCAACTGGGACGACCCCTACAAAGGCAACTTCGGCCAGCTGATGGCGATGAAGAAAGCCAATCCAGGGCTGAAGGTGCTGCCGTCTATCGGTGGCTGGACGCTGTCTGACCCGTTCTTCAAAATGCACGACCCGGCGATCCGCGCGCGCTTCGTCGCGTCCGTAAAAGATTTCCTGAAAACCTGGAAATTCTTCGACGGCGTAGACATCGACTGGGAATTCCCGGGCGGTGGTGGCGAAAACGCCGCGCTGGGCAACCCGCAGCAGGATAAAGAGACGTATACCGCGCTGATGCGCGAACTGCGCGCCATGATGAATGAACTGTCAGCCGAAACCGGCCGTACCTTTGAACTGACCTCAGCAATCGGTTCTGGCAGCGACAAAATTGAAGACGTTGATTACACCACTGCCCAGCAGTACATGGACCACATCTTCCTGATGAGCTACGACTTCTACGGCGGCTGGAGTAACACCGAGTTGGGCCATCAGAATGCGCTGCGTGCGCCGGCGAACAAACCTGATACTAACTACACCACTGAAAACGGCGTCAATGCGCTGCTGGCGCAGGGTGTACAGCCCGGCAAAATTGTCGTGGGGACGGCCATGTACGGTCGCGGCTGGACCGGCGTTCACGGTTACAGCAATAACAACCCGTTCACCGGCACGGCAACGGGCATGGTGAAAGGGACCTGGGAGCCGGGCGTGGTTGACTATCGTCAGATCGTTAACGAGTACAAAGGCAAAGCGGGCTGGGAATACAACTATGACGCTACCGCTGAAGCGCCGTATCTGTTTAACAAAACCACCGGCGATCTGATCACCTATGAAGACGCGCGTTCCGCAACGGCGAAAGGTCAGTATGTGCTGGCGAAAAACCTGGGCGGTCTGTTTGCCTGGTCCATCGACTCCGATACCGGAGACATTCTGAACGCGATGAATGAAAGCCTGACGGGCGGCGGCGCTGCGCCGGTTGATCCGGTGGTGACCAACCATGCGCCGGTGGCGACTTCCGCTGATCAGACTGTCACCGGTCCGGTAACCGTGACCCTGGATGGTTCTGCCTCCACCGATCCGGATGGCGATGCCATCACCTACAAGTGGACGCAGATCTCTGGCCCGTCGGTGACCATCACCAACAGCACCAAAGCGAAAGCGACCTTCAACGTTGCCGCTGTCACCAGTAACCAGACTCTGGCGTTCCGCCTGACGGTCACTGACGCGAAAGGGTTGAGCAGCACCGCTGACGTTCAGGTCGTGAACAAAGCGCCGAAAGCAAACCAGGCGCCGGTGGTGAACCAGATGGAAGCCGTGACGCTGGAAGCGGGCCAGAGCTACTCTCTGCACGCGCAGGCGAGCGATCCAGATGGCGACGCGCTGACCTACTCCTGGAGCGTTCCTGCGAATATGCAGGCGACAGGCGCGGATACCGCGAACCTGAACATCACCGCGCCGGACGTGGACACGGAATCCACTTACACGCTGACCGTGGTGGTAAGCGATGGCAAGTCCAGCGTACAGACTAACGTCCAGGTGACGGTAACGCCTAAAGCGGCTGAAACCCCGTCTGATGAAGGTAACACCCCATCCGATGAAGGCAACACGCCGTCTGACGAAGGTAACACCCCATCCGATGAAGGCAACACGCCGTCTGATGAAGGTAACACCCCATCCGATGAAGGCAATACGCCGTCTGACGAAGGTTCTGCCACCAATAGCTGCGATAAGCCTGTTGACGCCAACGCCAGCAAATATGCTGCCTGGAGCGCAAGCAAGGTTTACAACGCGGGCAATACCGTCAGCTTCGACAACCTGGTCTGGAAAGCAAAATACTGGACTCAGGGCAACCAGCCGGGCTTCGGTGTGGATGCATGGGAGCTGGTCAGTCAGGTGAAATTCAACTGGCGCTCCGACGTGGTCTATAACGGCGGCGACACCACGACCTACAACGGTTTCACCTACACCGCAAAATGGTGGACGAAGGGTGATAAACCAGGTAGCAGCGATGTATGGGTGAAAAAAGGCCCGGCGGCTGACTGCCAGTAAGTCACGGCCATAACAATGCGGGTAAGAAACTTGCCCGCCCTCACGGTTCACGTCCTGCGACGGACGTGAACCGTAAATCAGGAAACAGAGCCATAAGCGCGTAAGGAGACAATGAAAAAGAGCCGGACTGAAAATGAAAACGTTATTTTTATTGTTGCTGATAATAAGCCATAGCGTCTTTGCCAACTGCTGGGATAAAGCCGCCCGTTATTATCATGTGGATCCTTACCTGTTGTATGCCATTGCTAATGTTGAATCGGGAATGAACCCCAATGCGATTGGACAGAATAATGATGGCACGCGTGATGTCGGCCTGATGCAGATTAACAGTTCACATTTTTCCGAGCTGGAGCGAAAAGGCATTAATGAGTACCGGTTAATTACCGAGCCCTGCACCTCGATTATGGTTGGCGCATCGATATTATCCGGAATGATTAAAGTCTATGGCTATAACTGGGAGGCGGTCGGTGCCTATAACGCGGGTTTGAAAAAAGAGAATTACCCGCAGCGCATGGTCTATGCCCGTAAGGTCTGGAATAAATATCAGAAGTTAAAACGTAGCACCCGTAACCGTTATTATTATTGATTTTTGTTTTTTGAAGAGTACCGAATAGTGTTCTTCATAAAACGAAAACTGCTCCCGGGTTTATTTATTAAATGATTAATAAATAAACCGCGAAAAAATTAACTTTTATAGACCCTTAATATCATTAAGAGGACCATTGACATGAACAAAAGAACATTACTCAGTGTTCTTATTGCGGGCGCATGTGTTGCACCGTTTATGGCTCAGGCAACCCTGCTGCAGGCCAGCAGCGAACCTTACACCCTTAAGGCCAGCGATCTGCAGAAGAAAGAGCAGGAGTTAACCAACTTCCCGCTGATGGCTTCGGTGAAGTCAACCATCCGCACGCTGGACAACAGCCTGGTGGAACAAATTGAGCCTGGTAAATCGACAAACCCGGAAAACGTTAAGCGCGTGGAAGGGATTATCAAGGCCAGCGACTGGGATTATCTCTTCCCACTGCGTGCGCCGGAATATACGTACAGCAACTTCCTGAAAGCGGTCGGTAAATTCCCGGCACTGTGCCAGACCTATACCGATGGTCGTAACAGCGATGCCATCTGCCGTAAGTCTCTGGCAACCATGTTCGCGCACTTCGCGCAGGAAACTGGCGGCCACGAGTCCTGGCGTCCGGAAGCCGAGTGGCGTCAGGCGCTGGTTTACGTGCGTGAGATGGGCTGGAGCGAAGGTCAGAAGGGCGGATATAACGGCGAATGTAACCCGGATGTCTGGCAGGGGCAGACCTGGCCGTGCGGTAAAGACAAAGATGGCGATTTCGTTAGCTATTTTGGCCGCGGTGCGAAACAACTCTCCTATAACTACAACTACGGCCCGTTCTCTGAAGCGATGTACGGCGACGTCCGCGTACTGCTGGACAAACCTGAGCTGGTGGCGGACACCTGGCTGAACCTTGCTTCCGCGATCTTCTTCTTCGCCTACCCGCAGCCGCCAAAACCAAGCATGCTGCAGGTTATCGACGGCACATGGCAGCCGAACGATCACGATAAGGCGAATGGTCTGGTACCGGGCTTCGGAGTGACCACGCAGATCATCAACGGCGGCGTGGAGTGTGGCGGCCCGACTGAGATCGCCCAGTCTCAAAACCGTATCAAATACTACAAAGAGTTCGCCAACTACCTGAAAGTGCCTGTTCCGTCTAACGAAGTGCTGGGCTGCGCCAACATGAAGCAGTTCGACGAAGGCGGTGCTGGCGCGCTGAAGATCTACTGGGAACAGGACTGGGGATGGAGCGCGGATACCCCGTCAGGCCAGACCTACTCTTGCCAGCTGGTGGGTTACCAGACGCCATTCAGCGCCTTTAAAGAGGGTGACTACACCAAATGCGTGAAGCATTTCTTCAATGTGAACGTGGTGGGTGAAGACGGGACTTCCGACGGCGGTAGCGTCACGCCAGCCCCGACGCCGACCCCTGTCGACCCAACGGACGAAGGCAACACCACGCCGGTGCCAGACGATAACACCCCGGCTCCGGACGATAATACGCCAGCGCCGGTAAACCATGCGCCGGTAGCAAAAATCGCCGGTCCGGTGGGTGCGGTTGAAGCGGGTAAATCTGTTTCTCTGAACGCGTCTGGCTCGACCGACGAAGACGGTAACCACCTGACTTATACCTGGACAGCTCCGAACGGCCAGACCGTAAGCGGCGAAGATAAAGCGATTATTACCTTCAATGCGCCGGAAGTGGCAGCGGCGACGCAGTACCCGATCAACCTTACCGTCAGTGACGGCGAGCTGAGCAGCACCACCAGCTATACGCTGAACGTACAGGCTAAGCAGACCAACGGCGGCCAGACCGGGACTTACCCGACCTGGACCTCCAAAACCAAATGGAAAGCAGGCGATATCGTTAACAACCGCGGCCAGCTGTTCCAGTGCAAACCTTATCCGTACAGCGGCTGGTGCAATAACGCGCCATCCTACTACGAGCCAGGTAAAGGGATTGCATGGCAGGACGCGTGGACTGCGCTGTAATCAGCAAAACAGCAAAATGACAAACGGCAACCTTCGGGTTGCCGTTTTTTTCTCATCGTAAAAATGCAGGACCCGATCTACCGATGAAGCTTCCCGTGATCCCGCAGCCACGCCGCCGTACGCGTAATCCCTTCATCCAGCGTCACAACCGGTTTGTACCCAAGCTCGTTCTCCGCCCGCGAAATATCCAGCGTGAAATCAAAGTTAAGCTTCGATACGCCGTAATGCGTCAGCGCAGGTTCTTTGGCCGTTTTACTGCCAAAACGCTCCATGCTGCGGGCAATCATATCCAGCATTGGGTAAGGGACTGAACGGATGCGGCAGTCGATCTGCAGTTCGTCAATTAAGCGCTGCACAATGCTGCGCAGCGTGCAGGGTTCGCCGTTCGTGATGTTGTAGGCGCGACCGGAGATCAGCTTATCGCAGTCCGGCTGGCTTGCCAGCCACATGGCGTGAACGGCGTTTTCGTAATAGGTCATATCCACCAGCGCATCGCCGCCGCGCGGCAGCAGCACGCTGCCGTAGTGGTGCATCATCTGCGCCAGGCGCGGAATAAACACTTTGTCGTGCGGCCCGAACAGGCTCTGCGGACGCAATACCGTAAAACGGGTGTGCGGGTTCGACTGCGCCAGCAGGTCAATCACCTCTTCGCTGGCCGCCTTGCTGCGGGCAAACTCGCAGGCAAAGCGAGCCGGACGGAAATCTTCCTGCACGTCACGATGGTGGTGGTAGTCGAAATAGAGCGACGGTGACGAGATATGAATAAAATTGCGCACGCCCCAGGCAACGGCCCATTCGCCCAGACGGCGGGTGGCCCGCACGTTGGCGAGATCGAAGGCTTCCTGGGTACCCCACGGAGAGGTGAAACTGGAGCAGTGCCACAGCGTGTCGATACCGGCGAGCATCACTTTCGCCTGAGAGGAGACCAGCTCCGTCAGGTCAGCATGGACGAACTCCGCGCCCATTTTTTGCAGCAGTTTTCCCATCGCTTCGTTGCGACCGGTAGCCCTGACGCTGATGCCCTTGTTGCGCAGAAATTCGACCGCATTTCGGCCTAAGCCGCTGGTCGCCCCGGTAACCAGTACCTTCATATCAATCCACTGTGTTGAAAAGAATTTCGTGCGCATTCTTTCGTGAATTACGGCGCTATGCAATGGGAAAGGTGAAAGAAAGAGAGTTTTATTTAGATCTTTTCCGTCTTTTGTTCTGCCTGTTGCGCAATGCGTTTCGCCATTCCCCGGAAGATAAACAGGTGGGCAGGGATCATCAACAGCCAGTAGAACAGACCCGGCATTCCGTGCGGATGCCACCAGGCGCGAACGTCCAGTTCACGGTGGGTGCCTTTGTCTTTCAGGGTAAAGCAAAGGCGACCCAATCCCGGGGCCTTCATGCCGAACAGCATCGCCAGCTGTTTTTCAGGCTCGACGATGATGACCTTCCAGCTGTCGACCGCGTCACCCACCTCAAGATACGGGCGTGTCGGGCGGCCTTTCGCCAGCCTGTGCCCCACCAGCAGATCCATTGCTCCGCGCGTTTGCCAGAGGAGATTACCGAAGAAATAACCGTCTTTGCCGCCAATCTGGTTCACCACCTCCCACAAGGCGGTCAGGCTGGCGTGGGTTTTCACCGTGCAGCCCGCCTGTTTCGGGTAATAGCCGTACTCCGGCCGCCAGCGGGCAAACGCCTGGGCGTCGTAACCCCAGTCGCTTGAATTCACCAGCTGCTCTTCTTCTTTCAGCGTATTGCGCACGGCATCGTCAAAGCGGATCAGATCCTGGGGAATGAGTGCCCGCAGTTCGCGATCGTCGGCCAGTAAATCGTGCTTAAGCCCCTGGATCAGCGCTTTGGCGGTCGTCGGCGGCACGGAGGTGATCACATTCAAAAACCACACCGAAATCCAGCGGGTCGGGAAAGGGATGGGGATCAGCCAGCGGCGGCGTCCGCTTACGCGCATGAAATGTTCGAACTGCTCCTGATAGCTCAGCACTTCCGGGCCTGCCGCCTCGAGCACGCGGTGTTGCTCCGCCGGGTGATCCAGCAGCGCCACCAGATAATGCAGTAGGTTCTCCAGCGCAATCGGCGTGGTGCGCGAGCGTACCCAGCGCGGCGGCGTGAGCACCGGCAGGTTGTAGACCATATCGCGCATCACTTCGAAGGCGGCGGAGCCTGCGCCGACGATGATCCCGGCGCGCAGTTCGGTGACGGGGATATTCGCCCCGCGCAGGGTTTCAGCCGTCAGATAGCGGGCGCGCAGGTGATCGGACTGCTCGTGTTCAGGTGCCTGGAGTGAGCTGAGAAAAATCACCTGCTTCACCGGGGTTTGCAGCAGGGCGTCGCGAACGTTCATCGCCACCTGACGCTCGTGGGCGATAAAATCCCCGCCTTCGCCCATGCTGTGCACCAGGTAGTAAAGCGTGTCGACCTCCTCCAGCAGGGCGGGAAGCTCCTTCGGCCAGTTGAGGTCAACGCTGTGGCAGGTAACGCCCGGCAAACCGAGTTTTTGCAGGCGTTCGGTATTGCGTGCCGCGGCCAGCACCTGGTGTCCCTGCTGGCTTAACGCCGCGGTGAGATGCTGACCGATGTACCCGCTGGCGCCGAGCACCAGAATGCGTTGCGGCACGTGATGCTCCTTATCGCTGTAAAAACGCCTGCCAGTGTTTCACCACGTCGGCCAGCTGCTCGCGGCTCACGTCGAGATGCATGACCAGGCGCACGACGGGTGAGGCGTTGATCAGCACGCCACGTGATTTCATAAATTCACCCAGCGCGGCGGCGCGGTCATTGCCCACGCGTACGAACAGCATGTTAGTGTCGTGGCGCATCACGTCGGCGCCAATCTCGCGCAGCTGAGCCGCCATCCACGCGGCGTTGTCGTGATCGTCCTTCAGACGCGCCACGTTGTTTTTCAGGGCATACAGCCCGGCAGCCGCCAGAATACCCGCCTGACGCATGCCGCCGCCGGTCATTTTACGCCAGCGGTTGGCGCGCTTGATGTAGTCCGCGTTGCCGACCAGCAGGGAACCCACCGGCGTGCCCAGCCCTTTTGACAGGCAGATGGTAAAAGAGTCGCAATATTGCGCAACCTCTTTCAGCTCGCAGCCATACTCCACGACGGCGTTAAAGATGCGCGCGCCGTCCACGTGCAGGCCGAGCCTGCGCTCGCGGGTGAATTCCCACGCTGCTTTCAGGTACTCGCGCGGCAGGACCTTGCCGTTGTGGGTGTTTTCGAGGCTGAGCAGCCGGGTGCGGGCGAAGTGAATATCGTCAGCTTTGATTTTTGCCGCGACCTTATCGAGCGGCAGGGAGCCGTCCGGCGCGGCGTCAATTGGCTGCGGCTGGATGCTGCCGAGCACCGCAGCGCCGCCGGCTTCGTAGAGATAGTTATGCGCGCCCTGGCCGACGATATACTCTTCCCCGCGCTCGCAGTGGCTGAGCAGCGCCACCAGGTTAGCCTGCGTTCCTGTCGGCAGGAACAGCGCGGCCTCCTTGCCGCTCAGTTCAGCCGCGTAGCGCTGCAGCTCGTTGACCGTCGGGTCATCGCCGTAGACGTCGTCCCCGACCGGGGCGGCCATCATCTCTTCGAGCATGGCGCGGCTCGGGCGGGTTACGGTATCACTGCGTAAATCAATCATTTCACATCCCTTTATATTAAGAGGTCATGCGAAATGTTTTACCTGAGCCAGTTGGTTTTTGCCAGTTCGATCACCTCGTCACCGCGCCCGCTGATGATGGCGCGCAGCATATAGAGGCTAAAGCCTTTGGCCTGTTCAAGCTTGATCTGGGGCGGGATCGCAAGTTCCTCTTTGGCGACGACGACATCCACCAGCACCGGACCGTCGATGGAAAACGCGCGCTGCAGGGCCTCATCCACCTCGGAGGCTTTCTCCACGCGAATACCGGTGATGCCGCAGGCCTCGGCGATGCGCGCGAAGTTGGTGTCGTGCAGCTCGGTGCCGTCCGTCAGGTAGCCTCCGGCCTTCATCTCCATCGCCACGAAGCCCAGCACGCTGTTGTTAAAGACCACGATTTTCAGCGGCAGCTTCATCTGTACCACCGACAGGAAATCCCCCATCAGCATGCTGAACCCGCCGTCGCCGCACATCGCCACCACCTGACGCTCCGGGGCCGTCGCTTTTGCACCCAGCGCCTGCGGCATGGCGTTGGCCATCGAGCCGTGGTTAAACGAGCCGAGCAGGCGGCGTTTGCCGTTCATCTTCAGATAGCGGGCCGCCCAGACGGTTGGCGTGCCTACGTCGCAGGTGAAGATGGCATCGTCGTCCGCGAAATGGCTGATCTGCTGCGCCAGATACTGCGGGTGAATGGCTTTGTCGCTCGGTTTGGCGAGATCGTCCAGCCCCTTGCGGGCATCGCGATAGTCGCTTAGCGCTTTATCGAGGAACTTGCGGTCGGTTTTCTCTTCCAGCAGCGGCAGCAGGGCGGCAAGCGTGGATTTGATGTCGCCCACCAGCGCCATATCGACCTTGCTGTGCGCGCCGATGCTGGCCGGGTTGATATCAATCTGAATGATTTTCGCATCCGTCGGGTAGAACGCGCGATACGGGAACTGGGTGCCGAGCAGGATCAGCGTGTCGGCGTTCATCATGGTGTGGAAGCCGCTGGAGAAACCGATCAGACCGGTCATCCCCACATCAAAGGGGTTGTCGTATTCAACGTGCTCTTTGCCGCGCAGGGCGTGAACTATGGGGGCTTTAAGCTTACCCGCGAATTCAAGCAGCTCCTTGTGCGCGCCCGCGCAGCCGCTGCCGCACATCAGGGCGATATTGCTGGAGTAACGCAGCAGCTGTGCCAGCTTTTTCAGCTCCTCTTCTGCGGGCGTCACCACCGGCTGTGGGGCGTGATACCAGTGGGTGCTGGCCCCTTCCGGCGCGGCCTTGAGGGCCACATCGCCCGGGATAACGACCACAGAAACGCCGCGGTTCAGCACGGCTTTACGCATGGCTATCGCCAGCACCTGCGGGATCTGCTCCGGGGATGAAACCAGCTCGCAATAGTGGCTGCATTCACGGAACAGCTCCTGCGGATGCGTCTCCTGAAAATAGCCGCTGCCGATTTCGGAAGAGGGGATATGGGCGGCAATGGCCAGCACCGGCACGTGGTTACGGTGACAGTCGAACAGCCCGTTGATCAGATGGAGGTTACCCGGCCCGCACGATCCGGCGCAGACGGCCAGTTCCCCCGTGAGCTGTGCTTCAGCGCCCGCGGCGAAGGCGGCAACCTCTTCATGGCGGGTGGGCATCCATTCGATGGTCTTCATCTTGTTGAGGCTGTCGCTAAGTCCGTTCAGGGAATCGCCGGTTACGCCCCAGATACGTTTCACGCCAGCCTGTTCGAGTGTTTTCGCTATATATGCAGCCACGGTTTGTTTCATGGTTGTCCGTCTCCTTTTTGTGATATCGCTTACAAGCTTAGAAGAAAGTCTCCGTATTGCCCGTCGCATCCCCCCAATTAAAAGGTGCTTTTCACGCGCAATTATTCGGCATAATCTGGTGTTACCTCGGTAAAAACAGGAATCATTTCAAATGGTTAAATCATTGTTAATTGCTGTTAATGAAAAGCTATCGTGCGACGATCTTGGCAAACTCTTGTTACGACTTGCCGTCGGCGGGCTGATGCTTTTTCACGGTTTGCACAAGCTTTTTGGCGGCGTGGGCTTTATTAGCGGCATGCTGGTGGAAAAAGGGTTGCCGGGATTTATCGCCTACGGCGTGTTGGTTGGCGAAGTGGTGGCACCGATCCTGATTATCGTTGGGCTCTTTACGCGCCCGGCCGCGCTGGTGCTGGCCTTTACGATGATTGTGGCGTGGCTGATGGTGGGAATGGGTGAAACGCTCGCCCTCGATAAGGTAGGCGCATGGGCGATTGAAAGCCTGGTGTACTTCTTTATCGGCTCGCTGGCGGTCGCGTTTTTAGGGGCGGGGCGGTTTGCCCTGGGTAAAGCGCCCGCGTGGCGGTGATGTTTTGTAGGCCCGGTAAGCGCTAGCGCCACCGGGCATTTTTTATCAGGCAAGAACCAAATCACCCTGCGGATGACATGAACACGCCAGTACATAGCCTTCAGCAATTTCCGCGTCGGACAGCGTCATGGTGCTGGTGACGGTGTACTCCCCGGATACCACTTTCGTCTTACAGCAGCCGCACACGCCCGCGCGACAGGCCGCCGCTACCGGCACCTTGTTGCTTTCCAGCGCCTCCAGCAGCGTGGTCCCCACGCGGCCAAAGAAGGTCTGCGCAGGCTGCAGTTTGGTGAAGGTAATGCCGCTGGTTGCCGCTTCCGCCACCGGCGTGAAGAACTGCTCTTTGAAGAAGCGGGTCACGCCAAGCGCTTTCACTTCTTTCTCCACGATATCCATGTACGGCGCCGGGCCGCAGGTCATCACGGTGCGGTTCGCAACATCCGGCACGCTTTGCAGCAGCTCGCGGCTCAGGCGACCGGGCACAAAGCCGTGCGTCGCGTTGTGCTCAGCCACCAGCGTCACCGGATAATCACGCCACTCCCCGGCAAAAATCACGTCTTCCGGGGAACGGACGCTGAAGATCGCCTGCACGTCGGCCTGCGGGCGGTTCTTCGCCAGCCAGCGGCGCATCGACATGATCGGTGTTACGCCACAGCCCGCCGCCAGCAGCAGGAATTTATCGTCTGCTTTGTCGTCACAGGTGAAATCGCCCTGCGCGTCAGACAGCCAGATATAATCCCCGCGCTTCACGTCCCGCGTCAGCCACTGAGAGCCCGCGCCGTCGTCAATGCGGCGGACGGTGAGCGTAACGTACTCGCTCACGCCCGGCGTTGAGGAGAGGGTATAGGCGCGCAGGGTGTCCGCCGAGTTGCGAACGCTGACCAGCGCATACTGACCTGCACGGTACGGATAGTAGTCATGGCACAGCAGCGACAGCGTCCACACATCCGGCGTCTCCTGATGGATGTGATGAACCTGCATCCGCCACGGGCATTGTGAGGTTGGCATGGTCATGAATTACTCCTTACGCGCTCAGCAGCTGTTTCATATCGTCTTCAACGTTGGTCACGGAACGCAGGCCGAATTTCTCGTTCAGCACCGCCAGCAGGTCCGGCGTCAGGAAGCCAGGCGCGGTCGGGCCGGTCACGATGTTGGTGACGCCGAGAGAGAGCAGGGTCAGCAGGATGACAATCGCTTTCTGCTCGAACCATGACAGCACCAGCGACAGCGGCAGGTCGTTCACGCCGCAGCCCAGTTTCTCCGCCAGGGTGACCGCCAGAATGATGGCCGAGTAAGCATCGTTACACTGGCCCGCATCGATCAGGCGCGGCAGACCTTCGATGTCGCCGAAGTCCAGCTTGTTGAAACGGTATTTGCCGCACGCCAGGGTCAGGATCAGGCAGTCTTCCGGCACGCGGGTGGCGAAATCGGTGAAGTAGTTACGCTCGCCGCGCGCGCCATCGCAGCCGCCGACGAGGAAGATGTGGCGCAGCTTTTCACGGCTGACGAGATCGATCAGCGAATCAGCAGCACCCAGCAGGGTTTCACGACCGAAGCCGACGGTAATAAGGTGCGGGATCTCGCTGTACGGGAAGCCTGCCATCTGCTGCGCCTGCGCAATCACCGGCCCGAAATCGTCACCTTCAAGATGGCTCACGCCCGGCCAGCCGACGATGCTGCGGGTCCAGATGCGGTCATCGTACGCGCCGACGGTCGGGTCGATGATGCAGTTAGAGGTCATCACGATAGGGCCAGGGAAGCGGGCGAACTCCACCTGCTGGTTCTGCCAGCCGCTGCCGTAGTTACCGATCAGATGCTTAAATTTACGCAACTCCGGGTAGCCGTGCGCCGGCAGCATTTCGCCGTGGGTATAAACGTTAACGCCGGTGCCGTCGGTTTGCTTCAGCAGGTTGTAGAGATCTTTCAGGTCGTGACCGGAAATCAGGATGCACTTGCCTTCAGTTGCCTTGACGTTGACCTGCGTCGGCGTCGGGTGGCCGTAGGTGCTGGTTTCACCGGCATCCAGAATGCTCATCACGCGGAAGTTCATCTTGCCGATTTCCATTGAGCACTCAAGCAGCGCGTTCATATCGGCAGGCCAGGTACCCAGCCACGCCATGATTTTGTGGTACTGGGCGTAGATGTCGTTGTCGTACTGACCGAGCACATGCGCGTGTTCCATATAGGCCGCAGCGCCTTTCAGGCCGTACAGGCACAGCAGGCGCAGGCCGAGAATGTTCTCGCCAATCGCCGCTTTGTCTTTATTCGGGGTGAATTCTGCCGCCTGACGCTGGAGGTCGCCGAGATCGTCGCTGACCAGCTGCAGCTCAGACATCGGGTTTTCCACGCGGGCGCTGGCGTCCGCCTTCAGGCACTGTGCTTTCAGCGCTTCACGCAGGGCAATCGCTTCGCGGGCGTAGCCGACAATGCGCGGAGAGTCGAAGTTAACGTTGGTTAGGGTGGAGAAAAACGCGCGCGGGGCGAAGCTATCGACGTAGTGGTCGACAATGCCGTATTCGCGGGCTTTGAACGCCCATGCGGAAAGGCCCTGCAGGGCCGCAATCAGCAGGTCCTGCAGGTCAGATGTTTCTGCGGTTTTACCGCACATACCCTGTGCGTAAGAGCAGCCATTGCCTGCCGGGGTACGGATGGTTTGTTCACATTGCACACAAAACATAATCACACCTGTTAAAGTTATATTTGATATACATGTTTAAGGTTATGCCTGTGCCAGAACGGAGAAAAGGGCTTTCTGCTACAAAATAGAGGGAGATTGATTTAGCGCAATTTTGGCGGCAGGAAACCTACCGCCAAAGAAGTATCAGGCAGAGAAGAAGGCCATCATGACCGGAACCAGCAGGCTTAAAATAAATCCGTGCACGATAGCCGCGGGCACCATCTCCAGCCCTCCGGAGCGTTGTAGTACCGGCAGGGTAAAGTCCATTGACGTTGCGCCGCACAGGCCCAGCGCGGTAGAACGGCTGCGGCGAACCAGGCTCGGGATCAGCATGATGGCAATCAGCTCGCGCGCCAGATCGTTAAAGAAGGCGGCGCTGCCGATCACCGGACCGAACGATTCGGTCAGCAGAATACCGGAGAGCGAATACCAGCCAAAACCAGACGCCATCGCCAGGCCGGTTTTCAGCGGCAGATCGAGAATAAAGGCGTTAATGACGCCCGCCACCATTGAACTGGCGACAACCATAACGGCAACCATCATCCCCCGACGGTTGAGGACAATTTGTTTTAGCGTCATGCCATTATTTCGCAGCTGAATACCAATCAGGAACAGCAGGAAGATCAGCGTATATTCACTGGCCTCAGTCGCGTGCTGTAAAAATGCCCAACCGGTCAGCCCAAGAAGAAAACCGAGCACCACGACGCCGCATAATTTTAATGATTCAAGCGCCATTGCAATTCGTGAAGGGAGTTTTTCCTGATGGTGGTGATTTTTCCATGGAATAGTGCGCTCCAGCCACAGCAGCGCGGCAATATTGCACAGCAAAATAACCACCACGGTGACGACAGAATAATGGAGGATGGAGAGTAAATTCGCCGATAAGTTGTCCAAAAATGCCAGGCTAATCCCCATAAAGAAAAGAATAACGTAGACAATCCAGCTCAGGAATCGATTAATGAGCCTTAATGCGGATTCACGGTGCAGCGGAATAAGATAGCCCACGATCAAGGGCAGCAAAATGATGAGGAGTCCTGAAAACATGAACAGCCGGTCCTTTTTGAGTATCGGTTAAGCGCCAGTGACACTACCCAATAAAGACTGTTCAGTAAAGCGGCAAAAGAAAGCCGGGCGGCGGCTACGCCTTACCCGGCTTGTGTCTATGTGGGGTGTGCGGCCTGCAGCCCTCACCCCGGCACTCTCCCACGGGGAGAGGGAGGAAAGATTAATCGCGTTTTTCCAGCAGGGTGCGATACAGCACGCCGCCCAGGATACCGCCGATAATTGGCATCACCCAGAATAGCCACAGCTGCTCAAGCGCCCAGCCGCCCTGGAAGATGGCGACGGCGGTACTGCGCGCCGGGTTAACGGAGGTGTTGGTGACCGGAATAGAAATCAGGTGGATAAGCGTCAGCGCCAGACCAATGGCGATCGGGGCGAAACCGGCTGGCGCGAGTTTGTCCGTTGCGCCGTGGATCACCAGCAGGAAGCCGGCAGTAAGCACGATTTCAATCACGATGGCAGACAGCATGGAGTAGCCGCCCGGAGAGTGCTCGCCAAAGCCGTTAGAGGCAAAGCCGCTGGCCGCCGCGTCGAACCCGGCTTTACCGCTGGCAATCACGTACAGAACCCCCGCTGCGATAATACCGCCAACCACCTGGGCGACAATATAACCAATCACCTCTTTCGCCGGAAAACGACCACCGGCCCATAAACCTAATGTCACTGCCGGGTTAAAATGGCCGCCGGAAATATGCCCCACGGCAAACGCCATGGTTAATACGGTTAAACCAAACGCCAGCGCGACGCCGACAAAACCAATGCCTAATTCCGGGAATGCTGCTGCCAGAACGGCGCTACCGCAGCCACCAAATACCAGCCAGAATGTACCAAAGCATTCTGCTGCCAATTTTCTAAACATAACCACCTCAAATAATTTTCCGCACGCATTCCCGCGCACGGGATATATCGCCATAAAGGGATGACGACTCAAAGAGCCCGTATTTTAAAAACCAATAACACCCCTTCGCCACTTAAATAAATTCGATTAATTTGATTTAAGGCAATGTGATGTCAATCCTTGTTCAAATCAGCGGTAAATAGAGCTTAGACCAATTCTGGTAAGGGCGAATGTTGTGCTGTCGTGGCAGAGCGCCTCCCGCTATACTGCTGATAACTTGAAGGAAAAAGTGATCATTTCGCGGGGGATTTATGCTTCTCGAACGTGTGGAAATTGTCGGGTTTCGCGGTATTAACCGTCTGTCGCTGCAGCTGGAGCAGAACAACGTCCTGATTGGCGAGAATGCGTGGGGTAAGTCCAGCCTGCTGGATGCGTTGACGCTACTGCTTTCGCCCGAAGACGATCTGTATCACTTCGTCCGCGACGATTTCTGGTTTCCGCCCGGTGACGTAACGGGGCGCGAGAAGCACCTGCATATCATCCTGACGTTCCGCGAATCCGAGCCCGGACGTCACCGCGTGCGTCGCTTCCGCCCGCTGTCACCCTGCTGGGTGCCGTGCGATGACGGTTTCCACCGGATTTTCTATCGGCTGGAAGGCGAGATGGCGGAGAACGAGGGGGTACTCACCCTGCGTGATTTTCTCGATGAGAAAGCCAACCCGATCCCGCTGGACAATATCGACGATCTGGCCCGCCATCTGATCCGCCTGACGCCGGTGTTACGCCTGCGCGATGCGCGTTTTATGCGGCGTATTCGTAACGGTACCGTACCGAATATGCCGGAAGTGGAAGTCACCGCCCGCGAGCTGGATTTTCTGGCCAGAGAGCTGGTGTCGCGTCCGCAGAATCTGACCGATGGCCAAATTCGTCAGGGGTTGTCCGCAATGGTACAGCTTCTGGAGCACTATTTTTCCGAGCAGGGCACGTCGGAGTCGCGCCACCGTCTGATGCGCCGCCGCTCTCATGATGAGCAGCGAAGCTGGCGTTACCTCGACATCATTAACCGGATGATCGACCGGCCCGGCGGTCGCACCCATCGGGTGATTCTGCTGGGGCTGTTTTCAACGCTTCTGCAGGCCAAAGGCACCGTTCGTCTGGACCGGGACGCCAGGCCGCTGCTGCTGGTGGAAGACCCGGAAACGCGCCTGCATCCCATCATGCTCTCCGTGGCATGGCATCTGCTGAATCTGCTGCCGCTCCAGCGCATTACGACCACCAATTCCGGAGAATTATTATCGCTGACGCCGGTAGAACACGTATGTCGCCTGGTGCGTGAATCCTCCCGCGTTTCCGCTTTCCGGCTTGGGCCGGGCGGTTTGAATGCGGAAGACGGGCGGCGCATCGCGTTTCATATTCGCTTTAACCGGGCGTCGTCGCTCTTTGCCCGCTGCTGGCTGCTGGTGGAGGGGGAAACGGAAACCTGGGTTATCAACGAGCTGGCGCGCCAGTGCGGCCACCATTTTGATGCGGAAGGCATTAAGGTGATCGAATTCGCCCAGTCGGGATTAAAGCCGCTGATAAAATTTGCCCGCCGGATGGGGATCGAGTGGCACGTGCTGGTAGACGGTGATGAGGCGGGCAAAAAATATGCTTCGACCGTGCGTAGCCTGCTGAACAACGAGCGCGAGGAAGAGCGCGACCATTTAACCATGCTGCCCGCGATGGACATGGAGCACTTTATGTATCGTCAGGGGTTCGACGACGTCTTCCACCGAATTGCCATGGTGCCGGTCGATGTCCCGATGAACATGCGGCGCGTAATCGCCAAAGCCATTCATCGTTCGTCAAAACCGGATTTAGCCATTGAAGTGGCGACGGAAGCGGGGAGGCGGGGCGTGGAGGCGGTGCCGACCCTGCTGCGGAAGATGTTCTCCCGCGTGCTGTGGCTGGCACGCGGGAAAGCGGATTAGCCTTGGGTCGCCTGTTTCACCTGCTGAATCAGGCTATCCAGCAGTTCGTAGCGGCGGCGATATTCGGAGCGTTTTTTGCTGGCGATCTCTTCCATTGGTTTACGCGGCATGACGAGCGGCAGCATAAAGTTACCGTTGTCCTGCTTTTCGCCGCCGAGGGAGATCCAGAAACTGTCGTAATCGGCCAGCAGTTTGCCCTCTTTTTTCTTGCGGTAGCGCCAGCTGCGATAAATGTGCGTATCGTTACTGACGGCAACAATTTGCTCTACCGGGAACGCGGCGCCGAGGGTCATGGCGGCCTCGACCAGCAGACGTTTCGGGAACAGACCGTGGCAGGCTTTCGTCGCACTCTGGATCAGCTCATGGGGAACATGTGCTTTTGCGCCCTGCAAACCGCCAATGAACAGCGTTGATTTTCCCTCAAACTGGCATAGCGTAAAGGTCATCTCCGCCAGCGCCGTATTTTGACCGTCACGGAAAACGAGGGTAGCTTCTCCCTCTTTATCCATAAACGCGTCGGCACACAGGCGGACGGTAAATTGCTGTTCATCTTTTCCGGCTATGGTCAGCAGGGTCACGCCCTGCTTTGAGAGGTAACCCTTTGTCAGCGTCGCCGGCAGCTGGCGACACATCATCTGGTAGTGCCAGGACAGCGATTCCAGCGCACGCTGTCGATCCATATTGACAGTCAGCCATGGACGATGAAGGCGGCAGGGCAGCCCCGGCTGAACCTGGAGCATTTGCATCAGGTGCGGATGCCTGGCAAGCTCAGAAAGCAGACGCGCGGTGCTGAACGGTGTCGCCAGTGAACGCAGCATGAACTTACGTCGGTAGGCGGTGTTTTCCCATGCCAGCCCGGGTGCGATCTCACCGAAAGCCAGGTTTTTGAAGAGCTGCCAGCCGGATTTTGGCTGCGGCAGGTTTGAAAGTGATGTATCGACGATAGAAGACATGGTAGATCCTGATCCTTTTGGAATATCGCTATTTCAACAGGGGGAATGTCAACGTCTCGTAAACAAATTAGGGCGATTTCGGAGAACAGGGGTTTCGTTGAAGAGTCGTTTAGATAGAATCAACATTTATAATTGCCAGAACATTTATTTGGAATATTTATGAACCTCAAGGGAAAACGCAGAACGTGGTTTCTGCTGCTGGCGGTCGCGGTTTTAGCCGGTGGGTACTGGCTATGGCAGGTGCTGAATGCGCCGGTGCCACAGTATCAGACGCTGATTGTTCGCCCGGGCGAACTGCAGCAAAACGTCCTCGCGACGGGCAAGCTTGACGCGCTGCGCAAGGTTGACGTCGGCGCTCAGGTCAGCGGCCAGCTGAAAACGCTGTCGGTTGAGATTGGCGACAAGGTGAAAAAAGGTCAGCTGCTCGGCGTGATCGATCCTGAGCAGGCTGAGAACCAGATCCGCGAGGTGGAAGCCACGCTGATGGAGCTGCGCGCGCAGCGTGCGCAGGCGCTGGCAGAGCGTAACCTGGCCCAGGTGACGCTGACTCGTCAGCAGGCGCTGGCCAAAACCCAGGCTATTTCAAAACAGGATTTAGATACTGCCACCACCGAACTGGCGGTGAAACAGGCGCAAATTGGCACAATTGACGCGCAAATCAAACGCAACCAGGCCTCGCTGGATACGGCCAAAACCAACCTCGATTACACCAAAATCGTCGCGCCGATGGCGGGCGAAGTCACCCAGATCACTACGCTGCAGGGCCAGACGGTGATTGCCGCGCAGCAGGCGCCAAACATTCTGACGCTGGCGGACATGAGCACTATGCTGGTCAAAGCCCAGGTTTCAGAGGCGGATGTGATCCATCTTAAGCCGGGACAGAAGGCCTGGTTTACGGTGCTGGGTGACCCGCAAACGCGCTACGAAGGCGTGCTGAAGGACATTCTGCCGACGCCGGAAAAAGTTAACGACGCTATCTTCTACTATGCCCGCTTTGAGGTACCAAACCCGCAGGGCGTGCTGCGTCTGGACATGACCGCACAGGTGCATATCCAACTGACCGGCGTGAAGAACGTGCTGACCATTCCGCTCTCTGCGCTCGGCGAGTCCGCCGGGGAGAGCCGTTATAAAGTGAAAGTGCTGCGCAACGGCGAAACGCGCGAGCGCGAGGTCGTGATCGGCGCGCGCAACGACACCGACGTGGTGGTGGTGAAAGGGCTGGAAGAGGGCGAGGAGGTTGTTGTCAGCGAAAGCCTGCCCGGAGCAGCTAAATGACGGCGCTGCTTGAGCTGAATAACATTCGTCGCAGCTATCCGTCCGGCGACGGCCCGGTGGAGGTGCTGAAGGGCATCTCCCTGCGCGTGGAGGCGGGCGAGATGGTGGCTATTGTCGGCGCATCGGGTTCCGGTAAATCGACGCTGATGAACATTCTCGGCTGCCTGGATAAGCCGACCAGCGGGACCTATCGCGTGGCCGGGATGGATGTCTCCACGCTGAACGGCGACGCGCTGGCGAAGCTGCGCCGGGAACATTTCGGCTTTATCTTCCAGCGTTACCATCTGCTTTCTCACCTGAATGCGGCGCAGAACGTGGAAGTGCCTGCGGTGTATGCGGGCGTCGAGCGGAAAAAGCGACTTGAGCGCGCGCAGATGCTGCTGACGCGTCTGGGGCTGGCGGAACGGGTGGAGTACCAGCCGTCGCAGCTTTCCGGCGGCCAGCAGCAGCGCGTGAGTATTGCCCGTGCCCTGATGAACGGCGGGCAGGTGATCCTCGCGGATGAACCGACCGGCGCGCTCGACAGCCATTCCGGCGAAGAGGTGATGGCGATCCTGCACCAGCTTCGCGATCGGGGGCATACGGTGATCATCGTCACCCACGATCCGCAGGTGGCGGCGCAGGCGGAACGCATTATTGAGATCCACGACGGCGAGCTGGTCAGCAACCCGCCGCCGCGTGAGTCCAGGGCTGCGGCGCCGAAAGAAGCGCTGCCGGCATCAACCGGCTGGGGGCAGTTCTCCAGCGGCTTTCGCGAAGCGCTAACCATGGCCTGGCTGGCGATGGCGGCCAACAAAATGCGCACTCTGCTGACGATGCTCGGCATCATTATCGGGATCGCCTCGGTGGTGTCGATTGTGGTGGTGGGCGACGCGGCGAAGCAGCTGGTGCTGGCCGATATCCGCGCCATCGGCACCAATACCATTGACGTCTATCCCGGCAAAGACTTTGGCGACGACGAGCCGCAGTATCAGCAGGCGCTGAAGTACGACGATCTGGCGGCGATTCAGAAGCAGCCGTGGGTAAACTCCGCCACGCCTGCGGTTTCGCAGAACCTGCGTCTGCGCGTGGGCAACGTTGACGTGGCCGCCAGCGCTAACGGCGTGAGCGGAGACTACTTCAACGTCTACGGCATGACCTTCAGCGAAGGTGCCACCTTCAACGCCGAGCAGCTGGCGGGCAGGGCGCAGGTGGTGGTGCTGGACGCAAACTCGCGCAGGCAGCTCTTCCCAAATAAAGCCAACGTGGTGGGCGAAGTGATCCTGGTCGGCAACATGCCTGCCACGGTCATCGGCGTGGCGGAAGAGAAGCAGTCGATGTTTGGCAGCAGCAAGATCCTGCGCGTCTGGCTGCCCTACACCACCATCTCAGGGCGGATTATGGGGCAGTCATGGCTCAACTCCATCACCGTACGCGTGAAGGAGGGCTACGACAGCGCGCTCGCCGAACAGCAGCTTGAGCGGCTGTTGACCCTGCGCCACGGGAAGAAAGATTTCTTCACCTGGAATATGGACGGCCTCTTGAAAACGGCGGAAAAGACCACACGTACTCTTCAGCTGTTCCTCACGCTGGTGGCGGTGATCTCGCTGGTCGTCGGCGGTATTGGGGTGATGAATATCATGCTGGTGTCGGTCACCGAGCGCACCCGGGAGATCGGCATCCGCATGGCGGTCGGGGCCCGGGCCAGCGACGTGCTGCAGCAGTTTTTGATTGAAGCGGTACTGGTGTGTCTGGTCGGCGGGGCGATGGGCATTGCGCTCTCGATGATGATCGCGTTTGCGCTCCAGCTCTTTTTACCCGGCTGGGAGATTGGCTTCTCGCCGGTTGCCATTATCACCGCCTTTTTGTGTTCGACCTTTACCGGCATTTTGTTTGGCTGGTTGCCCGCCCGCAACGCGGCGCGGCTGGATCCGGTGGACGCGCTGGCTCGGGAATAACCCGAAAATAAAAATGCCAGCCGATCGGGCTGGCATTTTGACTGCGGGATGTACACAATAAAACAGAGAGCTATGCAACCGTCTCTGCTTCAACGGGTACGATTAGGCTGGCATGATTGCCTTTTGGTCCCTGATGTACATCGAACCGGACGGACTGCCCGGCTTTGAGCGTTCTGTAACCATCCATCTGAATGGTGGAATAGTGAGCGAAGATATCCTCGCCGCCGCCTTCGGGGCAGATGAAGCCAAACCCTTTGGCGTTGTTGAACCACTTAACAGTACCCATTTCCATGCTTCGACATCCTTCGTAAATCTTATAAGTTAAGATGGAATGAACCGGTGGTGGAGTGGGGGCTGTTCAAAACCTCGCCATCTCACGCTTGTACAATTTAGAGAAACGAAAGAAGTCGTCAAGCGTTTGGCGCTGGAGATGGGACAATAATCAACCAAAGTTTGAAGCAGTTAACGCTATTGCAACAGTTTGTGACAGACATCGCGGATGACAGTAATAGATGATTGTTATCTAACATCTGAGGTAGATTCAAAGTGGTTATGCATAATGGGTAAGACCAACGATTGGCTGGATTTCGACCAGCTGGCGGAAGACAAAGTGCGCGACGCGCTAAAACCGCCATCTATGTATAAAGTTATGTTAATGAACGATGATTACACGCCGATGGAATTTGTTATTGACGTGCTACAAAAGTTCTTTTCTTATGATGTAGAACGTGCAACGCAACTGATGCTTACCGTTCATTATCGTGGCAAAGCTATCTGCGGCATCTTCACAGCCGAAGTGGCGGAAACCAAAGTGGCGATGGTGAACGACTATGCGAGGGAGAACGAGCATCCGTTGCTGTGTACGCTGGAAAAGGCCTGATAAGGCATAAAATTGGGGGAGGTGCCTATGCTCAATCAAGAACTGGAACTCAGTTTAAACATGGCTTTCGCCAGAGCGCGTGAGCACCGACATGAGTTTATGACCGTCGAGCATTTACTGCTCGCACTGCTTAGCAACCCATCTGCCCGCGAAGCGCTGGAAGCCTGCTCCGTGGATCTGGTGGCGCTACGTCAGGAACTCGAAGCCTTCATCGAACAAACCACACCGGTGCTGCCAGCCAGTGAAGAAGAGCGCGACACGCAGCCGACGCTCAGCTTCCAGCGCGTGCTGCAGCGCGCGGTATTCCACGTCCAGTCTTCCGGGCGTAGCGAAGTGACTGGCGCAAACGTCTTAGTCGCCATCTTCAGCGAGCAGGAGTCACAGGCTGCCTACCTGCTGCGCAAACACGAAGTCAGCCGCCTCGACGTGGTTAACTTTATTTCTCACGGAACGCGCAAAGACGAGCCTAACCAGGCATCGGATTCCAGCAATCAGGTCAATAACAATGAAGAGCAAGCAGGCGGGGAGGATCGTATGGAAAACTTCACCACCAACCTTAACCAGCTTGCTCGCGTTGGCGGTATCGACCCGCTGATTGGTCGCGATAAAGAGCTGGAGCGCGCGATCCAGGTGCTGTGCCGTCGCCGCAAGAACAACCCGCTGCTGGTGGGCGAGTCAGGCGTGGGTAAAACCGCGATTGCTGAAGGGCTTGCCTGGCGCATTGTGCAGGGCGACGTGCCGGAAGTGATTGCCGACTGCACCATCTACTCGCTGGATATCGGCTCGCTGCTGGCGGGCACCAAATACCGCGGTGATTTTGAAAAACGCTTCAAGGCGCTGTTGAAACAGCTGGAGCAGGACACCAACAGCATCCTGTTTATCGATGAGATCCACACCATCATCGGCGCAGGTGCGGCCTCCGGTGGGCAGGTGGACGCTGCAAACCTGATCAAACCGCTGCTCTCCAGCGGCAAGATCCGCGTGATTGGCTCCACGACCTACCAGGAGTTCAGCAACATCTTTGAGAAAGACCGTGCGCTGGCGCGTCGCTTCCAGAAAATCGACGTGACCGAACCGTCCGTCGAGGAAACGGTGCAGATCATCAACGGCCTGAAGCCGAAGTACGAAGCGCACCACGACGTGCGTTACACCGCGAAAGCGGTACGTGCGGCGGTGGAGCTGGCGGTGAAATACATTAATGACCGTCACCTGCCGGATAAGGCGATTGACGTGATTGATGAGGCAGGGGCGCGTGCGCGCCTGATGCCGGCCAGCAAGCGTAAGAAAACCGTTAACGTGGCGGATATTGAGTCCGTGGTGGCCCGCATCGCGCGTATTCCTGAGAAGAGCGTTTCTCAGAGCGACCGCGACACGCTGCGCACCCTCGGCAATCGCCTGAAAATGCTGGTCTTTGGTCAGGATAAAGCCATTGAGGCCTTAACCGAAGCGATCAAGATGGCCCGCGCCGGGCTGGGGCATGAGCATAAGCCTGTCGGTTCCTTCCTGTTTGCCGGTCCAACCGGCGTGGGGAAAACCGAGGTGACGGTTCAGCTCTCCAAAGCGCTGGGCATTGAGCTGCTGCGCTTTGATATGTCCGAGTATATGGAGCGTCACACCGTCAGCCGTTTGATTGGTGCGCCTCCGGGCTACGTGGGCTTTGACCAGGGCGGCCTGCTCACCGACGCGGTGATCAAGCATCCGCACGCGGTACTGCTGCTCGATGAAATCGAGAAGGCGCACCCGGACGTGTTCAACATCCTGCTGCAGGTGATGGACAACGGGACGCTGACCGACAACAACGGGCGCAAGGCGGACTTCCGCAACGTGGTGCTGGTGATGACCACCAACGCCGGGGTGCGTGAAACCGAGCGTAAATCCATCGGCCTGATCCACCAGGATAACAGCACCGATGCGATGGAGGAGATCAAGAAGATCTTCACGCCGGAGTTCCGTAACCGTCTGGACAACATTATCTGGTTCGATCACCTGTCTACCGAGGTGATCCATCAGGTGGTGGACAAGTTCATCGTCGAGCTGCAGGTTCAGCTGGATCAGAAAGGCGTGTCGCTGGAAGTGAGCCAGGAGGCCCGCAACTGGCTGGCCGAGAAAGGCTATGACCGCGCGATGGGGGCCCGTCCGATGGCGCGCGTGATTCAGGACAACCTGAAGAAACCGCTGGCGAACGAGCTGCTGTTTGGCTCGCTGGTGGATGGCGGTCAGGTGACCGTGGCGCTGGATCAGGCGAAGAACGAACTGACGTACGATTTCCAGAGTGCGGCGAAGCACAAGCCGGAAGCGGCTCACTGATTTCTTACGTAGGTCTTAAAAACCGGGCAATAGCCCGGTTTTTTTATGCCCGCTTTTCTCACTCTCCCTGTGGGTGAGGGCATCAGGCCGCAGAGGAATTTTGCGAGGCGCTTTCCAGTTTCTTTCGAAGTCAGTTTCTGGATAAATCCACAGTAATAAAATGGCGGCGCACCTGCAAAATCAGGTGCCGGGATTGGCGTCCTGAAAGTGTGTGCACAGACAATCTTGCGTGCATAAAGGATCACATATGACTGATATTAATAGCATCGCACAACTCTACACCGAACTCTCCCTCAACCCCGATCTTCCAACCCTGGCCGAGCGCTGCAACTTGCTCACCGAAATCCTCCTCGACTGTCATTCGCTCCCACAAACGCAGCCCGTATGTCGTTGCCTCGGGGCTTATCTGGAAGAGGTGAAATCCGGCCTCACAGAATCCATGCGTGATTTTCAGGTGGTGGAATTTGAGAACGAAGCGGAACAACCGCGACAAAAAGAGTGGTTGCTTGAAGATACAGAAACGAAATGCGACTACTGCCGGGCGTTAAACCACATACTGCTGGTATCGCATTTTGACCGCGATATGTTGCCGCACCTCACGGGATTACTCCACGACATGGCTCATTCTATGGCAGGGGATTTAATCGCTCCTGTACAACCGTGGATGACAATACATCTTCCGACGCAGCAACACTAAAGCCATAAATAAAAAAGGCCGGGATTATCCCGACCTTTTAAATATTCATCTGCCATTACAGGCGAAAACAATTAGCGACTACGGAAGACAATGCGGCCTTTGCTCAGGTCGTACGGGGTCAGTTCAACAGTCACTTTGTCGCCCGTCAAAATGCGGATGTAGTTTTTGCGCATTTTACCGGAGATGTGCGCAGTTACCACGTGACCGTTTTCCAGCTCTACGCGAAACATGGTATTAGGCAACGTATCAAGTACGGTACCCTGCATTTCAATATTGTCTTCTTTGGCCATCTAATCCTCTGGGGTATCACTACCAAGTTTTGAACCGGCAAGATAATGCCGAAATTCATCAATTAAGTAAAGAATTGCGCGATTAAAACGCAGCAAAACAGTTTCGGCGCATTGCCCAAGCGTCACGGTACAACCGAACAGGAAGCGCATTCGTAAAGGGGAGACAACAGGATAAACGTCAGGACGTTATCTGAAGCGAGGGTCCCAAACGGCGGCGGGGCAACAGGCAGAAGCTACTCTGCGGCATAATTATAACACCCTCACAAAAAATATGCGGAAAACATTTAGGCATTGGGCATAAAGAGCGTTCTCGGTATCCAGAAGTCGCGCGGGAGCTTCTCCTGACGGCTGGCATCCAGATGTTCGATGTACTGGCGTCGCGGGATTTCAACAGCCCCCAGGGAGGCCGTGTGCTCGTTGAGCACCTGACAATCGATCAGGCGTCCGCCGCGCTGGGCAAACGCCTCGCAGAAGACCAACAGAGCGGTTTTCGAGGCGTTAACCGCGCGAGAGAACATCGACTCGCCGCAAAACAGCGTGCCTTGCGCCACGCCGTACATACCGCCGACGATTCTTTCACCTTCCCACACCTCAATGGAGTGGGCGTACCCAAGTTCATGAAGCTGGTGGTAGGCAGTGATGATATCGCTGGTTATCCATGTCCCTTCATAGCGGTCTTCAGCGCAGCCTTCAATGACCTGACCAAAAGCGTGGTTAAGGGTGACGCGGTAGGGGGATTTCGCATGGAAACGCTTCATGCTGCGGCTCACGTGAAACTGCGCTGGCCACAGCACGGCACGCGGATCGGGGGACCACCATAAAATCGGATCGCCGGGGGAAAACCAGGGGAAGATACCGCGCTGGTACGCCATTAATAGTCGCGCGGGACTGAGGTCACCACCAAGGGCCAGCAGCCCGTTGGGCTCACGCAGCGCCCCTTCCGGAGAAGGGAACGCGATGTTATGACGAGAAAGCTGGACCAGGCGCATGACAGCAAAACTCCAGTACGCGAGTAAGGACGCTACAAATATAGTCTACAGACGCTGTTTAAACTGGTAGTAGCGACCCTGTTTGGCCAACAGCTCTGCGTGACTACCTTGCTCAATAATGTGTCCGTTGTCCATCACAATTATCCGATCAAAACTCGCCAGTCCGCGCAGGCGGTGTGTGACCATCAGCACGGTTTTGCCGGTCATGACATTCGCCAGTAAATCAAGGATTTGGCTCTCGGTTGTGGCGTCCAGCCCTTCGGTTGGTTCGTCGAGCAGCATCAGCGGCGCATCGTGCAGCAGCGCGCGCGCGATTGCGAGACGGCGCAGCTCACCGCCGGAGAGCTGACGGCCGCCTTCGCCCAGCCAGCTGTTCAGTCCGTCGTCCTCAAGCAGTTTTTGCAGTCCGACCTGCTCCAGCACGGCGCGAAGCGCATCATCAGAGGCCTCTGGCGCGGCCAGCAGCAGGTTATCGCGCAGGGTGGCGCTAAACAGATGCACGCGCTGCGGAACGACGCTCACCGTCTTGCGCAGGGTCTGCTCGCTGAAATCGGTCAGCAACGTGTTATTAAAACGAATTTTGCCGCGCTGCGGATCCCAGGCGCGGGTCAGCAACTGCAACAGCGTCGATTTACCGCAGCCGGTACGGCCGAGGATCGCCATCCGCTGACCTGCACTAACAGAAAGGTTGATACCGTCCAGCGCGTTCTGCGCCTGTTTGTCATAGGCGAAGGTGACATCTTCAAGCGTTAGCGCAACCTGCTCAGGTACCGCGGTTTGCCCGGCACTGAACGTGACTTCAGGCTCCTGTTCGGCAATCTGCGTGATGCGCAGGGCAGAGGCGATCACCTGACCAAGATGCTGGAAGGCGCCCGTCACCGGGGCCAGCGCTTCAAACGCCGCCAGCGCGCAGAAGACGAACAGGGCAATAAGAGGACCCGGCTGCGTATTACCGCCAACATCGCCTGAAGCCAGCCACAGCATAGCAATCACCGCCACGCCGCCGATTAACATCATCAGCGCCTGAGAAAAGGCCGTCAGCTCCGACTGGCGGCGCTGGGCCTCATGCCAGTTAAGCTCCGTACTTTCCATCCGCGCGCGATAGCGCTTGCTGGCGCCAAAAATCGTCAGCTCTGCCTGCCCCTGAAGCCAGGAGGTCAGCTGCTGACGGTAGTCCCCGCGCAGCCGCGTCAGGTTTTCCCCGGTGGATTTCCCGGCGCGGTAAAACAGCGGCGGCAGAATGATGAGCGTCAGCAGCATGATCCCGCCCAGCGTCAGCGCAACGGAAGCATCCAGAAAAGACAGCCCCAGCGTGACCACCACAATCACCACAAACGCGCCCACGATCGGGGAAATCACGCGCAGGTAAAGGTGATCCAGCGTGTCGACATCCGCAACAACACGGTTAAGTAACTCACCCTGACGAAAACGCGCCAGCCCGGCAGGGGAGAGGGGCAGCAGTTTGCTGAAGGTGTAGATGCGCAGGTGCTGCAGCACGCGGAAAGTAGCGTCGTGGCTGACAAGACGTTCGAAATAGCGTCCGGCTGTACGGGTGATGGCGGTACCGCGAACGCCGGCAGCCGGGAGCATATAGTTGAAGCTGTATAAACCGGCAAAGCCCGCGACGGCCGAAGCCGACAGGAACCAGCCGGAAAGCGTGAGCAGGCCAATGCTGGCGAGCAGCGTGACAATCGCCAGCACAATCCCCAGCGTCAGCATCCATTTGTGGCGTTTATAGAGCGCAAGATAAGGCAGCAAAGCACGCATCAGATATCCTCCTGACGGTTCGCCAGTAGGGCGGCAAACGGTCCCTGGGCGGCAACGAGAGAGGCGTAATCGCCTTGCTCAACAATACGGCCGTTCTCCATGACCCAGATCTGGTCCCAGTCGGCAATCCCTTCCAGCTGGTGGGTGACCATCAGGGTGGTTTGCTGCCGGGAGGCGGCGTTCAGGGCCTCCATTACGCGCTGTTCGCTGTGGGCATCCAGGCTGGCGGCAGGCTCATCCAGTAGCATCAGATGGCATGGGTTAAGCAGCGCGCGTGCCACGGCTACGCGCTGCGCCTGTCCGACCGACAGCCCGGCGGACTGATCGCCGACCACGGTATCTACCCCCTGCGGGAGCAGCGGCAGAAACTCGCTGACCCAGGCGCGGTCGAGCACCGATTGCAGTTCATCGTCACGCGCATCCGGGCGCGCCAGCAGGACGTTTTCACGCAGCGTAGCGGCGGGAAGCTGCGGGTTCTGGCCCACCCAGCTGAGCTGTTTACGCCAGGCGTCTGGATCGAGGTTGCGCAGTTCGGTTTTGTTGATCCGCAGTGAACCCGTGTAGGCCATAAAGCCGGATAGCGCATTCAGCAGAGAGCTTTTCCCGGAACCGCTGGTGCCGACGAGCACCACGCGTTGTCTCGCAGGTAAGGTAAAGTTCAGCGGACCGGCGAGCACTTTGCCTTCGGGCGACAGAATGGAAAAGTCCTGCGCTTCAATGGACACCGGATCTTTCGCATTCAGCGTTACGTCACCGCGCTCCGGGTGGGCCAGCGGCGTTTCCAGGAACGTTTTCAGGCTATCGGCTGCACCAACCGCCTGCGCTTTGGCGTGATAGAAGGTTCCCAGATCGCGAAGCGGCTGGAAAAACTCCGGGGCCAGGATCAGCGCCAGGAATCCGGCTGAAAGGGTCACCGCCGTGCCGTAATGGCCGAAATCCAGCGCGCCAAGATAGGAGAAGCCAAAGTAGACCGCCACGAGGGCAATCGACAGCGAGGTAAAGAATTCCAGTACGCCGGAAGACAGGAAGGCGAGGCGTAACACTTCCATGGTGCGCTGACGGAAGTCCTGTGATGCCTGGCGAATGTTTTCGGTTTCTGCTTCACCGCGGCCAAAAATGCGTAACGTCTCCATGCCGCGAAGACGATCGAGGAAATGGCCGCTAAGGCGACCCAATGCCAGGAAGTTACGGCGGTTGGCATCCGCTGCCCCCATGCCGACCAGCGCCATAAACAGCGGGATCAGCGGGGCGGTGCCCATCAGAATCAGCGCAGCCATCCAGTTCACAGGGAAGATGGCGATCACGATCAGCAGCGGAACGAAGACGGCAAGGGCCATTTGCGGCAGATAGCGCGCATAGTAGTCGTGCATATCGTCAATCTGCTCAAGGATCAGCGTCGCCCAGCTACCGGCCGGTTTACCCTGGATCCACGCGGGCCCGGCTTCCTGAAGGCGATCCAGCACCTGACGGCGGATCTCGTAGCGGATATGCTGTCCGGCGTGAAAACCGACGCGCTCACGCAGCCACACCACCCAGGCGCGCAGGATAAAAATCAGGATCAGGACAATAAAGGGCAGCAACAGCGCTTCGCGCGGGATGTTCTCCATGATCATATGATTAAGAATGCGGGCCAGCAGCCATGCCTGGGCAACAATCAACAGGCCGCTAACGAACCCCAGGAGACGGGAAATCGTAAGCCAGCGGCGGGAAATAACGCTTTGCTGTTTCAGCCAGCGTGTTAACTCTTGTTGACGGGTTTTTTCCATTGCGTACTTTGCAGGTGACGTTATTAGAAGTTGGGCAGCGCAATGTTACAACGGGGAGACAATAAAGGCGACTTATCGCCGCCTTTATTTACGTTTGTTACTGACTTGTAAAGATTATTTACCTTGTTCAGCCAGTCCATCAAGGTAGCGTTCAGCGTCCAGCGCGGCCATACAACCGGTACCCGCAGAAGTAATCGCCTGACGATAAATATGGTCCATCACGTCGCCAGCCGCGAACACGCCAGGGATGCTGGTCTGGGTCGCATTACCGTGAATGCCGGACTGCACTTTGATGTAGCCGTTTTCCAGCTCCAGCTGACCGTCGAAGATCGCGGTGTTCGGGCTGTGACCGATCGCCACAAACAGACCCGCCACTTCCAGCGTTTCGACGTTATCGGTGTTCTGGGTATCACGGATACGCAGGCCGGCAACGCCCATCTGGTCGCCCGTCACTTCTTCCAGGGTACGGTTAGTGTGCAACACGATGTTGCCGCTTGCCACTTTATCCATCAGACGCTTGATCAGGATCTTCTCCGCGCGGAAGGTTTCGCGACGGTGGATCAGGTGCACCTCAGAGGCAATGTTCGCCAGGTACAGCGCTTCTTCCACCGCGGTGTTGCCGCCGCCGATAACCGCGACTTTCTGGTTGCGATAAAAGAAACCATCACAGGTTGCGCAGGCAGAGACGCCGCGGCCTTTGAACGCTTCTTCGGATGGCAGACCAAGGTAACGGGCAGAAGCGCCGGTGGCAACGATCAGCGCGTCACAGGTGTATTCGCCGCTGTCGCCCGTCAGGCGGAACGGACGGTTCTGCAGATCGACCTTATTGATGTGGTCGAACAGAATTTCGGTTTCGAATTTAGCGGCATGCTCGTGCATGCGCTCCATCAGCAGCGGCCCGGTCAGGTCGTTCGGGTCCCCTGGCCAGTTTTCCACTTCGGTGGTGGTGGTCAGCTGACCGCCTTTTTCCATACCGGTGATGAGTACCGGGTGCAGGTTAGCGCGTGCAGCATAGACCGCTGCGGTATATCCCGCAGGTCCAGAACCAAGGATTAGCAGCTTACTGTGTTTGGCCGTGCCCATGAGATCCCCATTATTGTTGGCAGACATTTGGCTGGATTGTAGGGAATTTGTTGTCGTAAAAAAAGAGCGCAGCAATTTTGATATCAATCTGTGTAATAGTCACGGACGATGAATGGCGCGCTATAACATCACGCTTTCGCCTGAAAACCGGTCGTTTGTAAGGCAATAAAATGAGGATTAATACCCTGCCGTAATGAATATCCGGCATGTTGTACTAAAAAACGATGTTTTGCTTTGACAATCCCCTGCGCTTTTGCGAAAACATTCAAGGAAGAAAAAAAACCGCGTTAACCGTATGCCGCATAGGCATGCACGTAAATGCCATTTTTACCGGGTCAGTGAAATCTACGCATGGCGTGGACAGACGCCATACGTGATGTCGGTGACTGCCTTCGGGCAACGGTCTTCTTACCAACAGAACCCGAATCCGCATCGCGTCTAATACATAATCAGGCGATGTGATGACTAACGGGTACAGGCTCTGAACAGTGATGTGCACAGGGTCCAGGCAGGAGTAGGGAAGGAATACAGAGAGACAATAATAATGGTAGATAGCAAGAAGCGCCCTGGCAAAGATCTCGACCGTATCGATCGTAACATTCTTAATGAATTGCAAAAGGATGGGCGTATTTCCAACGTCGAGCTTTCAAAACGTGTGGGACTTTCCCCGACGCCGTGCCTTGAGCGTGTGCGCCGACTGGAAAGACAGGGTTTCATTCAGGGCTATACAGCTCTGCTGAACCCGCATTATCTGGATGCCTCACTTCTGGTATTTGTTGAGATTACTCTGAATCGTGGTGCGCCGGATGTGTTTGAGCAATTTAACGCCGCTGTACAAAAACTTGAAGAAATTCAAGAGTGTCACCTGGTGTCCGGTGATTTCGACTACCTGTTGAAAACCCGTGTGCCTGATATGTCCGCCTACCGTAAGCTGCTGGGTGAAACCCTGCTGCGTCTGCCAGGCGTGAACGACACCCGTACTTATGTGGTGATGGAAGAGGTCAAACAGAGCAATCGTCTGGTTATTAAGACGCGCTAACACGGAACAGGTGCAAAATCAGCGTAGTTTGATTACACTCCTGTTAATCCATACAGCAACAGTGCCGGGGAGTCCCGGCGCTGTTGTCCGTTTTAGCAAAAAGGCAGGATATGCCTGATACCTGGAGAGCCTTTTTTGAGCCAGGAATACACTGAAGACAAAGAAGTCACACTATCGAAGCTAAGCAGCGGACGTCGTCTCCTCGAGGCTTTGCTGATTGTTATTGCTCTTTTCGCCGTCTGGCTGATGGCAGCCTTACTCAGTTTCAACCCCTCAGATCCCAGCTGGTCACAAACTGCATGGCATGAGCCTATCCATAATTTAGGCGGTGTCCCCGGTGCCTGGCTTGCGGACACGCTGTTCTTCATTTTCGGTGTGATGGCCTACACCCTTCCCGTCATTATTATTGGCGGATGCTGGTTTGCGTGGCGTCATCGTCAGAACGATGATTACATCGACTATTTTGCCGTGTCGCTGCGCCTGATTGGCGCACTGGCGCTGATCCTCACCTCGTGCGGGCTAGCGGCGATAAATGCGGATGATATCTGGTACTTCGCCTCTGGCGGGGTGATCGGCAGCTTACTCAGTTCTGCGCTGCAGCCGATGCTGCACAGCAGCGGCGGTACGCTGGCGCTGCTCTGCATCTGGGCGGCCGGGCTGACGCTGTTTACCGGCTGGTCCTGGGTGAGCATTGCCGAGAAAATTGGCAGTTTTATCCTCACCATTTTGACCTTCGCCAGCAACCGTACCCGCCGTGACGATACGTGGGTTGATGAAGACGCGTACGAAGATGAAGAGGAAGACGACGCGCCTGTGCAGCGTCGCGAGTCTCGTCGTGCGCGTATTCTGCGCGGCGCGCTGGCGCGTCGCCAGCGTGTTGCTGAGAAATTTGCCAACCCGCTGGGTCGTAAAACCGATGCGGCGCTCTTCTCCGGTAAACGCATGGATGAAGACGAGCAGGTGGCGTATCGCGCTGCAGGTGTCGCCGTCGATCCTGACGATGTGCTCTTCTCCGGCAGCCGGGCCACGCCGGGTGACTTCGACGAATACGATCCGCTGTTAAACGGCCATTCGGTTACCGAGCCGGTTGCAGCCGCCGCAGCCGCGACGACCGCTGCGCAGGCGTATGCCGCGCCTGTCGACGCCGTGACGCCATCCGCGCCGGTTTCGCCGCCGGAATCCGTTATTCAGCAGCCTCAGGTTGACTGGCAGACTGCGCCAGGCGTTCACACGCCGGAGCCGGTTATCGCGCCTGAACCTGAAAGCTACATCCCTGTGCAGCAGGAGCAGTGGCAGCAGCCTTATCAGCCGCCGCAGCCTGCGTATGAACCGCAAGATTATCCGCACTATGAACAGCCTGTGGCCCAACCTTATCAGGAGTATGTGCCTGAACCGGTTGAACCTGTGCAGCCTTATGTAGAGCCGCAGCCTGAACCTGAAATCGTGGAGGAGGTAAAACCCTCTCGTCCACCAATGTACTATTTTGAAGAAGTCGAAGAGCGTCGTGCGCGTGAACGTGAACAGCTGGCCGCATGGTATCAGCCTGTGCCTGAACCGGTGCAGGAGCCAGTGACGAAAGCGCCTTCTGTTTCTGTTCCACCGGTCGACCCGACGCCTGCTGTTGCACCCGTAGCAGAAAGCGTGAAGCAGGCTGCCGCGGCTGCTGCCGTGGCTGCACCTGTCTTTAGCCTGGCAACAGGGAGCGCGCCACGTCCTCAGGTGAAGGAGGGGATTGGTCCGCAACTGCCACGCCCTAATCGCGTTCGCGTTCCAACCCGCCGTGAGCTTGCCTCTTATGGCATCAAGCTGCCTTCCCAGCGTATGGCCGAAGAGAAAGCGCGCGAGCCTGAGTACGAAGATGACGCCGATGAAATGCAGCAGGACGAGCTGGCCCGTCAGTTCGCCGCGCAGCAGAATCAACGCTACGGTGAAGAATATCAGCACGATGAACCGGTGCTGGAAGACGAAGAGGACGCGGCTGAAGCCGAATTAGCGCGCCAGTTTGCCGCCACCCAGCAGCAGCGCTATTCCGGTGAACAACCGGCTGGTGCAAATCCGTTCTCGCTGTCTGATTTTGAATTCTCACCGATGAAAGATCTGGTGGATGATGGCCCGAGCGAGCCTTTATTTACCCCGAGCGTGATGCCGGAAGCAGAGCCTGTGCGCCAGCAGCCAGCACCGCAGGCCTACTCGCAGCCGCAACAACCTGTTCAGCAGCCGTATGCGCAGCCGCATCAATCTGTTCAGCAGCCACCACAGCCGCCGCAGTTCCAGCAGCCTGCGCCTCAGCCGCAGGAAAGTCTGATTCACCCGCTGCTGATGCGTAACGGTGACAGCCGTCCGCTGCAGCGTCCAAGCACGCCGCTGCCGTCTCTGGATCTGTTAACGCCGCCGCCGTCAGAAGTGGAGCCGGTTGATACCTTCGCGCTGGAGCAGATGGCGCGTCTGGTGGAAGCGCGTCTGGCTGACTTCCGCATCAAGGCAGACGTGGTGAACTACTCGCCGGGTCCTGTTATCACACGATTTGAACTGAACCTGGCGCCTGGCGTTAAAGCCGCGCGTATTTCCAACCTGTCCCGTGACCTGGCGCGTTCTCTGTCGACCGTTGCGGTACGTGTGGTGGAAGTAATACCGGGCAAACCGTACGTTGGCCTTGAGCTGCCGAACAAGAAACGTCAGACCGTCTACCTGCGTGAAGTGCTGGATAACACCAAATTCCGCGATAACCCCTCTCCGCTGACGGTTGTGCTGGGTAAAGATATCGCTGGCGATCCGGTCGTTGCGGATCTTGCCAAAATGCCTCACCTGCTGGTAGCGGGTACTACCGGTTCCGGTAAGTCTGTCGGTGTGAACGCCATGATCCTCAGCATGCTCTATAAAGCGCAGCCGGAAGATGTGCGTTTCATCATGATCGACCCGAAAATGCTCGAACTTTCGGTCTACGAAGGCATCCCGCATCTGCTGACCGAAGTGGTCACCGATATGAAGGACGCCGCCAACGCTCTGCGCTGGAGCGTCAATGAGATGGAACGCCGCTACAAGCTGATGTCTGCGTTAGGCGTGCGTAACCTGGCCGGTTATAACGAGAAAATCGCCCAGGCGATGCGCATGGGGCGTCCGATCCCGGATCCTTACTGGAAGCCGGGTGACAGCATGGATGCCCAGCATCCGGTGCTGGAAAAACTGCCTTATATCGTCGTGCTGGTCGATGAATTCGCTGACCTGATGATGACCGTCGGTAAGAAAGTGGAAGAGCTGATTGCCCGTCTGGCGCAGAAAGCGCGTGCGGCCGGTATTCACCTTGTGCTGGCGACCCAGCGTCCTTCCGTGGACGTTATCACTGGTCTTATCAAAGCGAACATCCCGACGCGTATCGCCTTTACCGTATCCAGTAAAATTGACTCCCGTACCATTCTTGACCAGGGCGGCGCAGAGTCGCTGCTGGGTATGGGTGATATGCTCTATTCAGGCCCGAACTCTACCTCTCCGGTGCGTGTCCACGGTGCGTTCGTCCGCGATGAGGAAGTACACGCCGTCGTGCAGGACTGGAAGGCGCGCGGTCGTCCGCAATACGTTGACGGTATTACCAGCGATACGGAAAGCGAAGGCGGCGGCGGTGGCTTCGACGGCGGCGAAGAGCTGGATCCGTTATTCGATCAGGCGGTTAACTTCGTTACTGAAAAACGCAAAGCGTCCATCTCTGGCGTGCAGCGTCAGTTCCGAATTGGCTATAACCGCGCAGCGCGCATCATCGAGCAGATGGAAGCGCAGGGCATTGTGAGCGAGCAGGGGCATAACGGTAACCGCGAGGTGCTGGCGCCGCCGCCGTTTGATTAACCTTCAGCGATTGCAAAGAAGGGTAAATCAGCCAAAATTAAGCATTTTCTTCTGTCGCCTGCCTTCGGGCAGGTCCAGAATAGAAGACGGAAACCCCATATCGGGAAGACGTATTTTAAGGAATAACAATGAAAAAAATCGCCATCGCCTGTGCATTACTCACCAGTTTTGTCGCCAGCAGCGTCTGGGCTGATGCAGCCAGCGACCTTAAAAGCCGACTGGATAAAGTAAGCAGCTTCCACGCCAGCTTCACGCAAAAAGTGACGGACGGCAGCGGCAACGCGGTGCAGGAAGGTCAGGGAGATTTGTGGGTAAAACGCCCGAATCTGTTCAACTGGCACATGACCCAGCCGGATGAAAGCATCCTGGTGTCGGACGGCAAAACCTTATGGTTCTTCAACCCGTTCGTTGAGCAGGCAACGGCCACCTGGCTGAAAGATGCCACCAGCAATACGCCGTTTATGCTGATTGCCCGTAACCAGTCCAGCGACTGGCAGCAGTACAATATTAAACAGACGGGTGATGAGTTTGTCCTGACGCCGAAAGGCAGCAACGGCAACCTGAAGCAGTTCACCATTAACGTAAGCACCAACGGTACCATTAATCAGTTCGGCGCGGTTGAGCAGGACGATCAGCGCAGCAGCTACCAGCTCAAGTCTCAGCAGAACGGCGCCGTTGATGCATCGAAATTCACCTTTACCCCGCCGAAGGGCGTAACGGTGGACGACCAACGCAATAAGTAAGAGGCGTGAGTGGGCAATCTGTCGCTCGATTTTTCAGATAACGCGTTTCAACCTCTGGCCGCCCGTATGCGGCCAGAAAATTTAGCGCAGTACATCGGCCAGCAGCATCTGCTGGCTGCCGGTAAGCCATTGCCGCGCGCCATTGAGGCCGGGCATCTTCACTCCATGATCCTCTGGGGCCCCCCTGGCACCGGCAAGACCACGCTTGCAGAAGTTATCGCCCGCTATGCCAATGCGGACGTTGAACGTATCTCGGCGGTCACCTCCGGCGTGAAAGAGATCCGTGAGGCGATCGAGCGTGCGCGGCAGAACCGCAATGCCGGGCGGCGCACCATCCTCTTCGTGGACGAAGTCCACCGCTTCAACAAAAGCCAGCAGGATGCGTTCCTGCCGCATATTGAAGACGGCACGATCTTCTTCATCGGTGCGACCACCGAAAACCCGTCGTTTGAACTCAACTCAGCATTGCTTTCCCGCGCCCGCGTCTACCTGCTTAAATCCCTGACCACTGAGGATATCGAAAAGGTTCTCACTCAGGCGATGGAGGACAAAGCGCGCGGCTACGGCGGGCAGGATATCGTTCTGCCTGACGACACGCGTCGTGCGATTGCCGAGCTGGTCAACGGCGATGCGCGTCGTGCGCTGAATACGCTGGAAATGATGGCCGATATGGCCGAAGTCGACGATGCCGGGAAGCGTGTGCTGAAGCCGGAACTGCTCACCGAAATTGCCGGGGAGCGCAGCGCGCGGTTCGATAATAAAGGCGACCGTTTTTACGATCTCATTTCGGCCCTGCATAAGTCCGTGCGCGGCAGCGCGCCGGATGCGGCGCTTTACTGGTACGCGCGCATTATCACTGCGGGCGGCGATCCTTTATATGTCGCGCGTCGCTGTCTGGCGATTGCGTCAGAAGATGTCGGTAATGCCGATCCTCGCGCCATGCAGGTTGCACTGTCGGCCTGGGACTGCTTCACCCGCGTTGGACCCGCGGAAGGCGAACGTGCCATTGCGCAGGCGATTGTCTATCTGGCCTGTGCGCCGAAAAGCAATGCGGTTTATACCGCGTTCAAAGCGGCGATGTCCGACGCGCGCGAACGTCCGGACTACGACGTGCCGGTTCACCTGCGTAACGCGCCGACCAAACTGATGAAAGAGATGGGCTATGGGCAGGAGTATCGTTACGCTCACGACGAACCCAATGCCTACGCCGCCGGGGAGGAATATTTCCCGCAGGAGATGGCACAAACGCGCTATTATCACCCCACAAACAGAGGTCTTGAAGGCAAGATTGGTGAAAAGCTCACCTGGCTCGCCGGACAGGATCAAAATAGCCCTATAAAACGCTACCGTTAGTTCAATCGTTGCGGTAATGTTGGCAATGTATCCTTGTGGCCGCAGGCTGTGGCCACATTTTCCTATTTTAATTCGATAAGCACAGGATAAGCATGCTCGATCCCAATCTGCTGCGTAATGAGCCAGACGCAGTCGCTGAAAAACTGGCACGCCGGGGCTTTAAGCTGGATGTAGATAAGCTGCGCGCTCTCGAAGAGCGTCGTAAAGTTCTGCAGGTACAAACTGAAAATCTGCAGGCAGAGCGTAACTCTCGATCGAAATCCATCGGCCAGGCGAAAGCGCGCGGGGAAGATATTGAGCCATTACGCCTGGAAGTGAACAAGCTGGGTGAAGAACTGGATCAGGCAAAAGCTGAGCTGGATGTTCTTCAGGCCGAGATTCGTGATATTGCCCTGGCTATCCCGAATATTCCTGACGACAGCGTGCCTGTTGGCAAAGATGAAAACGACAACGTTGAAGTGAAACGCTGGGGTACGCCTCGTGAGTTTGACTTCGAGGTGCGCGATCACGTAACGCTGGGCGAAATGCACGCGGGCCTGGACTTTGCGGCAGCGGTTAAGCTGACCGGTTCTCGCTTCGTGGTGATGAAAGGCCAGATTGCCCATCTGCACCGTGCGCTGGCGCAGTTCATGCTGGATCTGCACACCGAGCAGCATGGCTACAGCGAAACCTACGTGCCGTATCTGGTCAACCACGATACGCTGTACGGTACGGGCCAGCTGCCGAAATTTGCCGGCGATCTGTTCCATACCCGTCCGCTGGACGAGGAAGCAGACAGCAGCAACTACGCGCTGATCCCAACCGCGGAAGTGCCGCTGACTAACCTCGTGCGTGATGAGATCATCGACGAAGACGAGCTGCCGATCAAACTGACGGCACACTCTCCGTGCTTCCGTTCTGAAGCAGGTTCTTACGGTCGCGACACGCGCGGTCTGATCCGTATGCACCAGTTCGACAAGGTTGAGATGGTGCAGATCGTTCGTCCTGAAGAGTCCATGGACGCGCTGGAAGAGATGACCGGCCACGCGGAGAAAGTGCTGGAGCTGCTGGGTCTGCCGTACCGTCGTATGGCCCTGTGCACCGGTGATATGGGCTTTGGTGCCTGCAAAACCTTCGACCTGGAAGTGTGGGTGCCTGCGCAGAACACTTACCGCGAGATATCCTCCTGCTCTAACGTCTGGGATTTCCAGGCGCGCCGCATGCAGGCTCGCTGCCGCAGCAAGTCCGACAAGAAAACCCGTCTGGTGCATACCCTGAACGGTTCTGGTCTGGCTGTGGGCCGTACCCTGGTTGCCGTGCTGGAAAACTATCAGCAGGCAGACGGTCGTATTGAAATCCCGGAAGTGCTGCGTCCATACATGAAAGGCCAGCAGTACATCGGCTAATTCTTTGCCTCACAACAAAAAAGCGCCTCAGGGCGCTTTTTTTATGCCTTTGATTTGATACGACGCAATAACCCTTCCCTCTAAAGTAGTAATACTCCTCCGAATGAAAGTCAGAATAAAAATCTGATAACGAAAAAAATCGTTATATATAAAACTACATAGCGGTTTGTGCCGCCACTCTTTTCTTTGTGAGCAACCAAAGTGAGTCTCTATGAAAATCAACGCGCCTGAAGCATTAATGGCTGCCGAGGTCACTCGCCGTGGGTTGATGAAAACCACGGCAATAGGCGGCCTGGCCGTAGCCAGCAGCGCCTTCACGCTCCCTTTTACCCGACTGGCCTCAGCGGCGGATGCACTATCCCCAGCCTCAGTTCCGGAAAAAGTGGTGTGGAGTGCCTGTACCGTTAACTGCGGTAGCCGTTGTCCGCTGCGTATGCATGTGGTGGATGGCGAAATTAAATATGTCGAAACCGACAATACCGGGGACGATAACTACGAAGGGTTACATCAGGTCCGTGCCTGCCTGCGTGGTCGCTCCATGCGTCGTCGCGTGTATAATCCGGACCGCCTGAAATATCCGATGAAGCGCGTCGGTAAGCGTGGGGAAGGGAAGTTCGAGCGGATTAGCTGGGATGAAGCCTACGACATCATTGCCACCAACATGCAGCGTTTGATTAAAGAGTACGGCAACGAATCCATCTACCTGAACTACGGTACCGGGACGCTTGGCGGCACGCTGACCCGCTCCTGGCCACCGGGTAAAACGCTGGTGGCACGCCTGATGAACTGCTGCGGCGGTTATCTCAATCACTACGGCGACTATTCCTCTGCGCAGATCGCAGCAGGACTGAACTACACCTACGGCGGCTGGGCTGATGGCAACAGCCCGTCCGATATTGAAAACAGTAAGCTGGTCGTGCTGTTCGGTAACAACCCGGGTGAAACCCGCATGAGCGGCGGTGGGGTAACTTACTACCTCGAACAGGCCCGCGCCAAATCCAATGCCCGCATGATCATCATCGATCCGCGCTATACCGACACCGGTGCCGGACGTGAAGACGAGTGGATCCCAATCCGTCCGGGGACCGATGCGGCGCTGGTCTCCGCGCTTGCGTGGGTAATGATCACAGAAAACCTCGTCGATCAGCCTTTCCTGGATAAATACTGCGTCGGCTATGACGAGAAAACCCTGCCGGCCAGCGCGCCTGATAATGGTCACTACAAGGCGTATATTCTCGGGCAGGGCAATGACGGCGTGGCGAAAACGCCGCAGTGGGCATCCACCATCACCGGTATTCCGGCCGAGCGTATCGTTCAGCTGGCGCGTGAGATTGGCTCGGCCAAACCGGCCTACATCAGCCAGGGCTGGGGTCCGCAGCGTCATGCGAACGGCGAAATCGCGACCCGCGCCATCTCAATGCTCTCCATTCTGACCGGCAACGTCGGCATCCACGGCGGTAACACCGGCGCGCGTGAAGGTTCATATGAAGTGCCGTTCGAACGTATGCCGACGCTGGATAACCCGGTTCAGACCAGCATCTCCATGTTTATGTGGACCGATGCGATTGAACGCGGCCCGGAAATGACCGCCCTACGCGACGGGGTACGCGGCAAGGACAAGCTCGACGTGCCGATCAAGATGATCTGGAACTATGCCGGTAACTGTCTCATCAACCAGCACTCGGAAATCAACCGCACCCATGAAATCCTGCAGGATGACAAGAAGTGCGAGATGATTGTGGTGATCGACTGCCACATGACCTCTTCGGCAAAATATGCCGATATCCTGCTGCCGGACTGCACCGCCTCTGAGCAGATGGATTTCGCGCTGGACGCCTCCTGCGGCAACATATCCTACGTGATTTTTACCGACCAGGCGATTAAACCGCGCTTCGAGTGCAAAACCATCTATGAGATGACCTCCGAGCTGGCGAAACGTCTTGGCGTTGAGCAGCAGTTTACCGAGGGGCGCACTCAGGAAGGGTGGATGCGCCATCTGCATGAACTCTCCCGTAGGGCCATTCCTGACCTGCCTGATTTCGATACCTTCCGCAAGCAGGGGATGTACAAACAGCGCGATCCGGAAGGGCACCACGTGGCGTACAAAGCGTTCCGTGAAGATCCGCAGGCAAACCCGCTGACCACGCCGTCGGGCAAAATCGAAATCTACTCCGAAGAGCTGGCAAAAATCGCGTCGACGTGGGAGCTGCCGGAAGGGGACGTTATCGATCCGCTGCCGATCTACACGCCGGGTTTTGAAAACTATAACGATCCGCTGACGGCGAAATTCCCGCTGCAGCTGACCGGTTTCCACTACAAAGCGCGCGTGCACTCCACCTACGGTAACGTCGACGTACTGAAAGCCGCCTGCCGTCAGGAGATGTGGATCAACCCGATGGATGCCAAAGCGCGCGGCATCAGCAATGGCGATCGCGTGCGTATCTTCAACGGTCGCGGCGAGGTCCACATCGAAGCCAAAGTGACGCCGCGCATGATGCCAGGCGTGGTGGCGCTGGGGGAAGGGGCCTGGTACAGCCCTGATGCCAACCGCATCGACCAGGCGGGCAGTATTAACGTACTGACCACGCAGCGTCCGTCGCCACTGGCGAAGGGCAACCCATCCCACACAAACCTTGTCCAGGTTGAAAAGGTTTAAGGAGTAGCCGATGACAACCCAGTATGGATTTTTTATCGATTCCAGCCGTTGCACCGGGTGCAAAACCTGCGAGCTGGCCTGTAAAGATTACAAAGACCTGACTCCTGACGTCAGCTTCCGCCGCATCTACGAATACGCCGGGGGCGACTGGCAGGAAGATAACGGCGTCTGGCATCAGAACGTCTTTGCCTATTACCTGTCGATTGCCTGCAACCACTGTGAAGAGCCGGCCTGCACCAAGGTCTGCCCGAGCGGGGCGATGCACAAGCGTGAAGACGGTTTTGTGGTAGTGGATGAAGATGTCTGCATCGGCTGTCGCTACTGCCATATGGCCTGTCCGTACGGCGCACCGCAGTACAATGCCGCTAAAGGCCACATGACCAAATGCGACGGTTGCCACACCCGCGTAGCGGATGGCAAAAAGCCAATCTGCGTCGAGTCCTGTCCGCTGCGCGCGCTGGACTTCGGTCCCATCGAAGAGTTGCGTCAAAAACACGGTCAGCTTGCCGCCGTGGCACCGCTGCCGTCTGCGCACTTCACGAAGCCGAGCATTGTGATTAAACCTAACGCCAACAGCCGTCCTACTGGTGACACCACCGGCTACCTGGCAAACCCGAAGGAGGTGTGAGATGGGAAGTGGATGGCATGAATGGCCGCTGATGATCTTCACGGTCTTTGGTCAGTGCGTGGCGGGCGGCTTCATTGTGATCGCGCTGGCGTTGTTGAAAGGGAACCTCAATGCCGAACAGCAGCAGCGTTTAGTGTTGAGCATGTTTGGCCTGTGGGTGCTTATGGGGATTGGCTTTATCGCCTCAACGCTGCACCTGGGTTCGCCGATGCGCGCGTTTAACTCTCTGAACCGTGTGGGGGCCTCATCCCTCAGTAACGAGATTGCCAGCGGGGCAATTTTCTTTGCCGTCGGTGGTCTGGGCTGGCTGCTGGCCGCTTTGAAGAAATTGCCAGCGGGTCTGCGCAGCCTGTGGCTGATCCTGACCATGGTGCTGGGCGTGGTGTTCGTGTGGATGATGGTACGTGTCTATAACACCATCGATACCGTCCCCACCTGGTACAGCGTCTGGACGCCAATGAGCTTCTTCCTGACTATGTTTATCGGCGGGCCGCTGCTGGGCTACCTGCTGCTGCGCGTGGCGGGTGTCGACGGATGGGCTATGCGTTTGCTGCCTGCTGTTTCGCTTCTGGCGCTGGTAGTGAGTGCGATGGTCGCCCTGATGCAGGGTTCTGAACTGGCAACCATTCACAGCTCTATCCAGCAGGCTTCTGCCTTGGTGCCGGACTACGGTGCGCTGATGGCCTGGCGTATCGTTCTGCTGGTCGCTGCGCTGGTATTCTGGATTGCTCCTCAGCTCAAAGGTTATCAGCCCGCGCTGCCGCTGCTGTCACTGGCCTTTGTGCTGGTCCTGGCGGGTGAACTGATTGGCCGCGGCGTGTTCTACGGGTTGCATATGACGGTTGGTATGGCTGTCGCCAGCTAACGTTGCATTTGGTTATATCAAGCCGGGCCAGAGTGCCCGGCTTTTCTTTTTTCGATCATGAAATTTTTCGACTGTCGTTTTGTTTTAATTTCGCCCATTAATAAATAAAAACAGACACATAATTAATATCTATAGCAGGCGTGGCATTAGCAGGATAAGTTTTTTAAATCGACAGGGAACATATTGTGCGAGGCGGCTAAATCAGTGGATTGACTTTGTTTTTGCCAGTGGCATGATGCGCACGAAATCTGAACTTCCTCACGGTTTTTAATCCATGACCACCTATACCCGCCCAGTGCTTCTGTTGCTCTGTGGCCTGCTTCTGTTGACCCTGGCGATCGCAGTGTTAAATACGCTCGTCCCGCTATGGCTCGCCCATGAAAACTTACCGACCTGGCAGGTGGGTATGGTCAGCTCGTCCTTTTTTACCGGGAACCTGCTGGGTACGCTAATGACCGGGAGTCTGATTAAGCGCTTTGGCTTTAATCGCAGCTATTATCTGGCTTCGCTGATTTTCGCCGCCGGGTGTGCAGGGCTGGGCCTGATGGTCGGCTTCTGGAGCTGGATGGCATGGCGCTTTATCGCAGGCGTAGGCTGCGCGATGATTTGGGTGGTGGTTGAAAGCGCGCTGATGTGCAGCGGCACTTCGCGCAACCGTGGACGCCTGCTGGCAGCCTATATGATGGTTTATTACGTCGGCACCGTGCTGGGTCAACTGATGGTCAGCAAGCTGCCAACCGATCTGATGAGCGTTCTGCCGTGGGTAACGGGCATGGTGCTCGCCGCGATCCTGCCGCTGCTCTTCACGCGCATTGTGAACCAGAACAGCGAGCATCAGGAAGCGACCCACGTCTGGCCGATGCTGAGACTGCGTCAGGCGCGCCTGGGCGTTAACGGCTGCATTATCTCGGGGATTGTACTGGGCTCGCTCTACGGCCTGATGCCGCTCTATCTGAATCATCAGGGCGTCAGCGATTCCGGAATTGGCTTCTGGATGGCGGTGATGGTGAGTGCGGGGATCGTCGGGCAGTGGCCGATTGGCCGCCTTGCGGACCGCTTCGGTCGTTTGCTGGTGCTTCGCGTTCAGGTCTTCGTGGTCATCATGGGATGCCTTGCCATGCTCAGCAATGCCGCGATGGCGCCTGCGCTGTTTATTCTCGGGGCCGCCGGCTTTACGCTCTATCCGGTCGCGATGGCCTGGGCCTGTGAGAAAGTTGAACATCACCAGCTGGTGGCAATGAACCAGGCGCTGTTACTGAGCTATACCATCGGCAGTTTATTAGGGCCGACGTTTACCGCGATGCTGATGCAGAATTATTCCGATAATTTATTGTTTATCATGATCGCCAGCGTGTCGTTTATTTATCTCTTGATGCTGCTGCGCAAAGCGGGCGAGCATCCAACGCCTGTGGCACATGCCTGATTAAATAAAAGCCTGTTGATGACAGGCTTTTTTGTCCCTGTCACAACTAAGAGTTTTACTTATTGTTTGTTTATTGCGCCAGGCGATAATTCATGTGAGTCCTACCACTATAAGGCAGCAATCATGTCTATTCGTCGTTTTTCCACTACCGCACTTGCCGTAGTGTTGTCTTTAACGTTTGCAACGGCTCCGGTCATGGCTAATCCTGGAAACGGGAATGGCGGTGGTCACGGAAACGGTGGCGGGCAAGGTAATGGCGGTAATCATGGTAACGGGAATTCTGGTAACCATGGCAATAAGCAAAATAACGGTCAGGATAACCCTGGAAAATCGGATAAAAGCTTTAAAAGCAGTAAAGATGTCGGTAACGATGTCGACGCTCGCGTGAGCTTCGATCATGCCCGCCATCTGGCGCTGAATTATGGCTTAACGGGCTATGACTCTCTGCCTCCGGGTATCGCGAAAAACCTGGCGCGCGGTAAGCCGTTGCCTCCGGGCATTGCGAAGAAAACCGTGCCGGCCTCAATGCTGGGCCAGCTTCCTTCCTACCCTGGCTATGAATGGCGCGTAGTCGGAGACGACCTGGTCTTAATTGCGCTGAGTACAGCCATTGTGACGTCCGTTATTAACGGCGTCTTTAAATAGAATATAAAAAGGCCCGGTTCTCACCGGGCCTTTTCTTTAATACATCACCTTGTGGCCGTACTGTTCAAGAATACCTTTGACGCGTTCCATCGTCTCTTTTTTCGGCGGCTTCACGCCATCAAGTTTGTACTCTTCGCCCATCGCCACCCATTTATGTTTACCCAGCTCGTGATAGGGCAGAAGCTCGATTTTCTCGACGTTGCCCATGTCGCGGGTAAATTCCCCCAGGCGGTGCGCGGAGTCGTCATCATCTGACCAGCCGGGAACCACCACGTAGCGGATCCAGGTTTTGATGCCTTTATCGGCAATGTATTTGGCAAATTCCAGCGTGCGGTGGTTTGAGACGCCAACCAGGTTCTGGTGGATCTCATCGTTCATCTGTTTGAGATCGAGCATCACCAGATCGGTCACTTCAAGCAGTTCGTCGATAACCGGATCGTAACGGCGTACGAAGCCGTTGGTGTCGAGGCAGGTATGAATGCCTTCTTTATGGCAGGCGCGGAACCAGTCGCGGACAAATTCAGCCTGCAGAATGGCTTCACCGCCGGATGCGGTGACGCCGCCGCCGGACGCGTTCATAAAGTGGCGGTAGGTCACCACCTCTTTCATCAAATCTTCAACGGTCACTTCTTTACCGCCATGGGTATCCCAGGTGTCACGGTTATGGCAGTACAGGCAGCGCATCAGGCAGCCCTGGAAAAAGGTGATGAAGCGGATACCCGGGCCATCGACGGTGCCACAGGATTCAAAGGAGTGAATGCGACCAATAATTGACATTGCGGTGATATCTCCAGCATCGGCCCGTCCGGGGCCTGAGTATGCACAGCTCAAAGCCGGCTGTGTTGAAGTCTGTTTTGGCTGATATCCATAGAGTATAGATAGCGGACAAAAGAGACTGAGGTGGAGAGGGTGCTAAAAAGGCCCCACTGACGTGGAGCCTTTATTGTACGCTTTTTAACGCGTGATTTCAGTCAATTCCAGTTACATGGACTGAGTGAAAGTACGGGTGATAACGTCCTGCTGCTGTTCTTTAGTCAGAGAGTTAAAACGTACTGCGTAGCCAGATACGCGGATGGTCAGCTGAGGATATTTCTCAGGATGTTCCATCGCGTCGAGCAGCATTTCACGGTTCATGACGTTCACGTTCAGATGTTGACCACCTTCGATGGACGCTTCGTGGTGGAAGTAACCATCCATCAGACCCGCGAGGTTAGTTTTACGCACTTCGTCGTCTTTACCCAGCGCGTTTGGCACGATAGAGAAGGTGTAAGAGATACCATCTTTCGCGTAAGCAAACGGCAGTTTAGCAACGGAAGTCAGAGAGGCAACCGCACCTTTCTGGTCACGACCGTGCATTGGGTTAGCACCTGGGCCGAATGGCGCGCCAGCACGACGACCGTCTGGGGTGTTACCGGTTTTCTTACCATACACAACGTTAGAGGTGATGGTCAGAACAGACTGAGTCGGGATAGCGTTACGGTAGGTAGTCAGTTTCTGAATTTTCTTCATGAAACGTTCTACTAGGTCAACCGCCATGTCATCAACGCGAGAGTCGTTGTTACCAAACTGCGGATATTCACCTTCGATTTCGAAGTCTACAGCCAGGCCGTCTTCGTCACGAATTGGCTTAACTTTCGCATATTTGATTGCAGACAGGGAGTCAGCTGCAACGGACAGACCAGCGATACCACACGCCATGGTGCGGATAACGTCACGGTCATGCAGCGCCATCAGAGAAGCTTCGTAGCTGTACTTGTCGTGCATGTAGTGGATAACGTTCAGCGCAGTGACGTATTGTTTCGCCAGCCAGTCCATGAAGTGATCCATGCGGTCCATCACTTCGTCGAAGTTCAGAACGTCGCCTTTGATCGGTTCAGACTTAGGACCAACCTGCATTTTCAGTTTTTCATCAACGCCGCCGTTGATTGCGTACAGCATGGTTTTCGCCAGGTTTGCACGCGCACCGAAGAACTGCATTTGCTTACCAACAACCATTGGGCTTACGCAGCAAGCGATAGCGTAATCGTCGTTGTTGAAGTCCGGACGCATCAGGTCATCGTTCTCGTACTGCAGAGAAGAGGTATCGATGGACACTTTAGCGGCGAATTTCTTGAAGTTCAGAGGCAGTTTTTCAGACCACAGAACGGTGATGTTCGGCTCCGGAGAAGGACCCATGGTGTACAGGGTGTTCAGGAAGCGGAAGCTGTTTTTGGTTACCAGAGTACGGCCGTCAACGCCCATACCACCGATTGATTCTGTTGCCCAGATTGGGTCACCAGAGAACAGCTCATCGTATTCAGGGGTACGCAGGAAGCGAACCATACGCAGTTTCATGACCAGGTGGTCAATCATTTCCTGAGCGTCTTGCTCGGTGATTTTGCCTGCTTTGATGTCGCGTTCGATGTATGCATCCAGGAAGGTGGATACGCGACCGAAGGACATTGCTGCACCGTTCTGAGACTTAACAGCGGCCAGGTAGCCGAAGTAGGTCCACTGGATAGCTTCCTGAGCGTTGGTAGCAGGACCAGAGATATCGCAGCCATATTTCGCTGCCATCTCTTTGATCTGACCCAGCGCGCGGTGCTGTTCAGCGATTTCTTCACGCAGACGGATAGTCGCTTCCAGGTTTACGCCGTTTTCCAGATCGGACTGCAGGGAAACAAACTGCGCGTACTTGTCTTTCATCAGGAAGTCGATACCGTACAGCGCAACGCGACGGTAGTCGCCGATGATACGGCCACGGCCATACGCATCTGGCAGACCAGTCAGAACGCCAGATTTACGGCAGTTCAGAATGTCTTTGGTGTAAACATCGAATACACCCTGGTTGTGGGTTTTGCGGTATTCGGTGAAGATTTTTTTCAGCATTGGGTCCAGCTCGCGGTTATACGCTTTGCAGGAACCTTCAACCATTTTAATACCACCGAACGGGATGATTGCGCGTTTCAGTGGTGCTTCAGTCTGCAGACCAACGATTTTCTCAAGGGCTTTGTTGATGTAGCCAGCATCGTGAGAAGTGATGGTGGAAGCAACGGAGGTGTCAAAATCAACTGGCGCGTGGGTGCGGTTTTCCAGTTTAACGCCTTCCATTACGCTGTCCCACAGCTTGGTGGTCGCGTCAGTTGCGCCAGCCAGGAAGGATTCGTCACCTTCATACGGGGTATAGTTTTTCTGAATGAAGTCACGTACGTTTACTTCATTCTGCCAGTCACCTTTCGCAAAACCTTCCCAGGCTGTGGCTAACTTTTCATTAAGCTCGGACATGTAACACCTACCTTCTTAAGTGGATTTTTTATTTACTGCCTGAGAAAACCATCAATGATGATCGTCGCCACGCAGGTAAATGACCCAGTATGTCAACCCAACTAACAGACCCCCACCGATAATGTTCCCGATAGTGACAGGGATCAGGTTATCAGTAATGAAATTCATAATAGTCAGGTGAGAGAAACTTTCCGGGGATGAACCAACTGCGGTCCAGAACTCCGGGCTTGCAAAGTCGCGGATGACAATGCCCATTGGGATCATGAACATATTCGCGATACTGTGCTCAAAGCCGCTGGCAACAAACATCGCAACCGGCAGAACCATAATTAAGGCTTTGTCCATCAGGCTACGACCCGAGTAGCTCATCCATACAGCCAGGCAGACCATCAGGTTAGCGAGGATGCCGAGAGCAACGGCTTCAATAAATGTGTGGTGCATTTTGTGGTCGGCGGTTTGCAGGACGTTAAGGCCCCAGCCACCGTTGGCGGTCATGTACTCGCCAGAAAGCCACATCAACAAAACAAAGAGCAGACAGCCAACCAGGTTACCCACGTAGACGTTAAGCCAGTTACGTGCCAGCTGACCCCAGGTAATTCTTCCGCTGGCCTTTGCCACGACAATCAGCACCGTTGAGGTGAAGAGGTCGGCGCCGCAGATGACGCAAAGAATCAGACCCAGTGAGAAGCAAATGCCGCCAATCAGTTTGGCCATGCCGAAAGGCATTCCGGCAGTACCGGTGGTGGCGGTGATGTAGAAGACGAAAGCGATAGAGATGAACACACCAGCCGTGATCGCCAGATAGAACGTCTTCATCGGGTGTTTCGTTGCTTTATAGACACCCGCTTCTTCGGCAACTTTGGCCATCGCAGCAGGGAGTAAAAGATCAAAAGGGTTGTCAGCTTTCACACTAACTCTCTCTTTATTAAGTCGGCGACGAGATACTAACAAAGCATTATAGAAGAGAAATTGATATAGATCATATCTCGCCTGGCTTATAGGCCCGCAGTGTGTATGGTTTTACAGCAAATGCGGAGTAAGTGTTTGATTATCCTTATAAAAATAAATTTTAAAAGTTATGAAAAGAGTTGAATTTTTTCGTTCGGCCACCTCTGACACAGTTAATTAATATGGAGTATTTACCATAAAAAGTAACAGTAAAGCCCAGGTAAATATTATTATATTTACCCATGTTTAACTTTATTATTACAATCAACAGTCATTGCCGAAGAAAATAAAAAACGGGGCAATGAAATTGCCCCGTAATATAGCCCAGACGATTGAATACGCCTACAGCTGGTAATGTTATCTGCGCTTATTTTGACCAGTAAGCGGCTTTTGCTTTCTGCAGCTTTTCGTAGGCCTTAAGCAGCGACTGATGCGCCGGGAAGGCTTTCAGGTCGCTATCAACAGCCTGCAGGCCATAGAACGGCTCTTCGCCGCTCAGGGCTGCACTGGCTGCTTCTACGGCCTCAGCTCCGTACATCCGCACGAAAGCATTCAGGTATTGCAGCGGCTCGCGATCGTCTTCCTGTGCCAGCAGCAACAGGGTTTGCAGGCAGCGGTAATAATTGGTGCGCTCGGCAGAGAAGACCGACTGGTTGAATTCCATGGTCCACTCGGTCCAGGCCAGAGCCTGATCCAAATCGCCACCCGCCAGGGCCAGCATCGCTTTCAGCTCACCGATACGCAGGGTATACCAGCCGTTGTCTTTACCGGTCGCCAGGCCCAGCAGTTCGCGTACGCGGGTAAAGTCATCGTGGCCTTCTTCGTCCAGCTGGGCGATCAGGTTCAGATAATCTTCTTTCTCCCACTCGCTGCCCGGCAGAGCCAGCAGCGTTTCGCGCAGGTGCGCGCCCATGCTGTTATTCGCCAGCCACAGATCTTCAGCCGGGTAGATGTCGGACATGCCCGGAACGATAATGCGGCACGCGTAGACGCCAAGGTGTTCGTAGTCGGCAATGTAGACTTCCTGATCTTCGGCGTTGAAGATAGCCATCAGCGTGGCGAACTCTTCTTCCGTGGTACCGGCAAAGCTCCAGTCCACGAACGGATAGTCGGCGTCCTGCTTGAACATATCCCAGGAAATTAAACCGCTGGAGTCGATGAAGTGGGTTTCAAGGTTGGTATGCTCGGCCACTTCTTCATCGTCAAACGTTGGCGGGGTGAAGACGTCGAGATCTTTCAGGCTACGGCCCTGCAGCAGCTCGGTAACGGTACGCTCCAGCGCCACGCCGAAGTCAGGGTGCGCGCCGAAGGAGGCGAAGCAGGTGCCGTTGGCCGGGTTAAACAGCACCACGCAGATAACCGGATACTTGCCGCCCAGCGAGCCGTCGTAGGCAAAGATTGGGAAACCTTCTGCTTCCAGCTTAGCGATGGACTCCACAACGCCCGGGTAGCGCGCCAGCACGTCTGCCGGAATTTCAGGCAGGCTGATGGATTCAGCGATGATGCGGTTTTTAATGTGGCGTTCGAAAACTTCAGACAGACCCTGCACGCGCGCTTCATTGCGGGTGTTACCGGCGGACATACCGTTGGACACATACAGGTTGCCGACGATGTTCATCGGAATATATACGGTCTGCTCGTCAGACTGACGGGTGAACGGCAGGGCGCAGATCCCACGGTCTTCATTGCCAGACTGCAGATCGATCAGCATGCTGGCGGTCAGTTCGCTGTCTGGATCGTAGAAGGCACGCAGGCGCGCGTCGAGAATACCTTCCGGCAGCTCGTCATCTTCGGTCAGCGGGAACCATTTTTCATTTGGATAGTGAACGAACGGGCCGTTAGCGATGGTTTCGCCCAGCCAGAAGTCAGCGAAGAAATAGTTGGTGGACAGACGCTCAAAATACTCACCCAGCGCAGAGGCCAGTGCCGCTTTTTTTGTCGCGCCTTTACCGTTGGTAAAGCACAGGGCACAGTCTTTATCGCGAATATGCACGGACCAGACATGAGGCACCGGATTGAGCCAGGAGGCTTCTTCGATGTTAAAACCCAGGTCGGTCAGTTTCTGCTGGAAGCGAGCGATGGAATCTTCCAGAGCGGCATCTTTGCCGGGGATAAACGTTTGAGTCATGGCGTTCACTTTTATCGTACGTAAAGCGCGCAATGATACGGGTTTTGCGTGACGGGTGCTATCTTCGGCGAAAATAAATGGCTGGGCTATGCTTAGTGACAGTAACTGACTGTTAAGGCATAGAAAAATGAAAGCATTTGATCTCCAGCGGATGGCGTTTGATAAAGTTCCTCCTGAATTTCTGGGCGAAGTGGCGCTGCGCAGCCTGTATACCTTCGTACTCGTCTTCCTGTTTCTTAAAATCACCGGCCGCCGCGGCGTGCGGCAGATGTCGCTCTTTGAGGTGTTGATCATCCTGACGCTGGGTTCGGCGGCGGGGGACGTTGCCTTTTATGATGACGTGCCGATGGTGCCGGTGTTTATCGTTTTTGTCTCACTGGCGCTACTTTATCGCCTTGTCATGTGGCTGATGTCGAAAAGCGAAAAGCTGGAAGATCTGCTTGAAGGCAAGCCGGTCGTTATCGTCGAGGACGGACAGCTGGCCTGGGAAAATGTACAAAGCGCCAATATGACCGAGTTTGAGTTCTTTATGGAGCTACGCCTGAACAGCGTTGAACAGCTCGGGCAGGTGCGTCTGGCGATCATGGAAACCAACGGGCAGATCAGCGTTTATTACTATTCAGACGACGAGGTAAAACCGGGACTGTGTATCCTGCCGGATATGCTGATCGAGCGTTTCAGAACGGTACCTGAATCAGGCGAGTATGCTTGCGTAAGATGTAGCCATGTCGTCGCGATGCAGTCGGGGGATCGCCAATTATGCCCCCGCTGTGCAAATCCGGAATGGACGAAGGTTAGCCGGGCCAAACGTATCACCTGACAGCCATTTTGTCGGTTTTGACTTAGCGAGGCGGCAGATTGTTTTGTGTGACGCGGTGCACATTTCACGGGTCATAAGTTTTAGACATTGCGGCGCGTGTCACTGAATGATAAAACCGATATCCACAGTTATAACTTATGGCTTTTAGCGTGGTGAGGGGAAATGGCTCAAGTCTTTAATTTCAGTTCAGGTCCGGCAATGTTACCGGCAGACGTGCTTAAACAGGCTCAACAGGAACTTTGTGACTGGAACGGTCTCGGTACGTCGGTGATGGAAATCAGCCACCGTGGTAAAGAGTTTATTCAGGTGGCGGAAGAGGCAGAAAAGGATTTTCGCGATCTGCTGAATATTCCCTCGAACTACAAAGTATTGTTCTGTCACGGCGGTGGACGCGGCCAGTTTGCAGGCGTTCCGCTGAATATTCTCGGTGACAAAACGACGGCTGACTACGTTGATGCGGGTTACTGGGCGTCAAGCGCCGTTAAGGAAGCGCATAAATACTGCACGCCGAATGTTATCGACGCCAAAGTGACCGTTGACGGTCTGCGCGCCGTGAAGCCAATGAGCGAGTGGCAGCTTTCCGATAACGCAGCGTATCTGCACTACTGCCCGAATGAAACCATTGACGGGATTGCCATCGACGAGACGCCAAACTTCGGTAGCGATGTCGTGGTTGCCGCCGACTTCTCCTCCACCATTCTGTCTGCGCCAATTGATGTCAGCCGCTACGGCGTTATCTATGCGGGCGCGCAGAAAAATATCGGCCCGGCCGGTTTGACTATCGTCGTCGTGCGCGAAGACCTGCTGGGTAAAGCGCATAAATCCTGCCCGTCGATTCTCGATTACACCGTGCTGAACGATAACGATTCGATGTTCAACACTCCCCCAACTTTTGCCTGGTACCTCTCCGGCCTGGTCTTCAAATGGCTGAAGCAAAACGGCGGCGTGGCGCAGATGGACAAGGTCAATCAGCAGAAAGCCGAACTGCTGTATGGTGTGATCGACAAGAGCGATTTCTACCGCAACGATGTGGCGAAAGCGAACCGTTCCCGCATGAACGTGCCGTTCCAACTGGCGGACAGCAACCTGGATAAAGTGTTCCTGGAAGAGTCCTTCGCGGCAGGCCTGCATGCGCTCAAAGGTCACCGTGTCGTTGGCGGCATGCGTGCCTCCATCTATAACGCGATGCCGCTGGAAGGCGTTAAAGCCCTGACGGATTTCATGATCGACTTCGAACGTCGTCACGGTTAATTTGCTGTTTTTCACCCCCGCAGCGTCCCTGCGGGGTTTTTATTATGTTGAGTTGAGAGTTTAGTTTTCATGGAATCCCTGACGTTACAACCTATCGCGCGGGTAGATGGCACCATCAATCTGCCTGGTTCAAAAAGTGTCTCGAACCGCGCTCTGCTGCTGGCAGCTCTGGCAAACGGCACCACCGTCCTTACAAACCTGCTGGACAGCGATGACGTGCGCCATATGCTCAATGCGCTGAAAGCGTTGGGCGTTCAGTACACTCTCTCCGACGATCGTACCCGCTGCGAAGTGACCGGCAACGGCGGCGCGCTGCGCTCGGGCGAAGAGCTTGAGCTGTTTCTGGGCAACGCGGGTACCGCGATGCGCCCGCTGGCGGCGGCCCTGTGTCTGGGCAGCAACAACATCGTGCTGACCGGCGAGCCGCGCATGAAAGAGCGTCCGATTGGTCACCTGGTGGATGCTCTGCGCCAGGGCGGCGCGCAGGTTGAGTATCTTGAGCAGGAAAACTATCCGCCACTGCGTCTGCGCGGCGGTTTTACCGGCGGTAACATCGAGGTGGACGGCAGCGTTTCCAGCCAGTTCCTGACGGCACTGCTGATGACCGCGCCGCTGGCGCCGCAGGATACGGTTATTAGCATCAAGGGCGACCTGGTTTCTAAACCGTACATTGATATCACGCTACACCTGATGAAAACCTTCGGTGTTGAGGTGGAAAACCAGTCTTATCAGCGTTTCGTGGTGCGCGGGGCGCAGCAGTACCAGTCTCCGGGCAACTACCTTGTTGAGGGTGATGCGTCATCCGCGTCCTACTTCCTGGCCGCGGGTGCGATTAAAGGCGGCACGGTAAAAGTGACCGGTATTGGCCGTAACAGCGTGCAGGGCGACATCCGTTTTGCGGACGTGCTGGAAAAGATGGGCGCCATTGTCACCTGGGGCGATGACTTCATCTCCTGTACCCACGGCGAGCTGAACGCCATCGACATGGACATGAACCATATCCCGGATGCGGCGATGACCATTGCCACGGCGGCGCTGTTCGCCAAAGGCACTACCACGCTGCGTAACATCTACAACTGGCGCGTAAAAGAGACGGACCGCCTGTTCGCGATGGCGACCGAGCTGCGAAAAGTCGGTGCTGAGGTGGAAGAGGGCGAAGACTACATTCGCGTGACTCCTCCGGCAAAACTGCAGTTTGCGGAAATCGGCACCTACAACGATCACCGTATGGCGATGTGCTTCTCGCTGGTGGCGCTTTCAGACACGCCTGTAACGATTCTTGACCCGAAATGTACCGCGAAAACCTTCCCGGACTACTTTGAACAGCTGGCACGCATTAGCACGCTGGCCTGATAACGTATTGCCGCATCACCCGATGCGGCATTTCCTTACGCTTCATTACGAACACCTCCGCTCATTTCTTCTACACTCTGCTTCAATCATTCCGTAATTTGCACGCAAAGGTAACAGTTGCGCACGTTGGCGCGTATAATGCGCGGCGTTCATGTAAACGGTATGCCTTATTTAAGGAGAAAAAGATGACGGCAGTTGCCCCGGTAATCACCATTGATGGGCCGAGTGGCGCAGGGAAAGGTACTCTGTGCAAAGCGATGGCGGAAGCATTGCAATGGCATCTTTTAGATTCGGGAGCAATCTATCGCGTGCTGGCGCTGGCCGCTCTGCATCACCATGTGGATGTCGCGTCTGAAGAAGCGCTGGTTCCGCTGGCTGCGCATCTGGATGTGCGTTTCGTATCGACCGATGGCAACCTGGAAGTCATCCTTGAAGGGGAAGACGTGAGCGGCGAAATCCGTACGCAGGAAGTGGCTAATGCGGCCTCTCAGGTCGCGGCGTTCCCGCGCGTTCGCGAGGCGCTTTTACGTCGTCAGCGCGCGTTCCGTGAAGCCCCGGGGCTGATCGCTGACGGACGCGATATGGGAACGGTGGTATTCCCTGATGCGCCAGTAAAAATTTTCCTCGACGCCTCTTCGGAAGAACGTGCTCAACGCCGCATGCTTCAGTTGCAGGAAAAGGGGTTTAGTGTTAACTTTGATCGCCTTTTATCCGAGATAAAAGAGCGCGATGACCGCGATCGTAACCGCGCCGTCGCCCCACTTGTTCCTGCAGAAGATGCATTAGTTCTGGATTCAACCAGTTTAACTATTGAGCAAGTGATTGAAAAAGCGCTACAATATGCGCGCCAAAAACTGGCACTCGCGTAATCGCGACCGATTTAGCAGTACCCCCGCTGCAATGGATTGACGGCGGGTATGTGAAACAACCCCATCCGGCACGGAGCCAGGTGGACGTTAATATTAACCTGAAGATTAAACATGACTGAATCTTTTGCTCAACTGTTTGAAGAATCCTTAAAAGAAATCGAAACCCGCCCGGGTTCCATCGTTCGCGGTGTTGTTGTTGCTATCGACAAAGACGTAGTACTGGTTGACGCCGGTCTGAAATCTGAGTCCGCCATTCCGGCAGAGCAGTTCAAAAACGCCCAGGGCGAGCTGGAAATCCAGGTTGGTGACGAAGTTGACGTTGCTCTGGACGCAGTAGAAGACGGCTTCGGTGAAACCCTGCTTTCTCGTGAGAAAGCTAAACGTCACGAAGCATGGATCACGCTGGAAAAAGCTTACGAAGAAGCTGAAACTGTGGTCGGTGTTATCAACGGCAAAGTTAAAGGTGGCTTCACTGTTGAGCTGAATGGTATTCGTGCGTTCCTGCCAGGTTCTCTGGTAGACGTTCGTCCAGTTCGTGACACTCTGCACCTGGAAGGCAAAGAGCTTGAGTTCAAAGTAATCAAGCTGGACCAGAAGCGTAACAACGTTGTTGTTTCCCGTCGTGCCGTTATCGAATCCGAAAACAGCGCAGAACGCGATCAGCTTCTGGAAAACCTGCAGGAAGGCATGGAAGTCAAAGGTATCGTTAAGAACCTCACTGACTACGGCGCATTCGTTGACCTGGGCGGCGTTGATGGCCTGCTGCACATCACCGACATGGCGTGGAAACGCGTTAAGCACCCAAGCGAAATCGTGAACGTGGGCGACGAAATCACTGTTAAAGTGCTGAAGTTCGACCGCGAGCGTACTCGTGTATCCCTCGGCCTGAAACAGCTGGGCGAAGATCCATGGGTAGCTATCGCTAAGCGTTACCCAGAAGGTACTAAACTGACTGGTCGCGTAACCAACCTGACTGACTACGGCTGCTTCGTTGAAATCGAAGAAGGCGTTGAAGGTCTGGTGCACGTTTCCGAAATGGACTGGACCAACAAAAACATCCACCCATCCAAAGTTGTTAACGTTGGTGATGTAGTGGAAGTGATGGTTCTGGATATCGACGAAGAACGTCGTCGTATCTCCCTGGGCCTGAAACAGTGCAAAAACAACCCATGGCAGCAGTTCGCGGAAACCCACAACAAGGGCGACCGTGTTGAAGGTAAAATCAAGTCTATCACTGACTTCGGTATCTTCATCGGCCTGGACGGCGGCATCGATGGCCTGGTTCACCTGTCTGACATCTCCTGGAACGTTGCAGGCGAAGAAGCAGTTCGTGAATACAAAAAAGGCGACGAAATCGCTGCAGTTGTTCTGCAGGTTGACGCAGAGCGTGAGCGTATCTCCCTGGGCGTTAAACAGCTCGCAGAAGATCCGTTCAACAACTGGGTTGCACTGAATAAGAAAGGCGCAATCGTAAACGGTAAAGTGACTGCAGTTGACGCTAAAGGCGCAACCGTAGAACTGGCTGACGGCGTTGAAGGTTACCTGCGCGCTTCTGAAGCTTCCCGTGACCGCGTTGAAGATGCCACTCTGGTTCTGAACGTAGGCGACGACGTTGAAGCTAAGTTCACCGGTGTTGACCGTAAGAACCGTGCAATCAGCCTGTCTGTTCGTGCTAAAGACGAAGCTGATGAGAAAGATGCAATCGCAACTGTTAACAAACAGGAAGATGCAAACTTCTCTAACAACGCAATGGCTGAAGCTTTCAAAGCAGCTAAAGGCGAGTAATATCAGGTTCTCAGCATCATTTGCGCTGTAACGCATTTACAGCCTGAAGGATGAGGAGCAAACTTGACAGATTGCAGGATTCGTCCTGTAATCAATAACAAAGGGCGGCTACGGCCGCCCTTGTTTAATGAGCTGTTCAGCTAATTGGTTTGAAAGGAACCGGAGGAATCATGACCAAGTCAGAATTGATTGAAAGACTTGCCAGTCAGCAACCGCATATCCCTGCCAAGGCAGTGGAAGATGCCGTAAAAGAGATGCTGGAGCATATGGCCTCCACTCTTGCCCAGGGCGAGCGCATTGAAATCCGCGGTTTCGGTAGTTTTTCTCTGCACTATCGTGCTCCACGTACCGGGCGTAACCCGAAAACTGGCGATAAAGTCGAGCTGGAAGGTAAGTACGTTCCACACTTTAAGCCGGGTAAAGAACTGCGCGATCGCGCCAATATTTACGGCAACTGAGTTTAGCCAGCCGGTTAAACTGGGTTCGAAAGAAAGCACCTGCGGGTGCTTTTTTTGTGTCTGTCGCTTTCATTCTGAAGATGCCCCGCATTTTCCATTTCGTTTTCTGCAAACCGATAAAAACAGCACAGCGCGCGCTGTAAAACGCACTCTTCCCATCTGACATTCCTTCTGCCTGATTACATACTGCCCCTCTGAAACAGGGAGGTAGCAATGGGAATTCCCGCGCTTAGCATCTGCGCCATTCTGGCGATAGCCCCGTTACTCTGGTTACCTGAACTGCCATCACGTCATACCGTGTGGATAATGATTGTTGGCGGGATCGTGCTGGCCGCACGGCGAAACGTACGACTGAAGTATGCGGGTATCACGCTGTTATTTTGCGTGTGGGGTATTCTGGCTGCGAAGGAGAGCGTCTGGCCGATGCAGCATTTAACCACGGGGGCCGTGCAGGCTGAGGTAGCAATTACCGCCACAGATGGCGCAACGCAGCATCAGGGAAACATTCTCCGCGTTGATGGCAAGCGCTGGTGGGCCTCTACCGGCGTAACGCTGTATGGCAATTATCTGCCACAGAAAGCGTGTGCCGGCCAGCGCTGGAGCATGACGCTCAGGCTCAGGCCTGCTCATGGCGAACTGAACGACGGCGGCTATGATTCCCAGCGCAGCGCTTTTTCCCGGCACCAAACGCTGAGCGGGCGCTTCACCCGTGCGGAACTCGTCGATGGGCGCTGCAGCCTTCGATCGCAATATCTCATGTCACTGGAAAACCGACTTTCGGCTTACCGCTGGGGGGCGGTTATCCTCGGACTGGGAATGGGTGAACGTCTGGATGTGCCCCGGGAAATACAAGACCTGATGCGTGAAACCGGGACGCTGCATCTGATGGCGATTTCGGGTCTGCATATCGCGCTGGCGGCATCCCTCGCCTGGTTACTCGCGCGTGGGCTTCAGTTTTTGTTACCCAGCCACCGGATCCACTGGCAAATGCCTCTTCTGGCCGGGTTATGCTTTGCCGCTTTCTACGCCTGGCTTACCGGTCTGCAACCTCCGGCGCTACGAACGGTCATCGCGCTTGCTGTGCTTGCAATGTTGCGGATCGCTGCCCGGCAATGGTCTCCCTGGCAGGTATGGGGATGCTGTATCGCGGCGATCCTGATAAGCGATCCCTTAGCCATACTCTCGCAGAGTCTGCTCTTGTCTGCATTTGCCGTCGCCGCACTGATTTTCTGGTTTCAGTGGCTGCCTCTTCCTCGCTGGCGCCGGGCACGACGTATACGGCCGCTGCTGAACCTGATCTATCTGCAGGTGGGCATGCTGATGCTGCTGATGCCACTACAAGTTCTGATTTTCCATGGCTTCAGCATCACCTCCCTGGTCGCAAATCTCTTTGCCGTTCCCCTGGTGACGTTTGTCTCCGTGCCGCTGATCCTGCTCGGCATGCTGCTTCACCTCCTGCCGCTGGCGGCACCTGAAAGCATCGTCTGGTTCGCAGTCGATAAGTCACTTGCGGGATTGTTCTGGCTCCTCATGCGCTTGCCTTATGGCTGGCAAAATGTCGACCAACGCTGGCAGTACATGACATTACTGCCCTGGCTTATCATCATTGGCTGGCGCTTTCGTGCCTGGAAAACCCTTCCTGCCGTTTGTCTTGCAGGGAGTGTTTTACTCACATTTCCTCTCTGGAGAACGGAAAAAAACGAGAGCTGGACGCTCCATATGCTGGATGTAGGGCAGGGGCTGGCGATGGTCGTTGAACGGCAGGGAAAAGCCATTCTCTATGATACCGGGCTTGCCTGGCCGGGCGGGGATAGTGCGCAGCGGTTAATTATCCCGTGGCTTCGCTGGCATCACCTGCGGCCTGAAGGCGTTATTCTCAGTCATGAACACCTCGACCATGCGGGAGGACTCGCATCGTTGCAAAAAGCGTGGCCGGACGTGTGGGTAAGAAGCCCATTGCGCCTGGCGGGGCATCACCCCTGTTTTCGCGGGCAGAGATGGAAATGGCAGGGACTCTCCTTCACCGTACACTGGCCCCCTGAAAATTACCCGGCTCAGGGAAACAACCATTCCTGCGTGGTAAAGGTGGACGACGGTGAGCAGAGTGTTCTGCTAACTGGGGATATTGAAGCGCAGGCGGAACAGGCTATGCTTAGCCATTACTGGCGTTATCTGACGTCCACGCTCATACAGGTGCCCCATCATGGCAGCAATACTTCGTCTTCATTGCCGCTGGTACAGCGGGTGGAAGGTCAAATCGCCCTGGATTCCGCGGCCCGCTATAACGTATGGCGATTCCCGTCGGCAAAAGTTGTCCGACGCTATCGAAAAGAGGGGTACATCTGGCACGATACCCCTCATTCTGGACAAATATCGGTGACATTCTCGCAACATGACTGGCAAATCCGGCGCTTGCGTGAGCAATTTTTACCCGTTTGGTATCATCAGTGGTTTGGCGAGCCCGTCGATAACGGGTAGAATATGCGGCTATTTCAACGAATGCTGGTTTTTTGAATGCATAACGACAAAGATCTCTCCACGTGGCAAACCTTCCGCCGACTCTGGCCGATGATTGCGCCCTTTAAAACAGGCCTGATCGTGGCGGGAGTAGCGTTAATCCTCAACGCAGCCAGCGATACTTTTATGCTATCGCTTCTCAAACCGTTACTGGACGACGGTTTTGGTAAAACGGATCGCTCAGTGTTGCTATGGATGCCTCTGGTGGTTATCGGACTGATGATCTTACGCGGCATTACCAGCTATATCTCCAGCTACTGTATTTCCTGGGTATCAGGGAAAGTGGTTATGACCATGCGCCGTCGCCTGTTCAGCCACATGATGGGCATGCCGGTCTCGTTCTTTGACAAGCAGTCTACCGGGACGCTGCTGTCCCGTATTACCTACGATTCCGAGCAGGTTGCCTCCTCGTCCTCAAGCGCACTGATCACCGTTGTGCGTGAGGGCGCGTCAATCATCGGCCTGTTCGCGATGATGTTCTATTACAGCTGGCAGCTGTCGATCATCCTTATCGTTCTGGCGCCGATAGTTTCTATTGCTATCCGCGTCGTCTCAAAGCGTTTCCGCAATATCAGTAAGAATATGCAGAACACGATGGGGCAAGTGACGACCAGCGCGGAACAGATGCTGAAAGGGCATAAAGAAGTTCTGATTTTTGGCGGTCAGGACGTCGAAACCAAACGCTTTGATAAAGTCAGCAATAAAATGCGCCTTCAGGGGATGAAAATGGTCTCGGCCTCTTCCATCTCTGACCCGATTATTCAGCTGATAGCGTCACTGGCGCTGGCATTCGTCCTGTATGCGGCAAGCTTCCCTAGCGTGATGGAGACGCTGACGGCGGGTACTATCACCGTGGTCTTCTCCTCGATGATCGCCCTGATGCGTCCGCTGAAATCCCTGACGAACGTGAACGCCCAGTTCCAGCGCGGGATGGCCGCCTGCCAGACCCTGTTCAGCATTCTGGATTCCGAGCAGGAAAAGGATGAAGGTAAGCGCGTGATCGAGCGTGCAAACGGAGACGTTGAATTCCGTAACGTGACCTTTACCTATCCGGGCCGCGAAGTGCCTGCCCTGCGTAATATCAACCTGTCTATTCCGGCGGGTAAAACCGTGGCGCTGGTGGGCCGTTCCGGCTCGGGTAAATCGACGATTGCCAGCCTGATGACCCGTTTCTACGACATTGATGAAGGTGAAATCCTGTTAGATGGTCACGACCTGCGGGAATATACCCTGCAGTCGCTGCGTAACCAGGTGGCGCTGGTTTCCCAGAACGTGCACCTGTTTAACGATACCGTCGCCAACAACATTGCTTATGCGCGCACGGATGAATACAGCCGCGAGCAGATTGAGAACGCCGCACGTATGGCCTACGCAATGGACTTTATCAATAAGATGGATAACGGTCTGGATACCATCATTGGTGAAAACGGCGTGCTTCTCTCCGGTGGCCAGCGCCAGCGTATTGCGATTGCGCGCGCGCTGCTGCGCGATAGCCCAATTCTGATCCTGGACGAAGCGACGTCCGCGCTGGATACCGAATCTGAACGCGCTATCCAGTCCGCGCTGGATGAACTGCAAAAGAACCGTACCTCACTGGTGATTGCACACCGTCTGTCGACTATTGAGCAGGCTGATGAAATCGTCGTGGTTGAGGATGGCGTCATTGTTGAACGCGGAAGCCATGCCGATCTACTGGAACACCGCGGCGTTTATGCCCAGTTGCATAAGATGCAGTTCGGTCAACAATGATTGCACGCATCTGGTCCGGTGAATCCCCGCTGTGGCTGCTGCTTTTGCCGCTCTCCTGGCTGTATGGTCTGGTGAGCGGCATTATCCGTCTGCTTTACCGTTTAGGGTTTAAGCGGGCCTGGCGTGCGCCGGTTCCGGTTGTGGTGGTCGGTAATCTCACGGCGGGCGGCAACGGTAAAACCCCGGTGGTGATCTGGCTGGTGGAGCAATTGCAAAAACGCGGTATTCGTCCGGGGGTTGTCTCTCGCGGTTATGGCGGTAAAGCGGCGCAGTATCCTCTTCTGCTCACGGCGGAAACTACAACCGCCGAAGCGGGCGATGAACCGGTCCTGATATATCAGCGTACCGGCGCGCCGGTTGCGGTTTCGCCGGTGCGCAGCGACGCCGTTCAGGCACTGCTTGCCGAACACGCGGTGCAAATCATCATTACGGATGATGGTCTGCAACATTACGCCCTGGCGCGTGATAAAGAGATTGTGGTCATCGACGGGGTTCGCCGCTTCGGTAACGGCTGGTGGCTACCGGCCGGACCCATGCGCGAACGCGCTTCGCGCCTTAAGTCTGTTGATGCGGTGATTGTGAACGGTGGTGAGGCAAACGCGGGTGAAATCCCCATGCACCTGCAGCCGGGTCCTGCGATTAACCTGCTGACGGGGGAACGCCGGTCGGTTGCTGAGCTGCCTTCACCGGTGGCGATGGCGGGTATTGGTCATCCGCCACGCTTCTTCGCGACGCTGGAACAGTGTGGTGCCCGTCTGGAAAAGCGCGTTCCGCTGGCCGACCATCAGGCGCTGGTGGAAGGGCAGGTAGATGCCCTGACCGTACCGGGGCAGTCGCTGATCATGACCGAAAAAGATGCGGTGAAATGCCGCGCCTTTGCGAAAGATAACTGGTGGTATCTGCCGGTTGACGCCGAACTCAGCGGTGAGCAGCCGGAACGTTTGCTCAAGGAACTGATTGCGTTGGTGCACTAAAGGCTTACGCGGTTCTGGTGGCGCTTTGACTGACAGGAAAACGCATGTCTCTACCGCAACTCTCGCTCTCAGCCGCACGTAATCTCCACCTTGCCGCGCAGGGGCTGCTTAAAAAGCCCCGCCGCCGCGCGCAGCCTGCCGATATTCTCTCTACCGTCCTGCGCATGTCGCTGCTTCAAATCGACACCATTAACATTGTTGCCCGTAGCCCTTACCTGGTGCTGTTTAGCCGCCTGGGAAATTATCCTTCGCAGTGGCTGGATGAGGCGCTCAGCAAGGGGGAGTTAATGGAGTACTGGGCGCACGAAGCCTGCTTCCTGCCTCGCAGCGATTTTGCCCTGGTTCGTCACCGCATGCTTGCCCCTGAAAAGATGGGCTGGAAATATCGTCAGGCGTGGATGCTGGAACATGCGGCTGAAATTGAGCAGCTTGTCGCGCATATTCAGGATAACGGTCCCGTACGCTCCGCTGATTTTGAACATCCGCGCAAAGGCACCAGCGGCTGGTGGGAGTGGAAACCGCACAAGCGTCATCTCGAAGGACTGTTCACGTCAGGTAAAGTCATGGTCATTGAACGGCGTAATTTTCAGCGCGTTTATGACCTGACGCATCGCGTGATGCCCCACTGGGACGACGAGCGTGATCTGCTTACTCAGGAGGCCGCCGAGGCCATCATGCTGGAGAACAGCGCCCGCAGTCTGGGCATTTTCCGTCCGCAATGGCTGGCAGATTATTATCGCCTTCGTCAGCCCGCGCTGAAACCGCTGATGGACATATGGCAACGCGAACAGCGCGTCATCCCCGTCACGGTGGAAACGCTGGGCGAAATGTGGCTGCATGCGGATCTCCTCCCGCTACTGCCTCTGGCCCAGGAGGGGAAACTTCAGGCAACCCACAGTGCGGTGTTGTCGCCTTTCGACCCGGTCGTCTGGGATAGAAAACGCGCCGAGCAGCTGTTCGATTTTAGCTACCGGCTGGAATGTTATACCCCGGCTCCAAAGCGCCAGTATGGTTACTTTGTTCTCCCGCTGCTGCATAAGGGGCAACTGGTCGGGCGCATGGACGCCAAAATGCACCGCAAGACCGGCACGCTTGAAATCATTGCGCTTTACCTGCAAGAGGGGGTTAGGGTGACGGCGAGCCTGGAAAAAGGGGTAACGTTCGCCATTGGCGAATTCGCGCGCTGGCAGGGTGCCCGCGACGTGACGCTGGGCCGGGTGCCCGACGGACTGTTTACTTCCTGTCGAAGTGGCTGGGAAACAGGCACTCCCTGAAAAGGGAATGTGTTAAGCTTTAGCGATTACCCATACGGAGGAACTATGGATCACCGTTTACTTGAAATTATTGCCTGCCCGGTATGCAACGGCAAACTCTACTACAGCCAGGACAAACAGGAGCTGATTTGCAAGCTGGACAGCCTGGCTTTCCCGCTGCGTGACGGCATTCCGGTACTGCTGGAAAATGAAGCTCGTTCCCTGGTGGCAGAAGAGAGCAAACCATGAGTTTTGTTGTCATTATTCCTGCGCGCTATGCCTCAACGCGTCTGCCGGGTAAACCGCTGGTGGATATCAACGGCAAGCCGATGATTGTGCATGTCCTCGAGCGTGCGCGTGAATCCGGTGCCGATCGCGTGATTGTTGCTACCGATCATCCTGACGTCGCCCGTGCGGTTGAGGCGGCAGGCGGTGAGGTGTGCATGACCCGCGCCGATCACCAGTCCGGTACCGAGCGTCTGGCGGAAGTGGTTGAGAAATGTGGCTTCAGTGATGATACGGTCATCGTTAACGTGCAGGGCGACGAGCCGATGATCCCGGCGGTGATTATCCGTCAGGTGGCAGAAAACCTGGCTCAGCGTCAGGTCGGTATGGCGACGCTGGCGGTACCCATTCACCACGCTGAAGAGGCATTCAATCCGAATGCGGTGAAGGTGGTCATGGATGCCGAAGGCTATGCGCTCTATTTCTCCCGCGCCACCATCCCGTGGGATCGCGATCGCTTTGCGCTCTCTAAAGAGACCATCGGCGATACCTTCCTGCGTCATATCGGGATCTACGGCTATCGCGCCGGTTTTATTCGTCGATATGTTACCTGGGCGCCGAGTCCGCTGGAGCATATCGAAATGCTGGAGCAGCTTCGCGTGCTCTGGTACGGCGAAAAAATTCACGTTGCCGTTGCCAGCGAAGTGCCTGGGACGGGCGTTGATACGCCGGAAGATCTTGAGCGCGTCCGCGCCGAGTTGCGCTAATACCGCCTGCATCCCTCCTGACGGGGGGATGTCCTCTCCCCGCTAATTCCCCTTTCTTTTTCCTAATTGTTCTCTTCCGGGTGACATCTCCCTTCAGGACGCTCATTATAAAAGCAGTAGTCTTAATGGGGGTAATCTCATATGGAACAGCTGCGTGCCGAACTTAGCCATCTGCTGGGTGAGAAATTAAGCCGGGTCGAATGCGTGAGTGAAAAGGCCGATACCGCGCTTTGGTCGTTGTATGACAGTCAGGGCAACCCGATGCCGCTGATGGCCAGAAGTTTCACCTCGCCGGGCGTTGCCAGACAGCTGGCATGGAAAATGTCGATGCTGGCGCGGGAGGGAACCGTCCGTATGCCGACGGTGTACGGCGTGATGACCCACGAGGAACACCCCGGCCCGGACGTGCTGCTGATTGAGCGTTTACGCGGCGTGCCCGTTGAAGCGCCCGCGCGCACGCCGGAACGCTGGGAGCAGTTAAAAGACCAGATTGTCGAGGCGCTGCTGGCCTGGCACCGCCAGGATAGCCGCGGACTTGTCGGTCCGGTCGACAGTACCCAGGAAAACCTGTGGCCGCTGTGGTATCGCCAGCGGGTGGAAGTGCTGTGGGGAACGCTTAACCAGTTCAGCAATACCGGTTTGACCATGCAGGATAAGCGTATCCTGTTTCGTACCCGCGAGTGCTTGCCGGCGCTGTTCGATGGTTTTAATGACAACTGCGTGCTGATCCACGGTAATTTCACCCTGCGCAGCATGCTCAAGGACTCCCGCAGCGATCAGCTTCTGGCGATGTTGGGGCCGGGGATCATGCTCTGGGCTCCGCGCGAATATGAGCTGTTCAGGCTCAGCGACAGCGGGGCGGCGGAAGGTTTACTGTGGCACTACCTTCAACGCGCGCCCGTTGCAGAAGCGTTTCTCTGGCGGCGCTGGCTTTACCTGCTCTGGGACGAAGTCGCACAGCTGGTGAATACCGGACGTTTCAATCGCGCCAACTTCGATCTGGCGACAAAATCACTCTTGCCCTGGCTCGCCTGACGATCCTTTCAGCCACTGCCAGAGGCGTCCGAGCGTCTCGTAGCCGACGCGATCGCTATGCATCAGCCACACCGGGGAGGGGATCGCCCGTTCCCACGGGTTGAGCGGCGCGTCGATGGCCATCTGGTTTGCCGGTGCGGGAAGCGGGTGCAGGCCTTGCTTCTGGAAAAAAATCATCGCGCGCGGCAGGTGTGAAGCGGAGGTCACCAGTAAGAACGGGACATCGCCAATCGCCTGCTTCACTGCGGCAGCCTCTTCTTCGGTATCTTTTGGGCTGTCGAGCGTGATAATCGAGGAACGCGGCACGCCGAGTGATTCTGCGACCCTGGCGCCCGCTTCTGCCGTACTCACCGGGTTTGTTTTGGCCGCCGCGCCGGTGAAGATCATTTTTGATCCCTGATTTGCCAGCCAGAGGCGAATGCCTTCGTTTAGCCGTGGCAGGCTGTTGTTGATCAGATTTGAACTGGGGGCCCAGTCAGGATCCCAGGTATATCCGCCGCCCAGCACCACGATGTACGCCACTTTCTGATTTCCCTGCCATGTTGGGTACCTGTTTTCGATGGGGCGTAACAGACCGTCCGCGACCGGCTGCAGGCTCAGCAGCAGCAAGACCAACCAGCCGAACGTGATCAGCGTTTTTCCACTCTTCTGAAAGCGACTGAACCACACCAGCGCCAGCCCCAGCGCGATGATGATGAGCAGCAGCGGAAGGGGAAGCATCATCCCTCCAATGTATTTCTTAAGGGTAAAAAGCATCCTTTTTGGTTCCTTTTTTGACCATATAGCAGGTGATTACCCGTGATATTACACCAGAGAGGTTCATTCTCCGCGCGGGTGTGACAAAATAGCGGTTTTGCAGTTAGCGAGTGGAACTCTCCCAATGCGGGATCGCAATTTTGATGACATCGCGGAAAAGTTTTCGCGCAACATTTATGGCACCACGAAAGGGCAGCTCCGTCAGACGATCCTCTGGCAGGATCTGGATACCATTCTGGCTACGTTCGGTGGGCAAACGTTGCGCGTGCTGGACGCCGGTGGCGGTGAAGGGCAGACGGCGATAAAAATGGCCGAGCGCGGTCATCACGTCACGCTTTGCGATCTTTCTGCTGAAATGGTCGCCCGCGCGACGCGTGCTGCAGAAGAGAAAGGTGTGAGCGACAACATGCATTTTATACAATGCGCCGCTCAGGACATCTCACAGCATTTGGAAACCCAGGTTGATCTGATATTGTTTCATGCGGTGCTGGAGTGGGTTGCCGATCCGCAAAGCGTGTTACAAACCCTGTGGTCGATGTTGCGCCCGGGCGGCACGCTGTCGCTGATGTTCTACAATGCTAACGGCTTCCTGATGCACAACATGGTTGCAGGAAACTTCGACTATGTGCAGGTCGGGATGCCCAAAAAGAAAAAGCGCACGCTTTCCCCGGACTATCCGCGCGATCCACAGCAGGTTTATGGCTGGCTGGAAGCGATTGGCTGGCAGATCGTCGGGAAGACGGGCGTCAGGGTGTTTCATGATTATCTGCGTGAAAAACACAAACAGCGTGACTGTTTTGACACCTTAACAGAATTAGAAACGCGGTATTGCCGTCAGGAGCCTTTTATCAGCCTTGGCCGCTATATTCACGTCACCGCGCACAAGCCGCAGATGCAAGGATAACCTATGAGTGAATTTTCCCAGACAGTCCCCGAACTGGTTGCCTGGGCCAGGAAAAACGATTTCTCCATCTCGCTGCCGGTAGACAGACTCTCTTTCCTGCTGGCGGTTGCCACGCTGAACGGCGAACGGCTGGACGGTGAAATGAGCGAGGGTGAACTGGTGGATGCGTTCCGCCATGTCAGTGATGCGTTTGAGCAAACCAGCGAAACCATTAGCGTGCGTGCCAACAACGCGATCAACGATATGGTGCGTCAACGTCTGCTGAACCGCTTTACCAGCGAGCAGGCGGAAGGAAACGCCATCTATCGCCTGACGCCGCTGGGCATCGGCATCACCGATTACTATATTCGCCAGCGTGAATTTTCCACGCTGCGTCTTTCCATGCAGCTCTCGATCGTGGCGGGTGAGCTTAAGCGCGCCGCGGACGCGGCGGATGAAAACGGTGACGAATTCCACTGGCACCGTAACGTCTACGCGCCGCTGAAATATTCGGTGGCCGAGATTTTCGACAGTATCGATCTCACCCAGCGCCTGATGGACGAACAGCAGCAGCAGGTGAAAGACGATATTGCCCAGCTGCTGAATAAAGACTGGCGAGCGGCCATCTCCAGCTGTGAACTTCTGCTGTCAGAAACATCCGGCACGCTGCGTGAGCTCCAGGATACGCTGGAAGCCGCAGGAGACAAGCTGCAGGCGAACCTGCTGCGCATCCAGGATGCGACGCTGGCGCACGACGATCTGCATTTTATCGACCGCCTGGTCTTCGACCTGCAAAGCAAACTCGACCGCATTATCAGCTGGGGCCAGCAGTCGATCGACTTGTGGATCGGCTACGACCGACACGTGCATAAATTTATCCGTACCGCGATTGATATGGATAAAAACCGCGTCTTTGCTCAGCGTCTGCGTCAGTCGGTGCAGACCTATTTCGATGCGCCGTGGGCGCTGACCTACGCCAATGCCGATCGTCTGCTGGATATGCGCGACGAAGAGATGGCGCTGCGCGATGAAGAGGTGACCGGTGAACTGCCGCCGGATCTGGAATACGAAGAATTTAACGAAATTCGCGAGCAGCTTGCGGCGATGATCGAAGAACAGCTCGCGGTCTACAAAACCAGACAAGTGCCGCTGGATCTTGGGCTCGTGGTGCGCGACTATCTGGCGCAATATCCACGCGCGCGCCACTTCGACATTGCCCGCATTGTGGTAGACCAGGCGGTGCGCCTGGGCGTCGCGCAAGCAGATTTCACCGGACTGCCGCCGAAGTGGCAGCCAATCAACGATTACGGAGCCAAGGTACAGGCGCATGTCATTGACAAATATTGAACAAGTGATGCCGGTTAAGCTGGCACAGGCGCTGGCGAATCCGTTATTTCCGGCGCTGGACAGCCAGCTGCGTGCCGGTCGTCACATTGGATTAGACGAGCTGGATAATCACGCCTTTTTGATGGACTTCCAGGAGTACCTGGAAGAGTTTTACGCACGTTATAACGTGGAGCTTATCCGCGCGCCGGAAGGCTTTTTCTACCTGCGCCCGCGCTCCACGACGCTGATCCCGCGTTCCGTGCTCTCCGAGCTGGATATGATGGTCGGTAAAATTCTCTGCTACCTCTACCTCAGCCCGGAACGTCTGGCGAATGAAGGGATCTTCACCCAGCAGGAACTTTACGACGAGCTGTTGACGCTGGCAGATGAGAGCAAGCTGCTGAAGCTGGTGAACAACCGCTCCACGGGGTCGGATCTTGACCGTCAGAAATTACAGGAAAAGGTTCGCTCTTCCCTGAACCGTCTGCGCCGTCTGGGGATGGTCTGGTTTATGGGCCACGACAGCAGCAAATTCCGCATTACGGAATCTGTCTTCCGCTTCGGCGCCGACGTGCGCGCGGGCGATGACGCGCGTGAAGCGCAGCTTCGCATGATCCGCGACGGTGAAGCGATGCCGGTGGAAAACCATTTGCAGCTCAATGACGAGCATGAAGAGAATCTGCCGGATAGCGGGGAGGAAGAGTAATGATTGAACGCGGTAAATTTCGCTCACTGACGCTGATTAACTGGAACGGCTTCTTTGCCCGAACGTTCGATCTGGATGAGCTGGTCACGACGCTCTCCGGCGGTAACGGTGCGGGTAAATCCACCACCATGGCGGCCTTTGTCACGGCGCTGATCCCTGACCTGACGCTGCTTCACTTCCGTAATACCACTGAAGCGGGGGCAACAAGCGGCTCCCGCGATAAGGGTCTGCACGGTAAGCTGAAGGCCGGCGTCTGTTATTCGGTTCTGGACGTCATTAACTCCCGTCATCAGCGCGTGGTAGTGGGCGTGCGCCTGCAGCAGGTCGCCGGTCGCGACCGTAAAGTGGATATCAAACCGTTTGCGATTCAGGGCTTGCCAACCTCCGTGCAGCCGACGGCGCTGCTAACGGAAACCCTGAACGAACGTCAGGCGCGCGTGCTGACGCTGCAGGAACTGAAGGACAAGCTCGAAGCTATCGAAGGCGTGCAGTTCAAGCAGTTCAACTCGATTACCGACTACCACTCGCTGATGTTCGATCTGGGCGTGGTGGCGCGTCGTCTGCGCACCGCATCAGACCGTAGCAAATACTACCGCCTGATCGAAGCGTCTCTGTACGGCGGTATCTCCAGCGCGATTACCCGCTCCCTGCGCGACTACCTGCTGCCGGAAAACAGCGGCGTGCGTAAGGCCTTCCAGGATATGGAAGCGGCGCTGCGTGAAAACCGCATGACGCTGGAAGCGATTCGCGTGACCCAGTCTGACCGCGACCTGTTTAAACACCTGATCAGCGAAGCCACCAACTACGTGGCGGCGGACTACATGCGCCACGCCAACGAGCGCCGGGTGCATCTCGATCAGGCATTAGAATACCGTCGCGAGCTGTTTACCTCCCGTAAACAGCTGGTGGCCGAGCAGTACAAGCACGTCGAAATGGCGCGCGAGCTGGGTGAGCACAACGGTGCTGAAGGCGATCTGGAAGCCGATTACCAGGCCGCCAGCGATCACCTGAACCTGGTGCAGACCGCGCTGCGTCAGCAGGAAAAAATCGAGCGCTATGAAGCGGACCTCGATGAGCTGCAGATCCGTCTCGAAGAGCAGAATGAAGTGGTGGCTGAAGCCGCCGACATGCAGGAAGAGAACGAAGCCCGCGCCGAAGCGGCCGAGCTGGAAGTGGATGAGCTGAAAAGCCAGCTTGCCGATTACCAGCAGGCACTTGACGTGCAGCAGACGCGAGCGATTCAGTATAACCAGGCACTGCAGGCATTACAGCGTGCAAAAGAGCTGTGCCATCTGCCTGACCTGACGCCGGATAGCGCCGACGAGTGGCTGGATACCTTCCAGGCCAAAGAGCAGGAAGCCACCGAGAAATTGCTCTCCCTCGAACAGAAAATGAGCGTCGCGCAAACGGCGCACAGCCAGTTTGAGCAGGCTTATCAGCTGGTGGTCGCGATTAACGGCCCGCTGGCGCGTAGCGAAGCCTGGGACGTTGCTCGTGAACTGCTGCGCGACGGTGTAAACCAGCGCCATCTGGCCGAGCAGGTTCAGCCGCTGCGTATGCGTCTGAACGAGCTGGAGCAGCGCCTGCGCGAGCAGCAGGAAGCCGAGCGTCTGCTGGCCGATTTCTGTAAACGTCAGGGTAAAAATTACGATTTCGACGAGCTTGAGGCCCTGCATCAGGAGCTGGAAGCGCGTATTGCAGCTCTGTCCGATACCGTATCAAACGCCAGCGAACAGCGTATGAACCTGCGTCAGGAGCTGGAGCAGATTCAGTCCCGTTCGAAGACCCTCCTGGAGCGTGCACCGGTCTGGCTGGCGGCGCAAAGCAGCCTGAATCAGCTCAGCGAGCAGTGCGGCGAGCAGTTCGAATCCAGCCAGGAAGTGACCGAATACCTGCAGCAGCTGCTGGAGCGCGAGCGCGAAGCCATCGTTGAGCGTGATGAAGTGGGTGCCCGCAAGCGCGACGTCGATGAAGAAATTGAGCGCTTAAGTCAGCCGGGCGGGTCAGAAGATCCGCGCCTGAATGCACTCGCCGAGCGTTTTGGCGGCGTTCTGCTGTCCGAGATTTACGACGACGTTGGCCTTGACGATGCGCCATACTTCTCCGCGCTGTACGGTCCATCCCGCAACGCGATTGTAGTCCCGGAGCTGTCGCTGATTTCTGAGCAGCTTGCCGGCCTGGAAGATTGCCCGGAAGATCTCTACCTGATCGAAGGGGATCCGCAGTCGTTTGATGACAGCGTATTCAGCGTCGATGAGCTGGAAAAAGCGGTAGTGGTGAAAATCGCTGACCGTCAGTGGCGCTATTCCCGCTTCCCGGAGCTGCCGCTGTTTGGCCGCGCCGCGCGCGAAAGCCGCATCGAGAGCCTGCACGCCGAGCGTGAAACGCTGTCTGAACGTTTTGCGACCCTGTCGTTTGACGTGCAGAAAACCCAGCGTCTGCATCAGTCGTTCAGCCGCTTTATCGGCAGCCATCTCGCCGTAGCGTTTGACGCGGATCCGGAAGCCGAAATCCGCAAGCTCAATACCCGCCGTGGCGAGCTGGAACGCGCGATTGCCGCTCATGAAAATGATAACCAGCAGAGTCGCGTCCAGTTTGAACAGGCAAAAGAGGGCGTTGCGGCCCTTAACCGCATCCTGCCGCGCCTGAATCTGTTGGCGGATGACACGCTGGCTGACCGCGTGGATGAGATCCAGGAGCGTCTGGATGAAGCGCAGGAAGCCGCGCGTTTCGTTCAGCAGCATGGCAATCAGCTGGCGAAGCTGGAGCCCGTCGTGTCTGTCCTGCAGAGCGACCCGGAACAGTTCGAGCAATTAAAAGAAAATTATGCCTGGTCGCAGCAGGTGCAGCGCGAAGCGCGTCAGCAGGCGTTTGCCCTGACGGAAGTGGTGCAGCGTCGCGCCCACTTCGGCTACTCCGATTCGGCTGAAATGCTGAGCGGTAACAGCGACCTGAACGAAAAACTGCGTCAGCGCCTTGAGCAGGCGGAAGCGGAACGTACTCGCGCCCGCGAAGCAATGCGCAGCCACTCCGCTAAGCTGAACCAGTACAACCAGGTGCTGGCCTCGCTGAAAAGCTCCTTCGACACCAAGAAAGAGCTGTTAAACGATCTGCAGAAAGAGCTTCAGGACATCGGCGTTCGTGCCGACAGCGGGGCGGAAGAGCGCGCGCGTATTCGTCGTGACGAGCTGCATTCACAGCTCAGCAATAACCGCGCGCGTCGTAATCAGCTGGAAAAAGCGCTGACCTTCTGTGAAGCGGAAATGGATAACCTGACCCGTCGCCTGCGCAAGCTGGAACGCGACTATTTTGAGATGCGCGAGCAGGTCGTGACCGCCAAAGCGGGCTGGTGCGCGGTGATGCGCATGGTGAAAGACAATAACGTTGAGCGTCGTCTGCACCGCCGCGAGCTGGCGTACCTCTCTGCCGATGAGCTGCGCTCCATGTCGGATAAGGCGTTGGGTGCCCTGCGTCTGGCGGTGGCGGATAACGAACACCTGCGCGACGTGCTGCGCATGTCGGAAGATCCGAAACGCCCGGAACGTAAAATCCAGTTCTTCGTGGCGGTTTACCAGCACCTGCGCGAGCGTATTCGTCAGGACATCATCCGTACCGACGATCCGGTTGAAGCCATTGAGCAGATGGAAATCGAGCTGGGTCGCCTGACGGAGGAGCTGACCTCCCGCGAGCAGAAGCTGGCGATCAGCTCCCGCAGCGTGGCGAACATCATTCGTAAAACCATTCAGCGCGAGCAGAACCGTATCCGCCAGCTGAACCAGGGCCTGCAGAGCGTGTCGTTTGGTCAGGTGAACAGCGTGCGCCTTAACGTCAACGTGCGTGAAGCCCACGCGACGCTGCTGGAAGTGCTCTCAGAGCAGCACGAGCAGCACCAGGATCTGTTCAACAGCAACCGTCTGACCTTCTCCGAAGCGCTGGCGAAGCTGTATCAGCGCCTGAACCCGCAGATTGATATGGGGCAGCGTACGCCGCAAACCATCGGTGAAGAGCTGCTGGACTACCGTAACTACCTGGAAATGGAAGTTGAGGTAAACCGTGGCTCAGACGGCTGGCTGCGTGCGGAATCCGGGGCGCTCTCTACCGGTGAAGCGATCGGTACCGGGATGTCGATTCTGGTGATGGTGGTACAGAGCTGGGAAGATGAAGCGCGCCGCCTGCGCGGCAAAGACATCTCGCCATGCCGACTGCTGTTCCTGGATGAGGCGGCGCGTCTTGATGCCCGCTCAATTGCCACGCTGTTCGAGCTTTGCGAACGTCTTGATATGCAGCTCATTATCGCAGCACCTGAGAACATCAGCCCCGAGAAGGGCACCACCTACAAACTGGTGCGTAAAGTGTTCCAGAACAGCGAACACGTTCACGTTGTGGGGCTGCGTGGCTTTACGCCGCAGCCGCCGGAGTCATTGCCGGAAACCACGGCGGACGCTTCCTGAGGCGTCTTCTGACCCGAAGCGGCGCACTGGCGCCGCTTTTTTTTTAAACTTAACTTGTGCTTAGGGCTGCGTTATCTTTAAACTTCTTTACATAAGGTAAGGCAACAGCTTAGCCGTCTACCTATAATGAAAGAAAGCCCCAGCGTGATGGGCATGTCGTGAAAACAGGGGGCAAGGGATGTTGCTAAAGAAAGAATGTGGTCGTCAGCTGTCTGCGCTGAGTTTATGCCTGGCAGTGATGTTTGCTCCGCTGTTAACCGCCCAGGCCGACGAGCCTGAAATTGTGCCGACTGACAGCTCGGCAACGACAGGCGCGCAGCCAACGTCGTTGTCCCAGCCGCTGGACCAGTCTCCGGCAACGGCTATCATGGCCGGTATAAAGCCGCTGCCGGAAGGCATCGACGCCGAATCGCTCAGTCAGCAGCTGCAGTCGGGGCTGCCGTCAGGCTACACGCCTGTCTATCTCAATCAGCTCACGCTTCTCTATGCCGCCCGCGATATGAAACCGATGTGGGAAAATCGCGATGCCGTGCGCGCCTTCCAGCAGCAGCTGGCGGAGGTCGCGATTGCCGGTTTTCAGCCGCAGTTTACAAAGTGGGTTGAACTGTTAACCGATCCTGCCGTCACCGGGCAGGCGCGGGACGTGGTGCTTTCCGATGCCATGATGGGTTACCTGCAGTTCGTGGCGGGTATTCCGGTCAACGGCAACCGCTGGCTGTACAGCGATAAGCCGTACAAGCTGGCGACGCCGGCGCTGTCGGTCATTAACCAGTGGCAGCTAGCGCTTGATAATGGCGAACTGCCGCGCTTTATCGCCAGCCTCGCACCGGCGCATCCACACTATACCACTCTGCATCAGTCGCTCCTCGCGCTGGTGGGTGACTCGCGCCCATGGCCGCAGATGCGCGGCACCGCGACGCTCCGTCCGGGGCAGTGGAGCAGCGATGTGCCTGCTCTGCGCGAGATCCTGACGCGTTCCGGTCTTCTTGATGGCGGGCCAAAGATTGCTCTCCCGGGTGATGATCCACAAAGCGTCGCCGTCAGCCCGTCAGCGCCAGTAAAAGAGAAGAAAGGCATTGCCCTGAGCAACAAACCTGCGGCTTACGATCGCGAGCTGGTTGCGGCCGTTAAACAGTTCCAGACCGCTCAGGGGCTGGGGGCCGATGGCGTCATTGGCCAGACGACGCGTGACTGGCTGAACGTATCGCCTGCGCAGCGGGCAGGCGTACTGGCGCTCAATATCCAGCGTTTGCGTCTGCTGCCGGGAACGCTCTCTACCGGAATTATGGTTAACATTCCGGCGTATTCCCTGGTCTATTATCAGGACGGTAGCGAAAAACTGGCGTCGCGCGTGATTGTCGGGCGTCCGGATCGTAAAACACCGATGATGAGCAGTGCGCTGAATAACGTGGTGGTTAACCCGCCGTGGAACGTTCCGCCGACCCTGGCGCGAAAAGACATTTTGCCGAAGGTCTGGAACGATCCGGGTTATCTGGAACGTCATGGCTATACCGTGATGCGTGGATGGAACAGTAAAGAGGCCATCGATCCTTATATGGTCGACTGGTCGACAATCACGGCGTCAAATTTACCGTTTCGTTTCCAGCAGGCTCCCGGGGCGCATAACTCTTTAGGGCGTTATAAGTTCAATATGCCGAGTTCAGACGCTATCTATCTGCACGATACGCCGAACCACAACCTGTTCCAGAAAGATACGCGCGCGCTCAGTTCTGGCTGCGTGCGCGTGAACAAAGCCTCGGAACTGGCCAATATGCTGTTGCAGGATGCGGGCTGGAACGATACGCGTATCTCGGATGCTCTGAAGCAGGGGGATACGCGTTACGTGAATATTCGCCACAATATTCCTGTCAATCTTTACTACCTGACGGCATTTGTGGGTGAGGACGGGCGTACCCAGTATCGTACAGATATTTACAATTATGATCTCACCGCGCGATCCGGCGCACAAATTTTGCCAAAAGCGGAACAATTAATCAGGTAAATGAAGCAGTTCGGGAAAAATGATTGTCGTAAGTTAGGGTGAATAAGGGGCAATATCGCTGTAAGCCGCGTATTCACTGGGGTTGGGCGCCTTGACGTACCTGGTTTTGCCAGTTAAGGTGCCCTTCGTGCGCTAAGCATATTACGATTTCTTTTACCTGTAGACCTGATTATCATGGACAAATTTGACGCTAATCGCCGCAAACTGCTGGCGTTAGGTGGTGTTGCGCTTGGCGCAGCGGCCATCCTGCCGACGCCAGCATTTGCCACCCTCTCGACACCTCGTCCGCGAGTTTTAACGCTCAACAACCTGCATACCGGTGAGTCGCTAAAAGCGGAGTTTTTCGATGGCAGAGGCTATATTCAGGATGAATTAGCAAGACTTAACCATTTTTTCCGTGATTTCCGCGCGAATAAAATAAAAGCCATCGATCCAGGACTGTTTGATCAGCTTTTCCGCCTTCAGGGCCTGCTGGGCACCAGCAAGCCGGTGCAGCTCATATCTGGCTATCGCTCGATTGATACCAATAATGAACTGCGTGCCCACAGCCGCGGGGTAGCGAAAAAAAGCTATCACACGAAGGGACAGGCAATGGATTTCCATATTGAAGGCGTTTCGTTAGCCAATATTCGCAAAGCCGCGTTATCTATGCGCGCAGGTGGTGTAGGATATTACCCCAGCAGCAACTTTGTGCATATTGATACCGGTCCGGTTCGGCACTGGTAATAACGAAACACAGGAGCAGTATGAACTATCGTATTATTCCGGTTACCGCGTTCTCCCAGAATTGTTCATTGATCTGGTGCGAACAGACTAAACTGGCCGCGCTTGTCGATCCCGGCGGTGACGCTGAGAAAATCAAGCAGGAAGTCGCAGCAAGCGGCGTCACGCTGATGCAGATTTTGCTCACTCATGGTCATCTTGACCATGTAGGTGCTGCGGCTGAACTGGCTGAACACTACGGTGTGCCGATTATCGGTCCGGAAAAAGAAGATGAGTTCTGGCTGCAGGGGTTACCCGCCCAAAGCCGCATGTTTGGCCTTGATGAGTGTCAGCCCCTGACGCCCGATCGCTGGCTGAACGAAGGAGAGCGCGTTAACGTAGGGAATGTGACTTTACAGGTGTTGCATTGTCCTGGGCATACGCCAGGCCATATCGTCTTCTTTGATGACCAGTCCCGTCTGCTGATTTCCGGCGATGTGATCTTCAAAGGTGGCGTAGGACGCAGCGATTTTCCGCGCGGCGATCACGGGCAGCTGATTCAGTCGATTAAACAAAAGTTATTGCCGCTGGGTGATGACGTTACGTTTATCCCTGGACACGGTCCGATGTCGACGCTGGGCTACGAACGGCTCCATAATCCGTTCCTACAGGATGAAATGCCTGTCTGGTAACCAGAATAAAAAAAGCCTGCATAACGCAGGCTTTTTTATGGGCGCAAATTACAGTACGGCGACAATCGCTTCGCACAGTGGCGCCATGTTGTCAGGCGTCATGCCAGCAACGTTCACGCGGCCAGAGGCCACGGCGTAAACGCCGAACTCTTCACGCAGACGCAGAACCTGCTCTTTGGTCAGGCCGCTGAACGAGAACATGCCGTTCTGTTTGATGATAAAGCTGAAGTCGCGGTCCGCACCTTTCTCAGCCAGGGTGTTCACAAACAGCAGGCGCATGCGCTGAATACGCTGACGCATATCGTTCAGCTCCTGTTCCCAGATAGCACGCAGCGCATCGTTGCTCAGGATGGTGGCAACAACAGACGCACCGTGCGCCGGCGGGTTAGAGTAGTTAGCGCGGATAACCGATTTCATCTGGCTGAACGCGCGATCGACGGTCTCTTCGTTAGCCGAAACCAGCGTACAGGCGCCTACGCGCTCGTTGTACAGACCGAAGTTCTTGGAATAAGAGCTTGCGACAATCAGCTCCTGATGCACGGCTGCGAACGCGCGCAGGCCTTCGGCATCTTCTTCCAGACCACGGGCGAAGCCCTGGTAGGCAAAGTCAAACAGCGGCAGCCAGCCCTTTTCAACGGACAGCTTCGCCAGGTGTTGCCACTGCTCAAGCGTCGGATCGATACCGGTTGGGTTGTGGCAGCAGCCGTGGAACAGCACCACGTCACCTGCCTGTGCTTCGCTCAGGCTTGCCAGCAGGCCGTCAAAGTCGAGAGAGTGGTTTGCCGCGTCGTAGTATGCATATTCACGCACCTCCAGACCCGCAGAGTTAAACACGCTCTTGTGGTTCGGCCAGCTTGGGTTGCTCACCCATACGCGCTTAACAGAGGTGTTTTTCGCAAGGAAATCCGCCGCCACGCGCAGCGCGCCGGTACCGCCAGGGGTCTGCGCCGTGCGCGCACGTTTGTCACTTACAATTGCGCTGCCTTTACCGAACAGCAGCTCCTGGGTGCAGCGACCAAACTCAGGGATACCATCAATACCGAGGTAGTTTTTGGTGGTTTCGTTTTCCAGCAGATACTGCTCAGCTTTCTTAACGCTGGTCAGTACCGGAGTTTTGCCGGTTTCATCTTTATATACACCAATACCCAGGTTGATTTTGCCAGGGCGGTCGTCGGCACGAAACAGATCGGCCAGGCCCAGAATAGGGTCGGCAGGAGCGGCGGTAATGTTCTCAAACATGACGAAGTTCCATTGTGATTACAGAAGTGAAATCCGCTATCAGGTTAACGGTAGATTTACAAAATGCCAACCGTTTGCGACGAAAAGCGTGCGGCTTTTCAAAAGTCGCCATTATTTTCTGTCACGCATAAAAAAACAGGGCCGAAGCCCTGTTCATTAAGCATATAACAACGTGGTGTACTGATTAGAACTGGTAGGTTACGCCAACGGTAGCCTGGTTGTCAGAGCCAACCCAGCTGGTGGACGCATCTTTGTCGTCCAGCAGGTTGAAGCGGTAGTCACCGTACACGTTGAAGTTCTTGTTGAAGTAGTAAGTCGCACCAGTGGTGATATATTTCGCCAGGTCACGGTCGCCGATGCCGTTCAGGTCTTTACCTTTGGACTGAACGTAAGAAACGGAAGGACGCAGGCCGAAGTCGAACTGGTACTGAGCGATAACTTCAAAGTTCTGGGTCTTGTTAGCAATGTTATAAACATTACCATCATCATTCGGAACATAGTTTTCACCGCTGTTACCCAGGCGGCTCATGTTGCGAGTCTCTGCATAAACGGTCGCCAGGTAGATGTTGTTCGCGTCGTATTTCGCGCCAACAGCCCAGGATTCAGCTTTATCGCCTTTACCATCTTTTTTCTGCTCAAGCGTACGGTTAGCGGTGCTGTAGGCACCGATCAGACCGAAGCCTTCACCGAACTCGTAACCCAGTGACAGGCCAACGCCGTCGCCGTTTGCTTCATTCAGGTTTTTACGATCGTTTTTACCCTGGTATTGAACGCCAAAGTTCAGACCATCAACCAGACCGAAGAAGTTGTTGTTACGGTAGGTCAGCAGGCCAGTAGAACGGCTGGTCATGTAGTTATCAACATAGCCGCCACCCCAGGTTTCGCCAGAGAAGGACGGAGCCATATCGGTGTAGGATTCTACGTCATACACGATACCGTAGTTACGACCGTAGTCCAGAGAACCCGCGTCAGCGATTTTCAGGCCAGCGAAAGCCAGACGAGTTACGTTAGTCTGATCACCTTCAGCTGCACCGGCGCGTGCACGGTATTCCCACTGACCGTAACCGGTCAGCTGGTCGTTGATCTGAGTTTCGCCTTTGAAGCCGATCTGGCCGTAAGAGGAGTCAGCGTTTTTGTGTACGCCAGAAGTGGTGAAGCCGTGTTCGCCCACAACTTTACCGTAGAAGTCCAGTTTGTTGCCGTTCTTGTTATAGATTTCTGCAGCGTTAGCTGCACCGGCTACCAGCAGGGCAGGGATTACCACTGCCAGAATATTGCGCTTCATCATTATTTATTACCCTCATTGGTTTTTTTATGACACTCGCCACTGCCGTCAATAAATTCTGTCAATAAATATTTCCGGAACTATTGATGAGAGTTTGGTGTCTTTATGTATCTGACAGGCATCTTTCCATTCGGCGAAGCGTTTCGCTAGCCTGAAAGTGCTACAATTCTCAAGATTAAGTAACCGAAAGAAAATATGTGTAACCAAATGTGTATTTTTCGGAACTTTGTGAACCATCTCAAACTTCAGACCAACCTGGCGAATTAAACAGCAAACCCTATCCTATATATATGAATTCCTTATGATTAATTGAGATAAAGGCGATTCGTATAAACAGACCTTAAACGGCTCGTTTTTTCTTATGACAGTGAAAGGCCTTCCGGATGGCTGTAAAATAGGTTGAAATTTGTGCTATCGGCTGAGGGTGTAATAATCGCAATAAGAATGGGGTTTATTTTTTGTGGCTGGATGTTTCGCGGAAACAAAACGTAACAGGTAGTGGTTGTGACGGGGGTAAGGTTTAAATACGCTGACTTTGCGCTGACGAAAACTGACAATACAGAATAAAATAATGGCCAGCATTTGCTGGCCATTTCAGTCTTTTACCGATTAGAAGCTGGCGTTACGTGGAGTACGTGGGAACGGGATCACGTCGCGTACGTTCTGAACACCGGTAACGTAGGCAATTAGACGCTCGAAGCCCAGACCAAAACCGGCGTGCGGTACGGTACCGTAACGACGCAGATCGCGGTACCAGCTGTAGTCAGCGGGGTTGAGGCCCATCTCTTCCATACGCGCGTCCAGCACGTCAAGACGTTCTTCACGCTGAGAGCCACCGATGATTTCACCAATGCCCGGCGCCAGAACGTCCATCGCTGCCACGGTTTTACCGTCTTCGTTAAGGCGCATATAGAAGGCCTTAATGTCTTTCGGGTAGTTTTTAACGACAACCGGCGCTTTGAAATGTTTCTCGGCCAGATAGCGTTCGTGTTCAGACGCCAGGTCAACGCCCCAGTAAACCGGGTTCTCGAACGTCTCACCACATTTCTCGAGGATCGCCACCGCGTCGGTATAGTCTACCTGCGCAAAGTCGGCAGACACGAAACGCTCCAGACGCGCCACAGCATCGCTGTCTACGCGTTCTGCGAAGAATTTCATGTCGTCAGGACGCTCTTCCAGCACCGCTTTGAAGACATACTTCAGCATCGCTTCCGCCAGGCCCGCTACATCGTCCAGGTCAGCGAACGCCACTTCAGGCTCCAGCATCCAGAATTCCGCCAGGTGACGGCTGGTGTTGGAGTTTTCGGCGCGGAAGGTTGGGCCAAAGGTGTAGATCTTAGACAGCGCGCAGGCGTACGTTTCGCCGTTGAGCTGACCAGATACCGTCAGGAAGGCTTCTTTACCAAAGAAGTCTTTGTCATAGTCCACTTTACCTTCAGGCGTGCGCGGCAGGTTTTCCATATCCAGCGTCGAGACGCGGAACATCTCACCGGCACCTTCCGTATCGGACGCGGTGATCAGCGGGGTAGACACCCAGAAGTAACCCTGCTCATCGAAGAAACGATGCAGCGCCTGCGCCAGCGTATGACGCACGCGCGCCACCGCACCAATCAGGTTGGTACGCGGACGCAGGTGGGCAACTTCACGCAGATATTCGATGCTGTGACGTTTTGCCGCCATCGGATAGGTGTCCGGATCTTCAACCCAGCCGGTGACTTCAATGGCAGTAGCCTGAATTTCGAAGCTCTGGCCCTGACCCGGTGAAGCCACCACCACGCCGGTAACAATCACGGAGCAACCGGTTGTCAGGCGCAGAACGTCATCATTGTAATTGGGCAGAGAATTATTAATGACGGCCTGTACAGGATCAAAGCAGGAACCGTCATAGACGGCGAGGAAGGAGATGCCAGCTTTAGAATCTCGGCGGGTACGCACCCATCCGCGCACGGTGACTTCCTGGTCAACGGCGACACGGCCCTGGAGTACGTCGGCTACAGGCACAACGCTCATAATATTCTCTCTGTTAATAGTCGGAAAAAATAAACACTTGTCCACCCTAATGGGGGGATATCTATGTTACCTGCCATCCGCTATCAGACAAGTAAATTTCGCAGTCAAAAGAGAAGAATTGAGAAATAAATAAGAAGAGGGGAGCCATGAAGGCTCCCTTAAGCGCTTAACTGGCTTTTTTTATCTGGGGAAGATCGAAGGCTTTGCGCAACGCGCGGACAAACGCCTTGTCATGGCAGATGGTTTTACCCGGGCTGTCAGAGAGTTTCGCCACCGGCTTTCCATTACATTCCACCAGTTTGATAACAATATTCAGTGGTTTCACCTGAGGGATATCGCAGGTCAAACGGGTACCAATCCCGAAGCTCAGGTTCACCCGGGTGTTGAAATGGCGATAGAGGTCGACCGCTTTCGCCAGGTCGAGATTATCCGAGAAGACCAGCACCTTGCTCATCGGGTCAATGCCGAGTTTTTCGTAATGGGCAATGGCTTTCTCGCCCCATTCAACCGGATCCCCGGAGTCGTGGCGTAATCCCTGGTAACGTTCAGCGAACTCGGGACCAAAGTCGCGCAGGAAAGCATCCATCGTAATACAGTCGGTGAGGGCAATCCCGAGCTGATTCGGGTACTCCTCAAGCCATGCGGCCAGTGCCGCGCGCTGGCTGTTAGCCAGATCGGGGCTGATCTGCTGATGCGCCTGGAACCACTCGTGTGCTTGGGTGCCCATTGGCGTCAGGCTGAGGCGACGCGCCAGATCGTAGTTGCTGGTGCCCACGAACCACGGCTCCTGCTGCAGACGTTTAACGATGGCCTCCTGAACGTCACGCGAGAAACGGCGACGCGTGCCAAAGTCCATCAGGCGGAAGCGGGACATGTCCAGCCCTTCGGTCAGCGTAGAGAAGGCTGCGAGTTTATTTTCCAGCGCGGCGACCGCCTGCACGACGCCTTTTTCCGGCGAACGGTAGCGGTGAGCCAGTTCACTGATCACCGCCAGAAGCGGCACTTCCCACATAATCACTTCCCGCCACGGACCTTCAAGACGAATATCCAGCTTGCCGTTCTCGTTGGTCACGGTGACCTGTTCAGGCTTATAGCGGAAATCGCGCAGCCAGTTCAGATAGTCCGCTTTGAAGAAAGGCAGGCCAGAAAGCCACTGGTATTCGTCGTCCTGCAGCGTCAGATGCTGCATCGCATCGACCTGTTCACGAATGGCGTCTGCGTAGATACCGAGCAAGTCGTCGCCACGGCAGCGGAATTCCGCCGCGACGTGAACGTCATAGTAATGGTGGAAAACGGCTTGCTGCATATGCAGTTTATACGCGTCGGTATCCAGCAACGTATGCAGAACCGGAGAAGCGAATTGAGTCATAGGTGCGCTGTAGCATCCTCTCACGGGAGCGTTTAGTACAATAAACAACTCCGGAGTATACCTTGTTTAGTGATTTATTGAACCCCGATCACAACATAAGCGCGTTTTATGGTCGAGGGCATTTTGTGCCCCGTGTTATACAAATGTAGCAAAAAAAAGGTTTTGCCCCTGAAAAGATGAACATTCTGCATAGCGCGATTTGCGCAACAGGAATATATTGAAACGTTACTCGACAAACGATGCATAAGGTTTTCTATGACACAACAGCCACAAGCCAAATACCGCCACGACTACCGTGCGCCGGATTACCTGATTAGCGAAATCGATCTGACTTTTGACCTGGATGCCACTAAAACCGTTGTCACGGCGGTAAGCCAGGTGACGCGCCACAGCGCAACTGCGGTGCCGCTGCGTCTGGATGGTGAAGACCTGACGCTGGTTTCCCTGCATATTAATGATGAAGCCTGGTCGGACTATAAAGAAGAAAACAACCAGCTGGTCATCGACAACCTGCCGGACCAGTTTACGCTGCGCATCGTGAATGAAATCAGCCCGGCCGCCAACACCGCGCTGGAAGGGCTTTACCAGTCGGGCGTGGCGCTGTGTACCCAGTGTGAAGCGGAAGGGTTCCGCCACATAACCTGGTATCTCGACCGCCCGGACGTCCTGGCGCGCTTCACCACCAAAATCATCGCCGATAAAACCCTGTATCCCTTCCTGCTATCCAACGGCAACCGCGTAGGCGAAGGCGAGCTGGAGAATGGCCGTCACTGGGTGCAGTGGCAGGATCCCTTCCCGAAACCGTGCTACCTGTTTGCGCTGGTGGCGGGGGACTTCGACGTGCTGCGCGACACCTTCAAAACGCGCTCAGGCCGCGAGGTGGCGCTGGAGCTGTTTGTTGACCGCGGCAACCTTGACCGCGCGCCGTGGGCGATGACCTCCCTCATCAACTCCATGAAGTGGGACGAGGAGCGCTTCGGCCTCGAATATGACCTCGACATCTATATGATCGTCGCCGTCGATTTCTTCAACATGGGCGCAATGGAGAACAAAGGCCTTAACGTCTTTAACTCCAAATACGTGCTGGCGCGTACCGATACCGCAACGGACAAAGACTACCTTGATATCGAACGCGTTATCGGCCACGAATATTTCCACAACTGGACCGGTAACCGCGTCACCTGCCGCGACTGGTTCCAGCTGAGCCTGAAAGAGGGCCTGACCGTCTTCCGCGATCAGGAGTTCAGCTCCGACCTGGGTTCACGCGCGGTGAACCGCATCAACAACGTGCGTACCATGCGTGGCCTGCAGTTTGCGGAAGATGCCAGCCCAATGGCGCATCCGATCCGCCCGGATAAAGTCATCGAGATGAACAACTTCTACACCCTGACGGTGTATGAGAAAGGCGCTGAAATTATCCGCATGATCCACACCCTGCTGGGCGAGGAGAATTTCCAGAAAGGCATGCAGCTGTACTTCGAGCGTCATGACGGCAGCGCGGCCACCTGCGACGATTTTGTGCAGGCAATGGAAGATGCCTCTAATGTCGATCTTTCCCACTTCCGCCGCTGGTACAGCCAGGCCGGGACCCCGATTGTCACCGTCAAAGACGATTACAACCCGGAAACCGAGCAGTATACCCTGACCATCAGCCAGCGCACGCCGCCGACGGCGGAGCAGGAAGAGAAATATCCGCTGCATATTCCGTTCAGCATTGAGCTGTACGATAACGAAGGCAAAGTCATCCCGCTCCAGAAGGGCGGCCACCCGGTACACCACGTGCTGAACGTGACCCAGGCCGAGCAGACCTTTATCTTCGATAACGTCTACTTCCAGCCGGTGCCTGCGCTGCTGTGTGAATTCTCCGCGCCGGTGAAGCTGGAATACAAGTGGAGCGATCAGCAGCTGACGTTCCTGATGCGTCACGCGCGTAACGACTTCTCCCGCTGGGATGCGGCGCAAAGCCTGCTGGCGACCTATATCAAGCTCAACGTAAACCGCCATCAGCAGGGCCAGCCGCTGTCGCTGCCTGTCCATGTGGCTGACGCGTTCCGAGCGATCCTGCTGGATGAGAAGATTGACCCGGCGCTCGCCGCTGAAATTCTGACCCTGCCTTCAGCGACTGAAATCGCGGAGTTGTTCGAGATTATCGATCCGATCGCGATCGTTGCGGTGCGTGAAGCGCTGACCCGTACGCTGGCTGCTGAACTGGCGGACGAGTTCCTGGCTATTTATAACGCCAACAAGCTTGACGCTTATCGCGTTGAACATGCGGACATTGGTAAACGTTCTCTGCGCAACACCTGCCTGCGCTATCTGGCATTTGGTGAAACCGAGCTGGCGAACACCCTGGTGAGCAAGCAGTATCACGAAGCGGATAACATGACCGACGCGCTGGCCGCGCTGGGCGCAAGCGTTGCCGCTGAACTGCCGTGCCGCGATGCGCTAATGCAGGAGTACGACGACAGGTGGCATCAGGATGGCCTGGTGATGGACAAGTGGTTCATCCTGCAGGCGACCAGCCCGGCGGCCGATGCGCTCAGCAACGTGCGCAGTCTGCTGAAGCATCGCTCCTTTACCCTGAGCAACCCAAACCGCGTGCGTTCTCTGATTGGCGCGTTTGCCAGCAGCAACCCGGCCGCGTTCCACGCCGAAGACGGCAGCGGGTATCAGTTCATGGTGGAAATGCTGACCGAGCTGAACAGCCGTAACCCGCAGGTGGCGTCGCGCCTGATTGAGCCGCTGATCCGCCTGAAACGCTACGATGCGAAGCGTCAGGCGAAGATGCGTGCCGCGCTTGAGCAGCTGAAAGGGCTGGAGAACCTGTCTGGCGATCTGTACGAGAAGATTGCTAAGGCCTTAGCGTAATAAAAGTTAACCCTCCCTCTCCCTGTGGGAGAGGGCCGGGGTGAGGGCATCAGGCATTAGCCTTGGCTCGCTGTAACTCCGTCTCCCCGCGCTTCATCACCCGATCCAATACCTCAGCTTCCAGCTCCGCCAGTCTTGCCGAGCCCACGCGACGGGGCCGCGGAAGATCCACCGTCAGATCCAGACCTATTTTCCCGTCCTCTATTAACAGCACCCGGTCAGCCATCGCGACGGCCTCGCTCACGTCATGCGTCACCAGCAGTACCGTAAAGCCGTGCGCCTGCCACAGGGATCCTATCAAATCCTGCATTTCGATCCGCGTCAGGGCGTCGAGCGCGCCCAGCGGTTCATCAAGCAACAGCAGGCCCGGACGGTGAATCAACGCCCGCGCCAGCGCCACGCGCTGCTTCTGCCCACCCGAGAGGGCTGCAGGCCATTCGTCCGCACGATTTTCCAGCCCAACGGCGGCCAGCGCCTGTCGGGCTTCATCCCGCCAGCTGCCCTTAAGACCGAGCCCGACGTTGTCGATAACCGTTTTCCACGGCAGCAGGCGTGCATCCTGAAACATCATGCGGGTATCGTCCTGAATATTCGAAAGCGGCGTCGTTCCTGCCAGAATGTCACCGCCGTTGGGGGCTTCCAGTCCGGCCAGAAGGCGTAGCAGGGTACTCTTGCCGCCGCCGCTGCGACCAACAACGGCCACAAATTGTCCGGCGGGAATATGCAGATCCAGCCCGTTAAGAATGGTGTTTTCGCCGTAGCGTTTGGTCACGCCGTTCAGCAGTAACGGTGTTCCCTGGTTCAGTCGTGCCGTATTCATGCTTTCGCCTCCTGAAGGGTGTAGGCCGGGTTCCAGCGCAGCCAGCTGCGCTCCAGCCACTGGGCGCTAACGTCGGCGAGTTTGCCGAGCAGGGCATACAGAATGATGGCAACCACCACCACGTCCGTTTGCAGGAATTCACGGGCGTTCATCGCCAGGTAGCCAATGCCTGAGTTGGCCGAGATGGTCTCCGCCACAATCAGCGTCAGCCACATCAGGCCGAGCGCAAAACGCACCCCGACCATAATGGAGGGCAGGGCGCCCGGCAGGATCACGTGTATAAAGAGAGAAAAACCCGTTAAGCCGTAGCTGCGCGCCATCTCCACCAGACCGCGATCGATGTTGCGGATGCCGTGCCAGGTGTTGATGTAGATCGGGAACAATGTGCCCAGCGCCACGAGGAAGATCTTGGCGCTCTCATCAATACCAAACCACAGGATAACCAGCGGGATCAGCGCCAGATGCGGCACGTTGCGCAGCATCTGAATGGAGGTATCCAGCAGCCGCTCGCCCCAGCGGGAAAGGCCGCTAATCAAGCCCAGAACCAGACCGATGCTGCCGCCGATGGAAAACCCAATCACGGCGCGCCAGGAGCTGATCGCCAGATGCTGCCACAGCTCACCGCTGACGCTCAGCGACCAGAACGCTTCTACGACGCCCTCCGGAGAGGGCAGAATGCGGCTCGACAGCCAGCCGGTGGACGACGCGAGCTGCCAGAGAGCCACAATGCCGACGGGTAAAAACCACGGCGCGGCGCGCAGCAGCCATTTTTGTGAGGTGGCAGACATGGTCACTCCTTAGCTCTGCGCGGCTTTTCGTGGAATAAATTCGTTCGCCACGGCTTCGCCCTGAAGCTGGAGTTGCTGCGGCTGCGGAATTTCCGGGATGGCGACATCCAGGTGTGGGAATAACAGTTCGCCTACCTTGTAGGCCTCTTCCAGGTGCGGATAACCGGAGAGAATGAAGCTGTCGATGCCCAGCTCAGCGTATTCGTTGATACGTGCAGCTACGGTCGGTCCGTCACCGACCAGCGCCGTGCCCGCACCGCCGCGCACCAGGCCGACGCCCGCCCACAGGTTCGGGCTGATCTCAAGGTTCTCGCGTTTGCCGTTGTGCAGGGACGCCATTCGGTGCTGTCCGACGGAGTCGGTGTTAGCAAACGCGGCCTGCGCCCTGGCAATGGTCTCATCGTCCAGGTGGGAAATCAGGCGGTCCGCCGCCTGCCAGGCTTCTTCATTGGTCTCGCGCACAATCACGTGCAGGCGAATGCCGAAGCGCACCTTGCGGCCATGGGCGGCCGCTTTCGCACGAACCTGAGCAATTTTTTCTTTCACCAGCTCAGGCGGTTCGCCCCAGGTCAGATAGAGATCGACCTGCTCTGCTGCCAGATCCTGGGCCACATCCGACGAGCCGCCAAAATAGAGCGGCGGGCGCGGCTGCTGCACCGGCGGGAAATAGAGTTTCGCGTCACGAACGTGAATATGCTTGCCTTCAAAGGTAACGGTTTCCCCTTCCAGCAGACGTCGCCAGACGCGGGTGAACTCGGCGGAGGCTTCATAGCGCTCGGTATGGTCTAGGAACACCCCATCGCCCGCCAGCTCCTGCGGATCGCTACCCGTCACCAGGTTAAACAGGGCGCGACCGTTGGACAGCCTGTCCAGCGTTGCCGCCTGACGCGCCGCCACGGTGGGGGAGACTACGCTCGGGCGTAACGCAACCAGGAACTTCAGACGCTGGGTGACCGGGATCATCGACGCGGCCACCAGCCAGGCATCTTCACATGAACGTCCGGTCGGGATCAGCACCCCGGTGAAACCGATTCGGTCCGCCGCCTGCGCAATCTGCTGCAGGTAGCCGTGGTCAACCGGGCGTGAGCCCTCTTCTGTACCAAGATAGTGTCCATCACCGTGGGTAGGTAAAAACCAGAAAAGATTCAGACTCATGATTTAGCTCCTTCTTTGCCTGCGGGCTGCCAGATGCGTTCGCGAATAGTGACCTGTTTTGGCACCAGGTGGTTTTGATAGAAAAGATCAGCCGTTTGTTGCTGAAGCGCGGCGACGTGCGCGTCCACGGGCGTAATGGTGGTCGGCGGACGGTGGTTGAGATAGCTCGCGATCACCGGCTCAGGTAAGCCCATGGTTTTCGCCAGCAGGGCAATGCTCTCCTGACGCTGGGTCTGGGTCAGCGCATCGGCCTGGGTAAAGGTATTCAGTACGGCCTGAATAAATGCGCCGTTCTTTTCCGCATAAGGACGCGCGGCCAGATAGAACGAACCGGTCTGCTTCAGCGTGGTACCGTCTTTCAGCACGCGAACGCCGCCCTGCAGCAATGCGGCGGAGTAGTACGGATCCCAGATGGCCCAGGCATCAACGTTCTTCTGCTGGAACGCGGCGCGGGCGTCGGCAGGCGTCAGGTAAACGGGCTGAATGTCAGTGAACTTGAGCCCGGCCTCTTGCAGGGCGCGCAGCAGCAGGTTGTGTGAGCTGGAACCTTTCTGGAAAGCCACTTTATGCCCTTTGAGGTCGGCGACGCTTTTAATGTCGCTGTTTTCAGGCACCAGAATCACTTCGGCCTTCGGTTTGGGCGGCTCAACGCCAACATAGACGAGGTCCGCTCCCGCCGCCTGGGCGAATATCGGCGGAATATCGCCCGTGCTGCCGAGATCGATACTGCCGACGTTCAGGGCCTCCAGCATCTGCGGGCCAGCCGGAAACTCCACCCACGAGAATTTGGTCTCCGGGAAGCGTTTTTCCAGCAGCTGGTGGCTTTTCGCCAGCACCATGCTGACGCTGCCTTTCTGATAGCCGATACGTAAGCTTTCCGGAGCCGTTTCTGCGGCATGGGCCAGCGAGGTAAGCGCCATCAGACCGGCTAGTCCGATGCGGGTTAACGTTTTATACATGTGCGACTCCTTGAGGCTGACCAAACGCCGGGGCCTGGATATCCCGGCGGTGCAGGGCATGCCAGAAGGTTTCCAGGGCGTTATCGAGGCGGGTTTGCAGGTTCGGCGTAAAATGAGGTTTATGTTGATAATCGATAACCTGGGAGTCATCTGCGAAAACGCCGTGGAGGATCTCCTGCGCTTTCAGCGCGTTCAGCACCGGCTTCAGGGCATAATCCACGGCCAGTAAATGGGCAACCGTACCGCCCGTTGCCAGCGGCAGCACAACTTTGCCGTCCAGGGCGCGTTCCGGAAGCAGATCGAGCAGGGTTTTCAGCGCCCCGGAAAAAGAGGCTTTATAAATAGGCGTTGCCACAATTAATCCGTCAGCGCCGTTAAGCTGCTCAATGAGCGTTTTCAGCGCAGGGCTGTCGAAACGGGCATAGAGCAGATCTTCAGGTTCGAAGTTATGCAGGTTCCAGTGGCACACTTCCACATCCAGGGCATTGAGTTTTTCGCGGGCATATTCCAGCAGGGCGCTGGAGCGCGAGGGGAATCGTGGACTTCCGGCCAGGGTAATGACGCGCATACTTCCTCCTTATAACCAATTGTTTGCTTTTATCTAACATTCATAACAATTTTCAGGAGTGTGACACCGCGCGGTTATTCCACTAAATGATTTATCTGCAATTAAAATGCGAAAAAGTGCATAAGAAATAAACTGGGAGGTAAACGATTGCGTTTTGCGCTGATTTTTTGCCGCAGGTCAATTCCCTTTCGCGCGTGGATCGCCCATAATCCCCTCCCGGTTTGCACACCGGGAATCCAGGAGAGTTCATGTACTACCCCTTCGTTCGTAAAGCCCTTTTCCAGCTCGACCCTGAGCGCGCTCATGAATTTACATTCCAGCAATTACGTCGTATTACCGGAACGCCGCTGGCCGCGCTGGTGCGTCAGAATGTGCCGGTAAAACCTGTGCAGTGCATGGGTCTGACCTTTAAAAATCCGCTGGGTCTGGCGGCCGGTCTGGACAAAAATGGCGAGTGCATTGATGCCCTGGGCGCGATGGGCTTTGGCTCCATTGAAATCGGTACCGTCACGCCGCGCCCGCAGCCGGGAAATGACAAGCCGCGCCTGTTCCGCCTGGTTGAAGCCGAAGGGCTGATCAACCGCATGGGCTTTAATAACCTCGGTGTTGATCACCTGGTTGAGAACGTAAAAAAAGCCCATTTTGACGGGATATTAGGCATCAATATCGGCAAAAATAAAGACACGCCGGTAGAGCAGGGTAAAGATGACTATCTGATTTGTATGGAAAAAGTCTACGCCTATGCCGGTTATATTGCGGTGAATATTTCTTCACCCAATACCCCGGGTCTGCGCTCTTTACAATATGGCGAAGCGCTGGACGATCTTCTGAGTGCCATTAAAAATAAACAAAATGAACTCCAGACGATCCACCATAAATATGTTCCGGTCGCGGTTAAGATCGCCCCGGATCTTTCTCCCGAAGAATTGATCCAGGTTGCCGACAGTTTGGTTCGCCATAATATTGATGGTGTTATTGCGACCAATACCACTCTCGATCGTTCCCTCGTGCAGGGAATGAAAAACTGTGACGAAGCGGGTGGGTTAAGTGGACGTCCGGTGCAATTAAAAAGCACCGAAATTATTCGCGCCCTGTCTGCGGAATTAAAAGGACGTCTGCCGATTATTGGCGTCGGCGGCATTGACTCAGTGATTGCTGCGCGCGAGAAGATGGCGGCGGGTGCGTCACTGGTGCAAATCTATTCCGGCTTTATTTTTAAAGGACCGCCGCTGATTAAAGAAATCGTTACTCATATCTAATCTTTTCTCTTAATCAGACAACCAGGGCTTTATTTCCAGCCCTGGTTGTTTTATATTCCGTCACTGTTGCTTATTTAGTCATTATAGTCTTTTATTAATGGTGTTATAAACGAGGCGGCAAACAGGACATTTTTAGTACAGGACGTTTGGGGACGGGAGAGACACATGCGAATTAAACCTGACGATAACTGGCGCTGGTATTTTTGCGACGAGCATGACCGAATGATGCTCGATTTAGCCAATGGCATGTTGTTTCGTTCTCGTTTTGCCCGCCGAATGTTAACCCCGGACGCGTTTTCCCCGTCGGGCTTTTGCGTTGACGATGCGGCGCTTTATTTCTCCTTTGAAGAAAAATGTCGCGATCTGGTGCTCTCTAAAGAGCAGCGTGCCGAGCTGGTATTAAATGCGCTGGTGGCTATCCGCTTCCTTAAACCGCAAATGCCAAAAAGCTGGCATTTCCTGCCGCACGGCATGAACTGGACCCCGGCAACGGGTGACGCGGCCAGCGTCAATCTGAGCGATACCGCAGAAGAGGTGAGCCTGCTGGTGGTTGAGCCAGGCGAAAATGCTGCGCTCTGCCTGCTGGCGCAGCCCGGCGTAACCATTGCCGGGCGGACGATGCAGCTTGGCGATGCCATTAAAGTGATGAATGACCGGCTGAAGCCACAGCTGCGCGTGGATGCCTTCAGCCTCGAACAGGCGGTTTAAGCTTCCAGTTGTACGGACGTTTTCGGTATGCAGCTACAGCACAGAATTGTGCCGTCATTTCCAATTGCCGATTTTTTCAGCGCACTGACCTCTCCATCCACCAGCTTGATGCGACAGCATCCGCAAATGCCTGCGCGACAGGAATAGGGTACGCGAATTCCTGCCTGCTCCAGTTGCTCAAGTAATACCTGCTGGTTGTTGCCACGGATGACGTTGCCCTGCCAGTGAATATCTACCGCAGAGGCGACATTCGTCACAACGTCGACCATTTCTTCTTCCTGACCCGAGCCGTACACCCTTGCAGGCCCACGGGCAAGAATTTCGACCTCATCGCCGACGCGGATCGCGCCGCTGGAGCGCGGGATCAGGTTCTGGCCGAAATCCACATCGCCGTTGTCCTGCGCGGTGCGGAACGACTGCAGCGTCTTCAGCGGTTCACCAGAAGGGTGCTTCAGCCCTTTTTCAGGGCTCACCGTGGTGAAAATGCAGCGGCTGCAGGGTTTTACGACATCAAAGATGACGCTGCCGATGCGGATCACTTTCCAGGTGTCTTCTTCCCAGGCGTCGGCGCCCGTGACCACCAGGTTCGGACGGAACTGTTCCATCTGAACGCTGGCTTTGCAGCGGCCTTGTAAATCACGCAGCGAGGCTTCGTTAGTCAGCAGGAACGGAAAACCATCGGCGAAGGAGAGAGGAACGGCGTCATGGCGCTTCACGCGACGCGTCGGTTCAGGCCCTACCCAGCGCAGCTGCACGTCGCGGGAGAAGAAACCGCTCAGCCAGCGGTTAATCTCATTCGGGGCGATGCGCGCGGTAAAATGGCTACCCCACACTTCCGTTGGCGCATCGACAGGCGCAAAATCAGCAAAGCGAATGACCGCGCTGGAACCGTCCGGCGCGGTAAGGTGCAAACCGTCATGAAGCGGGGAAGGGGTAAAGCGAACCATCTGCGGGAACTGACGTGCGGTAATGAACGTGCCGTCAGGCTCGGTGACCATAAAAATACGATCGAAGGCGAATCCGCTCATGTCGGCCAGCGCGTGAGAGACGCCGATGCCGCGCATGGATTTCACCGGATGAATAAAAAGCCTGGATAACGTCGCCACTGCACACTCCCACAAATGAAAATAAGCCTTCAACTTTATGACATACACGCCATATTAGCTATAATGCGCGACAATTTTCTAAGAGTAAAAGTGACGATATGAATTCTCTGTTTGCCAGTACGGCCCGTGGGCTGGAAGAGCTGTTAAAAACTGAACTGGAAAGCCTGGGCGCGCAAGAGTGCCAGGTGGTTCAGGGTGGTGTCCATTTTGAGGGCGACACGCGGCTTATTTACCAGAGCCTGATGTGGAGCCGTCTGGCGTCGCGCATCATGCTGCCGATGAAGGAGTGCAAGGTCTATAGCGACCTGGACCTCTATACCGGCGTACAGATGATCGACTGGACAGAGATCTTCACGCCCAACGCTACCTTTGCGGTGCATTTCAACGGCGTGAACGACGAGATCCGCAACAGCCAGTACGGTGCCCTGCGCGTAAAAGACGCCATTGTTGACTGCTTTACGCGTAAAAATAAGGAACGTCCGAACGTCGATCGCGAAAATCCGGATCTGCGTATTAACGTCTGGCTCAACGGTGACACGGCGAGTATTTCTCTCGATCTGAGCGGCGCGGGCCTGCACCTGCGCGGCTACCGCGATCGTACCGGTATGGCGCCAATTAAAGAAACCCTGGCCGCCGCCATTGTAATGCGCTCCGGTTGGCAGCCGGGCACGCCGCTGCTCGATCCGATGTGTGGTTCCGGTACGTTGCTGATTGAAGCGGCCATGCTGGCAACCGACCGCGCGCCGGGGCTGCATCGCGGCCACTGGGGTTTTAAAGGCTGGGCGCAGCACGACGAAGCGCTCTGGAAAGAGGTCAAAGACGACGCGCAAACCCGCGCGCGTAAGGGGCTGGCGGAATATACCTCCCACTTCTACGGTTCGGACAGCGACCCGCGCGTAATCGAACGCGCGCGCAGCAACGCCCGTCGCGCCGGTATCGGCGAGCTTGTCACCTTCGAGGTGAAAGACGTAGCGAACCTCACCAACCCGCTGCCGAAAGGCCCGTACGGTACGGTTATCAGCAACCCGCCATACGGCGAGCGTCTGGACAGCGAGCCGGCGCTGATTGCCCTGCACAGCCTGCTGGGGCGCAATATGAAGGACTACTTCGGCGGCTGGAACCTGTCGCTGTTTAGCGCCTCGCCGGAGCTGCTGAGCTGCCTGCAGCTGCGTGCCGATCGCCAGTTTAAGGCGAAAAACGGCCCGCTGGACTGCGTGCAGAAAAACTACCATCTGGCGGAGAAGGCGGCGGACAGTAAGCCATCTGGCGTGGCGGAAGATTACGCCAATCGCCTGCGCAAGAACCTGAAGAAATACGAGAAGTGGGCGAAGCAGGAAGGGATTGAATGCTACCGCCTGTACGACGCCGATCTGCCGGAGTACAACGTGGCGGTCGACCGCTACGCGGACTGGGTGGTGATTCAGGAATATGCGCCACCGAAAACCATTGATGCGCAAAAAGCGCGTCAGCGTATGCTGGACGTTATCGCGGCCACCATCGCCGTGCTCGGCATTGCGCCAAACAAGCTGGTGCTGAAAACCCGCGAGCGTCAGAAAGGGAAAAATCAGTACCAGAAGATGGGCGAGAAGGGCGACTTCATCGAAGTGGGCGAATACAACGCCCGCCTGTGGGTGAACCTGACCGACTATCTGGATACCGGCCTGTTCCTCGACCACCGTATCGCCCGTCGCATGCTGGGTCAGATGAGCAAGGGGAAAGATTTCCTCAACCTGTTCTCCTATACCGGGAGCGCCAGCGTGCACGCCGGTCTCGGCGGCGCGCGCAGCACCACTACGGTGGATATGTCCCGCACCTATCTGGAGTGGGCCGAGCGCAACCTGCGTCTCAACGGTCTGACAGGACGTCAGCATCGCCTGATGCAGGCAGACGTGCTGGGCTGGCTGCGCGATACCGACGAGCAGTTCGACCTGATCTTTATCGATCCGCCGACCTTCTCTAACTCCAAGCGTATGGAGGATAGCTTTGACGTTCAACGCGATCACCTGCGCCTGATGACCGACCTGAAGCGCCTGCTGCGCAAAGGTGGCACCATTATGTTCTCGAACAACAAACGCGGCTTCCGTATGGATCATGACGGTTTAGCAGCCCTGGGACTGAAAGCACAAGAAATCAGCCAAAAAACGCTGTCTCAGGACTTTGCCCGTAACCGTCAAATTCATAACTGCTGGTTGATTACCGCGGCCTGAAAGGAAATATAAATGTCTTTAATTAGTATGCACGGCGCGTGGCTCTCTTTCAGCGACTCGCCGCTTCTCGATAATGCAGAACTGCATATCGAAGATAACGAGCGCGTCTGTCTGGTGGGCCGTAACGGCGCGGGTAAATCCACGCTGATGAAAATCCTCAACCGCGAACAGGGTCTGGATGACGGTCGCATCGTTTACGAGCAGGATCTGATCGTCTCCCGCCTCCAGCAGGACCCGCCGCGTCACGTGACCGGCAGCGTTTACGATTTCGTGGCGGAAGGGATCTCTGAGCAGGCCGAATACCTGAAGCGCTATCACGAGATTTCGCATCTGGTGATGACCGACCCAAGCGACAAGAACCTCAACGAACTGGCGAAAGTGCAGGAGATGCTCGATCACCACGGTCTGTGGCAGCTTGAAAACCGCATTAACGAGGTTTTGGCCCAGCTTGGTCTGGAAGCGGACATGGAGCTGTCGGCGCTCTCCGGCGGCTGGCTGCGTAAAGCGGCCCTGGGCCGCGCGCTGGTCAGCGGGCCGAAGGTGCTGCTGCTGGACGAACCGACGAACCACCTTGATATCGAAGCGATTGACTGGCTGGAAGGCTTCCTGAAAACCTTCAGCGGCACCATCATCTTTATCTCGCACGACCGTTCGTTTATTCGCAACATGGCGACGCGTATTGTCGATCTCGACCGCGGCAAGCTGGTCACCTATCCTGGCGATTACGATACCTATCTGCTTGAGAAAGAAGAAAACCTGCGCGTGGAAGAGCTGCAGAATGCGGAGTTCGACCGCAAGCTGGCGCAGGAAGAAGTCTGGATCCGCCAGGGCATCAAGGCCCGCCGTACCCGTAACGAAGGCCGCGTGCGCGCTCTGAAGGCAATGCGTCGCGAGCGCAGCGAACGCCGTGAAGTGATGGGCAGCGCCAAAATGCAGGTGGAAGAAGCGTCCCGTTCCGGCAAGATTGTCTTCGAAATGGAAAACGTCAACTATCAGGTTGATGGCAAGGTGCTGGTGAAGGATTTCTCCGCCCAGGTTCAGCGCGGCGACAAAATTGCGCTTATCGGCCCGAACGGCTGCGGTAAAACCACGCTGCTGAAGCTGATGCTGGGCCAGCTGCAGGCCGACAGCGGCCGCATTCACTGTGGAACTAAGCTGGAAGTGGCCTACTTCGACCAGCACCGCGCGGAGCTGGATCCGGACCGCACGGTGATGGATAACCTCGCCGAAGGCAAGCAAGAGGTGATGGTAAACGGCAAACCGCGCCACGTGCTGGGCTATCTGCAGGACTTCCTGTTCCATCCGAAACGTGCGATGACCCCAGTGCGTGCGTTATCTGGCGGAGAGCGTAATCGTCTGCTGCTGGCGCGTCTGTTCCTGAAACCAAGTAACCTGTTGATTCTCGATGAACCAACGAACGACCTGGATGTCGAAACGCTGGAATTACTCGAAGAACTGATTGACGGTTATCAGGGGACCGTGATGCTGGTTAGCCACGATCGTCAGTTTGTGGATAACACCGTAACCGAATGCTGGATCTTCGAAGGTGAAGGGCGAATTGGACAATACGTAGGCGGTTATCACGATGCAAAAGGACAGCAATCGCAGTCTCTGGCGCAGAAACAGTCAAAGTCCAAAATAAGTCCAGAACCTGCTGTAACAAAAGCAGAAACTGTTAAAAAATCTCCTGCTAAAATGAGTTATAACCTGCAGCGCGAACTCGAGGGGCTGCCTCAGCGCCTTGAAGAGCTGGAGGCCGCTCTCGAAACGTTGCAGATGCAGGTCGCTGATGCGTCATTCTTTACGCAGCCGCACGACTATACTCAGAAAGTACTGTCAGAACTGTCCGCGGCTGAAAAAGCCCTGGAAGAAGCATTTGAGCGCTGGGAGTACCTTGAGTCTCTGAAGAACGGCGCATAAACAGGGATAACATATGTGTGACCAGCACCATGCCGACAGGCATATTTTATGCTCGCAATGCGATATGCTCGTGGCGTTGCCAGAGCTTGGTCACGGACATAAAGCCCTGTGTCCACGTTGCGGCGCAACGTTGACAACCGAGTGGGACGCGCCGCGGCAGCGTCCCACTGCTTACGCTCTTGCAGCATTGTTCATGCTGCTGCTCTCCAATCTCTTCCCCTTCATCTATATGAAGGTGGGGGGGATAACCAGCCAGGTGGATTTGCTTGAAATCCCGGGCGTGATGTTCTCGGAAGATTACGCCAGCCTCGGCACCTTTTTTCTCCTGTTTGTCCAGATAGTCCCGGCTTTCTGCCTTGTCGTTATCCTTTTACTGGTCAACCGCGTCAGGATGCCGGCATTACTGAAAATCCGGCTCGCGCGAATCCTGTTTCAGCTCAAAAGCTGGGGTATGGCCGAAATTTTTCTGGCGGGCATTCTGGTCAGTTTTGTGAAGCTCATGGCTTACGGCGATGTGGGGATCGGCAGCAGTTTTGTTCCGTGGTGCCTGTACTGTGTCCTGCAGTTGCGCGCGTTCCAGTGCGTGGACAGGCGCTGGGCGTGGGATGACATCGCCCCGGCACCGACGCTTGCGCAGACGGTAAAAGTCGGCGTGCCCGGCATTCGCCAGGGGCTGCGTTCCTGCCCATGCTGTACCGCCGTGCTGCCCGCCGATCTCGACGTTTGTCCGCGCTGCAAAACGAAAGGTCACGTACGCCGTAAAAATAGCCTTCAGTGGACGATGGCGCTGCTGGTCACGTCCATCATGCTGTATCTGCCTGCCAATATTCTACCGATCATGATCACCGATTTGCTCGGCGATAAAATGCCCTCGACGATCCTCGCCGGGGTGATCCTGCTGTGGGGCGAAGGTTCCTATCCCGTCGCCGGCGTGATCTTTATCGCCAGTATTATGGTACCAACCTTAAAAATGATCGCCATCGCCTGGCTCTGTTGGGACGCTAAGGGCCATGGAAAACGCGACAGCGAACGCATGCACCTGATTTATGAAGTGGTCGAGTTTGTCGGACGCTGGTCAATGATTGACGTGTTTGTCATCGCCGTTCTCTCTGCACTGGTGCGGATGGGCGGTTTGATGAGTATTTATCCCGCGATGGGGGCTTTAATGTTTGCACTGGTCGTGATTATGACCATGTTTGCGGCCATGACCTTCGACCCTCGTTTATCGTGGGATCGTGAGCCTGAATCAAGCCATGAGGAAGAGTAAGAGCATGGAAAATAAGAGTGGAGAGGCGAAAGTGCAGAAGGTCAAAAACTGGTCGCCGGTGTGGATTTTCCCCATCGTGACCGCGCTGATCGGTGCATGGATCCTGTTTTATCATTACAGCCATCAGGGACCCGAAGTCACGCTGATAACCACCAATGCCGAGGGGATTGAGGGCGGTAAAACGACCATCAAAAGCCGTAGCGTGGACGTGGGCGTGGTCGAAAGCGCAACCCTGACCGACGATTTAACCCATGTGGAGATTAAGGCGCGCCTTAATGCCGGCATGGAAAAACTGCTGCATGGCGATTCCGTTTTCTGGGTCGTTAAGCCGCAGGTGGGACGTGAAGGGATCAGCGGTTTGGGGACGCTGCTCTCCGGGGCCTATATCGAACTGCAGCCAGGTGCTAAGGGTAACCAGCCAGCCCAATACCAGCTTCTGGATTCACCGCCGCTTGCACCGCCTGATGCCAAAGGCATCCGCGTGATCCTCGACAGCAAAAAAGCAGGGCAGCTCACGGCGGGCGACCCGGTCCTGTTCCGCGGTTACCGCGTCGGGTCGGTTGAGAAAAGCACGTTTGATCCGCAGAAACGCGCGATCAGCTATCAGCTCTTCATTAATGCGCCAAACGATCGCCTGGTCACCAGCAACGTCCGTTTCTGGAAAGACAGCGGGATCGCCGTGGATCTGACCTCGGCAGGTATGCGCGTTGAAATGGGGTCGCTGACCACGCTGTTTGGCGGTGGCGTGAGTTTTGACGTGCCGGAGGGTCTGGATTTGGGCCAGCCGGTTGCAGAGAACACCGCTTTCCGTCTCTTTGACGATCAAAAAAGCATTCAGGATGCGCTCTATACCGATCACGTTGACTTCCTGATGTTCTTTAAAGACTCCGTTCGCGGCCTGCAGCCGGGGGCGCCTGTTGAGTTCCGCGGCATTCGTCTCGGTACGGTTGGGCAAGTGCCGTTCTTCGTTCCGGGCCTTCAGCAGGTGCTGGACGATGATTACCGCATTCCGGTACTGATTCGCATTGAACCAGAGCGTCTGCTTAACCAGATTGGTGAAAATCAGGATATCGCTACCCATATCACCCAACTGATGGAACGCGGTTTACGCGGGTCGCTGAAAACCGGCAACCTGGTAACCGGTGCGCTGTATGTGGATATGGACTTCTACCCGAAAGCACCGCCGATTACCGGTATCCGTGAATTCGGTGGCTACAAGATCATCCCAACGGTGAGTAGCGGTCTGGCTCAGATCCAGCAGCGTCTGATGGAAACGCTGGATAAGATCAACAATCTGCCACTGAATCCGATGATTGAAGCGGCGACGAACTCTCTTAGTGAAAGCCAGGCAACGATGCGTCGCCTGCAAACCACGCTGGATAACATCAACAAGATCACGGCGAGCCAGAGCATGCAGCAGCTGCCGCAGGATATGCAGAAAACGCTGCGTGAGCTGAACCGCAGTATGCAGGGCTTCCAGCCGGGTTCAGCGGCATACAACAAGATGGTGGCAGATATGCAGCGTCTTGATCAGGTCTTGCGTGAACTGCAGCCGGTGCTGAAAACGCTCAACGAGAAGAGCAATGCGCTGGTGTTCGAAGCGAAAGATAAAAAGGATCCTGAGCCGAAGAGGGCAAAACAATGAAAAAGTGGCTATTGATGGTTGGCGCTCTGCTGTTAACGGCGTGCAGTTCAGGGGTAGATAATAAAAGCTACTATCAGCTGCCTGTGGCTACCCACAGCGGTGGACAAAGCACGGCCAGCCAGGGAAACCGCCAGCTGTGGGTTGAGCAGGTTGCCGTGCCGGATTATCTGGCAGGGAACGGCGTGGTCTATCAGACCAGCGACGTTAAATACGTGATCGCGACGAACAACCTGTGGGCCAGCCCGTTGGATCAGCAGCTGCGCAACACGCTGGTGGCCAATCTGGGCAGTCAGCTTCCGGGCTGGGTTGTCGCGTCGCAGCCGCTGGGTAACGACCAGGATACGCTTAACGTCACGGTCACGGGCTTCCACGGCCGTTATGACGGTGCGGTGGTGATCAGCGGCGAGTGGTTGCTGAACCATCAGGGGCAGCTGATTAAGCGTCCTTTCCATCTGGAGCTGAAGCAGCAGAAAGATGGCTATGACGAAATGGTGAAAGTTCTGGCTCAGGGTTGGGCACAGGAGTCGGCCAGCATCGCGAGAGAAATTTCCCGGCTGCCATAAGTAAAATTCATCATCAAAAACCGCAGTTGGCCTGTTGCTGATTGCGGTTTTTTTTCGTTTTCAGTTCAGATTGTTACTTGTGCCACGTCACAATTTTTGTACAAATGAACTTCTGGCTAGCTCACAAATATGACACCCGTATGAATTTTGAACATTGACGATGCGACTAATTCGGGGTATTCGTTATCTGTGCCTGTGCAGATAGTGCAGACACTGTTTTCTTTCCACCAGACAAAAGAATGAGGGAAACGAGGCATGAAGAGACAGAAACGAGATCGCCTGGAACGGGCTCATCAACGTGGTTATCAGGCCGGCATCGCTGGACGTTCTAAAGAAATGTGTCCTTATCAGACGATAAATCAAAGGTCACAATGGCTTGGAGGCTGGCGAGAAGCCATCGGCGACAGGGCACTCATAGCCTGATAACGTCTCTTTTAAAAAAGAAACCTCCGCAATGCGGAGGTTTCGCCTTTCTGGGGGTGCCAAAAGCACGATCAGAAAGCTGAAGTGTCCTGGAACAGGCCAACTTTCAGGTCGCTTGCGCTATAGATCAGACGACCGTCGACCAGCACTTCGCCATCAGCCAGGCCCATAATCAGGCGGCGGTTAACGATGCGCTTGAAGTGAATACGATAGGTCACTTTCTTCGCCGTAGGCAGAACCTGGCCAGTGAATTTTACTTCGCCCACGCCCAGCGCGCGGCCTTTACCTTCGCCACCCAGCCAGCCCAGATAGAAGCCAACCAACTGCCACATTGCATCGAGGCCCAGGCAGCCAGGCATTACCGGATCGCCAATAAAGTGGCAACCGAAGAACCACAGGTCCGGGTTGATATCGAGTTCTGCTTCTACGTAACCCTTATCGAAGTTACCGCCGGTTTCGGTCATTTTCACGACACGGTCCATCATCAGCATGCTTGGGGCCGGTAACTGTGGGCCTTTTGCGCCAAACAGTTCACCGCGACCAGAGGCAAGAAGATCTTCTTTTGTATAGGATTCGCGTTTATCTACCATGTTCTCAGTAAGCCTTATTTTAGTGAAGGACGCAGGATAGCTAACACGTGTACGCTGAACAAGTCCGATCAGTTCGAACTAAACCAGCCCAACCAGCGTAACGGCCATGGATAACGATGACGAGCATCCTGCTGTGTCGCCTGAGCAATGCGCTCCTGGATAGTCTGCATCAGGGTAGTTTGCCCTTCGCCATCCCAAACCAGATTTGTCAGTAAGGGTAGCGCATCCTCAATCCCTTCGATGGCCCAGATAGCGAATTGCTCTTGCTCAACCGCATCCAGAATATCCTGACTGAGGCTCAAATGGCGTGCGTTGGGAGCAGGAATAATCACACCCTGTTTGCCGTTTAAACCGCGCTGCTGACAGATGGAGAAGAAGCCTTCAATTTTTTCGTTGAGGCCTCCCACTGGCTGGGCACGACCGAACTGGTCCACCGAACCGGTGATCGCGATGTTCTGATTGATGGGCACTTCCGCCAGGGCGCTGATTAAGGCGCACAGCTCGGCCATAGAGGCGCTATCGCCATCCACTTCGCTGTAGGACTGCTCAAACGTCAGCGAGGCGGAGAAGGGGATCTGTTGCTCAAGCTGCAGCTCTGACATCAAAAACGCCTGCATGATCATCATGCCTTTCGCGTGAATGTTGCCGCCCAGCTCGGCTTTCCGTTCGATATCGGTGAACTCGCCATCGCCAATGTGCACAACGCAGCTGATACGGGACGGTTCCCCGAACGCGCGCGGATGGCCGGGAAATTCAATCACCGACAGGGCGTTGATCTGCCCGACGCGTTCGCCTTCGGTCTCTACCAGAATTTGTTCCAGCAGAATTTCATCCTGCATACGGTCGGCAAGATAGCCTTCTCGCCACTCACGCTGAGCCAGCATCTGAGCGAGCTGTTCGCCGGTGAACGCTCCGTCACCGCTGATCACGCCCACTTCACGCAGCTGTTTGCCGATCCAGAGCGGGCAAAGCGGCAGCGTTTCCTGGTCACCGGTGTAGCGCACGGCTTCGCGGATTAAGCCCGGCCACGCGTCAGCCGCAGGGGTTGGTAGCGCAAAACGTTCAGCAACGGCCATCACCCACTGGCACCACTGCGCCATATCGTCGGCGTCAGCAATCTGGATGTTGTCTTCGTATTCGCTATACACCGCCTGCTCAGCGAGTTCCGGCTCCATTTCCTGGAAGTCCGCCAGCGATTCGCGGTCGCCCGTCAGCACGACGGTTAGCGACAGCGGCATAGACGGAACGGAGACAGGAAGAGGACGAGACTCATCGTAGCCTACCCAGTCGAAACGCTGCTGGTGGACGATGGTTTTCAGACGCATCCACAGCAGCGGCTGCGAGAGCAGGGTACGCAGTGAGATGATGAGAACACCGCCATTTGCGCGATGTACCAGCCCCGGCTGCAGCGAAAGCTCGCCGTTAAACTGGCGCAGACATCCAAAGAGTTGTTCCGCCTCGACCCAGTTAGCGGTAATCACTTCGCCCTTAGCGGCAAAACGACCATCGGCCTGCGCCGCTGGTTCGAAAGTGACATCATGTCCCGCAATACGATACTGACCGCCGAAAACTGCGTTCGCTTCCGGCTTCAGCTGGCGTACTGCATCTCCGAGCAGCGTCAGGTACTCCGCTTCTTCCGGGGCCTTGAGCAGCATGAAAGGCGCGGTTGCCCATGGGCTTAACACCTGCTCCAGCGCATAATGCAAACGAGGCTGCGTATCGCTAAGGATGAATTCGTGTTCTTTTGCGAGTTCGGGCTGTGCAAACAGTTCCTGGTAACTTTCGGTATCCGGAACAAGGTCACGCCATGCAAGTTTCGTAATGGTCAAAGTTGATGTTTTTTAGTCAGATGTAAAAGCGTGGAGTATACCGTAAGCGGGGTGCTGTACCCAAGCAGGATTGGGTATTTCGGCAGGGCGATTGGCTGCATTCACTCACAGGATATGATTTCTTTTCAGCAGATTGCTAAAAAACTGATATTCTGAACAGAGTTACGTGGTAACACTGAGATAGCAATGAAATATCAACAACTGGAAAATCTCGAAAGCGGCTGGAAATGGAAGTACCTGGTCAAAAAGCACCGTGAAGGGGAGCTGATCACCTGCTACATCGAAGCCAGCGCTGCGCAAGAAGCCGTGGATATTTTGCTGACCCTCGAAAATGAACCGGTACAGGTTAACGGCTGGATTGAGAAACACATCAATCCTGCACTGCTAAACCGGATGAAGCAAACTATCCGTGCGCGACGCAAACGGCATTTTAATGCTGAGCATCAGCACACTCGCAAAAAATCAATCGACCTGGAATTTGTTGTCTGGCAGCGACTGGCCGGGCTGGCACAACGACGGGGCAAAACGCTGTCGGAAACCATCGTGCAGCTGATTGAGGATGCAGAACATAAAGAGAAATACGCCAGCCAGATGTCGACACTGAAGAACGACCTTCAGGCGCTGTTGGGTAAAAAGTAGATTTGTTTACTTTTCTTCAGACAATAAAAAACCCCGCATTGCGGGGTTTTTTTATAAGACGATAACTTATGCCGCTGGCTGAGTTACAACGTCTTTGATGCCTTTAACTTCGATCTCTACGCGACGATCTGGAGCCAGGCAGTCGATCAGTGCAGCGCGAGCTTTCACGTTGTCACAGGTGTTGCCAGTAACTGGGTTAGATTCGCCCATACCACGTGGGGAGATCTTGTTAGCTGGGATACCTTTAGAGATCAGGTAATCAACAACAGACTGAGCACGTTTCTCAGACAGTTTCTGGTTGTAAGCGTCAGAGCCGATACGGTCGGTGAAGCCCAGAACCACTACGGAACCGTCTTTAGGATCCAGGTTGCTCAGCTGGGTGTACAGCTGATCCAGTGCCTGCTGGCCTTCTGGTTTCAGAGTCGCTTTGTTGAAGTTGAACAGAACGTCAGACTTCAGAGTGAAGTGCTTGGTCTGTACTTCTGGAGCTGGAGCCGGCGCTGGAGCAACAACTGGTGCTGCTTCTTCCTGCTGGCCGAAACGGTAGGAAACACCTACGCTCAGCATGCCGTTGTCTGGACGAACACCAACGGTGTTGCCGTCGCCGATGTTGTTAACCCACTGGTATTCCAGACGGGTAGCGATGTCACGGGTCATAGCCCACTCAACGCCACCAGCGAATACTGGGGAAACACCGGTGTCATGGTTGTCACCAGAGATGTTGTTGCTGGAGTCTGCACGCCATACCATGCCGCCCAGACGGGTGTACACGTCCAGATCGTCAGTGATTGGGTAGCCCAGTTTAGCGGTCAGTTGAACGCCCTGTGCTTTGAAAGCGCCGTTGATGGTGTCGCCTTTGTATGGCATACGACCTAACCAGTCGTAACCCATTTCAAAACCAACATACGGGTTAACCTGATAGCCACCGAACGCACCTGCACCAAGCTGGCTCTCGTGAGTAGGGCCATCATTGTTCAGGCTGCTGTTGTACCAGCCGGTGTCGTGGAACTGAGACCAGCCCAGTTTACCACCTGCATACCAGGTATTATCTTTCGGAGCGGCCTGCGCTACGGTAGCGAAGCCAGCCAGTGCCACTGCAATCGCGATAGCTGTCTTTTTCATTTTTTGCGCCTCGTTATCATCCAAAATTCGCCATGAAAGTCTCAGGAGAGAATCACGGTTAAATCCTTCACCGGGGGGCGTGGTCAAATATAAATCTACCGATATCTTCGGCTTAGGCCGAGCACCCCTGGCGATGTAAAGTCTACAACGTAGCTGAAAACTTACAAGTGTGAAGTCCGTCAGGCATATGAAAAAAAAAGTTCCGTATACCGATTATTTAACATTTTTCGAACGAATTTTGTGCAATAAAATTAAGGAGAACCGCACCAGACAAGCCTTGCCGCAATTTTCAGACCGGGAACTTTAATGCCATCTTGTGGTCAAAAAAAATTCCAGGAAAAATCTTAATTTCACTCAATGATACAAATTTGAGTGAATTTTTAGCCCAGAAAGTTGTCCTCTGCGGTAAGAATCCGATCGAACTGGACGCATAATGAACCCGATTGCATTCCCTTCTTCAGCTGCTTCAGTCAGACGGAAATGTTCCTCTTCCGTCAATTCTTCCGGTAACCATCCAATCACCACGCTGTAATTTCCGGTGCGTAACGCGCGGATCATCGACTCAACGGTATCGCACGGCGGAAGCTGGTTAATTTGCATCACCTTAGTTAGCGGAAGGCCTGCGGACTGAACCCACTCACGGCTCAGTTTTTGCTGAGGCGTGAGCCAGAGCTGCCAGCGCGATTGCTGACCAAGCTGTTGCAATAACGGCAACAACAGAAGTTGCGTCAACAGGGGCTGGTCTTCACGATAAACCACTTCACTGATAAGCCCCGTGGAAACACGCTCGACGGAATTCTGCGCGACATTGCCTGCGGTAGAAGAGAGAGAGGTTGAGCGATTTGCATAGCCTGAAGTGTGCATATTCATTCCAGCCCTGTAGTTACTGTATGGATATACAGTAACCCCTGTATGCATAAAGATCAACCTCATTTTCGGAAAGCGACTCGCAAAATTCATTGAATGTTGATGTCCCTCGAAAAATCATCTTGCTCATCGGCGATAAGTTGCCTATTTTCCTGCTAACGGATCCGCTAGTAAGAAATTTCGTTGTTACTTTATGATTTTGAAGGGAAATATCATGAAAAAGATATCTTATGAACGGATTTATAAATCCCAGGAATACCTCTCCCCGTTGGGCGAAATTCATCACCGGGCTCTGTTTGGAGGCTATACCCTGGCGGTAGATGATGCGGTGTTTGCCATGGTGTCAGACGGCGAACTTTATCTTCGCGCCTGTGAGGAGAGTGCGAAATACTGTGTAAAAAATGCCTCCTCTTTTTTGACGTTGATGAAGCGAGGCCGCCCGGTGCTGCTCAACTATTATCGTGTGGATGACGGATTATGGCAGGACAGAGAGCGGTTGCTTCAGCTCTCCTCGTTTGCGCTTAGTGCGGCAAGAAAAGAGCGCTATCAGCGCCATCAACGAAACCGCTTAAAGGATCTGCCAAACCTGACCTTTCAGCTTGAAGTCTTGCTCTTTGAAGCTGGCATCACTAATGAGGAAACGCTGCGGGCGCTGGGTGCCAGAGCGAGCTGGCTGAAGATGCGGGCAAAAAACAAAGCGCTCGGTATTAAGGTTCTCTTCGCGCTGGAAGGGGCTATCGAGGGGCTGCATGAGGCGGCACTCCCGGCAGGTATTCGCCGGGAGCTGACGGAGTGGTTTAATGCGCTGCCTGAGCCACAGGAGAATCACTCCTCCAGGTAGCGATTTGCTGTTGCAGCCGGCAAATTTCAGGCAGCAGAGCGATAAGCAGGCCTATCTGCTGAAGTACCAGCGGCGCTTTGCTGTCGTTTCCAGGGTCAAGATGCGCAATGCGTTGAGCCAGTTCATCCAGCGCCTGTTGCACGCGCGGCTCATCGGCCGGTCGGTGATGAAGCGCGTCATCGACATAACAGACGGCGTCATCGAGCAGATTGAGAATACCCGGGTTGGTGAGTTTCTCGCGGTGGGCACCGAGCGTCGAAATATAGCTGGTGAACGTATGGTTCAGGCAGAGCAGGCGGAACGCCGTCTCACGAATCTCCGCCGTAGCGCGAGGCTCCGTTGACATATTAGAGACAACGGAGGCCAGTTCTGCGTCACTGTTATGCGCGTCGCGACGGGCTATCCGGTAAGCCAGGCGGTTATCGCGCCCCTGGTGGTACTGCTCCAGGATTGCGTCAAGGTATCGACAGTTGGCGTTCATCGCCCTGTCTACCACGCGCGGCAAATTGCGGAAACGCCAGTCCGGCCAGATAAAGCTGACCGCGGCCCAGGCAATCGCACAGCCAATCAGGGTATCGATCACGCGGGGCAGGGCAACTTCAAACCCTTCACCCAGCAGGTTAAAGCAGAGCAGCACCAGCAGCGTGATGAACATGGTGGCATGGGCGTACTGCACGTTGCGAAACGCGAAGAACAGCACGCCGGTGATCACAATCAGGATCAGTTGACCTTCAACGGAGGGCACAAAATAGAGAACCGGAAGGCCGATCGCGACGCCGACCAGCGTGCCGATAATGCGCAGCGCAAGACGGTGTCGGGTGGCGTTATAGTTCGGCTGGCAGACGAACAGGCTGGTCAGCAGGATCCAGTAGCCGTGGTGCAGCCCGGTTATCTGGATAAAGGCATACCCCACGCACAGCACCAGCGACATTCTCACCGCGTGGCGAAAGAGTGCCGACTCCGGCGTAAAGTTGCGGCTCAGACGCAGCCACATATCGCTAACGCTGTGCACGCTGTCATCAGCAAGCTGATTTTCCACCTCACTGCCCGGCAGCGCCATCGCCTGTTCGGACTCGATTGTCGCCAGCTGAGCATCAATTGCCCGCAGGTTATTCAGCAGAAAGCCCAGCGCTTTGATGTGCTCCGGTGACGTTCCGCTGGCCTGAACGCGGTCGAGCGCCGCATCAAGGTGGCTGAATACGCGTTCAAAGCGGGGGTCATGCTGATAGGGCGTGCGCAGCAGAATGGAACGAGAGAGCTGCTGGCACGCCTGAGACTGCATGGACAGCAGGCGCTGGAAGCGGAACATCACGTCGCTATAGCGGAACTTCTCGCGCAGGGCAGCATACTGAACGTGCGAGGAGCTGGCACGTTCGTGAATATCCTGGGCGGCAAAATAGTAGTGTAAGGTCCTTCGCGTTCCGCGCTGACCGCGATCGCCGCGCAGACGGGTAAGCAGAGAGGCTTTTGTCTGGTTAAGGGTGGCGACCAGCTGGCCGTTTGCCAGTGCCAGATCGTAGAGCGGAGCCTGGCTTTCTTCCTCAATATCCGGGTCGAACAGCCGGGATTTCAGTTCCAGATAGTGGGCTAACTGCTCAAAGCTGCGGGCAAGATTATCCTGCAGCGGGCGAACGGGGAAGATCAGATGACCGGTTAGCGTCAGCAGGTTATACCAGATGGCGCCCAGCAGCAGGAGAACCGGCTGCTGGTACCACTGGTCGTACAGGGAAACGCCCAGCATGGTGTAGATGGCAATCAGCAATGCACCAAACGCGATGGTGGCATAGCGCTGCCCGAGGCCGCCCAGCAAAATAAAACCGCTGGTTGAGAGCGTAAGGCCCAGAGCAAACAGCCAGGGCCACGGAAAAAGCAGCTCAACGGACGCTGACGCAATGAAAAAGCAGACGAGCGTAATGACCAGGTTACGTAAGCGCCCGGCCAGACGATCGTCCAGGTCCGCCAGCGCCCCGGCTACAACCCCCAGCGTAAGCGGAATGGTGAGCTTGACATCATTCAGCCACCAGGGCAGGGCAACCGTGCCGCAAAGCGCGATAAATATCCTGACGTTGTATAGCCAGGTGCTGTTCCAGGTATAACGGCGAAGCAGTGGGCTTAGCATAAACGCGGCCGGTCCTTATTTACTGAAAACGACGACGCGCGTTTGCTTCACGCGCCGCCTGGGCCACTTCTACCGGAACAACCCTGCGACCGACGGGCCAAAGGGCGATAGCGGCGATCTTAAAATTCGCGATCCCCACAGGAATACCAATAATCGTGATGCACTGTGCAATACCGGCAAAAATATGCATGATGCAGAGCCACCAGCCGAAGAAAATCAGCCACAGTATGTTCAGCAGGGTTCCGCCCGTATTCATCAGGGCGCTTTTGCTCTCCGGATTCAGCTCGTCAACGTGGATGGCTTCATTCCCGTAGGGGATTAGGGAGAGTTTTGTGATTTCCCAGCAGGAACGGGTCAGGGGAAGCGTGAAAATCAGGACGATGCTCACCAGCGTGGCAAAAAGCCAGGAAAGGGTGGTGGCAAAACCGCCCAGCACAAAATTCAACACATTCAGAACGGTACGCATAAACCCTCACTTCCTTTCGATAAAATTAACGCCCAATGATTGTAACGTTTTTTTAGGCTGGAGCACCTTAAAACTGGCAGTTAAACTGTCAGGTAAATTATCTCTTCGTGGATTTGGCGGAACATGGAACTGAAAGCAACCTCGTTAGGCAAACGCCTGGCGCAACACCCTTACGACAGGGTGGTTCTCCTTAATGCCGGGGTGAAAGTCTCCGGGGAACGCCACGAATACCTTATTCCGTTTAATCAGCTTCTGGCTATCCACTGTAAACGCGGGCTGGTGTGGGGCGAGCTGGAGTTCGTTCTGCCTGACGATAAAGTCGTGCGTCTTCATGGCACCGAGTGGGCGGAAACCCAGCGTTTCCATCATCACCTGAACGCACTCTGGCAGCAGTGGAGCCAGGATATGAGCGTGATTGCCGCCCAGGTGCTCCAGCAGGTGCTGGACGATATCGCGCAAAGCAACGCGCAACACGCGTGGCTGACCCGTCAGCAGACTGCCGGGCTGCAGCAAAAGATTCGACAGGCACTCTCGGCGCTGCCGCTCTCCGTGACGCGTCTCGACGAATTTGACAACTGTCGTGACGCCTGGCGCCAGTGTCAGGCCTGGCTGAATGATAAGGATAAAAGCCGTCTCGCCCATAACCAGGCGTGGACGGACGCCATGCTCACCCAATACGCCGACTTTTTCAGTACGGTGGAATCTTCACCGCTCAATCCGGCCCAGGCGCGCGCGGTGGTCAACGGCGAGCAGTCGCTGCTGGTGCTGGCGGGGGCCGGTAGCGGTAAAACGTCGGTGCTGGTGGCGCGTGCCGGCTGGCTGCTGACGACCGGGGAAGCGGTAGCCGATCAAATTCTGCTTCTGGCCTTTGGCCGTAAGGCTGCTCAGGAGATGGATGAACGCATCCAGGAGCGCCTGCACACCCGGGACATCACGGCCAGAACCTTCCATGCCCTTGCGCTGCATATTATTCAGCAGGGCAGTAAAAAAGTGCCTTCCATCAGTAAGCTGGAAAACGACGCGCAGGCGCGTCAGGCGCTGTTCATCAAAACGTGGCGCCAGCAGTGCGGTGAGAAAAAGGCGCAGGCTAAAGGTTGGCGGCAGTGGCTGGAAGAGGAGCTCAGCTGGGAGGTGCCAGAGGGCAGCTTCTGGCAGGATGACAAACTGGCGCGTCGGCTGGGTTCGCGACTTGACCGCTGGGTCAGCCTGATGCGAATGCACGGTGGATCGCAGGCAGAGATGATTGAAAGCGCGCCGGAGGCGATCCGCGATCTGTTTTCGAAACGGGTCAAGCTGATGGCTCCGCTGCTGAAAGCCTGGAAAACCGCGCTGAAAGAGGAAAATGCCGTCGATTTCTCCGGTTTAATCCATCAGGCCATCATCATTCTGGAAAAGGGACGTTTTGTCAGTCCGTGGAAACATATTCTGGTGGATGAGTTCCAGGATATCTCACCGCAGCGTGCTGCATTGCTCTCGGCGCTACGGGCGCAAAATAAACATACGTCGCTGTTTGCAGTAGGGGACGACTGGCAGGCCATCTATCGCTTCAGCGGGGCGCAGCTCTCCCTGACGACCGCGTTCCACCACTATTTTGGCGAAGGGGATCGCAGCGATCTGGACACCACCTACCGCTTCAATTCACGCATTGGTGAGATCGCCAACCGCTTTATCCAGCAGAACCCGCATCAGCTGGCCAAGCCGCTCAATAGCCTGCGCCCAGGAGATAAAAAAGCGGTCACCCTGCTGGCGGATGACCAGCTGGAACCGCTGCTGGACAAGCTCAGCGGCTACGCGAAGCCCGATGAACGTATTCTGGTGCTGGCGCGCTACCATCACCTTAAGCCCGCGGCGCTGGAAAAAGCCGCCACCCGCTGGCCGAAACTGCAGCTTGAATTTATGACCATTCACGCCAGCAAAGGGCAGCAGGCTGACTATGTGATTGTGGTGGGGCTGAAAGAGGGGAGCGACGGTTTCCCGGCCCCGGCCCGCGAGTCGGTGATGGAAGAGGCCCTGCTGCCGGTGCCGGAAGACTTCCCGGATGCCGAAGAGCGGCGTTTGCTGTATGTGGCTATCACCCGCGCGCGGCATCGCGTGTGGCTGCTGTTCAATAAAGAGGAGCCATCCGTGTTTGTCGATATCCTGAAGAATATTAATGTACCGGTGGCGCGGAAGCCATAACGCCGCCGGGCAAGGATGGGTAGGCCGGGTAAGGCGTCGCCGCCACCCGGCAAAAAAGCTACTTCAGTCTGTCGGAAAGATAACGCTGATAGTCCGGAATAAGGATATCAACCGGCGAGTTAAACTGCGGCGATTCGATGATGAAATCCGCCGTTGACAGGTTTGTCGCCACCGGAATATTCCACACCGTCGCCAGACGCAGCAAGGCTTTGACATCCGGATCGTGCGGAACCGCGTTCAGCGGGTCCCAGAAGAAGATCAGCACATCAATCTTCCCTTCGGAGATCTGCGCGCCGACCTGCTGATCGCCGCCCATCGGGCCGCTCAGCATGGCATTCACCTGCAGACCCGTTTCGCGCTGGATCAGGTTACCGGTTGTGCCGGTTGCCGACAGGGCGTGCTTTTCCAGCGAAGGCTGATGGCGGCGAACCCAGTTAAGCAGCATTTGTTTACAGTGATCGTGCGCCACAAGAGCAATGTGTTTGCGCTCAGGCAGCGTGCGTGTTGTCAGTTCCATAATCATATCCATCAGGTTAACTGCCTACACGATGACGGGAACCGTCTGACGCTGCAAGAGAAAGGCGTAAAAAATGTGGCTTATGATGAAGGTTGTTGTTTTGCCCATTGTAAAAAACGGGCCCGCGTGTCGGGATCGGCCTGCTGGAACCAGAATTTAAGGCGCTGTTCCGTCAGGGTCTGGGACTGGGGAGGAATGACGTCCAGTTCAGAGACGCCGGATAAAAGCGTACTGTCGTCCGCCATCATGGTGGCAAACTGCGGAAGCGATGCGCGTTTTCCCGCTTTGTTATAGGTCTGGGTCGCGGCCTCGTAATCCGGGCCTTTCGGCGAGGTCGTTAACGCCAGAATATCCAGCTTTACCGGAATCGGCATCGCATTCCCGTCCAGCAGTTCAACGCGGGGTGAAGCGTCGAAGGCCGCAGATTCCTTCTCCGTTTCAAGGCGAGGCAGGGTGATGTTCACCTGACTGATTTGCCGGGTATTAAAGCTGACAATCAGCGGCGGGGAGATGTACATGCGTTGCTCGTGATTCGCCAGACCGATCGACTTTTCTACCCGAAAGACCAGCTGATGAGGCCCGTTATCCAGCTCGATGCTGTCTGCACCGCGCAATAACGAGCTGGAGACTTTTTTTCCGTCCAGTACAAGAAGATCAATGTCGGTAGAGAGCCGGAGCGTGGTAGCAAAAACGCAGACCGGCATCACTAACGCAATCAGGGCAGTGGCAATACCGGTTTTCATAGAAGGCTCCCGTCAGAAATCCTGTCGCCGCATTAATGTATCTAAATTTTTCGATAATCACGTTTACTAACATATAGACATATTTCGCCGTTTTGCCCTCATGCATCTGTATGGGATGGATGGTTGAGATGTGCGGTTTGGCGTACACTTTTAAAAAAGCCAGGAGAAAAACCATGAAAGAGAACGATATTGCCGAGATTCTGACATCCACGCGTACTATTGCGCTGGTGGGCGCGAGCGATAAACCCGATCGTCCAAGCTATCGGGTGATGAAATACCTTCTCGATCAGGGCTATCACGTTATCCCGGTCTCGCCAAAAGTGGCGGGGAAAACCTTACTGGGTCAGCAGGGTTATGCCACGCTTGCTGACGTGCCGGAAAAAATTGATATGGTTGATGTCTTCCGAAATTCCGAGGCGGCGTGGGAAGTGGCGCAGGACGCTATTGCCGTAGGGGCGAAAACGCTGTGGATGCAGCTGGGCGTGATTAACGAGCAGGCCGCCGTGCTGGCGCGGGATGCGGGATTGAACGTCGTCATGGACCGCTGTCCGGCGATCGATATCCCACGTCTGGGGCTGGCGAAGTAATAAAAAAAAGCCCGTTCATCGGGCTTTTTTTACACGCTTAGTTCCGCAGGCGCGGAGCCTGTAACTGTTTGCGGATAGTCTGAGCAAGCTCATCCATTGTGGGTTGCTCCGGATGCTCTTCCTGCAGCTCGCTACTCAGCTGCGCTTCGGCCAGATAGGTGTGAACGGGTTGTCCATCATCACCTTCCATTACCACATGGTACCAGGGCGCGGCGCGAAGCTCTGCGTTCACCGCCAGCTCGTCTGCTGACGGTTCATCAAGGGAATACTCCGGGTCGATATCCACGACCACACCCAAATACCCTAGCAAAGTGTGGCGGACCTGCTGGCCGATACCGAATTTGCTGGCAATCATAGTCACCTCCCGGGAAATACGACTTACACGTTATGTGCGGGCAATATTTCTCTTTTCAAGTTACATGACGCGACAGGCAAACCCTTTCAGATACAGTCCTTCCGGGTAGGTAGCAATCACGGGGTGATCGGCTGCCTGACGGAACTGCTCTATAAATTGTACATCACGGCCAGCATCTATTGCGGCATCGGCGATGATTTTCTGAAATAAATCTGTGGTCATCAGGCCGGAGCAGGAGAAGGTGAGCAGAACTCCGCCCGGGTTCAGCAGCTGGATAGCCAGCATGTTGATATCTTTATACCCGCGGCACGCGCCCATCAGCTGGCTTTTGTTTTCCACAAACTTCGGCGGATCCATCACGATGACGTCGAACTTCTCGCCCTGGTCGCGATATTTACGCAGCAGCTTGAACACGTCATCGCGGACAAACTCCGCTTTGCTCAAGTCCAGCTTGTTGAGCTCGACGTTCTGTTTCGCCACGTCCAGCGCTTCCTGCGAAGTGTCCACGCTCACCACCTGGGCACAGCCACCCATCAGCGCCGAAACGGCAAAACCGCCGGTATAGGAGAAGCAGTTCAGCACGCGTTTGTCGGCAACGTACTGACGCGTAGCCAGACGGCTGTCGCGCTGGTCGAGGTAGTAACCCGTTTTGTGCCCGCCCTGAATATCCACCAGCAGCTTCATGCCGTGCTCTTCAATCGGCAGCAGGGCCGGTGGCAGTTCGCCCGTTACGGGCCCCTGAGTCAGCTCCATGCCTTCTTTTTTGCGCACCGCCACATCGCTGCGGTCGTAAATGGCACATTCCGGGAACAGCGTTTGCAGCGCGCCGATCAGCGCGGCACGCTGGTATTCCGCTCCGGCGCTCAGGAGTTGCAGCACCAGGAAGTTACCGAAGCGATCGATGGTCACGCCCGGCAGGCCGTCGGACTCACCGGCGATCAGGCGGTAGCTGTCCAGCCCGTCGCGTTTTGCCAGCCAGTCGCGCCACTGCTGCGCCTGCTGCAGACGGCGAACGAAGAAGTCGATGTCGATGGTTTCATCTTTATCAAACGTCCAGACGCGCGCGCGGATCTGGGAGGCTGGCGAGTAGGCGCCTCGCGCTAACCATTTCCCCTGATGGTCAACGATATCAATGGTTTCACCGAGGCTGGCTTTGCCTTCCATACGGGCAACCGCACCGGAAAAGACCCAGGGATGACGGCGCAGTAATGATTTCTCGCGCCCTTTGGCTAACACTAAACGTACACTCATAATTTGCTGTTCTGTCGATTTCAGGAAATGGCGCGTAGATTACCACATTCAGCAAGGCGCAATCATCTGCGGATGCCGTTGAGCGTTTCGGCACAAAATCAAATCGCTTAGGCACATTACGGTATTGCAGCAGGCTTTACAGTAGGGCTTCCGGTACAGCAGAGGGAGCACCCATGAAAAAGCGCAGTGTGATAGCCATAGCCGCTCTGGCGGCGATGAGTTTTCAGGTTTTAGCAACAACGCCTTTCGACGTCACCAGCCAGGATATTTCCGGCGAAAAGCGGCTGGCGCAACAGCAGGTATTTGAGGGATTTGGCTGCCACGGTGGGAATATTTCTCCACAGCTGGCATGGAAAAATCCGCCCGCCGGTACGAAAAGTTTTGCCGTCACGGTATATGACCCGGATGCCCCCACCGGCAGCGGCTGGTGGCACTGGACCGTCGCCAATATTCCTGCGAAGACAATGACGCTGCCCGCTGATGCCGGTAACCCGAACGGCGAGAAATTACCTGCCGGCGTTGTGCAGGGGCGTAATGATTTCGGCTATTCTGGATTCGGCGGCGCATGTCCACCCGAAGGGGACAAGCCTCATCGCTATCAGATTACCGTCTGGGCACTGAACGTGGATAAACTGCCCGTCGATAGCAATGCCAGCGGCGCGCTGGTCGGTTTTATGCTCAATAGTCACGTTCTGGCAAAGGCTCAGTTAACAGCAACCTACAGCAGATAAGGATGGCAGGGTGCAGGAGTTTCATTTTCGACATAACCATCTTACCGCGGGTGAAGTGACTGCCAGCAAAATGCATCGCCTGCACCAGGTTAAACTCTTTTTTCCGGCTATTTGTCATATCACTCACGGCAGTAAGGTGATTGTTCAGGATGATAACCGCCTGGAGGCGACACGGGATGAGCTCATCATTATCCCGGCCAATACGACGATGGAGATTATCAATCAGCCTGTAAACGGTCTGTTTCACTCGGATTTGCTGATGTTATCCCCGGAGATCGTCGCCGAGTTTAAGGCGCATTACCTGAAATCCTGGCCGCGCACGACGCTGCATTCGCTCTGCGCCCCGCTGAGCGAGGGGTTGGCGTTTATGTGGGACAATCTGCTGCACGCCGTGCGTCAGGATTTACCGGAGGCGCTACAAAAGCATCAGGCTTTCGGCCTTTTGCTGGCCCTGCTGCATGATGGCGTGGCGGGTCCGCTGCTTGTTGAGCGCAACAGTAACCTGACCGAGCAGGTGCGGCAGTTCATTATGCTGTCGCCCGCCAGAGCCTGGACCGCCCAGGACGTCGCCAGCCGCCTCGCATTAAGCGTACCGACGTTGCGCAGACGCTTACGCGAAGAGTCGCAGAGTTTTCGCCAGATCGTGGAGGAGGTGAGGATGGCCGTTGCTTTGTCACAGCTACAGTCAACCCGATTACCAATTGGCGAAATCGCATTACAATGTGGGTATCTTTCCAGCTCTCGTTTCACCGCCCGTTTCCGGCAGCACTATGGCTGTTTGCCGAAAACGCTACGTTAAGGAGAAGAAAAATGTCAAAAGTCTGCACTATTGCCTGGGTTCACGGCGTTGTTCAGGGCGTGGGGTTCCGCTACAGCACCCAGCGCGAAGCGGTTGAGCTTGGGCTAACGGGATACGCGCGAAATAGGGATGACGGCAGCGTTGAGGTGGTCGCCTGCGGCGAAGCGGAGCAGGTCGACAAGCTGGTGGCGTGGCTGAAAGCGGGCGGGCCGCGCAGCGCGCGGGTTGATAAGGTTTTAACGGAACCGCATCAACCCGGGCGCGAATACGTAAACTTCGGGATTCGGTATTAAATACACTTCACCGGCTTAGGCAGGCCGGCAATTTTGGTGGCCTGTTTTGCCGGGCCTTTCGGGAACAGACGATACAGATAGCGGCTGTTGCCTTTCTCTTCGCCGAACTTATTGGCCATGGCTTTAACCAGCATGCGGATCGCCGGAGAGGTGTTGAATTCAAGATAGAACTCGCGAACAAAACGCACCACTTCCCAGTGTTCGGGGGAGAGGGTAATTCCTTCGTTTTCCGCAATTTTCTCCGCCAGCGGCTCGCTCCATAGCGTCGTATCTTTCAGATAGCCTTCGCTATCGGTCTCAATTTCCTGGCCTGCAAAAATGAACATAATCTTCTGTCGTCTGTGAAAAAAACGGCGACAGTGTAGCAAAAAAGCGGCCGCAGGATAAGCCGTGCCCTACAGGAGTAGCTGCAGCAGATTGTTGGCATTAAGCTTTTTCAGTGCGTTGCATTTATGGGTCGAAACCTGCTTCTCAGACATACGCGTCACGATGGCAATGTGGCGTACCGGCAAGCCGGTAAGCATCAGATCGAGCACGTTGAATTCAAGGCCGGTAAGACAGCAGTCCAGGCTTCGAACGCGGCGAGGCTCTTTTGCCAGCAAATATGCCGCATCGGCAACGGCGATCCGGTCATCGATGATATAAAGGGTTAACGTACTGAAACGCTTGCGTAAATGCGTCGCCAGCGCCCACCCCTTTTCATTGCAGACCAGATACAGGCTACCTTGCCAGCGGGCGGCTTCCAGTCTGAGCAAAATGTTAATCAGTGCCTGATGCGTAGCGGCCACGGAAAAACGACAGCGTACGACAACCACACGGCGGGTAAGCAGCGCTGGCTGCCATTGCACGGTGTCGCTTTGGACCTCTAACTGCACGCCCCGACGCAGCAGCGCGTAGCGCAACCCTTCGGCGTAAAATCGATTATTGTCGAGAATAGCGTAACTCACGGTGACCTCGTTATAACGTGCTGGGCGTATAGATAACGCGCAGCGTGCCGGTATAGTCGCCCGCGTTTTTGCTGCTGGCGGCAAACGCGGGGGTTTTCAGGATAATAGGGGCAGGGATGCACAGTACGCTCTCGCGTCCGCCGGGCAGCACGACCTGACGCAGATGCTGCGGATCGTTTGTGCCTTGCCAGACCAGGGTTTTACCGTTCGCGACGGCTTCGGTTGCGCCTGTTATTGGGTTGGTGACGGAGACCCGGTAATCGAGACGATCCCGCGCATCGGTCTGGCTACCGCCGCGTCGCCTGATAGAAAACGCGCCTTCGGCACGATCCGCTGAGGGGAGTCCGTCATCCTCAAAGCGAAGATAGGCGCGGGTGCTGGTGCTGTTTTTGCCGTCGTACAGGCACATATCCAGCGAGTTTTCACCCTGGATCTCACTACCTCCCGGCCGCCCCGGGAAGTTCGTCAGGTTGAGGTTAACGATGGGCGTTGAGTGCGGAAATGCCGGCAGATAAATCTGCTGATTACCCGGATCGACCACCTCAATGCGAATGTTTGCCTGCCACCTGGCGATGGTGAGGTAGCCAGGGCATCCGACGTTTACGTCATTGAAGTTCCCGCCACAGTCGGCGCTCCCCCATTGACGCAGATTCTGCTTCAGCGTTGCGGTCCAGATCCCCGGCAGGGCGAGCTTATCCAGTTCGCTTTTCACAATATAGAAATCAAAATACGGCTCTCTGTTCCAGTCAGCGATTGTGGCCGTTCCCCCTGTCACAAAGCTGGCGAAGGTAAAGACTTTATTGTTGATAAACATGTAGTGATCGCCATACAGCTTGATATCCACCGTCTTGCTGGTGAGGGCATGCGTGAAACGTAAATTGATGGCATAGGGCGCGGCCGGGTTAGCTGAGAACCAGACCGGTGAGTTCATGCAGGCCCCGTACGTGGCGTCAGTCCGGGACTGACAGGTCAGGGTATTACGTCCCCACTTTTGCGGGTCGGCGGCGTCAAAGCCGCCCGATTCATGAAACCAGATATCGAAACGCGCAGGCGGTGCCGTGCGATCGAAGCTGATCCCAACGCTGGTGTTTCGTCCCGCAGGGGCGCCCGCCAGCGTCTGGCCTGTCCACAGGCTTAAGAACAGTAAAATAAAGAAGCACTTAATCACATCATTTCCCTTTAGTGAGGTTGTCAGCGTTCATGGCAGTCGGACCGGTAGGTACCGATCGTCCGGCGAGCATCAGCTGCGCCTGCTGCTGGACGGCATCCGGCAGGGCGGAGAAGGTTAATTCCCGGCAAGGAATGGAACCTACATAGCGCACCACGTCGCGCATACTTTTCACGTTGAGTTCGCACTGATAGAACTGCTGCTGGCGCACCAGGTAGAGGTTATGCAGCAGGGCATCGCTCTGGGCGCTGAATCCGCCGTTGCCGAGATCGCTCCAGCCGTTAACGTTCAGCGGCACGCCGCCGATAAACGGCGAATGACGCTCGTCGGTTAACTGGCCGAGCCAGGTGTAGCTTGCGGTGGTTTGCACGTCCCGACGCAGCAGTTTGCCAGGCACCATAAACAGCGTTCTGCTGCCTGAACCTTGCGTGATCTCACTGCTGGCCCCCCGGGATACGTCCAGCGATTCGTTAATCGTCAACGTCGTCTGCTGGTAGCCCGGCACTGCGAAGAGGGCGCGGCTATTGCCCGGAATGTCTGCGCTCCCGCTGTTATCCAGCGACACGGCAACGCTCGGAGCCTGGGTATCTTCCGGTGTGGCAACGTTAACCGCGACGGCGGAAGCAGGACGACCGTCGCTCCAGCGGCCGAGCCACAGGCCAGAACGCGACAGCGCAAGGGTCGAGCCGTAGTTGCCGCTGCTGCTCAGCGTATGGCGCCTGTCCTGACGATCCCAGGCGTCACTGACGGTCAGACTGCCGTTGCCGTATCGCCCGCCCTGGCGCGTATAGGCTGAAGTATTGAGCGAATCGCTGTTAATGCCCGACGCGCTCAGACCGTACTCGTTTTCGCCGCGTGCATCGGCGTACCAGTTATGCGCCACGTTGTAGCTCAGCTGATTTTTTTCACGCTGCTGGTGCTGCCATGTCGCGCCCAAAGAGGTATAGCTCGACGCATCACCCTGACGGCTATGCGCCATGGACAGGCTTACGCTCAGGTAGCCGCCTTTGTCCCTGCCGTCGTGGGCGTCATCGTTACGCATGAACAGGTTAATGCTGCTGTTAATGTTCAGGCCTCGGGTGCTAAAGGCATTGCTCAGCCCTCCCTGCCAGGCGCGCGAGCGCGAGCGGGTCATATAGACCGATTCCCACGGCAAACCCGCATCGTGGCGATCGTCGCTGTCCGGGAGCTCCCGACGTGAAACGTAACGTCCTTCGTTGCGGTTATCCGAATATCCGAGGCTCGCATACCAGCCTCCGACAGGGACGGAAAACATCACCGAGAGGGTGCGATAGCAGCCGTTCACGGCGTCAAACCCCGCGCTTCGGGTGTTGCAGTTTTCGGCTGATAACGCGTTGCGATAGAGGCTCAGTGAAAAACCGTCGTTGTAGCTGATTTGCTGAATATTGCCGCGCTGGCCTTCGCTGCCGTAAAGGTAGCTAAACCGGGTACTCAGCACGCCGTCGATCGGGCCCGCGTTGAAGCCCCGGCTCCAGTCGAGCGCATTTTCCAGGAAACGCTGGTTTTTCTTGACTGTTGCGCCGCTGGTCAGCGCCAGGGTCGGGGTGACGGGCAGGCGTACGCCCGCCTGCGCAACCGCGCGACGTTCTTCATTTTGATCGCTATTGTCGGTTTCACCCGCCTGCAGGAACCACTCGACGCGGTCAAATGGCGTAATGCCGGTTCGGGTAAACGGCACCTGCTCGGTACGCGTCAGCCGGTTATTTTCATAGACCGACAGCGTGACGGTGTAGCTCCCGTCCGGAAACGATCGCGTGTCGAGGGTTTGCGCCCCGGCATTCAGGTAAAAGCTGGCCAGCAGCTGATTGCCACGGCGGGCGTCGATACGCGCGTCATGGGAAAGCAGCACGGTGACAGGTGTTCCCTTTGACTGCTGAACCGGATTAATCCACGCCCGTGTTGAACCCGTGCGCAGACCACGAATTTTGCCCAGCGGCAGCTGGCTGAGGTTGATATTCCCGCCGGCATTACTGAACAGATCGCGGGTATCCATCTCGCCCAGCTGGACATAGTACTGACGCAAGATATCCTGGCGGAACCAGGCGTTGTTGACGGTTATCTCCTGCTGCTGCTGACGCCGTGAACGCTGTCCCAGCCAGGTCCAGTCGAGATTAACATAGCCGTCCTGGGTGAGCGCCAGCGCGCCATTGCCCTGTACGGTGGCTGACTGATAGTCCCTGTCGGCAACGAAGTTAATATTCTGCTGATGGATCAGCGCATTTTCGGTGTCCTGCGTGGGCTGATACCACTGATTTTCCGCGGTGGCTTTAGGCAGATATTTCTTGTCCAAAAACAGGCTAATACGGGCGTTATTCTCGTCATAGATAATGGCCGCGCGGTCAGTATCAATGTAATTGCAGCCCGCTGCGGAGCCGTTGCTGCTGCAGGCCAGGTTGCCGTTACGGGCAAGCGGAACGGCCAGCGCGGCAGAGACGGTGCCAACGAGAGCAGGGTCGTCGTTAAACCGGCGTTTGATGGCCGCAACCACGGTTTCAGGTGCGACAAAACTGACCGTTTCAAGCGTGATATCCGTTTCAAAAAGTCCAAGCGACTCGCCGTAGAGGTTGACCTCTGTCCACAGGCGCTGCGTTTTCGCCAGATCTTCAAAACCTGCCGGGACGGCCATCCCGGCGCAGGCGAGTTGGATGGATGCGGGTAACAAAGCAACAAAGAGGAGAGTATTTCTGTGAAACGCCATGAACGAGCCTCGACATCATCCTGACGTCAGAGGGTGGGCACCCTCTGACGTTATTCCTTAGGTGCTGTGGTGTTACGCACCGCCTTCCGTGGTCGTCGCCTGCGTCAGCATCAGGCTGACAACGCCGCTGTACTGACCGGTTTTCAGAATGCCTTTGGTGGTCTGAGAAATGGTGAGCGGCAGTACCGCTGAACCGTTTTCGATGCTCCCCGGGAACAGTTCAGTACCGGTATATTCAACATCGGCGGTAGAGAGGGTTTTATCGCCCAGCTTCACCGTCATTGGGATGGTCTCAGCACCGTCGGCATTTGCCAGCTTCGCGGCGCTTACCAGACGGACTTTCACGTTGCTGGTGGCGGAGTTAGACCACACCTTGGTATTCAGGCGATAGCTTTCCAGACCGCGGCCAGGCAGATACTGCATATCGATGCTTGCCGGCAGCGGCGTGTTATCGGCCTGGGTCATATCGAGCTGTGAATCAACGCTGGCGTTGACGGTAATATCTTTTTGGATCGCCAGCGCGCTAACGGACGTGGTCATCGCGGCAACAATCATCAGAGGTTTAAAGTACTTACGCATTGATATCTCCATATTTACAAATGAGCACCCTGGCTCTTTAAACAAACCCTTTTGGGTCTTTACGGTAACGTCGTGTTATTGCACGACGGGTAAATCAGCTTCTTCAGCGGTTTTATTCACCCAGTTGAAGTAGCGGAATTTATATTTCTGGCCTTGTGTCTTTGTGAGCGTTTTTAATTTCCGTTCGGTGTCCGGATAAATCGTCGCGTCTTCTTTAACCCATTTACACGACGAATCTGCGTCACAAATACCGATCTCTCTCAGCGGCACGCGCAACGTACCGTTGTTTTTTAACGTGCCCTTGCGAGGGTCTATCGAGAGTGAAACCACACTTTTTTCCGGGGCGAGGTGGATCAGGGCGCCCCAGATCACATTGACGCCCAATGTCGCCGTCGCAGCCGGGCTTTCTGCCTTGCCCGGAATAATGCTGTCAGGCTGCTTTACTCCTTCAAAATAGACGCGCCAGGTGGTCTCTTTTTCCGGTGGCGTAAGCGATACCAGACGAACCACGCGCATTGCGCCTGCCGCGAGGGCAAATTTTTCGGGCGTGACAACAACGCCGCCTTCTTTCCACGAGGCCACGTCAACCTCTTTTTCCTGGGCCGTGCCGGGATTAAGAATTTTCTTTTGCCTCACCCGAATGAACTGAATATCATCCGTTTTCGACGCTACCTTAATTTGCGCCGCACCGGACCTGTCCACATTCAGTTCCATCGGGTACACGCTCATATTGGCCATTGCCATTTCTGAGAAAAATGGCAATGACAGCGCGGCGACATAAAAGGCGGTTGTCATGTTCACTCTATTTTTCTGTTTCACATTCAGTCTGCCTGCTCTGAGTTCATCGGCGGCGCGTTAACACCAGGACACCGTCTGCTTTCGTATTGCTTCAGGGCAGGGAAACTTTAACCAGAACAGCGGTTTGTGAAAATTTGTATTAATTAACTCGTTAAATACAGGTTTTTATCCTGCTTTTCTGGCTTTAAGGTTGTATAGTTAAGCGAAAATACCGCGACCAGGGATAGGAAGAAAATTCCTTCTGACGAAAAAATAAGCAGGTCAGGAGGCGGTTTTCATGTCGATGTACCAGGGATTAAAAAAGCATGCGGTAACAGCCGAGAATAAAAGATGTTTTTTATATGCAATAATTCGTTGTTATTCGATCCTGAAGCACATTCAATAAGTCTTGTTGGACAACCAGAATCTGTATTAACGCTTTCGGCCCCAGCCGTGCGGCTTTTGCAGGAATTTATAAAACACAAAGGATGCGACCTGAGTCGGGAGGAATTAATCACTCGCGTGTGGGAGGAATTTGGCTTTACGCCCTCAGGAAATAATCTCAATAAAGCGGTTAGCGAATTACGTAAAAGCTTCCAGTCTCTGGGAGAGGGGCACGAATTTATCGTGACCGTGCCCCGTTACGGATTTCGTTTTGATGCTGAGGTGATTTTTCAGCCCGGAGAGAAAACTCCATCCGTCGATCCGCAGCCTTCGTTCGCACCGCAAGAAGTAAAGCCTCAACGCGGCTCCATGAAAAAATGGGCGATTGTGGCCGTATTGATCGTCGCTGCGCTGGGGACGAGTCTCTACTTTAGCCGACAGCAGGGGATTTTCATTCCGGCGAAACTCAAGCCGGTTAAGGAAAAAATCGCGCTTTGCAGCATCTGGATTGTCAACGATCACGGACGACCGCTGGTGCTATCGAAATTAGCGGACCGGCTGGAGGCTAATAACGTAGCGTGCGAACGTGAGGCGTACGACATTTATTATTTCAGCGCCCGTTTTACTATTTCCGCTGCAGATGAGGTGTTTATTGGTGCCTGTCCGGTCAGCCAAACCAGCCTGTGTAAAACCATACGTTATAAAAGCGGGGCACAAAAATGAAAATAAAACTTCTTTTTGGCGTGGGCGGTATCCTGGTTGGTTGTTCGCTGGCATTTTTTTACTTTTCCGGCAGCGTGGGTAAAAAGGATGTGCTGGCCTGCAGCACTGAATTTAATTTCACGCGCAATGAGGGAAAACCCAGTGAAGTAAAGGTCAATACCGTTGCCCAGTTCTTTTTCCATCGGGACGGGACCGGGTTGACCACCTATAAAGGGGCGGCAAGAGCTGGCGGGCAATGTTTGATCGTTGACAGGGATGTGGACTTTACCTGGCAGCAGCGGGACGATGATAACGTGATTGTGTTGAGCTACACCAAAACCTGGCGTCGGCACAATGACAATACGCCTGATGCTCAGTGGGGTAGCTTCGCCAATCCGACCGCACGCTACTATCTGACGATCTCTGAGCTCGCGCCTTCCGTGTGGCTGATTCAGGACCGGCGTTATCCCACCTATATTTGCCGGGGTGAGTAGGGCATAAAAAAAGGAGAATGCCAGAGGCATTCTCCTTTTTCGTATCCGTTGTGCTTAATCGCGGCTGGCGAAGCCCAGGATGCTCAACAGGCTGACGAAGATGTTGTACAGCGACACGTACAGGCTCACGGTGGCGCGGATATAGTTCGTCTCACCGCCGCGAATGATGTTGCTGGTTTCAAACAGGATCGCGCCGGAAGAAATCAGAATAAACACGGCGCTGATTGCCAGATGCAGGGCAGGCAGCTGCAGGAAGATGTTTGCCACCATACCCACCAGCACCACCACAACGCCCGCCATCAGCATACCGCCGAGGAAGGACATGTCCTTACGCGTGGTCAGCACGTAGGCCGAGCAGCAGAAGAACACCAGCGCGGTACCGCCCAGCGCCAAGCCGATAAGGTCACCCATACCGGCAGACAGATACGCGTTCAGCATCGGCCCCAGGATGTAGCCCAGGAAGCCGGTGAAGGCAAACGCGGACAGAATACCAACGGGCTTGTCAGCGGTTTTGTAGGTCAGGAACATCAGACCATACATACCTACCAGCGTCAGGATCAGCCCCGGAGACGGCAGCATCAGCACGGTGCTGGCGGTGGCGGTGATCGCTGAAAATGCCAGCGTCAGGCTGAGCATGAAATAGGTATTGCGCAGCACCTTGTGGGTGCTGAGTAGCGATGTGCGGTCGCGTGAAGAAGTAATTATACGATCCATGAGTCACTCTCTTATGACAGATGTAATTAGTGGAAAGAATAGGAAACGGCACGCCAGTCTCAAAGTGGTTTTACCCATCTTTACTCAGCACGTTAGCGCTGGAGATGGTTATTTCTTCTGCGGAAAGCCGTTTCGCCAGTATGAACAGCGGTTTGCGACAATTTACCAGATCAAGCTCTTATAGGTTACTGAAAAATATTGCGTTATTACCGTTCGGGCGCTAAGAGTTATTTCCGGATCGTCATAAAACAGACAATAAGGCGAAGGAAATGAAACCACAAACACGCACGAACTTTACGCTCACTTTACTCACCGCCGGGATCCTGTGCGCCAGCACGGCAGCCTGGGCGGCGAACGTGCCGGCAGGAACCGCGCTGGCCGACAAACAGGAACTGGTCAGAAACAACGGCAGTGAACCGGCTTCGCTCGACCCGCATAAAGTCGAAAGCGATGTCGAATTCAATATTATCAGCGATTTATTCGAAGGGCTGGTAAGCGTCTCCCCGACAGGAGAAGTCCAACCCCGACTGGCGGAAAAATGGGAGAACAAAGACAACACCGTCTGGACGTTCCATTTGCGTCCGGGCATCACCTGGAGCGACGGCACGGCGATTACCGCTGAGGATGTGGTCTGGAGCTGGCAGCGCCTGATCGATCCGAAAACGGCTTCGCCTTATGCCAGCTATCCGGGCAACATGCATATCGTCAACGCGGCCGATATTGCTCAGGGGAAAAAAGCGCCCGATACGCTGGGCGTAAAAGCGATTAACGACACCACGCTGGAAGTGACGCTCACGCAGCCAAACGCGGCCTTCCTCGCGATGCTGGCGCACCCGTCGCTGGTGCCGGTGGATAAAGTGCTGATTGGCCGCTTCGGCGATAAGTGGACCAAACCGGAGCATTTCGTCAGCAGCGGGGCGTATAAGCTGTCGCAGTGGGTGGTCAACGAACGCATCGTGGCGGAGCGCAATCCGCGCTACTGGGATAACGCACATACCGTGATTAACAAAGTCACCTACCTGCCCATCACGTCCGAGGCCTCGGACGTGAACCGCTATAAGGCGGGCGAAATTGATATCGTGTACACGGTGCCGATTAACCAGTTTGCCCAGCTCAAGAAAACTCTGGGCAGCGAGCTGGACGTTTCACCTCAGCTTGCGACCTATTACTACGAATTCAATACCACCCGGCCGCCGTTCAACGACGCGCGCGTGCGCAAGGCGCTGAACATGGCGCTGGATAAAGACATCATTGCCGGGAAAGTATTGGGGCAGGGGCAGCGCCCGGCGTGGCTCATCAGCCAGCCGGATATCGGCGGCGTTAAGCTACAGAACCCGGATTACGCCAGCTGGCCGCTGGACAAGCGCATCGCGGAGGCGAAAAAGCTGCTGAACGAGGCCGGATATAACGCCAGCCACCCTCTGAGCTTTAACCTGCTCTACAACACCTCTGAATCGCACCAGCGCATCGCGATTGCGGCCAGCTCCATGTGGAAGAAAAACCTCGGCGTGGATGCGAAGCTGCAAAACCAGGAGTGGAAAACCATGCTGGACACCATGCACACCCACAACTTTGATGCGGTGCGCTATGCGTGGATTGCCGATTACGACGATGCGGCGACCTTCCTGAACAACTTCCGCACGGGCGACAGCGAAAACACCAGCCAGTACAGCAATCCGGACTACGATCGCGCGCTGCTCAACGCCGCAAAAGCCAAATCAGCGGAAGAGCGGGGTAAGTTCTACCAGCAGGCGGAAGATCTGCTGGGGCGTGATGTACCGGCCATTCCGGTTTATCACTACGTCCGTACGCACCTGGTGAAACCGTGGGTAGGCGGATTTACGCCGGATAAGCTGGGGTACTATTTCACGAAAGACATGTACATCAAAAAACACTAGGCCTGTGCTGATAAAATCGTCGATGTGTCGTCAGTTCAACCGATTAAACACGTTTTGACTATTTTTACAGCGAACGAGTGCAGCCACTCTTTACAGCACGCGGTGAGGTGTTTATAGTTCGCCTCACTCAGGAAGTGTGGCCGAGCGGTTGAAGGCACCGGTCTTGAAAACCGGCGACCCGAAAGGGTTCCAGAGTTCGAATCTCTGCGCTTCCGCCAGATATAAACCCCAGGTTACTTGTTAACCTGGGGTTTTTCTTTTTACGTGAATCTCAAACCTGACGTTTATGAGCGGATAAAGGCCAGGATGTCCGCGTTGATGGTATCCGCGTGCGTGGTATGCATCCCGTGCGGGAAGCCCGGATAAATTTTCAGTACGCTGTTCGCCAGCAGCTTGTCCTGCAGCAGGGCAGCATTCTTATACGGCACGACCTGATCGTCGTCGCCCTGCATCACCAGAACGGGAACCGTGATGGTTTTTAAATCCTCCGTCTGATCGGTTTCAGAAAACGCCTTAATCCCCTCATAGTGGGCCTTGGCGCTGCCGATCATGCCCTGACGCCACCAGTTCTGAATCGTACCCTGTGAAACCTCTGCTCCCTCACGGTTAAAACCGTAGAAAGGACCGCTGGCGACGTCGAGGTAAAACTGGGCGCGGTTAGCCGCCAGCGCTTTGCGGAAGCCGTCGAAAACATCGATGGGCGTTCCGCCGGGGTTACTGTCCGTTTTAACCATCAGCGGCGGCACGGCGCTGACGAGCACCGCTTTGGCGACGCGCCCCTGCGGTTGCCCATACTGCGCAACATAGCGGGCGACCTGGCCGCCGCCGGTGGAGTGACCGACGTGCACGGCATTGCGCAGATCCAGGCTTTCCACCACGGCTGACGCGTCGGCCGCATAATGATCCATATCGTGGCCTTCACTCACCTGGTCCGAACGCCCGTGACCACGACGATCGATAGCGATAACGCGATAGCCTTCTGCGAGGAAGAAGAGCATCTGGTTATCCCAGTCATCGGCACTTAGCGGCCAGCCGTGGTGGAAAACAATGGGTTGAGCCTCTTTTGGGCCCCAGTCTTTGTAGTAAATATTGACGCCGTCTTTCGTTGTTACGAATGCCATACCGCAGACTCCTCTGTTAAAGGCAAAACGTTCCCCGGCTGAGCGCTCAGCGAATCATTAATGCCTTAATTAAGTTGGCTTTTTTCTGTTTCCCGTACCGACAGTACTCCTAAAGTGTAGGAGAAATAGTAAAAGCAGTCGGTTTCATTCCTGTGAAAGGGAGCGGAACAGCGTTCAGGCGGCAGAAGGAGAACGAATGAAGGCTCTGGCGAGATCCTCCAGAGCCTTCAGGGCAGCATTAACAGTAGGGGCGTTTAGCGGTTTTCTTCAATATAGCGAGCCAGGTCCGCCGGGGTTTTCAGCACCGTCGCCACGTCAGTTGGCGGGATCATGCAGCCGTAAACGTCCTGCACTTCCAGCACCATATCGACCGCCAGGATGGAGTCGAGAATGTCGGATTCAATCAGTTCATCGTGAAAGCCCACCTTACGGGATAACACTTTTTCGAACAGGGCGAGAATTTCTTGTTCCATAATTTTTCCTGGAGTCATTAATTTGTGCGGGCGTAAGCGTCCAGCAGCTTGCGGTCAATTTTGCCGTTAGGATTCAGCGGCAAAGCGTCTTTTACGATAATTTGTGAAGGCACCATATAGTGCGGAACGACCTTCGACAGCGATGTTTTGATGGTGTCCGGCGCCATATCCGTCACGCAGAACGCGGCAATGCGCAGCACGCTGCCGCAGGATTTCATCAGCGGCAGGACCACCGCTTCGTTAATGCCTGACATCGCCAGCAGGCGGTTTTCAATCTCATTGATTTCGATACGGTAACCGTTCAGTTTGACCTGGCTGTCGTTGCGGCCCTGGCAGTAAATCAGCCCCGCTTCATAACCCAGATCGCCGGTCCGGTAGCCGCGAAACGCTTCATCTTCCCGACGGAGTAATTTCGCCGCGTTCTCCTGCGGCAGGCCGAGATAGCCGCGCATGACGTTTTTACCCCAGATAATCAGCTCGCCGTCGGCGGAAATTTCCATTTTGCTCTCAGGCATCATGACGCCCACCGGCAGCACGGCGCTGTCGCTGTTCAGGATCGCATCCGTGATTTCAACCACGGTCGTCGCAATCGTCGCTTCCGTAGGGCCATAGGAGTTAATGATTTTGGCCTGCGGGAAGCGGCGGCGGAGTTGTTTAACCAGCGCTTTATTGAGCACTTCACCAATGAAGATAAAGACGCTCAGCGCTGGCAAATACTCGCTGTTGAACTGCGGGGAAAGCAGCTGTTGGTATGCAAAAGAGGGGGTGGAAACCCAGGCGGAGACCGCGCTGCTTTTCAGTCGTTCCAGCCAGTTCTCTTTCTGAATGTCCTCTTTGGCGTTCAGCACGATGTGCCCGCCCATCGCCAGATTCGCCAGCAGAGGGATCAGGGAGAGGTCAAAGCTGAATACCGCGTGGTTCATCAGGACCGGTTTTTCCGGCAGTGAAAAGTCCTGGCTGACCCATTTCCTGAAGTGCCAGACGCTTTCACGCCCAATCTGCACGCCTTTAGGTTTACCGGTACTGCCTGAAGTAAACATGATGTAGGCCAGATCCTGCTCCTCCAGCACCTTGCCCGCTTCGCCGGTGGCGATAAACTGCCGGGTCGCGACGTCGTAATAGTAAGGGGCGCTGGCCAGATGGCAGATCTCCCGCAGGCGCTCCTGCGGATAGATGCAGTCCACCGGGATGTACGGAATGTTGTGCAGCAGACAGCTATAAATCGCCACCGCGAATTCGGCCTGCTGGTGTCCGTACAATACGACCGGCGTACCGGCAACAGGCTGGCAGCGCTGATAGCGCTGCGCCCAGTCCGTCACGGCAGCGGAAAGCTGCAGCCAGCTTAAGGCTTCGTCGCTGCCGCTGATGGCCAGCTGCTGCGGGGAGGCGGGATCGCATAATGCCGCACGTAAGAAATCCTGCAGTTCCTGAAGATCGGAGTGATTTTTCATAGAGGTGACATTCCACTAAAGATGTAAAGGGATCCCGCGGCGCTTCCCAGCGTCAGAATTCGCCCTAAAAACGCAACGGCCGGATACTGCAGGCCGCGGTGCAATGCCGGGCTGCGTTTGGCTGACCACAGCAGCATGTTGTGAGCGACGGAAATCGCGCCAAACAGCGCGCCGCTGATAACGTAATGGCGCTCCAGGCCATTCCATGCCCCCATGCAGAATAAGGTGCAAAAAATACCGATATTTTGCGCCAGCGTTTTGTTCTGACGGAAAAAGTTGAACTTCATCAGGTTCATATAAACGGGCATAAAGACCACATCGCGCAGCCATTCAGACAGGCTGATGTGGAAGCGGCGCCAGAAATCCTGCGGATTCTTTGCCAGAAGCGGCATATTGAAGTTTGCCGGAATGTTGAGCCCAAACAGGCGGCCTGCGCCGATGGCCATATTGCTGTAGCCCGCAAAATCAAAGTACAGGTAGGCGCTGTAGGCAATCGACATCACCACGCCCACGGTCAGCGTAAACGGCTTATGGCTCCAGGGCTGCACGACAAGCGAATCAATCAGCATGGCAAACAGGAACTTCTGGACAATCCCGGTAATGATTTGCTCTAACGCGACTAAAAACTGTTCGCGGTTAAGGGCAAATACGGGCTTGCTGACGTCACTCATCCATGTCCGCCAGCGGTACATTGGGCCGGCCAGGATAATAAAGGGCATAAACAGATAACAGAAATAGTGCAGGAAATTCTGACCTTCTTTTTTATTGCGATAGAGCAGCACGTCCAGCGCGCGGAACGTCATAAAAGAGAGGCCGATCATGCCCCAGTGGTTATTTAAATGTAATTTCACCAGCAGCAGCGGCAATAATGTCAGAACGACCGCCTGCCACGTTTTTAACCATCCCTTCTCTTTTAGCGTGGCAAAAACATAAAAGCTGAAAAAAACGGCGACGGGAACAATATAATCGCCCTGAAATATATATCCCCATCCCAGCGCCGTCAGCACCGACAGCGCAGATAACCAGGTCAGACGATGGCGTAATACGCGATTAACCAGCGCAAACGCCAGCGCGGATGAAAACAAATAAACAAAAAACATCCCTGAGCTGTACATCATTCGGCCTCAGAACTTTTGATATTCAAAATGCAGCTGCATACTCATGCTGTCATCGACAGAGGTCCACGCGACGATGGTGATCGCCAGCAGGAGATAAAGGAAAAAAAGACGGATCGCGATTTTCATCATTTAAAACTCTGTGCAATAAAGCGAATCATAGGAACCCAGGCCAGTTCGGAAGGGTGCAAACGATCCCAGTTCCAGCCATTCTGATAAGGCATGGCGTACATATCTAAATAAGGGATCTGGTTCTTTTCCAGAATGGTTTTTATTTGCTTATCCACCGGGCGGAAGGTATCGGTATTGTAAAGCGCCCAGGGATTAACCGGGTCGACGATAGCAATCACCTGCACGTGACGTTCTTTCAGCAGCTGGACGGTTCTACTGAGCGCGGCGATTTGCGCAGGCACGACCGGCGTATCATCCCACTGTTGCCGCGAACCGTCCTCTTCGTAAATCGTTTTGTCCATCCACAGCGTAGCCGGGCTCTGCTGGCGTTTTTTATTTAACTCGCGCGCATTCGCCAGCTCTTTATCCCAGTCGGGGGCAACGTGGGTGGTTGGCTGCTGCGGCCAGGGATGTACCGTCTGGGGCGTGACGTTGAGCAGCGCCAGCCAGTCGTTTTTTATCAGGGTGCAGACGTTGGCAAACTGGAAGCTCAGCTCGTCCCACATCAGATCGGGGTGCCAGCCAAAGACCCGCATTTGGCCAAAGGTTAAATGGCTTATTTCTTTACTATCAATATGCTTTAAATAATTAACCAGCAGCGGGTGCGCCTGCGGATCCTTCATCAAAGGATTAAAAATAGAGCCCGGGAAATTATCGGCATAGATAGCCGGTGGCAGTCCTTTTGAGTAAAAACTGTCAGGAGCCAAAAGTAAAACAACTTTACTGTTTGCGTTAAGGCTATTTTTAAAACGTGAGAACAGTAAAAATTGCGTTTCATCATCGACGAACGCATCGCCATACGCCACGACGGGTTTGTGCAATTGCTTATTAAAGTAATTATATACGGCGTAATGTTCATCTTCTGAGGTGGCAACTTCAGACGCGCCAATGAAAAAAATAGCATTTCCTTCTAAGGCATGGGAAATAGTCGCAATTTTTTCCGCCTGTTCTTTAGGCGTGCCCGCCATTGATTTAATCAGCGGCTGGAAGGTGAGGGGCGGATTGAAGCTCGTCACCAGCGGGTGAACACAAAGGAACAAAATGGCCAGGGTCGCCATCAGGATATGTAAGCAAAGCGTATTTTTGATTTTCATCATCAACCAGTAACACTGCATGGCAGTAATTTCTAAATCTGTGAGCACTCAGATTTATAACAATTACACAACAAATGACCGTTTATTTTTGTGGCATTCTATACCAGAGCGATTTAAAAGGATGAGCGTTGCTGTGTAACGGTATGTACAAGTGGGCTGTGACCGGTGTGCGGCAAGCATATGGGTGATTTTTGCGCAGTCAAACGCCGGCAGGTCAAAATAGAAAAATTCCTGCTTTACAAGGGGCTAATAGATGTTTATAGTGCGCCTCACTTTGGAAGCGTGGCCGAGCGGTTGAAGGCACCGGTCTTGAAAACCGGCGACCCGAAAGGGTTCTAGAGTTCGAATCTCTACGCTTCCGCCAAATTCGAAACCCAGGTCGTTATGCGACCTGGGTTTTTTTATGCACAGAATCCCCTCCTTTTGATTGGTTAAAAATTCCTTAACGGGGAATCCTGGTGCAGCGGATACTGCGCCGATACTGCAGTGGCGTCTGAAGCATCATCTTTTTAAAGCAGGTAATGAAATAGGTCACCTCGCTAAACCCGACTGCCAGAGCAATGGCGTCAACAGGCTCATCGCCGTACCGTAACAGCTCGCAGCTGCTTTTTATTCGCCGGGTCAGCAAATATTCGTGGAGGGTACCGCCGGTCTGCTGGCGGAAAATTCGTGAGGTATAGCTGCGCGAAAGCCCCAGGTCGTGGGCTAGCTGGTCGAGCGAAAACTTGCTGGCATAGTGGGCTTCGACCCAGCTCATAATCCGCGAGGCGACGGTCTGCTGGCGCGGCGGGTAGGGCTGCGGCTGCTCGGGCAGAAACGTCATGAGCTGCATCACCAGAAATGCCACCTCGCAGGCCTCGGTCTGCTCGTAGCCCTCCAGGCGCTGAAACTGTTCAAGGATCCTCTCGATAAACGCCGCGTGCTCGCTGAGATCGTAAACCTGCGCCGCCATATTGCTGGCAGCCAGCGCGGCGAACCGGGCCTGATGGCGCGGAAAGGCGCCGAGCGCGCTGTCGACGACCGATTGTTCAATGTGCATGGTGGTGCGGTGATAGGGGTTCTTATCGCTATGATCGACCTGCACTTTGTGCAAACGGAAGGGCGGGAAGATAAACAATCGCCCCGGACGGGCGGTGTAGTGCTGATTATCCACCACCACGATGCCATAGCCGCTGGAAATATAGAGCAATTCAACGCATTGATGCCAGTGGTAGTACATCGCGCTGGTGGCGTTCAAGCGGTTAAAAGAAATGGCCTGCCGATCGAGCGTAATGCGTTCCAGCAGTTGCGTTTCACCCATATTACCTCCAGAACAACAGATTTAAATTTTTAGGCCATCATTTGTAATTTATCCCCCTCGCGGCCGACAAAATCCAGAAAAAATGAAATGGCGGTTTAATTTTGTGAGTCTGCTCACTCAGCGCCAGGAATAAAAGCAGTTACTCTTCATACAGACGTCGCACTCGTGGCTTTAAAAAGCCTAATAACAATAACTTATCTCTACCCTCGTGTAATGCGGGAGGACCCTGTGCAACCTGAAAATATTCATCTGGATAATCCACTGACAAGCCGGGAAGAGGTGCTACGGCTGGTCAACGACATGCTGAGCGCGGTGACGCCTTATTTTAAAAAAGACGCCAGCCGCATTGATTTAGCGAACTTTACCGCTCACTACGGTCAGCAGGTGGCGAGCATGGAAACGTTTTCCCGCCTGCTGTGGGGCGTGACGCCGCTGTTGGCTGGCGGCAGCGAGCCGCAGCACTTCTCATTCTATTTACAGGCGATAAAAAACGGCACCGATCCGCAGCATGCCGATTACTGGGGCGACGTCGGGCCTTACGATCAGCGAATCGTCGAGATGGCGGCCTACGGGCTGCTGCTGGCGCTGGCGGGTGAAACCGTACTGGCACACTTCACTGAGACAGAGAAAGAGCATTTATGGCGCTGGCTAAAGCAGTGCGAGACCCAGGAAATCCCCGATAACAACTGGCACTTCTTCCCGATTCTGGTGCAGGTCGGCTTCCATTATTGCGGCATGCCGACCAACCCGCAGGCGCTGGAAGATCATTTTGCTGCCATGGAGCACTACTATCTCGGCGATGGCTGGTATGCCGATGGTCCGGGACGGCCGCGCGACTATTACATCTCGATGGGGTTCCATTTCTATGGCCTGATTTACGCGAAGCTCATGGCCGGGGTCGATCCACAGCGCTGTGCAACGCTGCGTGACCGGGCCGCGCGTTTCTCCTCTGACTTCATCCATTTCTTTGCCGAAGACGGCGCGGCGATCCCGTTTGGCCGTAGCCTGACCTACCGCTTTGCCGAGGCGGCGTTCTGGAGTGCGGCGGCCTTCGCCGGGCTGGAAGTCTTTTCGCCCGGCGTGATGAAGGGCATCGTCCTGCGCCATCTGCGCTGGTGGCTGAAGCAGCCGATATTCGACCGCGACGGCATACTGAGCGTCGGTTACAGCTATCCGAACCTGGCGATGGCGGAAGACTACAACGCGCCGGGGTCGCCGTACTGGGGCCTGAAGACCCTGCTGGTACTGGCATTAGATGAGGGCGATGCCTTCTGGCAGGCGGCTGAGCTGCCGCTGCCGCCGTTGCCCGCGCAGCACACGATAGCCCACGCGGATCAGGTGGTGGTACATCAGGTCGACCACCTGTGGATGCTGACGTCCGGCCAGCTGGAGCTGAACAACTTCGTGAACACCGAAGCGAAATACTGCAAATTTGCCTATTCCACCCGCTTTGGCTTCACCATCGAACGCGGCCGCTACGGCCTGAACCATGCCGCGCCCGATTCGATGCTGCTGCTGGCCGAAAAGGATAACTACTGGCGTGGCCGCCGCGAGTGCCAGCACGTGGTCACCGCTGACGGCACTATTTACAGCCGCTGGCTGCCGTGGCGCGACGTGGTGATTGATAGCTGGCTGCTGGCGCTGGGCGACTGGCAGCTGCGCGTTCATCGTATCAATACCCGGCGCGCGCTGGACTGCGCGGAAGGCGGCTTTAGCCTGGCAAACCGCCCGCAGCCGCAGGTCCACGAGAGCGACAGCGCCTGCTGGTTACGCAATGCCCGGGATGTCTCAGCCATTTTCTGTTTACATCCGCACGCTCGCCGCGGCGAGACGGTGGTGACGCCGCCAAACAGTAATCTGCTGTTCGCCGAGCGCGCAGCGGTGCCAGTGCTGCGCGGCGAGCTCGACCCCGGTAAGCATGTGTTAATCAGCGCGGTGTGGGCGGGAAATGCCGCCGACTTCGATCCGCAACGCTGCCCGCAGGCCTTCATTAGCGATGACGCGGTACGCTTCGTGACGGCACGACAGGAAACGACGCTCGTTCTGGCTCCGGAGGCATCGCTATGAGCACATCATCGTCCGTACGCGTCGCGCAGTACAAAATGAGTACCTTTATTTTCCTTTACTTCTTCACGTGGTCATCCAGCTTTGGCCTGTACGCCCTGTGGCTGAGCCAGAAAGTGGGCCTCGATAGCGTCACCATCGGCAGCGTGTTCGCTATTAATGGCGTCTTCGCGGTGGTCCTGAAGCCGGTGTACGGCTACATCATGGACAAAATCGGCATGAGCAAGTGGCTGCTCTATTTTGTCTGCGCCATTTCTGCGCTGATGGCGCCGTTTTTTGCGCTGGTTTACCAGCCGCTGCTGCAAAGCCATGCGATGGCGGGGATTATCATCGGCGCGCTGTATCTGAGCCTGGGCTGGTACGCCGGCGTGGCGGCGTCTGAATCTTACGCCGACCGCTTTAGCCGCCTGTACGGCCTGGAGTTTGGCCGCATCAGAATGTGGGGTTCACTGGGCTGGGCGATGGCGGCGTCGGTCTCCGGGCTGTTGTTTAACGTCACCCCACTGGCAAACTTTCTCCTCAGCAGCGGTACCTCGATACTGATGCTGCTGGTGCTGATTAGCCTCAAAATCGGGGATGAACAGCTGAGCAATAACAGCGTCATTTCCGCTAATAAGATCGTCTTCGCCGATGTGCTGATGCTCCTGAAAAACCGCAAATTCTGGATGTTCAGCCTCTATGTCGCCGGGGTGGCGTGGATGATGTTTATCGCCGAACAGCAGTTCCCGCGCTACTTCGTCTCGTTCTTCGCCACCAAAGAGCAGGGGAATGCCTGGTACGGCTACCTGAGTACCGTCCAGTCGGGGATGGAGTTCGTGATGATGATGTTTATCCCGTGGCTGGTGAACCACTACGGCGCTAAGCGCGGCCTGCTGTTCTGCGGCTGCGTGGTCGGGGCACGGTTGATAGCCTCCGGGCTGACCAGTGACCCGATTGTCATCTCCATCATCAAACCGTTTTATGGCGTCGAGATCGCGCTGCTGCTCATCTCGGTCTTCAAATACATCGCCGAGCATTTCCATCGTCGGGTTAACGCCACGATGTACCTGCTGGGCTACCAGGCGATGATTTACGTGGGTTCGATTGTGGTCGCCCCACCTGCCGGCTATCTGTACGACAGGATAGGCTTTGAGCATACCTATCTGCTGATGGGCAGCTGCGCCCTGGTATTTACGCTGATTTCCGCCTTTACGCTGTCGCGCTGCCAGTCGAAGCGCGATGACTCACGATCCTTTGCTCCGGCTTTAGATACCGCCCCGGTTGAACCGGCCAAACATTAATTCAGGAGTTGTTATGACCAAATCTGTTATCACCGAAGCGCTGCGGCCGATCGAACTGCATCAGGTCGATCGCCTGGCGCTGAGCCAGAAGCTGGAAGCGGCGTTAACCCGCGTCACGCGCAAGCTCGACAAAAATATTGTCGCCTTCGGCGATAAGTTCCCCGGTGAGGCCTGTGAGAAGGGCGTCTGGCCGCGCACCGATAACGTGGAATGGACCACCAGCTTTTGGCCTGGCCAGCTGTGGCTGGCGTGGGAGATGACCGGCAAAGCGCATTATCGTGAAGCCGCCGAACGCTATTTACCGTCGTTCGCCCGGCGTATTGAGCAGCGCATCGACACCGCAACGCACGATCTCGGGTTCCTCTATTCGCTCTCCTGCATCAGCGCCTGGCGCCTCACCGGCAACGAAGCCGCTCGCCAGTCGGCGCTGCTGGCAGCCGAGCGCCTGATGGAGCGTTTTAACCCGACGGCCAACATTATTCAGGCGTGGGGTGATTTAAACGACCCGGAGCAGCAGGGGCGAATGATCATCGACTGCAATATGAACCTGCCGCTGCTGTACTGGGCCAGCGAACAGACCGGGGATCCGCGCTATGCGCAGGCGGCGACGGCTCATGCAGGACAGGCCGCGCACTATATCGTGCGTGAAGATGCCTCGACTTATCACACTTACTATATGGATGTGCAGACGGGTGAGCCGCGCTTTGGCAACACCCATCAGGGCTACAGCGATACCTCGTGCTGGTCGCGCGGACAGGCATGGGGCATTTACGGCTTCCTGCTCAGCTATCAGCACACCGGCGATAAGCAGATGGTGGAGCTGTCACGCAGCCTGGCGCATTACTTCCTCAACCGTCTGCCGGAAGATGATGTTTGCCACTGGGATCTGGCCCTGCTCGGTACCGACGCTGTGCGCGACAGTTCAGCGGCGGCGATTGCCGCCTGTGGCCTGCTGGAGCTGGTCAAGGCGCTGCCGACGCTCGACGCAAACCGTGCGTATTATGAAGAGATGGCGCTGCGTATTGCGCTGTCGCTGACCGATAACTACCTTGCTCACGACGACGATCCGACCGAAGGGCTGCTGCAGCACTCGGTTTATCATATGGGCAGCGGTAAGGGCGTCGATCAGTGCTGTAGCTGGGGAGACTATTTCTATCTTGAACTGCTGGCGCGGCTGCGACAGATTTGGCACCCGTACTGGTAACCCTTAAGCAATGGAGAGCAAAATGAAAAGCGTAGCCGTGCTATTAGCCCCTGGTTTTGAAGAAGGGGAAGCGATTGTCACTATCGATATCCTGCGCCGCCTGAATATTACGGTGCAGACGATTGCCTGCGGCGAGAGTCGCGAAGTGGTGAGCTATCACGCCATCCCTGTGGTGGCGGACAGTACTCTGCAGGCCAGTCTCGATCGGACTTTTGACGCCGTGGTGTTACCGGGTGGCCCGCAAGGCAGCGTTAACCTTGCTAATAGCGCGGAGGTCATTGCCTTCGTCCGCCGCCACGATGAAGCGGGCAAGTATATCTGCCCGATTTGCTCCGCAGCCGCCCGCGTGCTGGGCGGCAATGGACTGCTGAAGGGACGTCGCTATGTCTGCTCCGGCGATCTGTGGAAAACAGTCAGCGATGGCATCTACGTCGATGCCGACGTGGTGGAAGACGGCAATCTGCTGAGCGGCCGTGGGCTGGGTAAAGTATTTGATTTCGCCTTTACCCTGGCGGCGCGATTGCAGGGCGATGACGCGTTGGCGCGCGAGCAGGCCAGCCATATTGATTATGCGTGGCAGCCGGGAGGCGTCTGATAACAAAGCCTTACTGGCATATCTGAAAAACCTCCGGCTGTGCCGGAGGATATTTATGGCGTTTTACAGCCCGATCACCAGCTCCCCGGAATGGCTCCGCGAACAGCAGAGCGCCACCTGCTGGTCTGCCGCGCTTTTTTCTGCGTCCGACTGCACGCTATCCCGATGATCCGCCACGCCGTCAATCACCGGCGTCAGGCACGCCCCGCAGATCCCCATCTCGCAGGAAAGCGGCACGTCCACGCCATTTTCCTGCAGCACCTGAGCGATGGTCTTATCCGCGGGCACCGGCCAGCGCTCCCCGGTGGAGGCCAGTTTGACCGTAAAGATCTCGCCCGCGTCACCGCCTTCGGCAGGCGCTGCGGGCTGGAACGCCTCGCTGTGAAGATGGGCGTCATCCCATCCCTTCGCCGTGGCGACCTCACGCACTTTTTCCATAAACCCTGCCGGGCCGCAGCTCCAGGCTTGAAGGCCTGCCTCAGCCGCCGGGAGATGCTCTGCCAGCGCCGTGCGCGGGCTGATGGTATGAATGTGGCACTCACCGAACCGGGAGAGTTCGCGCGCAAACGCCGCGCTTTCGCGGTTTCTGACGTAATAGTGCAGCGTAAACGGCGTTCCGGACGCCTTCAGCTGCAGGGCCATCGCATACAGCGGCGTAATGCCAATGCCCGCCGCCAGCAGCAACACCCGCTCAGCCTGATGCAGCGGAAACAGATTGCGCGGGGTGGAGATCGCTAATTTCTGCCCGGGTCGCAGCGTCTCGTGAACGTAGCGCGATCCTCCGCGCGAAGCGGTTTTCCGCCCCACGCAGATAAGATAGCTCTCGTCTCCACACGCACCGGTCAGGGAATACTGGCGCACCGCGCCGCAGGGCAGGTGGACATCAACGTGCGCGCCGGGCTGCCACGCCGGCAGCGCGGTACCGTCTTCAGCCACCAGCCTGACGGCGAGGCTTTTATCACCCTCACGCCACAGTCCGTCAACAATTACGCTCAGCATATCGGCCTCCGTCACACGAGGAAAAATTCGCCAAAGCCCATCTTCTTCAGTCCCCGACGGTAGGCAATTGAGCTTTTATCGGCGGGAATATGGGCTTCCAGCGTCAGATCCAGCGGCAGACTTTCCGGGCGCTGGGTTTCGACCATCAGGCGATCCTCTTCAAAAATCCGCAGATTGAAGGCATGTACATCCTCCACCGGAATATGCAGGTCAAAGTTACGCGCGATCGGCGCGAACATGCGGGTTACCCGTGACGAGACGGGCGACGCGGCGTTCATGATCACCAGTCGCGATTCTCCCGGAAAATGAATCGTCAGGGTGGCGGTAAACGGCAGGTGCATTTCAAAATGGCGCAGCCACTGGAATCCTTCCGGCGCCTGTATATCCGAACTGGCGGGATAGTTGCTCACGGAGCTCCAGTAATCTGCGACGAAGCCAAACGGCGTCTCCTGCGGCTGATAGGCGGGCACAAGCTGATTATTGGGATCGGCAAAGGTATCGGTGTGGATCCAGGCAAAGTGCGCCACGTCCAGAAACCCCTCTACCTGACGACCGGCAAAGCCGTTCACCTCAAACGCCGGGCAGTTGATCTGCTGAAACCCGTCGTCATCCCAGTGCGGCATGGTGGGCAGCGGCACAGGATTGTCCGGGTCAAACGCCAGGCAGGTCCAGATCAGGCCGAAGCGCTCTTCTACGGCGTAGTTAATCAGGTTCAGCTTCGCCGGAACGGGCTGGTCGGGGCTGGACGGAATACGGTTGCAGCGCCCGTCTTCTCCAAAGCGTAAGCCGTGGTAAGGACAGATAATCCCGTGCTCGTCGTGAAAGCCGAGCGTCAGCGGCACGCCGCGGTGCGGGCAGACGTCACGGGCGACCACGACCTGGTCGTGGATCCGGTAAATGACCAGCTGTTCGTCCAGCAGGGTCGCCTTGACCGGCGCCGGGCCGACGTCACAGGCGCGCGCGACGGGATGCCAGCATTTCGCCAGACGCAGCCAGTCCTCTGGCTCAAACGTGCAGTGGGCGGGTGGAGTCGGTTCTCTTTTCATGGTTATCCCTCTTACGTTCAGCCCAACGGGCCGCCCTGAATGGTCTCGCACAGACCGTTGATGATGCGCTCGCCGGTCTCCTCTTTAAGTTCCTGATACCAGGCCTGCGTCAACGCCATGTCTTTCCCGTGGGTGACGTCGCAGCGCTTACGCGCCTTCAGCACCAGGTCGCGTACCCGGTCGCAGCGCAGCGCCTCGTACTGCCGCAGCGCCAGCGTGATGTTGTGGTTTTCACGCAGGCACTCACCCAGCACCACGGCGTCTTCCATCGCCGCACAGCCGCCCTGGCCGATATCCGGCGTGGTGCTGTGCGCGGCATCGCCGAGCAGCGCGACGTTGCCGCGCACCAGGCTGTCGAACGGTTCGATATCGTGGATTTCAATGCGGTTGGTCGTTTCCGGATCCAGCGCCGCGATAAGCTTCTGCACCGGCGGCGCCCAGCCGCGGAAGTAGCCCGTGAGATCGGCGCGCAGGGTGGTGCGATCTTCCGCCAGGCCTGCGGGCAGCGGCACGTCAAAAAAGAAGTAAAATCGTCCGCCGGAGACGGGCATCAGCGACACGCGTTTGCCTTCGCCAACGAAGGTGGTCCACTGGTGCGCCGGGGCGATCTCTTCGTCAATCTTCACCAGCCCGTTCCAGTTCACGTACCCGGCGTAGCGGCGCTCCGGGGTATAACCCAGCACGTAAGGGCGAACCGCCGAGTGGCTGCCGTCGGCGGCAATCAGAAAATCACCGGCTGCCGTGGTGCCGTCGGTGAATGTCACGCTCACGCCCGCGTCGTCTTCGCTTACGCGTTCGACGCGCTTGCCGAACTGCACCTTGTCGCGCCCCCAGAAGTCCAGCATTTCGCGCTGAAGCTCAGCGCGCGAGACGGGGCAGGGACGCCCGCCGGTACGCTCAACCAGCGGGGCAAGGCTAAAGCGGGTCAGGGTATCGCCGCGCCGGTAATCCTTGTAGGCCATAAAACGCATCGGACCGCCGTAGGTCTCGATGATGTCGCCCATGCCGAGGTGCTGCATGCATTTCACGCCGTTCGGCCAGATGGAGATGGCCGCCCCGACGGGCCTGATCTCTTTGACGGCTTCAAACACGGTACAGTCGATGCCCGCTTTCTTCAGCGCTACGGCGGCGCTCAGGCCGCCAATACCCGCACCAATGACGATTGCTCTCATGCTTCTCTCCTTTTGCAGGGTGTAATGACATTCAGCAATTTGCGTACCAGGCTGCAGAGTGGCGAAATCGGCGTTGTGAGGGAGACGTTTGCACTGCTAAGGTGCGTAAACACGGTGAGCATGCCTTTTTTTGAATCAAAAATTTCCTGTTGAGCTACAGGGAATCGACTGTTTCACGCCCGCACTCAGAGTGGCGTGGTTTGTGCAACAGCCCGGAGGAAGACAATAAAGGAGACACTATGATCGCACTGCACGACTTCAATCATCTTCCCTACGAAAAGGCGTTAGCGCTGATTCACCCCTGCGTGGCGCTCCCCGGCTGGGCCGATGCGCTGGCGCTGGGGCGGCCATACGACAGCCGGGACAAATTGTTCAGTACGGCAAACGCGCTGACGCAAAACTGGGACGAAGCGGCGCTGGCGCAGGCCCTGAGCGCCCATCCGCGTATCGGGGAAAAACCTGCAGGTTCACAGGCGGAGGCGGCGCTGTCGCGCCAGGAGCAGGGTGCGGTGAACGATCGCGATGCTGCCCTTGCCCGGGCGCTGCGCGAAGGCAATGCCCGCTACGAGGCCCGCTTCGGACGCGTGTTTCTGATCCGCGCGAAGGGCCGCAGCGGCGAGGAGATTTTACAGGCGCTGCACGCGCGGCTGGAGAACAGCGACGCGCAGGAAATCCATGCCGCGCTGGAACAGCTACGGGAAATTACGCTGCTACGGCTGGAAGGAGTTATTAGCGAATGAGCACACTTAGCACCCATATTCTCGATATTTCGACGGGCAAACCCGCAGAGGGCGTGACGGTTCATCTGCAACAGGACGGGAACACGCTGGCCACAGGCGTGACCAACGCCCAGGGGCGCATCGCCGCGTTCATTCCCTCTCTGCCCGCAGGAAGTTACCGGCTGGTGGCGGAGATCGGCGAATGGTTTAGCGAAACCGGTCGCGACACGCTATACCCCTGCGCGCAAATTGATTTTGTGACGGGAGAAACGGCAGACGAGCATTTCCACCTGCCGTTTGTGATTGCGCCCGGCGGGTGGTCAACCTACCGGGGAAGTTGACCACACCCGCTCGCCGTTGACCCAGGTCTCGCTGATGTTGCGCTCGTCGCCGAGGGTCATCAGCACAAAAAGCTGCTCGTAGATATCCTGGCAGCGGCGATTGCGCAGGCGCTGCAGCGGCGTCACGTCAGGGTCGATCACCACGAAATCCGCCTCTTTGCCGGGCGCGAAGTTGCCAATCTTATCGTCCAGCCGAAGGGCGTGCGCGCCGCCCAGCGTGGCGTGGTAAAAGGCCTCGCTGGCGCGCAGGCGGTAGCTCTGAAGCTGGCCGACCTTGTAGGCTTCCCCCAGGGTGCGCAGCATGCTGAAGGTGGTACCCGCGCCGACGTCGGTGCCGATGCCCATTCGCACCCTGTGCTGCCAGCAGGCGGGCAGGCGAAACAGCCCGCTGCCGAGAAACAGGTTAGAGGTAGGGCAAAACGCCACCGCCGAACCGGTGTCATGCAGGCACTGCCACTCGCTGTGGTGAAGATGAATCGCGTGGGCAAATACGCTGCGCTCTCCGGTCAGGCCGTAGTGGTGATACACGTCCAGATAGCGCTCGTGCTCCGGCCAGAGGTCGCTCACCCAGGCCACTTCGTTGGGGTTTTCGCTCAGGTGGGTCTGCATCCAGGTATCCGGAAACTCCTCTCTGAGCAGGCTGACCGCCGCAAGCAGCTCGGGGGATGACGTCGGGGCAAAGCGCGGGGTAATGGCATAGCCCAGCCGTCCCCGATGGTGCCAGCGCTGGATCAGCTCCCGCGTCTGCCGGTAGCTCTGCTTCGCGTCTTCGCTCAGGTAGTCCGGCGTGTGTCTGTCCATCATCACCTTTCCGGCGATAAGGCGCATGTTCAGGCGCAGGGCTTCGGTAAACAGCGCCTCGACCGATTCCGGATGCAGCGTACAAAACACCAGCGCGGTGGTGGTGCCGTTGCTCACCAGCTGGCTAATGAAAAATTCGGCGATCTCTTTCGCGTAGGCTTCATCGGAAAACTGGCTCTCCACCGGGAAGGTGTAGGTGGTCAGCCACTCCAGCAGCTGCTCGCCAAAGGCCCCGATCATCTCCGTTTGCGGATAATGGACGTGGGTATCGACAAAACCGGGCAGCAGCAGCCTGCCGCGCAGGTCGGTGTAGCCCTTGTGGGGGTCGAGATACTGCTCGCCCTCCTGCCACGGCATCTGCGCCAGAATTTTTCCGTTCTGTATAAACAGCACCCCGTCGTCAAGATAGCGCGCGTGTTGGGCAATCGCGTCTGCGCTGTCGCAGACCTGGGCAATATCAAAAAATGCGCCGCGGATTGCTGTCTGATAATCCATCATGGTTCCTGCCTTAGTGTATGCGTAGCGGGGTGATAAGGCGCAGCAAGAACGGTGCCAGAATGAACGGGCCGCAGATAGGCTGCGGCCCGAGGAGGAGGGGTTACTCTTTTTGCGTTGCCACGCGGGAGCTGAACGACGTCGCGCCTGCCGTCTCGCGATCTTCCCGCGCCAGCCAGCGGTAGGTCACGCCGCCGAGGAAGACGCCGATGAACCAGCTGAAGTTCGCCACCTCATGCAGGGCCGGGATGAAGCTAATCACCAGGCCCACGGCAACGGACGGGATCAGCGCGCCAATGGCTTTCGGGTTGAAGCCGTTGCGGTACCAGTATTTGCCCTTTGGCGTGTCGTCGAACAGATCGTCAACCGACACCTTGCCGCGCTTAATCAGGTAGAAGTCGGCAATCAGAATGCCGAACAGCGGGCCGATAAACGCCCCGAGCACGTCGAGAGTGTAGTGGATAAGCTCCGGCGAGTTGAACAGGTTCCACGGGGTTAAGAGAATAGAGCCGACGGCGGCAATCATTCCCCCGGTGCGGAAGCTGATTTTCTGCGGCGAGCAGTTAGAGAAATCAAACGCCGGGGAGACGAAGTTCGCGACGATGTTGATTCCGATGGTGGCGGTGATCATCGTCAGCAGGCCAATCGCCACGGCCAGATCGTTGCCCACGCGGCTGACGGTTTCGATCGGGTCGGTGATCATGCGGCCAAACAGCGACTGGGTGCCGGAGACAATCACCACGGTGACGATGGAGAACAGCAGGAAGTTAAACGGCAGCCCCCAGCGGTTGCCGCGGCGGATCTCGCCCATGCTTTTGCCGTAGCGGGAGAAATCGCCAAAGTTGAGCAGCGGGCCGGAGAAGTAAGACACCACCAGCGCGGTCGCGGTAATCATCTGCCAGGTCTGCTCGCCCGCGCTCAGGGATTTGCTGGCGAGGGTGAAGGAGATCCCGTCAAAGCCGGTCTTGTATACAATCCAGCCTGCGAGGGCCAGCATCACCACGTAGACCGCCGGACCGGCGATATCAATAAAGCGCTTGATGGCGCTCATGCCGTGCCAGAAGACCATCGCCTGTAGTACCCACATAATGGCAAAGCAGATCCAGCCGAGATGCGACAGGCCCAGGAGCGAGCCGACGGTGAGCGAAGAGAGCGACGGCCAGAACTTCAGCGCCACCAGCATCAGGGCATTGGCGGCCAGATAGGTCTGAATGCCGTACCACGCGAAGGCAATCAGCCCGCGGATCACCGCCGGAATATTGGCTCCGAACACGCCAAACGCCTGACGGCTGATCACCGCGTAGGGCACGCCCGCCATCTGGCTCGGTTTGGCCACCAGGTTGGCGCACAGCTGCACGATGCAAATCCCCACCAGCAGGCAGAGCAGCACCTGCCAGCTTGCCAGCCCGAGCGTAAAGAAGCTCGCGGCGACAACATAACCCCCCATGCTGTGTACGTCCGACATCCAGAAAGAAAAGATGTTGTACCAGCTCCAGTTCTGGTCACGCGTCGGTGCCAGATCCTCATTGCAAAGACGTGGGCTGTAAACCGCACCGGAATCAGCGGCCGTACCCTGCTGCGCGTTTTGACTGTTTGGCATGAAACCTGCTCCTGTGAATGAAAACCCGTTGAGTGGGAGTGCAAACGGTGTTGCAGGATCCAGGCCAAATAATAAATCTTGTATGCAATATTTTATTTTTATGTATACGATTCGATAACGAAGAGTAAAAGACGGAGTGGTGAATGAACAACATAAACGCCCTGCAGACCGCGCCAGACCTGCATGACAAAGACGAATCGATCTTTCAGGCGCTGATGACCGCGATTGTCGAACATCAGCTGCTGCCGGGGAGCAAACTGCCGGAGGAGGCGCTGGCCGAAGTGTTTGGGGTAAGCCGCACGGGCATCCGCAAGGTGCTTCAACGACTCGCCGCTGTGCAAATGGTCACCTTAACGCCCAAGCGTGGTGCACACGTTGCCAGCCCGACGGTGGAAGAGGCGCAGCACATCTTTCGCACCCGCGCCCTGCTGGAGGTCGCCAACCTGCCGGACGTGCTGGCCCGCTGCCAGCCGCCGCACCTTGCCGCGCTGGACGCCATCATTCGCCAGGAGCAGCAGGCGCACGAGGCCTACGACGGCCCGGCGGCAATTCGCCACTCCGCCAATTTCCACATTCAGCTGCAGGCCATCTCCGGCAACCAGGTGCTGACGGAGATGGTGACCGGCCTGAGCCAGCGCTCCTCGCTGGTGATTGCCACCTGGGGCGCGCCGTGGCGTCAGGGGTGCCGCTGCAACGATCACGAACAGCTGGTGGATCTGCTGCGCCAGAAGGCGCTCCAGCCGCTAAGTGATGCCTTAATGCACCATTTTGAACATATCGTCGCCAGCCTCTGCTTCGAGCGGGCGGGCGAGTGCCTGCCTGATTTTGCCCGGCTGTTTGCCGGCCACAAGGAGTCGTAATGTCTGTCTGTATACAAGTGATCAACCCCAACACCAGCCTCGCCATGACGGAAACCATCGGCGCGGCGGCCCGCGCGGTGGCGGCGCCGGGGACGGAGATCCTCGCGGTCTGCCCGAGCGCGGGCGTGCCGTCTATAGAGGGCCACTTTGATGAAGCCATCGCCGCCGTCGGCGTCCTCGAACAAATCAAAAAAGGCAGAGAGCAGGGCGTGGACGGTCACGTGATTGCCTGCTTTGGCGATCCGGGTCTGCTGGCGGCGCGCGAGCTGGCGCAGGGGCCGGTGGTCGGCATCGCCGAAGCCGCCATGCATATGGCGACGCTGGTGGCGACGCGCTTTTCGGTGGTGACCACGCTGCCGCGCACGCTGATTATTGCCCGCCATCTGCTGCACCAGTATGGCTTTCACGATCGCTGCGCGGCGCTGCACGCTATCGATCTCCCGGTGCTGGCGCTGGAGGACGGCAGCGGTCTGGCGCAGGAGAAGGTGCGCGCGCGCTGTATACAGGCGCTGAAAGAGGACGGCTGCGGCGCCATCGTGCTGGGCTGCGGCGGCATGGCGACCCTGGCGCAGGAGCTGACCCGCGAGCTGCACGTGCCGGTCATCGACGGCGTCAGCGCGGCGGTGAAGATGGTGGAATCGCTGGTGGCGCTGGGGCTGTCGACCAGCAAGCACGGGGATCTGGCTTTCCCCGAGAAAAAAGCGTTAAGCGGACATTTTCAGGTACTGAATCCATTTTAATTTTTGGGGGTGGCAATGGGGCTTTTTGAACAGGATTACCCGCGGGATCTGCGCGGCTACGCGGGCAACCCGCCGCACGCGCGGTGGCCGAATCAGGCGCGCGTCGCCGTACAGTTTGTGCTCAATTATGAGGAAGGGGCGGAAAACCACGTTCTGCACGGCGATGCCGGATCCGAGCAGTTCCTGTCGGACATTATCGGCGCGGCCAGCTACCCGGATAAGCACATGTCGATGGACTCCCTCTACGAATACGGCAGCCGCGCCGGGTTCTGGCGGATCCACAATGAATTTCAAAAGCGCGGCCTGCCGCTGACGGTTTTCGGCGTGGCGATGGCGCTGGCGCGTCACCCGGAGATCGTCGAGGCAATCAAGGGAGCGGACTACGACGTAGTCAGCCACGGCTGGCGCTGGATCCACTACCAGAGCATGAATATCAGCCAGGAGCGCGAACACCTGCACAAGGCGGTGCACGTGTTGACCGACCTGTTCGGCAAGCCGCCAACGGGCTGGTACACCGGGCGCGACAGCCCCAACACGCGCCAGCTGGTGGTAGAGCACGGCGGCTTCGACTACGACAGCGACTACTACGGCGACGATCTGCCCTTCTGGACGGAAGTGGCCTGCAGCGACGGCTCCCGCAAGCCGCACCTGATCGTGCCGTATACGCTGGATGCGAACGACATGCGCTTCGCCACCGCGCAGGGGTTTAACACCGCCGAGCAGTTTTACACCTATCTGAAGGACAGTTTTGACGTGCTGTACGAAGAGGGGGACAGCGCGCCGAAGATGATGTCCATCGGCATGCACTGCCGCCTGCTGGGGCGACCGGGGCGTTTTCGCGCGCTGCAGCGTTTCCTGGATTACGTGCAGCAGCACGAGCGGGTGTGGGTCTGTACCCGCCAGCAGATTGCCGATCACTGGCGGGAGGTGCATCCGTTTCAGAAATAATTGTGCGATGTTTTGCCGGGTGGCGGCTACGCCTTACCCGGCCTACGACATCAAACTCACCTGCGCCGCCACGATCCGCCACCCGTAGGCAAACCGCACCCACGTCTGCTGCTGGCGGCCAATGCGTTCCGTCCCCTCACGAGTAAACTCGGTGCTGCACACGGCATAATCCTCCCCGAAAGTGGTAATCACGGTATGACGCAGCGTCCTCTGTAGCCCGGCGGCGGGGCGCGCCGCCCGGAAGGCGCGGATTTCATCAATCCCATACAGGTTTTCACCCGCCCCCAGACGCACCGTGTTTTTGTCGTGCCAGAACAGCTCGTCCAGCACCGCAACGTTGTTGCTCACCAGCGCGTCTTCATAGCGGTAAAACGCGGCGGTCACCTCTGCAACCACCCACGGGAGGTTAATGTCATCGTGATTCATCATGCGGCCACCTCCGCCGTACGCGCGTCGGCGATCCCACTCTCTTCCAGCACGCGCGCGACGCGCAGGCAGGCCTGCTCGTTAAACGGCGCGGCAATCAGCTGCAGGCCAATCGGCGCACCCTGCGCGGTGCGCAGCGGAACGGTGGTCACGGGCAGGCCCAGAAATGATATCGGCTGGGTCAGCATCCCCATGCTGGCGCGGATGGGGAGCGGCTGACCGTTAATCTCCATGGTCTGCTCACCCGCGAGCGTCGCGCTACGCGGCGTTGCCGGGGCGATCAGCACGTCGGCCTGCGCGAACAGGGTTTTAAACGCCTGCCGGGCGTGCGCGCGAAACCGCTGGGCCTGAATGTACCAGGCGGAGGGGATCATCGCGCCCGCCAGGAGGCGTTCCCGGGAGTGCGGCTCAAAACGCTCGGGCTCGCGGCGAAGCGCGGGCAGGTACTGATTTCCCCCTTCGGAGGCGCTGATGATAAACGCCGCGGAACGCGCCAGCTCTGCGTCCGGGAACTGCAGCTCATCCTGCACGTCGAGCGCCTTCGCCACCCGCGCCACGGCGTCTCTGGCATCCGCGTCGCACCAGGTGGTGAAATAGCCGCCGAGCACCGCGCAGCGCAGGCCTTCAAGCCCGCGGTCTAGCAGGGGACGCGTCTGCTCGCGCGAGCTCTCTGCCTGGAAAGCGTCGCTGCTGTCCCGGCCCTGCAGCGCGTCGTACACGGACGCCAGATCGCACACGCGGCGGGCGAAAGGACCGATATGATCCAGGCTCGCGACAAACGGATGGCTGCCGGATCGCGACAGGCGGCCAAAGGTGGGCTTCAGGCCGTAGATGCCGCACAGGGAGGCCGGAACGCGAATCGAGCCGTTGGTGTCGGTGCCGAGCGAAAAGTGCACCAGCCCGGCGGCCACGGCGGCCGCTGAACCGCCGGACGACCCGCCCGCAATGCGCGCCAGATCGTGCGGGTTACGCGTCGTGCCGTAGTGGCTGTTTTCGGTGGTAAAACCGTAGGCGTAGGCGTCCATATTCACCATCCCGGTCAGCAGCCCGCCCGCGCTGCGCAGCTGGCGCACCGCGAAGCTGTCAGCGGCCGCGGCAGGGCGCTGGCTGAACAGCTCTGCCCCGGCGAGGGTGGTGTGGCCGGCAACGTCGAACAGATTTTTTACCGCGTAGGGCACGCCCGCCAGCGGAGGCAGGGGGCGCTTTTCGCGGCGCAGGGTATCGATGCTCTCGGCTTCGGCGAGCATGCGTGCTTCCGTCACGGCGGTCCAGGCATTGATCTGCGGGTTAACGCGCGCAATTGCCTCCAGCGTCTGGCGGGCTATCTCCTGGGCACTCAGCTCGCCCGCGCCCAGCGCATGCTGGATTGCGCTGATACTCATCTCGTGTAGCCTCATGCTTTATACACTCCTGCGATCTCCAGACGGTCGTCGAGCGGCAGCGCCATCAGCGGGGCGGCCATGCTTGCTATGCGGCTGAACTGCAGCTGCAGCTCGGCGCGGCGGGCATCGTCCAGCGTCACGCCGAGCACGGACTCCATTTGCGCCAGATACGCCTGCCAGTCGGGTTGTTGTGTCGTCATTGTTTTCTCCTCAGAATCCGGCCGCCGCGCCGTTGCTGCGCGGGTCAAATGCCCCTTCGAACAGCCCGTTGGGGTGGCGGACAATCGCGCCCGCGTGGCCCATCGCTTCACTGAAGTCAGGGAACATTTCCACCTCGTGTCCGAGTGCCTGAAGCCGTGAGACCGTCTCAGCGGTAAAGCGTCCTTCCAGCTTTAAGGTGTCCGAGGTTTGTCCCCAGGTGCGCCCCAGCAGCCAGCGCGGGCGGGATATGCTTTCCTGTAAAGGCACGCCCTGAATCGCGTAGCGGGTAAAGAGCGCGGCCTGGGTTTGCGGCTGCCCGTCACCGCCCATGGAGCCGTAGACCATCACGCGTCCGTCGTTCAGACGCGCAGCGGCCGGGTTCAGGGTATGGAATGGCTGTTTGCCCGGCGCGAGGGCCAGAAGATGGGCGGGATCGAGGCTGAACGATGCGCCGCGGTTCTGCCAGACGATGCCGGTGTCGGGCAGCACTACGCCGCTGCCGAACTCGTGATAGATACTCTGGATAAACGACACGGCAAGCCCGCTGCTGTCCATCACCCCCATCCACACCGTATCGCCGGGGCCTTTTCCGGTGCCCCACGGCGCGGCGCGGCCGTCGTCAACCCTGTCGGCAAGCGCCTGCAGGGCGGCGGGATCCAGCAGACCCTGAATATCGGTTTTCAGCTCGCGCGGGTCGGTGATGTGGGCATCGCGCAGGCCAAAGGCCAGCTTGGTGGCTTCAACGATGCGGTGAATGGTGTCGGCGTCGTCGGCCTCGGCCATGTTCAGGCGGTCGGTGATGCCGAGTATCGCCAGCGAGACCAGCCCCTGCGTCGGTGGGGCGTGGTTAAAGATCTCCCCCTGCTGATGCTGCAGCTTCAGCGGCGCGGTGCGCCGGGCAGCGTGCGCGTTAAGATCGGCCAGCGTCACGGGCAGGCCCAGCGTCTCCATGCCGTGCGCCAGCACGTCCGCCAGCGGGCCGCGGTAAAAGCTGTCCAGACCGTCTTCCACCAGGCGCGTCAACGTCGTGGCCATGGCGGGCTGGTAAAAACGGCTCCCGACCTGCGGCGGCTTACCGTCCACCAGCCAGGTTTCCGCGAAGCCGGGGACGTCCTTCAGCTCGTCGAATTTGCTGGCCGTGGCATTGGCCTGCGAGGCCGTGACCGGCGTGCCGTTCTTCGCATAGTGAATGGCGTCGGCCAGCAGGCGGGCCAGCGGCAGCGCCTTGCCGGTCAACTCGCGCGAGACCTTCAGCGCCTCGTCCCAGCCGCTCACCGTGCCGGCGACGGTCAGCGCCGCGCGGGGGCCGCGATGGGGGATATGCGCCAGCCCGTCGTAGGCGGCGAGCGTCGCACGCGATCCCGCCGCGCCGCTGGCATCAATGGCGACAGGTTCGCCTTCCGGCGGCACGATAAGCCAGAAGCCATCGCCGCCCAGCCCGTTCATGTGCGGATAAACCACGGCAATGGTGGCCGCGGCTGCGACCATCGCTTCTATCGCGCTGCCGCCTTCGCGCAGCACCGCCAGCGCGCTCTGGCTGGCAAGATGGTGGGGCGCAACGGCCATGCCGTGCGTGGAGACATTACTTTGCATGAAGAGTCCTCGTAACCCTGAAAGTCACAAGGTGCTGCAAAAGCTGTTCCAGTTCTGAAAGAAAAGTTTCAGTAAACTGGCACGTATAATGAATACCTAGAATAAAAGGTACAATGTGATGAAACAAAAGTTACAGAGGCGCTATGGAACAACTGGATGAACGTCTGAAAGCACAGTATCCGTCGCTGTCGCCGCAGGAGCAGCGGGTGGCGGACTTTATTTTCGATCATTTTGACGATCTCATTAGCTACAACAGCGCCGAGCTGGCGCAGCTGAGCGGAGTGTCGAAAGCCACGGTCAGCCGCCTGTTTAAGCGGCTGGGCTATGAGAAATATAAGGACATGCGCGACGAGCTGCGCACCTTGCGCCAGAGCGGGATGCCGCTCACCGATAACCGCGACGCGGTGCAGGGCAACACGCTGCTGGCGCGCCACTACAAGCAGGAGATGGCGAACCTGACCCAGTGGGTCAATGCCCTCGACGCGCAGCAATTTGCCGACGCCATGGCCTGCATGGTGAAGGCGCGGCGGATCGTGATTATCGGCATGCGTAACGCCTATCCGGCGGCGCTGCACCTGCGCCAGCAGCTGCTGCAGGCGCGCGGTCAGGTGCTGGTCCTGCCGCAGCCGGGGCAGAGCCTGAGCGAAGAGCTGGTGGATTTAAAGCCGGACGATCTGGTGGTCATGATGGCCTTTCGCCGCCGTCCGCGCATCATCCGCCCGCTGATGGAGCAGCTTCAGAGCAGCGGTATTCCGGTACTGCTGATGTGCGAGCCGCAGGCGCACAGCCTGTTCCCGCTGGCAAGCTGGCAGCTCTGCGCCCCGCTGGACAGCGTCTCGGCCTATGACAGCTACTCCTCGGTCAACAGTCTGATCAACCTGCTGGCGAACGCTTTCCTGCATGAGATTCTCGATAAAGGCCGTCCGCGCATTCACGAGATTGCCTCCCTCTACCAGCAGCTGGACGAACTCGAACAACGATAATGGGGCATCAGGCTGGTGCTTTGCATTAAAATGGTGCGTAATGGCGGGGCGAAAATGGAGAGCATTTCCGCCCCGTCCCCGTTTTATCAGGCTTCACAAGAATATTTCCCGCTTCGCCTTATCTGGCACATTAGTTGCAAAATCACATTCAAAGAATCTTTTGTTTCATGTTAACGTTACGGGGAAGCACCATGAAAAAATTGTTGATTGCACTGGCCGGGGCCGCATGTCTCTTCACACAGCTGCCGGCAAAGGCTGACCAGCTTCAGGATATCGAGAAGCGCGGCACCATTCGCATTGCCGTTCCGCAGGATTTCCCGCCGTTTGGCTCGGTGGGAACCGACCTGCAGCCGCAGGGCTATGACATCGACATGGCGCGCTATCTGGCCAAACAGATGAAGCTCAAGCTGCAGCTGGTGCCGGTGACCAGCGCCAACCGCGTGCCGTACCTGCAAACCGATAAGGTGGATCTGGTCATTTCCAGCCTCGGTAAAAACCCTGAGCGCGAGAAGGTGATCGACTTCAGCCGCGCCTACGCGCCGTTCTTCCTCGGCGTGTTTGGCCCGAAAGGGGCCGAGCTGAAAGACGCCGCCGCGCTGAGCGGAAAAACCATCGGCGTGACGCGCGGGGCGGTGGAGGACATGGTGCTGACCAGCCTGGCGCCGAAAGACGCGGACGTGAAGCGCTACGAAGATAACAACACCACGCTCTCCGCCTACCTCTCCGGACAGGTGCAGTACGTGGCAACCGGCAACCTCGTGGTGGCGGCCATTTCGCGCCAGAACGCGGATAAAGCCCCGGTGCCGAGCTTTATGCTGAAAGATTCGCCGTGCTTTATTGGCCTGAAGAAAAACGAACCGGCCCTGAAGGCAAAAGTGGATGCGCTGATTGAGCAGGGCATCAAGGACGGCACGCTGAACGGCCTGTCTGAACAGTGGCTGAAGGCCCCGCTGCCGGCCAACCTTGGCGCCTGAGCCGATGACTGAGCAACTTGATTTCTCCGCGCTCTGGCCGTACTGGCCGGAGCTGCTGGCGGGGCTGTGGATCACCGTTCAGCTGACGGTGATGGCCACCGTCGGCGGGCTGGCGATAGGGATCTTCGGGGCGGCGATCCGCAGCGGACGCACCACCTGGTTCAGTCGGATCTGGGGCGGCTACGTGGAAATTATCCGCAACACGCCGTTTGTGGTGCAGCTGTTTTTCATCGTCTTCGGCCTGCCGAATCTTGGGCTGAAGATGACGGCGGGGGAAGCGGCGCTGCTGGCCATGGTGGTAAACCTGGGCGCATACAGCACCGAGATTATCCGCGCAGGCATTCAGGTCACGCCGAAAGGGCAGTGGGAGGCCGGACGCGTGCTGGGGCTGACCCGCCTGCAGACCTTTATCCGCGTGGTGCTGCCGCCCGCGCTGCAGCGCATTTACCCGGCGCTGGTGAGCCAGTGCATCATCGTGATGCTCGGTTCGTCGGTGGTGTCGCAGGTCTCCTATGAAGAGCTGACCTTCGCCGCCAACCTGATCCAGTCCAGAACGTTTTTGAGCTTTGAGGTGTATCTGGTGACAACCGGCATTTACTTAGCGCTGTCGATAACCCTGCGCCAGCTGATGATGGCGGCGGGACGCAAATGGCTGGGGGTGCAGGCATGATGACCACCTTTACCGACTGGGACATTATTCGCAACCTGCTGCTGGCCGGACGCTGGACGGTGCTGCTGTCGCTGGTGGCGTTTGTCGGCGGAGCGGTGGTGACGCTGCCGCTCCTGCTGCTGCGCCTGACGGGCGGGCGCACGGTGAAGCGCATCATCCGCGGCTACATTGAGCTGTTTCAGGGCACGCCGCTGCTGATGCAGCTGTTCCTGGCCTTTTTCGGCGTGGCGCTGTTCGGCATCGACGTTTCGCCGTGGACCGCCGCCTCGCTGGCCCTGACGTTTTACACCAGCGCGTTTCTGCTCGATATCTGGTTTGGCAGCATTCGCGCCCTGCCGAAGGGGCAGTGGGAAGCGTCGCGCTGTCTGGGGCTGACTTTTGGCCAGACCCTGTTTCGCGTGGTCGCCCCGCAGGCGCTGCGCATCGGCATTGCGCCGACGGTCGGCTTTGCCGTGCAGGTGATTAAAGGCACCGCGCTGGCGTCGATTATCGGCTTTATCGAGCTGACCAAGGCCGGGACCATGTTGACCAACGTGACGTATCAGCCGTTTAAGGTCTTTGCGCTGGTGGCGCTCGGCTACTTTATTCTGTGTTATCCGCTGTCGCGCTACAGCCGCTATCTGGAGACGAAATTCAATGCCTCTCATCACCATTAATCAGGTGCAGAAGTACTACGGCGATAACCACGTGCTCAAGGGCGTCGATCTGGATATCGACATGGGCCAGGTAATCTCCATTATCGGGCGCAGCGGATCGGGCAAAAGCACGCTGCTGCGCTGCATTAACGGCCTGGAAGGCTATCAGGACGGCAGCATCAAGCTGGGCGGCATGACCATTACCGACCGGGATTCCCAGGCGCGTGAAATCAGCCGCTCGGTGGGGATGGTGTTCCAGAGCTTCAACCTGTTCCCGCACATGACGGCGCTGGAGAACGTGATGCTCGCCCCGCGTCGGGTGCTGAAGAAAAGCGCCGCCGAATGCCGCGAGCTGGCGCAGCGTATGCTGGAGAAAGTGGGTCTCGGCGATCGTCTGGATTACTACCCGTCGAGCCTCTCCGGCGGCCAGCAGCAGCGCGTGGCGATCGCCCGCGCGCTGGCGATGTCGCCTAAGGTTTTACTCTGTGACGAGATCACTTCCGCGCTGGACCCGGAGCTGGTGGGCGAAGTGCTCAAGGTGCTGGAGCAGCTGGCGGCCGAGGGGATGACCCTGATTCTCGTGACACATGAAATGAATTTTGCCCGCGAAGTGGGCGACCGCGTGGTGTTTATGCACCAGGGGAAAGTCTGGGAGCAGGGCGACAGCAAAACGCTGTTCGCCAACCCGCAGACCACGGAACTGAAGCAGTTCATCTCCTCCGTGCGCGGCCTCAACTGATAAGGACTTAACAATGGATATCGCAGACTTTCCGCAAATCAACCCGCCCCAGCGCCTGCTGATGGGGCCGGGCCCGATCAACGCCGACCCGCGCGTGCTGCGCGCCATGTCGAGCCAGCTGATCGGCCAGTACGATCCGGCCATGACCCACTACATGAACGAGGTGATGGCGCTCTATCGCGGGGTGTTCCGCACCGAAAACCGCTGGACGATGCTGGTGGACGGCACCTCCCGCGCGGGGATTGAAGCGATACTGCTCTCCGCCATCCGCCCGGGAGATAAGGTGCTGGTGCCGGTCTTTGGCCGCTTTGGTCATCTGCTGTGCGAAATTGCCCGCCGCTGCCGCGCGGAGGTGCATACCATCGAGGTGCCGTGGGGCGAGGTGTTTACCCCGGACCAGGTTGAAGATGCGATTAAACGTATTCGTCCGCGCCTGTTGCTGACCGTACAGGGCGATACCTCCACCACCATGCTGCAGCCGCTCGCGGAGCTGGGTGCGATCTGCCGCCGCTACGACGTGCTGTTTTACACCGACGCCACCGCGTCGCTCGGCGGCAACGCGCTGGAGACCGACGCCTGGGGGCTGGATGCCGTCTCGGCCGGGATGCAGAAATGCCTCGGCGGCCCGTCGGGCACCTCGCCGATCACCCTGAGCGCGCGGATGGAAGAAGCGATCCGCCGCCGCAAATGCGTTGAGGAGGGCATTCGCACCGACGCCCACCGCGACGGCGACGAGGAGATGATCTACTCCAACTACTTCGATCTCGGCATGGTGATGGACTACTGGGGGCCGGAACGCCTGAACCACCACACCGAAGCGACCACCGCGCTGTTTGGCGCCCGCGAGTGCGCGCGGCTGATCCTGCAGGAAGGGCTGGATAACGGCATCGCGCGTCATAAGCTGCACGGCGAGGCGCTGCTAAAGGGCATTCAGGCGATGGGGCTGGAGACCTTTGGCGACCTGAAGCACAAGATGAACAACGTGCTGGGCGTGGCGATCCCGCAGGGCGTCAACGGCGACCAGGTGCGTAAGCTGATGCTGGAGGATTTCGGGATTGAAATCGGCACCTCGTTTGGCCCGCTGCACGGCAAAGTGTGGCGTATCGGCACGATGGGCTACAACGCGCGCAAGGACTGCGTGATGACCACCCTGAGCGCGCTGGAGTCGGTGCTGAACTACCTCAAATTCACCACCACGCAGGGGGCCGCCATGCAGGCCGCGTGGGACCACTATCGCCGCGAGACGCCGCAATGAGCCCGGCGGCAGAACGGGTGATGGCCCGCGCCGACGCGCTGGCCGCCATCAGCGAAAGCCCGGATGCGCTGACGAGGGTTTATCTCTCAACCCAGCATCTGCAGGCCAACCAGCTGGTGGGGCAGTGGATGAGCCAGGCGGGAATGACCGTCTGGCAGGACAGCGTGGGCAACATCTGTGGACGCTATGAGGGCGCGCAGGAAGGGGCGCAGGCGGTGCTGCTCGGCTCGCATCTGGATACCGTGCGCAATGCCGGGCGCTACGACGGCATGCTTGGGGTGCTCACCGCCATTGAGGTGGTGGACAGCCTGCACCAGCAGGGTGTGCATCTGGCGCAGGCCATCGAGATTGTCGGCTTTTGTGACGAAGAGGGGACTCGCTTCGGCATTACGCTGTTAGGCAGCCGGGGCATCACCGGCACCTGGCCGCAGGGCTGGCTGGAGAAAGCTGACGCCAGCGGAACCAGCGTGGCGCAGGCGATGACCCTGGTGGGGCTCGATCCTGCCCGCGTGCTCCATGCCGCGCGCCGTCAGGAGGATTTCAGCGCCTATCTGGAACTGCATATTGAGCAGGGGCCATGCCTTGAGCAGGAGGCGCTCGCCCTTGGCGTGGTGGAGGCCATTAACGGCGCGCGTCGTCTGAACTGCCGCTTCACCGGCGAGGCCGGGCACGCGGGAACCGTGCCGATGCACCACCGCAGGGACGCGCTGGCCGCCGCCGCCGAGTGGATGGTCATCGTTGAAAACGCGACCCGACAGCAGGGCGGTAACCTGGTGGCGACGGTTGGCGAGCTGCGCTGCCTGCCGGGGGCGGTGAACGTGATCCCCGGCGAGGTTCAGCTCTCGCTGGATATTCGCGGGCCGCAGGATGCGCCGCTGGATCGGTTGCTTAACGACCTGCTGGAACATGCGCAGGCGATCGCCTCGCGCCGCGCTCTGGACTTCAGCGCCGAGGAGTTTTACCGCATTGCGGCCACGCCGTGCAATTTCCACCTGCAAAACGTGCTGGGGGAGGCGGTCACATCGGTACAGGGGCGTTCGCTTTCGCTGCCCAGCGGTGCGGGCCACGACGCGATTGCCATCGCGGAACGCTGGCCGGTCGGCATGCTGTTTGTGCGCTGCAAAGGAGGCGTCAGCCACCATCCGGCGGAATCGGTGATGGCTGAGGATGTCGCCCTGGCAATTGAGGCGTTTTCGCGTGCGGTGATTCAGCTGGCGGAGAGCGTTACTCCAGCCCCAGCGTATATTGCGCGATCTTGAAGTAGATAATCAGCCCGGTGCCGTCGATAAGCGTCGCGATAAACGGCGCGGAGACGACCGCCGGGTCAATCCCGCAGCGCTTGAGCACCATCGGAATGACGGACGACACGATCGCACTCCAGAGCGTAATGCACACCAGCGTCAGGCTGACGATAAGCGTGATTTCCAGCCCAATCCCCATCATCCAGGCGCGAATGCACCCAGCAAGACCCAGCGTGGCGGCAATCATCAGCGAGGTGGTCATCTCTTTGCGCAGCACGCGGCCAACGTCGCGCAGACGGACTTCCCCCAGCGCCATGGCGCGCACCAGCGTGGAGGTGATCTGCGTCCCGCTGTTGCCGCCCGTGCCGATCAGCAGCGGAATAAAGAACGCCAGCGCGATGGCGGACTCCAGCGCCTCTTCGAAATGCTGGATCACCGAGCTGGTGTAGGCCTCCGCAACAAACAGCAGCAGCAGCCAGACGGAGCGTTTCTTCCACAGGCTATACGGGCTGATGTCCAGATAGGGCTTCTCCAGCGGCAGCGTCGCCCCCTGAAGCTGGGCGTCTTCGGTGACGTCATCTTCCAGCAGATGGGCGATTTCGCGCTCGGTCAGGCAGCCGACGAGCTTGCCGTGGTTGACCACGGGCACCACATCCGCGCCGCCGTGCGCCAGCAGTCCGGCAACATCGGCACGTTCATCCTCCGGTTTGACCTGCAAAAACTGCCAAATCATCAGCGATTTCACCGGCTGGACCGTGTCGGCGGTTTGGAGCAATTTACGTACGGCAATCATGCCCGCCAGGCGGCCATTGTCTTCAATAAAAATATGCGACGGAATATCGTCGTCTTTTAATTTTTCGAAGAACTGCTCGCGCGCCAGCGCCACGCATAATGAAATATCGAGAACAATAAAATCGGTATTCATATATTGCGCGATGGCGCTGTCATTGAATGCCGGGTTTTGGTTGTGAATAGCGTAAGACATAGTGAATTCCCTTTGAATAATAACATCTCTCAGGGGCGAGCAAGACAGGGCATGTCGAAGAGGAGATCCCCACGTCCTGGGTTCAGCACTGTACACCGTATCCCGCGAGGGAAGTTATACTGACAAAGCCTTGATTCGACAGTGCCTGTTTTACCCTGTGTCGGTTCTCTCGAACCCACCAGAGCGATAACGTGTATTTGTACAGGAGCCTCGCCATAACGAGATCGTTGTAAAACGAGAGGAATAATACGCTTATTTAAATTTACCGCTCAGAAAATTAAATAATGTTTAAGAACGGTTTAGACGATTTTTATTAATAAAGTGTTGAGGGTTTATTTAGGTTAATTCATTTCTAATGGAGGATTTAATAATCAACGAAGGAGAAGATAATGGCGTGGCTTGATAATCTGCTGAATCATTTTGCGCTGTATCCGGCACATCTTTTCGCGCTGTTATTTGTGATGGCGCTGAGTAAATCGACGGTGCTTATCTCCTCCGTGCTGCCGCCCGCCTCGGTGATGCTGCTGGCGGGCATTACCGTCAGCCAGACGAGCATGCATCCTGCGCTGGCCTGGCTGGCCGTGGTGTTGGGCGCTGCTGCGGGTTCGGTGCTGAACTACCATATCGGCCAGCTGATGGGGCACACGCGATGGATGACCCGCTTCACGGCTAAACACGCCGGTAAAATGTTGCGGGTGCAGCATCAGCTGCAGAAAAACGGGGTGCTGGTGCTGTTTACCGCGCGTTTCCTGGCGGTGCTACGCTACATCGTGCCGCTGGCGGCGGGGATGCTCAGGCTGAATGCAGTCAAGGTCTACGCCGTCAGCCTGCTTTCCGCCTGCGTCTGGGCGGCGCTGTATGTCGGTGTAGTCACCGGCATCAGCGCATTTAATCTTATCATTTAGCGTAGCGCGGTGCAGGAATGCCGGTGCGCGCGCTGTTGAACAGCTCAAGACGCGCCGCTTCGTAGCGATCCCACAGGCCAGCGTCATGCATCGGCGGGATGGTGATCGGTTCACCCTGATCCAGACCCGCCAGCGATGCATCCACCATATCGTCGGTGGTCATCACCGATCCTTCCGGCAGATCGTTCACCGTGACGCCCGAATGGCTCCAGATTTCAGTCGCCGTGGCGGCGGGCAGCACGGCCTGAATGCGCACGTTGCTGTCGGCAAATTCTTCCTGTAACCCACGGGTAAAGCTCAACACCCACGCCTTGGTGGCGCTGTAGAGCGCGCTGCCCGCCCGGACGTGCAGGGCCAGCACGGACGCGATATTGATCAGCGTGCCGCGATTGTTCTGCGCCAGGCGCGGCAGGATGGCGTAGGTCAGACGCATCAGCGCCGTGGTGTTCAGGGTGTTAATGGCCTGATGCTGCGCCACATCGCCCGCGAGGAACGGCGCCATCTGCGCGGTGCCCGCGTTGTTAACGAGCGTATCAATGGCGGTATTGCTGCGCAGCTCCTCTTCCACGGCGCGGATCCCGGCTTCATCGGTAAGATCGGCCACCAGAATATCGACGGCCACGCCGTAGCGCGCGCGAAGGTCGGCGGCAAGGGTTTTCAGGCGATCTTCGCGACGGGCGACCAGCACCAGGTTAGCGCCGCGCGCGGCAAGACGGTCGGCATAGACGGCACCAATTCCGGAAGAGGCGCCCGTAATCAGGGCGGTGGTGATTTGCGTAGTCATCGTGTGTTACCTCAAGGCAAAGTGGGTTGTTCGGTTTCAATATGAAACTAAATTAACTCTCTGCTATTTGGTTTTATAATGCAACCATTTTGCTGAGCATTTTGTGCTTTTGCCCTCGGAAACGATCAGGAGGGGAGTTTAGCCACGATCTCTTCAGGCGTCAGTTCGCGCCCATCGTCGGCGATAAGCGCCAGTTTGCGCAGGGGTTTGCGCTGTTCGGCATCGACCAGCACGGTGCCGCATTCGTTTTCAGCAAACAAAAATTCATTGCCCCACTGGGAGAGGGCAACCAGCACCGTTTGCAGGGCGCGCCCTTTCTCGGTCAGGACATACTCCTGCCAGGCGCTGCCGTCGGACGCGGGCTGAAGCCGGAGGATGCCTTCGTCGACCAGCAGTTTTAGCCGCGTGGTCAGCATGTTTTTCGCGATGCCGAGGCTTTTCTGGAACTCGCCGAAGCGTTTTATCCCGCGCAGCGCGTCGCGCACGATCAGCAGCGACCACCAGTCGCCGATGATATCCAGCGAACGGGCGACGGGGCAGGTGCTCTCTTCGAGGCGGGTACGTTTCACGGTCAATTCTCCGGTAGGGTGTAGTTTTATTATAAAACTTATTTGCCCACACCGTAAGCACGTTAATCATCAGTTTGAGAAATGCTTCCCGGAAAATTGTCACGAATATGTCACACTGAATGCGACATTTTAAAACGAGTGAGGAATTAGGGATGAGAAAAGCACTACTCGCGCTGGCAGTCGCCGGTTCCATTTCAGCAACGTTTGGCGTGCAGGCGCAAGAGACGCCGGAAGGCTATCAGCTGGAGCAAGTTTTAATCATGAGTCGCCATAACCTGCGCGCGCCGCTCGCCAATAACGGCAGCGTGCTGGAGCAGTCCACGCCGAAGCAGTGGCCGGAGTGGGAGGTGCCGGGCGGTCAGCTCACCACCAAGGGCGGCGTGCTGGAGGTCTATATGGGCCACTACATGCGCGAGTGGCTGGCGCAGCAGGGTATGGTGAAGACGGGAGAATGCCCGGCGGCGGATAGCGTTTATGCTTACGCCAACAGCCTGCAGCGTACCGTCGCCACCGCGCAGTTCTTTATCACCGGCGCGTTCCCGGGCTGCGACGTTCCCGTGCACCATCAGGACAAAATGGGCACTATGGATCCGACCTTCAATCCGGTGATAACCGATAACTCGCCGGAATTCCGCGAAAAAGCGCTGAAGGCGATGGAGACCGAGCGGCAGAAAATGCAGCTTACCGAAAGCTATAAGCTGCTGGAGCAGATGACAAACTACGCGGATTCCCCGTCCTGCAAGGAGAAAAAGGTCTGCTCGCTGGCGGACGCGAAAGATACCTTCAGCGCCGACTATGAAAAAGAGCCTGGCGTATCCGGGCCGCTGAAGGTGGGTAACTCGCTGGTGGACGCGTTCACGCTGCAGTATTACGAAGGCTTCCCGGCCGACCAGGTGGCCTGGGGCGAAATCAAAACCGACCAGCAGTGGCGCGTGCTGTCGAAGCTCAAGAACGGCTATCAGGACTCGCTGTTTACCTCCACCGAAGTGGCGCAAAACGTGGCGAAGCCGCTGGTGAAGTACATTGATAAAACCCTGGTCACCGAACAGGCAAAAGCGCCGAAAATCACCCTGCTGGTGGGGCACGACTCGAACATTGCTTCTCTGCTGACGGCCCTGGATTTCAAACCGTATCAGCTGCACGACCAGCAGGAACGCACCCCGATTGGCGGCAAGATTGTCTTCCAGCGCTGGCATGACAAAAATGCCAACCAGGAGCTGATGAAAATTGAGTATGTCTACCAGAGCTCAGAGCAGCTGCGTAACGCCAGCGTGCTGTCGCTGCAGTCTCCCGCGCAGCGCGTGACGCTGGAGCTGAAGGGCTGCCCGGTGGATGCGAACGGCTTCTGTCCTGTCGATAAATTCAATGCGGTGATGAATAACGCGGCGAAGTAAAGGAGAACCCCCCGCTGCGGCGGGGGGAAACGCTTAGACGTTTTTACGTTCGATGGTTTGCTCGCCCCAGAAGAGCGAGTCTTTATCCGTTTTTTCGAAGGCGCGCACCAGCACCTCATCGTTACCTTCCTCCCAAATCTGCTCGGCCAGCTTTTCATCGTACTTCGCGACTTCAAAGATAGCTTCGGCAATCTCCGGAGAGGTGTTGCGTAAACTTGCCCATTCGCCCACGTGGTGAGCTTTGGATTCTTGAGTTGGCATGCTTGTCCTCCTGTGGGTGTTAGCCGTTCAGTTTTTTGGCCAGACCCGCGACGTATTCACCCTGATAGCGGGCGATAGACAGTTCTTCATTGCTTGGCTGGCGTGAGCCATCCCCACCGGCAATGGTGGTTGCGCCGTACGGCGTACCGCCGCGCACCTGGGAAATGTCAAACAGCTCCTGGGCGCCGTAGCCAATCGGCACAATCACCATCCCGTGATGAGCAAGGGTAGTCCAGGTTGAGGTAATCGTCTGCTCCTGACCGCCGCCGGTGCCGGTAGAGCTGAATACGCTGGCGAGTTTGCCGTAGAGCGCCCCGGATGCCCAAAGTCCGCCGGTTTGATCGAGGAAGGTGCGCATCTGGCCTGACATATTGCCGAAGCGGGTCGGGGTGCCGAAGATAATGGCGTCATAATCCGCCAGCTCCTGCGGGGTGGCGACCGGGGCGTTTTGCGTTTTCCCCCCGGCTTTCAGGAAGGCTTCCGCCTGCATGGTTTCCGGTACGCGTTTCACCACAACCTCAACGCCATCAACTCTGTTCGCACCTTCTGCGACCGCGTGAGCCATGGTTTCAATGTGTCCATACATGGAATAATAGAGCACCAGAACTTTTGCCATTTTGCATCACTCCTCGTTTGTATTATCTGACAGCGGATCGCTGCGCTCATTTAAAGATATGCCATCACGGCCAGACTGCAAAAATGAACGGCATTTCTTTGATTTATAACAATATGGTTACAAAAAGGCTTTGTAGCAAAATGAAACAACTTTTTGGCAGCAGTTTTTTGAAATGATAAGAAAGGCTTATGAATCGCCGTCGCGTCATCTCACCCGAAAGGCTGAGTTCATGTTGCAGAATATTACCTGCGGCTTGCCGGATAGCGGCATTCCACTAAGCTTAGTTTCACGCGGCACAGATAAAGGCACTGTCCTTGTGTTGCGAGGTGAAAGATTCCTCTTTTACTGAATGCAATATGATGTCTAATGTTTCACATTCTGGAGGTTAGAGATGGCAAACCATCGTGGTGGTTCAGGTAATTTCGCAGAAGACCGTGAAAGAGCATCAGAAGCAGGCCGTAAAGGTGGCCAGCATAGCGGGGGCAACTTCAAGAATGACCCGCAACGCGCATCTGAAGCTGGCAAGAAAGGGGGTAAAAACAGCCACGGCAGCAGTAAGTAACACGCCGGGTTGAACCCCTGCCGCCGGGATCTCCCGGCGGTTTTTTTTATTTCTGCAACATTGAACTGTAACCAAAGGCAACGCACACTACAGAATTGTTTTCTCTTTCTGGTGCCGCATGTCTGTCTCACGCTTCAAATTTTCCGTTAAACCGCAGGAAGCCATCCTCATTCTCATCACCATGTTCTGGGGTGGGACGTTTCTGGCCGTTCAGTACGCGGTGACCCTCAGCGATCCGTTCTTTTTTGTTGGCCTGCGCTTTGCGACGGCGGCGCTTGCCGTGGGGCTGATTTCGCTTAAAACGCTGAGGGGGCTGACGCTGAAAGAGCTTAAGGCCGGCGTGGCGATTGGGGTGGCGATAGCGATGGGCTACAGCCTGCAGACGTGGGGATTGCAGACCATCTCCAGCAGCAAATCCGCGTTTATCACCGCCATGTATGTGCCCCTGGTGCCGCTACTGCAGTGGTTGTGCCTGGGGCGGCTGCCGGGGCTGATGTCCTGTATTGGCATCGTGCTGGCGTTTATCGGCCTGATATTACTGGCCGGGCCGGAAAACAACCTGCTGGCGCTGGGGCAGGGCGAAATCATCACCCTGATAGGGGCGATTGCCATTGCGGCGGAAATTATTCTGATTAGCGCCTGGGCAGGCAAGGTCGACGTCAAACGGGTGACGGTGGTGCAGCTTGCCACGGCGTCGCTGGTGGCGTTTGCGACTATGGTGCCGGCAGGGGAATCCGTACCGCCGATGTCCACCGGCCTGGTGGTGGTCGCACTGGGGCTGGGGATTTTCAGCGCCATTATTCAGGTCACCATGAACTGGGCGCAGCGCAGCGTATCGCCAACCCGCGCGACGGTGATTTATACCGGCGAACCGGTCTGGGCGGGGATTTTCGGACGCATTGCAGGTGAGCGTTTGCCGCTTCTGGCGCTGGTGGGCGCGGCATTTATTGTCGCCGGGGTGCTGGTGAGCGAGTTAAAGCTTAAACGGAAGAAAAACGCGCTGCCAGAAAATGACAGCGCGACGTTAAATCACGAATCCTGATGCACCACGGCGCCCTGCGGCGCGGCGGCCATCCGGCGGCTCAGCAGGGCGTTAAGCAGGATCGCGCCGAAGGTCGCCGTGCCAATCCCGCCAATCGTAAACCCGCCCAGCGTCAGGGCAAAATCGCCTGCGCCCAGCACCAGCGTAACGGCAACCATAATCAGGTTGCCATTCTGGCTGAGATCGACGCGATGCTGTACCCAGATGCGCGCGCCGGCTACGGCGATCAGCCCAAACACCACAATCGATGCTCCGCCGATGACCGGGGACGGGATGGTGTGGATCAGCGCGCCGAACTTCGGCGAGAAGCCGAGCAGCATCGCCATTACTGCCGCCGCCACGAAGACCAGCGTCGAGTAGACCTTGGTCACCGCCATCACGCCGATGTTTTCAGCATAGGTGGTGACGCCGCTGCCGCCTACGGAACCGGAGAGCATGGTCGCCAGACCGTCGCCGACGAACGCCCGGCCCATGTACGGGTCCATACTGCGCCCGGTCATTCCCGCCACGGCCTTCAGGTGGCCCAGGTTCTCTGCCACCAGAATCACCGCCACCGGTGCGATAAGCATCATCGCCTGGGTGTTAAAGGTGGGTGAGGTCACCTTCGGCAGGCCGAACCAGGCGGCCTGATGGAGCAGCGTAAAGTCAACCGGCTTGCCCAGACCGAAAACGTTGGCCAGCAGGGCGTAGACCAGACAGGCGACAATCAGCCCAACCAGGATCAGCAGACGCTGGATCATGCCGCGCGTGAACACCGCCACCAGGCCGATGCACAGCACCGTGATCACCGCCATCCAGCTTTCAAACGGCGAGGCGGAGACGCTCCTGACCGCAATTGGCGCGAGGTTGAGGCCAATCGCCATCACCACGGCGCCCGTCACGACGGGAGGCATCATTCGCTCGATCCAGCGCGTGCCGATTTTCATCACAACCAGACCAATCAGGGTGTACACCAGACCGCAGGCGATGATGCCGCCAAGGGCCACGCTCAGGTTGGGGTTGATCCCCTGGCCGTTAAACCCGGTGGTGGCGATGACCACCCCGACAAAGGCGGCGCTGGAGCCGAGATAGCTGGGCACGCGCCCGCCGGTGACGAAAAAGAACAGCAGCGTGCCGATTCCCGACATCAGAATAGACAGGTTGGGATCGAGTCCCATCAGCATCGGCATCAGCACCGTGGCGCCAAACATCGCGACCGCGTGCTGGACGCCCATCACCATCGTCTGCCCGAGCGGGAGACGTTCATCCGGCGCGACCACGCCTGTTTCTGTGGAGGTCGATTTCAACTGCCAGTGGGGAAATCCGAACATGGTCTGTCTCCTTAGGGCGGGTTAACAGGCGGGTCGCATAAGCGCGTGGTAGGCGCGGTCAAACCACACCAGCCCTTGCGGCGCGGGGTGGCGAATAATCGAAACAATGTCGCAAAACAGAATGTCGTGGGTGCCGACGCTCACCACCTGGCTGATGCGGCAGTCAAACGAGGCCAGCGCATCTTCCAGGCGCGGGCAGCCCGTGTCGCCCGTCTGCCAGCGTGCGGCGGCAAAGCGTTCCTCCATCGGCGTTTTCCCGCCAAACAGGTTAGATAAAGGCTCCTGTCCGGCGCTCAGGGTATTCACGCACAGCGTGCGGTTTTCGCTGAACGTCGGCCAGACGGACGCGCCGCGGTTCAGACACACCAGCAGGGTAGGCGGTGAATCCGTGACGCTGCACACCGCGCTGGCTGTGAAGCCTGCCAGCCCCGCCGGGCCGTCGGTGGTGATGATATTGACCGCCGCGCCAACGCAGGCCATGGCGTCGCGAAAGGTTTGTTTATCCGGTGTCGTCATGATGGCTCCTTACGCCAGCCCGCAGGCATCGTCGAAGGTCAGGCGCGGCAGACGCCCGTACAGTTTGCGAGGGTCGCCGTAGCCAATGTTGATCAGCAGATTGCTTTTAAGCGTCGTGCCGGTGAAAAAGGCCTCGTCGACCTTTTGGCGGTCAAAGCCCGACATCGGACCGGTGTCCAGCCCCAGCGCGCGACAGGCGAAGATCAGGTATGCAGCCTGCAGCGAGCTGTTGCGAAAGGCCGTCTCTTCCGCCAGCGCGGGGCTGGAGGTAAACCAGCTCTTCGCATCGCCGTGCGGGAACAGTTCAGGCAGGCGCTCATAAAACTCGCTGTCCCAGGCCACAATCGCCGTGACCGGAGCCGTGAGCGTTTTCTCAAGGTTGCCGCTGGAGAGCGCCGGGCGCAGCTTCTCTTTTCCCTCCGCGCTTCGCACAAACACAATCCGCGCCGGGGAGCAGTTGGCGGACGTGGGCCCCCATTTCATCAGGTCGTAGATTTCGCGCAGCGTTTCGTCGCTGACGGACATATCCTGCCAGCCGTTATGTGTGCGGGCGCCGGTGAACAGCGTTTCCAGCGCGGCGGGGGTAATGGCTTCGCTCATTAAAGCTCCTTATAAAGCGGGTTCCGGGCTGTGCAGCAGGCTGGCAAGCCCGTTCAGCAGCAGGGTGTTAAAGGTATCCGGCTCGGTGACGTTGCAGGCGTGCCCGCCCTGGCGCATCACCACGCTGTGGCTGTGCGGAATTGCCGCCTGCAGTTCAGACGAACAAACAGCGGGCACCAGCATGTCATCGGCGGAACAGATGATCTGGACCGGGCAGCGAATGCGCGCCGCATGGCGGCTGAAGTCGGCCTTTTTCAGGGCGCTGAGCCTCTGCAGCAGGTTGGCTTTTCCCTGGAAATGGGCCAGCGCCAGCGCTTCTTCGGCCTCCAGACGGGGCGCGCGGGCGGCCATCCAGTCCGCCGGGTAGAGAAACAGCGGCTGCGCCTCGACCCACGCCTGTGCGCCGCCGTAATGCAGCAGGCGCTCGCGGATCTGAAAGCAGCGGCGGGTGTGGGCGTTGAGGGTCAACCAGCCGTTGACGCACACCAGCGCTGTGAGGGCGTCGGGCCTGTCGAGGGCCAGCTGCAGGCCAACCAGCGCCCCCAGCGCGTGACCCACGACGCTGTAGCGGACAATCCCGGCTTCAGCCAGTGCCTGAGCCAGTTCGTCCGCCATCTCTGCAAGGCTATACCCTTCCGGCAGGGTAGCGGGGTTATTGCCCGTTCCCCGCTGGTCATAGCACACCACCTGATACTCCGGCTCCAGCGCGGCCAGCTGGGGCAGCCAGTAGCTGCCGCTGCCGCCGAGACCGGAAATAAAGACCACCACGGGCGCGCCTTCATACGGGGGCGGCGAGACGGAAAGTTTCATACCTGCCTCACTTCGCGATGTGCGCAACGGTAGCGATTTCAACCAGCGCCTCTGGCTTCACCAGCCCGCACTGAATGCAGAACCGCGCCGGCTTATCGCCGGGGAAGAACTCGGCGTAGATCTCGTTAATCGCGGCGTAGTTTTTCCAGTCGGTGATAAAGATGCTGTTGAAGGTCACATCCTCCATCGTGCCACCCGCCGTTTCGATCACGGTTTTGATCGTCTCCAGCACGTGGCGGGTTTGCGCCTTTGGGTCGTTGATAAACACCACGTTGTTGTCTTTATCAAACGGCAGCGTGCCGGAGACATACACCACGCCGTCGGCGAGGGTGCCGGGAACGAACGGGGCAATCGGCGTGCTGGTACCGGGCGGGATGATTACGGATTTCGGCATCAGGTGTCTCCTCAGGCGATACGGGCAAGCGGGGGATTCAGGGCGTCGCAGAAATCTGCAACGTTACTGACCCAGCCAAAAAAGGTTTCAATATTGAACAGGGCCGCCTTCTGGGCGAATTCCGGCCCGGCCTGGTGGGTCGCGTCTTCCAGCACCACGCCAAAATACTCGAGGAAAAAGCCGTCGCGCAGGGTCGACTCCACGCAGACGTTGGTGGCGATGCCGGTGAACACCAGATGGCGAATGCCCCGGCTGCGCAGCAGGCTGTCGAGCGGCGTGTTGAAAAAGCCGCTGTAGCGCGGTTTGGGCAGGACAATATCGCCCGCCTGCGGGACCAGCTCATCCACCAGCTGATAGTCCCAGCCGCCTTTCGCCAGCAGCTTACCCTGCAGTTCGGGCCGTTTACGCATGGTTTTCAGGGCGTTCGACTTGTGGAAGTTGGGCGAGCCGGGGCCGCCTGCCTCGACATACTGGTCATCCCAGCCGTTCTGGAACCAGATGATGAGCATGCCCGCGGCGCGCGCGGCGGCGACGGCGGTTTTAATGTTCTCGATCACCGGCCGGGTGGCGGAGACGTCGAACCCCGCCAGATCCAGATAACCGCCCTGGCTGGCGTAGGCGTTTTGCATGTCCACCACGATCAGCGCGCTCTGCTCCGGCGCGAAGGTGATGGCTTCCGGGCGTGCGTTAAGGGTCGTCATTACGCCACCTCCTTCGTGACGGCAGGGATGTGGGCGCGGCACTGCATCAGCGGCTGGATGCGCTCGCCGAAGGTCTCCACGCCGGTGAGGAAATCGTCGAAGGTCAGCAGGACGCCTTCCGCACCGGGAACGGCCGCCACTTCGTCAAGCATTCTGGCGACGCTGGCGTACGAGCCCACCAGCGTGCCCATGTTGATATTGACGGCGGAGGTCGGGTCGGCCATCTGGCGAACGTTGGTATCCGCCCCGGAGCGGGTATCTTTCTGGCTCTGCTCGGTCAGCCAGCTCAGGGCCTCCTCGTCGGCGCCGTCCTTATAGCGCTCCCATTTGGCGCGCGCGGCTTCGTCGGTTTCGTCGGCGATCACCATAAACAGCACGTAGGAGCCCACGTCGCGCCCGGTTTTGTCGGCGGCCTCTTTCATGCGCGCAGCGGTCGGGGCGAAGGCGGCAGGCGTGTTAACGCCTTTACCGAAGCAGAAGTTGAAGTCGGCGTATTTGGCGGAGAATTCCATTCCCGCGTCGCTCTGCCCGGCGCAAATCACCTTCATCGGCACCGACGGCTGCGGGCTGACGCGGCAGTCGTTCATGGTGAAGAAATCACCTTTGAAATCGCTTTTGCCGGTCCCCCACAGGTCGCGCAGAACCTGTACGTATTCGGTCAGGTAGTCGTAGCGACGCGAGAAGTAATCGTCACCCGGCCAGAGCCCCATCTGCTCGTACTCGGGTTTTTGCCAGCCGGTGACCAGATTGACGCCAAAGCGCCCGCCGGAGATCGAGTCGATGGTGGAGGCCATGCGCGCCACGATCGCCGGGGGCAGGGTGAGGGTGGCAGCGGTGGCGTAGATCTGGATCCGCGAGGTGACCGCGGCCAGCCCGGCCATCAGGGTAAAGGACTCCAGGTTGTGGTCCCAGAATTCGGTTTTGCCGCCAAAGCCGCGCAGCTTGATCATCGAAAGCGCAAAGTCGAAATGGTAGTGCTCCGCTTTCTGCACGATGGCTTTATTGAGCTCAAAGGTCGGCATGTATTGCGGTGCAGTGGTCGAGATAAGCCAGCCGTTGTTGCCGATGGGTACAAATACGCCAATTTTCATCACGAACCTCTCTTCATAACGTCGCAGGTGTAACGGTGTTTTTGCAAAGGCAGTGCCAGTTTTGAAAATGGCTGTGTTATTAATGTGTTAATCAGAAGTTGGTGGATTGATGCGGCTAAATGTGGACTAACTGGTCAAAAACATTGCACAGAAAACAGGCATTCATGCGCGATGGGAGTGCAGAATGTCGTGGCGAGTCGGGGGTTTTGCTATGCTGAGGGCAACGCAGAATAAGGAGAGCGGGAATGACACAAGGCGCAGTGAAAACACCAGGTAAACGTTCGCAGGCGGTGAGCGCCAAGAAGCAGGCGATCCTCAGCGCGGCGCTGGAGACTTTTTCGCAGTTTGGTATTCACGGCACGCGCCTGGAGCAGGTGGCGGAGCAGTCCGGCGTATCCAAAACCAATCTGCTTTACTACTACCCGTCGAAAGAGGCGCTCTATGTGGCGGTGATGCAGCAGATCCTCGATATCTGGCTGGCGCCCCTCAAAGCATTCCGCGCAGAGCTGGCCCCGCTGGTGGCGATCAAAGAGTACATTCGCCTGAAGCTGGAGGTGTCGCGCGATTACCCGCAGGCATCAAGGCTGTTTTGTCTTGAGATGCTGCAGGGCGCGCCGCTGCTTCAGGCGGAATTAACCGGAGATTTAAAGCAGCTGGTGGACGATAAGTCGGCCATTATTGCCGGATGGGTCGCCAGCGGAAAGCTGGCACCGGTCGACCCGCATCATCTGATCTTTATGATTTGGGCCTCCACCCAGCATTACGCTGACTTTGCAGCCCAGGTTGAGGCGGTGACCGGTAAAACGCTCCAGGACGAGGCATTTTTCCACAGCACCCTCGAAAACGTGCAGCGGATGATTATCGAAGGGATCCGCCTGCGCTAGTTCCCCGGCGGAAGAGGGCAGCTTAAGTCGCCCTCTTCACACTGCATCAGCGAGGCCAGAAACGCTTCGCGCTCCACGGTTTTTTCCGCCAGGCACTGGTTAACAATCATTGGCTGGACGCTCCCGCCTTCCGTCCCCGAACCGATAAACGCGCAGTCCGCATCGCGCAGTGTAATCCACGCCTGCTGCGCTTTTTTCAGCAGGTCACGCTGGGGTGCCGCTGCGCGCTTAACGGCGGCCTGATACGTCTGATTAAGCTTTTTATCGGCAGCCTGGTACTGCTGCGCGCTACAGGTATTCAGTTCAAGCTGGGTGGTCGCGTTGTCGCACTCGTCGGCCAGCGCGCTGGCGCTCAGCAGCAGTGCCGCACTGGCGATAAGATATCGTTTCATATACTCCCCAATAAAATAAGGCTCCGTCTCCGGAGCCTTATTAGCACAGCGTTAGCCTATTGTCATCAGGCTGGCGTTACCGCCTGCCGCCGCGGTGTTGACGCTGAGCGAGCGCTCCACGTACAGACGCTCAAGCAGCAGGTTGGTTTCTCCGCGCGCAAAGCCCTGCACCGAAACAATCGCCCCGCTGCGGACCGCAACCTGCTCGCACAGTTCGCGCAGCTGATCGGAATCACCGTGGTAGATCACTGCATCAAACGGCTGGGTCAGCAGGCTATCGGCTTTCGCAAAGCGAATGCGGGCCGAGACCGCTTTCGGCAGCTGTTTGGCGAGATCGCGATGCAGGGCATCTTCCGGCCAGAGCACTTCACAGCCGGTTGCCATCGCGGCAGCCAGCTGCACCAGCGCGTCCTGCTCATTCTCGGCCACGCACAGCACGCGCTCGCGCGGCATCAGCGTCCAGGTGTTGCGCTCGCCGGTTGGACCCGGCAGCAGACGCTGGGTACCGGCCTGCGCCAGCTCGCCGTACTGCTTCGCGACGGCACGCAGTTCAGGACGTTTTTCTGCCCATGTAATGAGCGCCTCCAGCGGCTGGGTCAGTACGGTTTTCAGCTGCGCATCCACCGGATAGTCCGCATCCTGGCGTGCCAGGGTGACGCCCAGGGCGTTATCCGGACGGTTCGCCAGCAGACGGTACAGGTAGAGCGGACCGCCCGCTTTCGGACCGGTGCCGGAAAGGCCTTCACCGCCGAACGGCTGTACGCCCACGACCGCGCCAACCATGTTGCGGTTAACGTACAGGTTGCCCACTTTGGCGCTGCCGGTCACCTGCGCGATGGTCTCGTCGATGCGGGTATGTACGCCGAGCGTCAGGCCATAGCCGGAGGCGTTGATCTGCTCAACCAGCTCGTTGAGGTTGTTACGGTTGTAGCGCACCACGTGCAGCACCGGGCCGAAGACCTCTTTTTTCAGCTCGTCGAAGCTTGCCAGCTCAATCAGCGTTGGCGGCACAAAGGTGCCGGTCCGCCATTCGCGGGTATCTTCGCTGTTCTCGCGCACCGCCTGGAACACCGGACGGCCTTTCGCGCGCATGGTCTGAATGTGGTTTTCGATGTTGGCTTTGGCTTCCGCGTCAATCACCGGCCCGATGTCGGTGGTGAGACGGCCCGGGTTGCCCATGCGGCATTCGGCCATCGCGCCGCGCAGCATCTTCAGCGTGTGGTCCGCCACGTCGTCCTGCAGGCACAGCACGCGCAGGGCGGAGCAGCGCTGACCGGCGCTGTCGAACGCAGAGGCCAGCACGTCGACTACCACCTGCTCGGTGAGCGCGGAGGAGTCGACGATCATGGCGTTCATCCCGCCGGTTTCCGCGATGAGCGGCGTAGGACGGCCCTGCGTATCCAGACGGGTGGCAATATTGCGCTGCAGCAGAGACGCCACTTCGGTCGAACCGGTGAACATCACGCCGCGCACGCGGTTATCGGAGGTCAGTTTGGCACCGACCGTTTCACCGCGGCCCGGCAGCAGCTGAACCACGCCCGCTGGCACGCCGGCTTCGAGAAGAATGTTGATGCCCTGCGCGGCAATCAGCGGGGTCTGCTCTGCCGGTTTTGCCAGCACGCTGTTGCCAGCGGCCAGGGCGGCGGCAATCTGGCCGGTGAAGATCGCCAGCGGGAAGTTCCACGGGCTGATACAGACGACCGGACCCAGCGGACGGTGGGTTTCGTTGTCGAAATCATCGCGCACCTGACCGGCGTAGTAGTGCAGGAAGTCGACGGCCTCGCGCACTTCGGCAATCGCGTTGCTGAAGGTTTTACCCGCCTCGCGCACCAGAATGCCGATGAGCGACTGCATCTGATCTTCCATCAGCACCGCCGCGCGCTCCAGAATCGCGGCGCGCTCCTGCGGCGGCGTGGCGAACCAGATAGGGGCGTTGTTCACCGCGCTGTCCAGCGCCTGGTCCACTTCCGCTTCGGTCGCTTCACGCGCGTAGCCGACGATATCCTTCGGCTCGGCCGGGTTGATCACCGGCTGCATTTCGCCGTCAGCAGCGGGCTGCTCCAGCATCGGTTTCGCCTGCCACTTCTGCAGCGCGCTGTTGAGCAGGGCAGAGGAGAGGGACGCCAGACGGTGTTCGTTGGCGAGATCCAGACCCGCCGAGTTGACGCGGCCTTTGCCGTACAGCTCGCGCGGCAGGGCAATCTTCGGATGCGGCAGGCCAATCTGGCCTTCCTGCGCCGCCATCTTCTCAACGGCCTGCACCGGATCGGCCACCAGCTCGTCGAGCGGCAGCGTGGTGTCGGCGATGCGGTTAACGAAGGAGGTGTTCGCGCCGTTTTCCAGCAGACGACGCACCAGGTACGCCAGCAGGGTTTCGTGCGTTCCCACCGGAGCATAGATTCGGCACGGGCGGTTCAGCTTGCCGTCCGCTACTTTACCGGTCACCTGCTCATACAGCGGTTCGCCCATGCCGTGCAGGCACTGGAACTCGTACTGGCCCGGATAGTAGTTTTGCCCGGCCAGGCTGTAGATCGCCGCCAGGGTGTGGGCGTTGTGGGTAGCGAACTGCGGATAGATCAGATTCGGCACGCCGAGCAGCTTTTTCGCACAGGCGAGGTAAGAGACGTCGGTGTAAACCTTGCGGGTATAGACCGGATAGCCTTCCAGCCCTTCCATCTGGGCGCGTTTGATTTCGCTGTCCCAGTAGGCGCCTTTCACCAGACGGATCATCAGGCGACGGCGGCTGCGGCTTGCCAGGTCAATCAGGTAATCAATGACGAACGGGCAGCGCTTCTGGTAGGCCTGGATCACGAAGCCAATGCCGTTCCAGCCAGCCAGCTCCGGCTCGAAGCACAGTTTTTCCAGCAGATCGAGGGAGATCTCCAGACGGTCGGCCTCTTCGGCGTCGATGTTGATGCCGATGTCATACTGGCGCGCCAGCAGGGTTAGCGACTTCAGGCGCGGATAAAGTTCTTCCATCACGCGGTCGTACTGCGCGCGGCTGTAGCGCGGGTGCAGGGCGGAGAGCTTGATAGAGATGCCCGGGCCTTCATAAATACCGCGACCGTTGGACGCTTTACCGATGGCGTGGATCGCCTGCTGGTAAGAGACCATGTAGGCCTGCGCGTCGGCGGCGGTCAGGGCCGCTTCGCCCAGCATGTCGTACGAATAGCGGAAACCTTTATCCTCCAGCTTGCGGGCGTTCGCCAGCGCTTCGGCAATGGTTTCTCCGGTCACAAACTGTTCGCCCATCAGGCGCATCGCCATGTCCACGCCTTTGCGGATCAGCGGCTCGCCGCTCTTGCCGATGATGCGGTTCAGGGAGCGGGAGAGGTTGGCTTCGTTATGGGTCGAGACCAGCTTGCCTGTAAACAGCAGGCCCCAGGTTGCCGCGTTGACGAACAGCGACGGGCTGCGGCCAATGTGGGAATGCCAGTTGCCGTTGCTGATCTTGTCGCGGATCAGCGCGTCGCGGGTGGCTTTATCCGGGATACGCAGCAGCGCTTCCGCCAGGCACATCAGCGCCACGCCTTCCTGAGAGGAGAGGGAAAACTCCTGCAGCAAGCCCTGGACCATCCCGGCGCGGCCGGTGGCGGTTTTCTGGTTGCGCAGCTTGTCGGCTAACTGATACGCCAGGCTGTGCGCCTGCGCGGCAATGGCTTCCGGCAGGCGGGCCTGCTCCAGCAGCATCGGCACGGCGTCGGTTTCGGCACGGCGCCAGGCGCCGGTAATGGCGGCACGGCTGACGGACTGCGGCAGGATCTGCTCGGCGAATTCAAGGAACGGCTGATGGTTCTCGTCGCCAGCGGCCGGGGCTTCTTCACTTTCGTTCGCCGCGCCGGCCAGCAGGGCAGGCAGCTCCGGCAGGCCCTCATCGCTCTCGAGTCTTTCGAGATAGTTAAAAATCGCCTGCTTGATTAACCAGTGCGGCGTGCGGTCAATGCGGGTTGCTGCGGTCTTAATCCGTTCGCGGGTTGCGTCATCCAGCTTAACCCCCATGGTGGTCATACCCATGCCAAAGCTCCTGTTGTTCTGTAATAGCGTTCTGTTGATAGCGTGAAATATCCCCCATGTTGCAACTTTGTGCAACCGTGTTAAATGTGACCTGGTTTGCAACCCGGAAAATGAATGGATTGTTAACGAATGGTTAGCTGGAAAAACGCGCTGGCTTTTGCGCGGGAAGCCTGGTTTTATGCGGTAGTTAACACTTTTCAAAGGTGCAACCCGTAAAAGCGTGAGCGAGTGCAACCTATAGGAAACTCGTATCAAACCGGGGATGAAATTGATGTAAATGCAGTGTTAAATCGTTTGTCAGCGGAAGGCGCATACGGCAGGATAGCGCGCCCAACCGAAACACAAGATACATTCACCTCGTTCCGGTGATCATATAACAAGGCAGCCCGGATGGTTGTCGCTCGACATTTTGGAGAATTTGAATGGCTATTAGCACACCGATGCTGGTGACATTTCTCGTTTATATTTTTGGCATGATCCTGATAGGGTTTTTGGCGTGGCGTTCTACAAAGAACTTTGACGACTACATTCTGGGCGGACGCAGTTTAGGCCCGATGGTGACCGCACTCTCTGCGGGCGCATCCGACATGAGCGGCTGGCTGCTGATGGGGCTGCCCGGCGCGATTTTCATCTCCGGTATTTCTGAAAGCTGGATCGCCATCGGCCTGACCGTGGGTGCGTGGATCAACTGGAAGCTGGTGGCAGGCCGTCTGCGCGTGCATACCGAGGCCAACAACAACGCCCTGACGCTGCCGGATTACTTCACCGGACGCTTTGAAGATAACAGCCGCGTTCTGCGCATTATCTCCGCGGTGGTTATTCTGCTGTTCTTCACCATCTACTGCGCCTCCGGCATCGTGGCCGGCGCGCGTCTTTTCGAAAGCACCTTCGGCATGAGCTACGAAACTGCCCTGTGGGCCGGTGCTGCGGCGACTATCCTCTATACCTTCGTGGGCGGGTTCCTGGCGGTAAGCTGGACCGACACCGTGCAGGCGAGCCTGATGATCTTTGCCCTGATCCTGACTCCGGTGATTGTGATTTTCACCGTTGGCGGCTTTGGCGAATCGCTGGAAGTGATCAAGCAGAAGAGCATCGAAAACGTCGACATGCTGAAAGGGCTGAACTTCGTGGCCATCGTCTCCCTGATGGGCTGGGGTCTGGGCTACTTCGGTCAGCCGCATATCCTGGCGCGCTTTATGGCGGCGGATTCCCACCACACCATCGTTCATGCCCGTCGCATCAGCATGACGTGGATGATCCTGTGTCTGGCGGGGGCGTGTGCGGTCGGCTTCTTCGGCATCGCGTACTTCAACAACAACCCGGCGCAGGCGGGCGCGGTGAACCAGAACGCCGAGCGCGTGTTCATCGAGCTGGCGCAAATTCTGTTTAACCCGTGGATTGCCGGTATTCTGCTCTCCGCGATCCTGGCGGCGGTGATGTCTACCCTGAGCTGCCAGCTGCTGGTCTGCTCCAGCGCAATCACCGAAGACCTCTACAAAGCCTTCCTGCGTAAAAACGCGAGCCAGAAAGAGCTGGTGTGGGTAGGGCGCTTTATGGTGCTGGTGGTGGCGCTGGTAGCCATTGCGCTGGCGGCCAACCCGGAGAACCGCGTGCTGGGCCTGGTGAGCTACGCGTGGGCGGGCTTTGGTGCGGCGTTTGGTCCGGTAGTGCTGTTCTCCGTCATGTGGTCACGTATGACCCGTAACGGAGCGCTGGCGGGGATGATTATCGGTGCGGTGACCGTTATCGTCTGGAAACAGTTCGCATGGCTGGGCCTGTACGAAATCATTCCGGGCTTCATCTTCGGCAGCATCGGCATCGTGGTGTTCAGCCTGCTGGGTAAAGCCCCGTCTGCCTCCATGCAGAAACGCTTTGCTGAGGCCGACGCGCATTACCACACTGCGCCGCCGTCTAAGCTCCAGGCAGAATAATTTTTCTTGCTGCACAATGCAGGCCGGGTGAGCGCAAGCGCACCCGGCTTTTTTCTTGCCAAAATCCGTAATTTCCTGTGATATCCATGTGCTTATAACAATGAGGATAGCGAAGCATGACAATCAAAACAGGGGTAATGGCAGCGGCATTCTTGATGCTCGCTGGCTGCACGGCGCCATCACAGCACGCGGCGGTGGAGACCTGCAAAGCGGATAACCAGATGCAGCAAACCACGCTCTATTTCGGCTTAAATCGTCCTGCCGGGGCGCAGATCACCAGCAACGAGTGGCAGCAGTTTGTCGATCAGGACGTGACGCCGCGTTTCCGCGATGGCTTAACGGTGTTTGACGCGCGCGGGCAGTGGCTGGGGAACGACGGGAAAGTGGCGCGAGAACCCAGCAAAGCATTGATGCTGATCCACGGTAAAGATGCGCAGAGCGAGAAGAACATCGAAGCGTTACGCGGGATTTACAAGTCACGCTTCGCGCAGGAGTCGGTGATGCGGGTCGATCAGCCGGTGTGCGTGCAGTTCTGATAAAAACGGCGGGATAACCCGCCGTTCTCACTTACAGCACCAAACCCGCAAAGCTCGCCGACAGCAGGCTCACCAGCGTCGCGCCGTACACCAGACGCAAACCGAAACGCGATACCACGTTCCCCTGCTGTTCGTTCAGGCCCTTAATCGCCCCGGCCACGATGCCGATGGACGCGAAGTTCGCGAAGGATACCAGGAAGACGGATAAAATCCCCAGCCCGCGCGGGGACATCTGATGCGCGATTTTTTGCAGCTCAATCATCGCCACAAATTCATTCGCCACCAGCTTGGTTGCCATAATACTGCCCGCGTTTAAGGCATCGCTCAGCGGAATCCCCACCAGCCACGCCAGGGGATAAAATACGTAACCCAGGATCTGCTGGAAGCTCATGCCAAATACGCTGGAGAAGAGGGCGTTAACGGCGCTAATAAGCGCGATAAAGCCAATCAGCATCGCCAGAATAATCATCGCCACCTTAAAACCGGCCAGAATATACTCGCCGAGCATCTCAAAGAAGCTCTGCGATTCGTGCAGTTTTTCCAGCTTGATATCCGGCTCCGCTTCCGGGCGCGCCGGGTTGATGACGGAGAGAATAATAAAGGTGCTGAACATGTTCAGAATCAGCGCGGCGACGACAAATTTGGCGTCAAGCATGGTCATATAGGCGCCGACAATCGACAGGGAGACCGTCGACATGGCCGTGGCCGCCATGGTGAAGAGACGACGAGAGGAGAGATCGCCCAGCACGCCTTTGTAGGCAATGAAGTTTTCCGACTGGCCGAGGATCAGCGAACTCACCGCGTTAAAGGATTCCAGCTTGCCCATACCGTTCAGTTTCGACAGCAGCGTACCGATGACCCGAATAAAAATCGGCAGGATCCGCCAGTGCTGAAGAATACCAATCAGTGCGGAAATAAAAATAATCGGGCAAAGCACGCCGAGGAAAATGAACGCCAGACCTTTTTCCCCCATTCCGCCAAAGACGAAATTGGTACCTTCGCCGGCAAATTTGAGCAGTGACTCAAAGAATCCGGAGACGTATTTAATCAGGAATAACCCACTTTCGGCGTGCAGGAAAAAGAACGCCAGCGCAATTTCAATAATAATCAGCTGTAAAACATAACGAATGCGAATTTTTCGGCGGTCGAAACTTACCAGCCAGGCAAGCGCGAGAATAATGACCAGCGCCAGCAGGAAATGGACAATTTTAAACATAATTAATTTTCACCAGGTTTTTGAGGCGGATATTTAGCCACAGCCCCGTACCAGCGTAAATGGGCATTTTCGTTATAACTTATAAACCTGAACGTAACGTATGTAACTATTACCAGACTCTGCGTTTACAACTCGTCATCAAAACACCGCACATTTCGCTTGTGTTTATTTTCGCCGTAATGATAATCACTATCACAAGAATTTACCTTTCTTTGCATCAGTTGACCGCGATAAACATTTAAGGTGTCGGCATGTTTGTTCCATTTCTCATTATGTTACGTGAAGGGCTTGAAGCTGCCCTTATCGTGAGCCTCATCGCCAGTTATCTGAAGCGAACCCAGCGCGGACGCTGGATTGGCGTCATGTGGGTCGGGGTATTCCTTGCTGCAGCACTCTGTCTGGGCCTCGGTATCCTCATCAACGAAACCACCGGGGAGTTCCCGCAGAAAGAGCAGGAGCTGTTTGAGGGGATAGTCGCCGTAATTGCGGTGGTGATCCTCACCTGGATGGTGTTCTGGATGCGTAAAGTCTCCCGTAACGTGAAGGTGCAGCTGGAGCAGGCGGTGGATAACGCCCTGCAAAAGGGGAACAACCACGGCTGGGCGCTCATTATGATGGTCTTTTTCGCCGTCGCGCGTGAAGGCCTTGAGTCTGTTTTCTTCCTGCTGGCGGCGTTTCAGCAGGATGTGGGGATCTGGCCGCCGCTGGGAGCCGTGCTGGGTCTCGCCACGGCCGTGGTGCTCGGTTTCCTGATCTACTGGGGCGGTATCCGCCTGAACCTGGGCGCGTTCTTCAAGTGGACCAGCCTGTTTATTCTGCTGGTGGCTGCGGGGCTGGCGGCGGGGGCGATACGCGCCTTCCACGAGGCGGGCCTGTGGAACCATTTCCAGGACGTGGCGTTTGACCTTAGCAACGTGCTCTCCACCCATTCTCTGACCGGCACCCTGCTCGAAGGTATCTTCGGCTATCAGGAAACGCCGAGCGTCAGCGAAGTGGCGATGTACTTTATCTATCTGGTTCCGGCGCTGGTGCTGTTCGCAATGCCGCCGCGTACCGGCAAGCAGGCGTCGCGCGTGACGCCGTAATCTTTGATTTAGTTACAACATACTTATAAAGGGAAGAGTCATGGCAATTCAGTTCCGTCGTAGTGCGTTATGCGCAGGCATTGCCGCGCTGTTCGCTTCTGCATTCTCCGCCTGGGGCGCGGATGTTCCTCAGGTTAAAGTCACCGTCAATGACAAGCAGTGTGAGCCGATGACCCTCACGGTCAACAGCGGCAAAACCCAGTTTATCATCCAGAACCATAGCCAGAAGGCGCTGGAGTGGGAGATCCTCAAAGGCGTAATGGTGGTGGAAGAGCGCGAAAACATCGCCCCTGGCTTCAGCCAGAAGATGACCGCCAACCTGCAGCCGGGGGAGTACGAGATGACCTGCGGCCTGCTGACTAATCCGAAAGGCAAGCTGATCGTCAAGGGCAACGCCACGAAGGATGCCGCGAAGGGCGAAGCGCTGCTGAGCCTGGGCGAGGCCATCACCGCCTATAAAGCCTACGTCACTAAAGAGACTGCAGATCTGGTCGCGGGCACCAAAGCCTTTACCGATGCGGTGAAAGCGGGCGATATCGAAAAGGCGAAATCCCTGTATGCGCCAACCCGTCAGCACTACGAGCGTATTGAGCCAATTGCGGAGCTGTTCTCCGATCTTGATGGCAGCATTGATGCCCGTGAAGACGATTACGAGCAAAAAGCGGCCGATCCGAAATTCACCGGTTTCCACCGTCTTGAGAAAGCCCTGTTTGGCGACAACTCTACCAAAGGGATGGAGAAATACGCCGAGCAGCTGAACGGCGACGTGCTGGAGCTGCAAAAGCGCATCAGCGAGCTGGCCTTCCCGCCGTCAAAAGTGGTGGGCGGCGCGGCCGGTCTGATTGAAGAAGTGGCCGCGAGCAAAATCAGCGGCGAAGAAGATCGCTACAGCCATACCGATCTGTGGGACTTCCAGGCCAACGTAGACGGCGCGCAGAAAATTGTTAACCTTCTGCGCCCTCAGCTGCAGAAAGAGAACAGCGAACTGCTGGCCAAAGTGGATGCCAACTTCAAAAAAGTCGATACCATTCTGGCGAAGTACCGTACCAAAGACGGGTTTGAAACCTACGACAAGCTGACCGATGCCGACCGTAACGCGCTGAAAGGCCCGATTACCGCCCTGGCGGAAGATCTCTCTCTGCTGCGCGGCGTACTGGGTCTGGACTAAGCACGATGAACAAGCATGACGAATACGACGTGGCAGAACCTTCACGTCGTCGATTGTTAAAAGGGGTGGGGGCGCTGGGGGGCGCTCTTGCTCTGGCCGGTGGCTGTCCGGTAGCGCATGCGGCGAAACCGCAAAGCGCGCCCGGCACGCTGTCACCCAATGCCCGCATGGAGACGCAGCCGTTTTATGGCGAACATCAGTCGGGCATCCTGACGCCGCAGCAGGCGTCCATGATGCTGGTGGCCTTTGATTCACTGGCGAGCGATAAAGCCGATCTTGAACGCCTGTTCCGCCTGCTGACAACGCGCATCGCGTTTCTCACTGCCGGCGGACCGGCGCCCGATACGCCGAACCCGCGTCTGCCGCCAATGGACTCCGGTATTCTGGGGCCGTTTATCGCCCCGGATAACCTGACCATTACCGTTTCGCTCGGTGAAACGCTGTTTGATGCGCGCTACGGGCTGGCAAAACAGAAGCCGAAATCGCTGCAGAAAATGACGCGTTTCCCGAATGACTCCCTGGACGCGGCGCTGTGTCATGGCGACCTGCTCCTGCAGATTTGTGCCAATACCCAGGACACGGTGATCCACGCCCTGCGCGATATTATCAAGCACACGCCGGATCTGCTGAGCGTGCGCTGGAAGCGGGAAGGGTTTATCTCTGACCACGCCGCCCGCAGCAAAGGCAAAGAGACGCCGGTTAACCTGCTGGGCTTTAAGGATGGCACGGCCAACCCGGACAGCAGCGATGCGGCGTTGATGAAAGACGTGGTATGGGTGACGGCAGATCAGGGCGAACCGGCGTGGGCGGTGGGCGGCAGCTATCAGGCGGTGCGCATTATCCAGTTCCACGTGGAGTTCTGGGACCGCACGCCGCTCAAGGAGCAGCAGACGATCTTTGGTCGCGATAAGCAAAGCGGCGCGCCGCTTGGCATGAAGAACGAGCATGATGTGCCTGACTACGCGAGCGATCCGAATGGCGACGTCATCGCGCTCGACAGCCATATCCGCCTTGCTAACCCGCGCACTAAAGAGACGCAATCCAGCCTGATGATGCGTCGTGGCTACAGCTATTCGCTCGGCGTGACCAACGCCGGCCAGCTCGATATGGGGCTGCTGTTCGTTTGCTATCAGCACGATCTGGAAAAAGGCTTCCTGACCGTGCAGAAGCGGCTCAACGGCGAAGCGCTGGAAGAGTACATTAAGCCCATCGGCGGCGGCTATTTCTTTGCCCTGCCGGGAGTGCGCGACAGCAACGCGTATCTCGCTCAGGGTCTTATTGAAGCCTGATAATTGTCCCCGCAACCGTTCGCGGGGACATTATTTTTTCATATGACTATCTTGTTGTTATATTTCTGTAATATTCATATATGAGACTGATTCCGCTGCAGGAGCAGTCTTAAAAGTTGCGCTCAGGTAAAATAAATGTTGCATTTATGATAACTCCTGATGTACTTAAGATAAGACAGCGGTAGTTCCCGGCAGTGATGCTGAATCACTATGGAGATCGCGAATGGTTGCGTCCTGTACTGGACAAGGTAAACATAAAAACCGCAGCACCCGGCGCGGAGGCTCTGACTCCGGCAGCGATTTTCTCACCACTAAATTTTCCCCCATCCCTCAAGAATCTGATTCGACCGACGTGCAGAACGGTGCGCGTAGCTGTTCCGTATCGTTATCCGATAAAGCAAGCAATGGCTTACAAGGAAGCCAACCCTCTGATGTTCGTGCGCATAATCGTGCCGAAGCTGGCGCGTGTGATGAATACCAACAACTCAAGGTGCTATCCATGGGAAGACAAAAAGCAGTGATCAAAGCTCGTCGCGAAGCAAAACGTGTGCTGAGACGGGATTCACGTAGCCATAAACAGCGTGAAGAAGAATCGGTCACCTCGCTTGTGCAGATGAGTGGCGTAGAAGCAATTGGCATGGCCCGAGACAGCCGTGATAATTCTCCAATTGTTGCGCGCAATGAGGCTCAGGCGCACTACCTGAATGCTATCGAGAGTAAACAGCTCATCTTTGCAACCGGTGAAGCCGGATGCGGGAAAACCTGGATCAGTGCAGCCAAAGCGGCGGAAGCGCTGATCCATAAGGACGTGGAGAGAATTATTGTTACCCGTCCTGTACTGCAGGCTGATGAAGATCTCGGCTTCCTGCCCGGGGATATTTCGGAGAAGTTTGCTCCGTACTTCAGGCCCGTCTATGACGTGCTGGTGAAGCGACTGGGTGCATCCTTTATGCAGTACTGCCTGCGACCAGAGATTGGCAAGGTGGAAATCGCGCCGTTCGCCTATATGCGCGGACGTACATTTGAAAATGCGGTCGTCATTCTTGACGAGGCTCAGAACGTGACCGCTGCGCAAATGAAGATGTTTTTAACGCGCCTCGGGGAGAACGTGACGGTTATCGTTAACGGCGATATTACCCAGTGTGACCTGCCATCCGGCGTGAAATCCGGGCTGAGCGACGCCATGTCACGTTTTGAGGAAGATGAGATGATTGGGGTGGTACGCTTCACTAAAGAGGACTGTGTGCGTTCAGCGCTCTGTCAGCGCACGCTGCAAGTCTATTCCGACTAAAGATAAAGCATTATCGTTTTGCCTCTTTCCTGTAATGTCTTCCCGGCGTAATGCCGGGAAGCGTCGTTTATACTCCGCAGAAATTCCCCTTATTTAAGCACTGTATTGCTGGAAGAATAATTTCGATTATTAAGTGGGTGGGCGTTTTTATTCTTTTTTGCAGAAGTGTGATATGAAGTGATAATACCCACAAAATACCTGTGAATATAATGAGTGCGCTAATTGTTAGTTAAAAATTAAACGTGAATGTTGTCACAGAACATGATTACGAAGTAAAAATTAAGTTGGTGTCTTCAGGTGAGTTATCTATGTTTCGTACTTGTTCGAACAAAATTCTAAGAAGAAACACAACAGGGGAGCCTTTTCCCTGAAACATCACGCTGAGGGTCATACATGAACGAACTGGTCGGTGCTATTAATGGTGTAATCTGGAGCCCTGCGTTAATATTCTTATGTCTGGGTGTCGGCCTCTATTTCTCGCTGCGTAGTCGCTTCCTGCAATTACGCCATATCAAACATATGATTACCCTGATGTTCCAGGGGCGTCCTACCGATGCAGGCGTATCGTCATTTCAGGCGCTGACGATGACGCTGGCAGGCCGCGTGGGGACAGGGAATATCGCCGGCGTGGCCACGGCAATTACCTTTGGCGGGCCGGGCGCGCTTTTCTGGATGTGGATAGTCGCTTTTTTAGGTGCCAGCTCCGCATTTGTCGAATCCACCCTGGGACAAGTTTATAAAGAAAAAATTAACGGCGAATATCGCGGTGGTCCTGCCTTTTATATTGAAAAAGGTTTAGGCGTGAAGTGGTACGCATGGTTATTTGCTATTGTGACAATTTTCGCCTGCGGATTATTACTTCCGGGCGTGCAGGCAAACTCGATTGGGGCGAGCCTGGATATTGCGTTTGGCCTGAGTCCGAACGTTACGGCGGCATTACTTGCGGTACTGTTAAGTTTTATTATATTCGGTGGTGTGAAAAGGATCGCCAGCTTTAGCAGTATGGTCGTTCCATTTATGGCGCTGGGGTATATTATTGTCGCCTGCGTGATTATCGCCATTAATATTAACCAGCTTCCTTCGGTTATTCTGCTGATCTGGAAAAGTGCGTTCGGCCTTGAAGCAGGTTTCGGTGCCATCCTGGGTCAGGCCATCATGTGGGGCGTTAAGCGCGGCGTCTATTCCAACGAGGCCGCGCAGGGGACAGGGCCGCATGCATCATCTGCGGCGGCAGTAAGCCATCCGGTGAAGCAGGGGCTGGTTCAGGCATTCTCGGTCTACATTGACACGCTGTTTGTCTGCTCCGCGACCGGGTTTATGCTGCTGATCACCGGGCTGTATAACGTCCAGGGCGTCGACGGCGCAGCGCTTTATACCGGGATTACAGGCGTTGCCGCGGGTCCTGGCTATGTGCAGACGGCGATGGAAAGTATGATGCCAGGCTTTGGTAATTACTTTGTTGCCATTGCGTTGTTCTTCTTTGCCTTCACAACGATTATTGCCTACTACTATATTGCCGAAACCAATATCGCCTTCATTAACCGTAAAATTCACCGTCCATGGCTGACATTTCTGCTCAAGTTATGCCTGATGGCCTCCACGGTATATGGCACGGTTCGCACCGCGGATCTGGCATGGGGGCTGGGGGATATTGGGGTAGGGCTGATGGCGTGGCTCAACATTATTGCCATTGTTCTGTTGCATAAAAAAGCATTTGCCAGCCTTAAGGATTATGAAATCCAGAATGCGCAGGGGCTGGATCCACAGTTTGACCCGGTTCGCCTGGGGATTAAAAATGCGGATTACTGGCTTGATGGGCGTAAGGATGAGGATGGTGCTCAGCCTGAGCAGGTTTCATCGCTTGAAAGAAAGCAGCCGGCAGGGAAGTTGAATAGCTGAGGAATCGAATAAAAAAGCCCGGGCATTAGTTCGGGCTTTTTTATATAGCTGAGGCGGCTCAGTCCGCACCGGGGGGGATTGACTCGCTTCGCTCGCCCTACGGGCAGCCTGTTCGCTGCGCTCTCAGTCTGTCCAACTGGCTGCCGCCAGTTGTCGAACCCCGTTCGGGGGTTCTCATCCCCCCTTTTCGGAGAATATAAAAGAAAAAAGCCCGTACTTTCGTACGAGCTCTCATCTTAAATATGGCGGTGAGGGGGGGATTCGAACCCCGTTCGGGGGTTCTCATCCCCCCTTTTCGGAGAATATAAAAGAAAAAAGCCCGTACTTTCGTACGAGCTCTCATCTTAAATATGGCGGTGAGGGGGGGATTCGAACCCCCGATACGTTGCCGTATACACACTTTCCAGGCGTGCTCCTTCAGCCACTCGGACACCTCACCATATTGTTTTGCTGCCTGACCGCTTGGGGAGGCAACGGGGCGCTACTATAGGGAGTTGCGCTAACACGGTCAAGCAGATTTTCAGCTTTAGTGCCTGTTCGGTTAAGCATTAATCAGCTCCACGATTTTTACGTCGTGGCACAGGGGACTAACGCTGTGAATCGAGCACTTCGCTGTTTATAACCACTTCCTGGGCTTTGCCGTAGCTTTCGATCAGCAGCCGGTAAGCCGGGAAGATGTGGGTGTACACCTCAGCCCACTGAGCCGCGTCCTCACGGTTCCAGGTTCTCTGGATCTCGGAGGCCACCGCCGCCGTATCCATGGGCTGGGGCCAACGCAGGCGTTGTTCAAAAACGCTCCCGGCGTTTTTGTGCGGGCAGCCTGTTCGCTGCGCTCTCAGTCTGTCCAACTGGCTGTCGCCAGTTGTCGAACCCCGGTCGGGGGTTTTCATCCCCCGCAGGCGTGCAACATGCGAAAAAAAAGCCCGCATTTTCATGCGAGCTCTTCTTTAAATATGGCGGTGAGGGGGGGATTCGAACCCCCGATACGTTGCCGTATACACACTTTCCAGGCGTGCTCCTTCAGCCACTCGGACACCTCACCATATTGTCATCCCGTTGTTGCCGGGACGGGCGCTAATGTAAGGAAAAGCCGAACTGCCGTCAACTCACTTTTTCAGTAATTTAGCGCGTTTAGACAAACTTCAGGCAACATGATTCTTAAATGTGCTGAAAGCGTCTTTTTTATCAGCAACACAGTTGCGCTATAAATTTGTTATGCTGACCGTCCAGTGGAAAAACAAACTAAATCAGCGCAATAAAAGGCAGGAATGACTATGGATATACTTTTCTATCACCCCACGTTTGATACGGCATACTGGATCAAGGCGCTTTCGGCGGCGTTACCCGGCGCACGCGTTCGCGAGTGGAAGCGTGGCGATAATGAACATGCTGACTATGCGCTGGTCTGGCATCCTCCGGTAGAAATGCTCCAGGGCCGCAAGCTGAAGGCCGTTTTTGCCCTGGGAGCCGGCGTGGATTCCATTCTGAGCAAACTGAAGGCACACCCTGAAATGCTGCCGGAAGAGATCCCACTCTTCCGCCTGGAAGATACCGGAATGGGGCAGCAGATGCAGGAGTATGCCGTGAGCCAGGTACTGCACTGGTTCCGCCGCTTCGATGACTATCAGGCCTTTAAACAGCGAGCCCACTGGGAGCCGCTGCCGGAGTACCATCGCGAAGACTTTACCATCGGCATCCTCGGTGCGGGCGTGCTGGGCTCAAAAGTGGCCGAAGCGCTTGCCCCGTGGGGATTCCCGCTGCGCTGCTGGAGCCGCAGCCGCAAGAATTATCCGGGCGTAGAGAGCTTTGCCGGAACGGATGAGCTTCCGGCCTTTCTGAAAGGCACGCGTGTGCTCATAAACCTGCTGCCAAACACGGCGGAAACGGTGGGGATCATCAATGCAGCCCTGCTCAATCAGCTCCTCGACCAGAGCTACCTGATGAACCTCGCGCGTGGGGTACATGTCGTGGAAGGCGATCTGCTGAAGGTGCTGGACAGCGGAAAGCTCAAAGGCGCCATGCTGGATGTCTATAGCCGTGAGCCGCTGCCCGCGGAAAGCCCGCTGTGGGCGCATCCGCGCGTCGCGATGACGCCGCACGTGGCTGCCGTGACGCGTCCGGCAGAAGCGGTGGCGTATATATCCCATACCATCAGCGAAATTGAAAAGGGTAACGCGGTCACCGGACAGGTCGACAGACAGCGCGGTTACTAAGAGAAACCCGGCGTTCGCCGGGTTTTTGCTAATATTCGCCGCTGATAACTGCTATCCTTTGGAAAAACCGCAGAGGAGAGAGAGATGTATCCTGTTGACCTGCATATGCACACCGTCGCCAGTACCCACGCGTATAGCAACCTCCATGATTATATCGCCCAGGCGAAGCTTAAGAACATCAAGCTGTTCGCGATCACCGATCATGGCCCGGACATGGCGGATGCGCCGCACTACTGGCATTTTGTGAATATGCGGATCTGGCCACGTCTGGTGGACGGCATTGGGATACTGCGCGGCATTGAAGCGAATATTAAAAATACCGACGGTGAGATCGACTGCACCGGCCCGATGCTGACGTCTCTGGACCTTATCCTCGCCGGTTTCCATGAGCCGGTTTTCCCTCCCCAGGATAAAGAGACCAACACCGCGGCGATGATTGCCACCATTGCCAGCGGCAATGTGCATATCATCAGCCATCCCGGTAACCCAAAGTATCCAATTGATATTCAGGCTGTCGCGCAGGCGGCAGCGAAGCACCGCGTGGCGCTGGAGATTAATAACTCCTCCTTTGTGCACTCGCGTAAGGGCAGTGAAGCCAACTGTCGCGAAGTGGCTGCCGCCGTGCGTGACGCAGGTGGCATGGTGGCGCTGGGCTCAGATTCTCATACCGCGTTTACGCTGGGTGATTTCAGCGAGTGCCTGAAAGTGCTGAATGATGTTAACTTCCCGGAAGCGCAAATCCTGAACGTGACCCCACGCCGCATGCTCGATTTCCTCGAGTCGCGCGGCATGGAGCCGATTGCCGAATTTGACGATCTTTAATTGTGTAATGGAATCATAAAAATGAACGAGTTTTCCATCCTCTGCCGCGTGCTGGGTACGCTCTATTATCGCCAGCCGCAAGACCCGCTGTTGGTTCCGCTCTTTACGTTAATTCGTGAAGGCAAACTGGCGCAGAACTGGCCGCTGGAACAGGATGATTTACTGGAACGTCTGCAAAAAAGCTGCGACATGCAGCAGATTGCGACGGACTACAATGCGCTGTTCGTCGGCGATGAGTGCCGCGTTTCGCCATACCGTTCAGCCTGGCAGGAAGGGGCAACGGAAGCGGAGGTCCGCGCGTTCCTCTCCACGCGCGGTATGCCGCTGAGCGATACGCCGGCCGATCATATCGGTACGCTGCTGCTGGCGGCATCCTGGATCGAAGATAACGCTGGTGATGATGAGAACGAAGCCATCGAAACCCTGTTCGAAACCTACCTGCTGCCGTGGGTTGGGACATTCCTGGGTAAAGTCGAAGCGCATGCCACCTCGCCGTTCTGGAGAACGCTGGCGCCGCTGACCCGCGACGCTATCGCGGCAATGTGGGACGAGCTGGAAGAAGAGAATGAAGAGTGATTTAGATCACATAAATTCTGCAACTCAACATTCTAACTTGCACGTAATGTGCTTCTGATCTCATTTCTATGGTGCGCATCTGCTAAGATGCGCGCCATGAACATATTACTTTGTATCGCACTAACGACAGGTATTCTCTCCGGGCTCTGGGGATGGGTGGCCGTGTCTCTTGGACTGCTCAGTTGGGCCGGGTTCCTCGGCTGCACCGCCTATTTCGCCTGTCCGCAGGGGGGCGTCAAAGGGCTCTTTATCTCTGGCTGCACGCTGATGAGCGGTGTTATCTGGGCGCTGGTGATCGTTAAAGGCAGCGCGCTGGCGCCGCATCTGGAGCTGCTGGGATACGTCATGACGGGTGTCGTTGCCTTTTTAATGTGCATCCAGGCTAAGCATCTGCTGCTTTCATTTGTGCCGGGGACCTTTATGGGGGCGTGCGCGACCTTTGCAGGGCAGGGTGACTGGAAGCTGGTGGTTCCCTCCCTGGCGCTGGGGTTGCTGTTTGGCTATGCCATGAAAAACAGCGGTCTGTGGCTGGCGTCGCGGCGGGAAAAAGCGCAAAACATCACGGCGGTGAGCGAATAAAAAAAGACGAGATATTCATCTCGCCTTTTTTATGCGCTTCCTGTCAGGATTCCGGAGGGACTGACATATCGCGGTATTTCACCAGGATCGGGTTCTGCACGTCTGCTTTGTTTTGCAGATCCCACAGCCCGCGGTCGATACCGTCGTTGATTAAGAAGATCACGCCGGTTTCAATGGCTGACATCAGGCACATCATGACCGGCTCGTTAGAGGTGTAGCCAATTTCACCCTCCAGCAAACGCTGGTAATCGATGAAGCGGAATACCCCAGCCTGGACTTCATAAGACAGAATGGTTTTGCTGGTGTTCACCGAAGAGAGCACTTCGCCTGTACTGACGTTAACCACACGCAGGTTAACGGCGATTTGGTCAAGCTGATACTGGGTATCGGCACCGATACCGAAGTAACGTGCTCCCGCACCACCCGATTTAACGTTACTTTCGTAGCCAATAATCGATCCTTCAATCATCACGTTCGCTGCCGCCAGAGATTGCAGAGGCATGCGGTTATTGTCCGCGACGGTGCCATTTTCCTGGGCGGCACGAATGATTTTGCGTTCATTCAACAGGTTCTGGAGCCCCTGGCGTTCCAGAGGAATAAACCAGTGCGAATCCTTGAGCGCGGTAACCAGCATGGCGGTGGCACTTTGCGGCACGGCCGTGGAGAAGTTACTTGCCGGGTAAGGTTTAAATTGCCCGGTTTCATCCTGAATGTTGTATACGGAGACAAATATTTTCCCCGTAGGTGAAGGTAAATGTGTTAAATCACGATAACTCTGGGCCCGAGGCATTAATGTAGGTTTTGCAGCTTCTTTAGGTGGAGCAGTTAAACAACCGCTCAATAAGCACACTGCAACAAATATCAGGAAGCGCTGCATGATCGTTGTCCTTATTTAGCTATTGTTTAAAAGTCAGTTGAATTACTTTGTAGACCAGAAACCTGAATGGTGGAGATTCTTCCGGTTTTACGATCGGTCACGTTCAACTGAAGCTGTCCGTCGGTATTGGCGATATCAACGATAAAGTCGTTGGTCACCATCCGGCCGGGTTTACCGGTATTAATGTTGGTCAGTAACCCACCTAAAATCTGCGACTGAATAGCCTGAGTGAAGTTGTCCAGTGCGGACGGGGTATCAACGCTAAAATCCTTTAAGCTGGGATCCTTATAGGAGTTTTGCGCCTGAGCTTCATTCAGCAGGAACGCGCCATTGTTAGGGTTACCGCCAAAGTTAGGGTTACGGAACTGAAACGTCATGTTTCCGGCCCAGCTTATGGGTGTTATCAGCATTATCGAAACAACTGCATATGCAATACGCATGACAGCCTCCGCATATCGGTTCGCTAGAACTCGTCTTTTGCTAAATCGCTGGTGCTTAATAGGGCTTTATCTATTTGCAGGCGATTAATAGCGTCTTCTGATTGTGCCAGTGCTAAGGCTACGTTTTTATCGAAGTCTATTTTTGTGGGGAATAAAAACGTTTGATAAATAACGTACTGATTAGCCGTTATTGTTATCCAACTTCCCCATCGTGCACTGGGCCGCTCGTTGATTGTTATATTTCCGGTATAAGTACTGTCCCATTTATCACTAAAGGCTCGGTAAAAACTGTGCCCGACCGATGAGACAGTGTGGTCTGTTAACAATCCGGGAACTTCGACCTCGACGGCCTTCAGATTCCCGGCAGCGAGCAGGAAACTCGCTGCGGCGATCCAACTCAACGTGCGCTTCATGTGATTAACGCCTGAGGTTATCGTTTGCCCACGAAACAGCCTGAGTTCGGTTTTTCACAGCTATCTTCTTGAAAAGATTATAAAGGTGCGTCTTTACCGTATTTTCGCTGATAAATAACGAACGGGCGATTTCAATATTTGAAGCACCAATGCGTAACTTGTTCAGGATCTCTTTCTCACGGTGCGTGAGCAGTGCGGACTCTGAACTGTTATAGCGATAATTTCCGGAGTGCGTGATGAGATAGCTGGCAAGCTTTTGCGAAAAATAACACTCTCCGCGCAATATACCTTGCAGGCCCTCTACTACCCGGTCTTCTTCTTCCGTGACGTAGAATACGCCATTGATATGCGGCCAGCTTTCAATATCTCTGAAAGGATATTCATCAGGCGTATTCAACAATAGCACGCGGATATTATTGTTTTTCCTGCTTAAAATATCTTGCCAGTAATGGATAAGCTTTTTATCAGCTTCCATCATATCGAAAAGAATGATGCTGCCAAGTGCAATATCATCAAAAGAACGTTGAATATTATGCAATTTCCCGTTCAGTGATAAAGATTGCTTTAAATGTTGTAATAAAGCTGTCGCTTGCAAAGAAGGTTTTGTGATCAACAGTAATGTATGACCATGTAAACTATGGACTTCATTATACATGATGAAACCCCACTTTTTTTAGGCACCTGGCAGCTGTCCTCCTGTTTATAAGAGGACACCAGAAGTACTGACAGATGTTGCACTGCTGTGTGTAGAATCAGACCATAACCCCCACAGGGAGGAAAATATAAAACCAATTTCTTACATCTAATTTCAATCTAGCTTTTACGAAGTTTAAAGCAAGTGTTAAACGTGTAACATAATGTAAAAATCAATATTAATTTGTGAAAAACGCTTATTGTTAATGGTAATAATTGATGAAAAAGTTGTACATATAAATAGACGTGCACAGATTTTAAAAATCATACAAATATTTTTATGTAATTGATTTTTAATCTTATTTGTTATTTTTACGTCGCACTAATTAAGTATGAGTTTCAGATTATTTCTAAGCCAGTGAATGGGCTGCTGCCTGGCTTAAGAAAACAGGCGTCGTGTCACGCACTGAGAAAAATGATCTCCAGCCGTTACGTTTAAACAACGCGGGATGACGCCTGGACAGCCTTCATCCCGTTGTACAACCCGATCGCAAGACCTGCTTAATAAAAAATATAAGCTGACCTAATTAAAGTGATTTTTGATGTAAATTACGACTTTGTGATGAGCCGATAAATAAAAATAAGTCGCGCGGGTGAGATATTTAAAATGTTTCAGCGGACATACTCTTCACCGTAACGACGCGTTAACACAATACGAGTCGTTTTAACAAGTAGCATTGGTAAAGGTTTATGGCGTGATTAAATAGCCAGGTCCAGGGTGACAACATGAAAAACACATCGTTAATTATGATGTTTACATTACTGGGTGCGCCTGGATTTGTGACCGCAGCGAATTCAGATTTGGCAAATGCTGAATATAACTTTGCGGTTAACGAATTAAGTCTTTCATCACTCAATCAGGCAGCCATTATTGGTCAGCGGGGCGTTTTCAATAACGCTGAGGTTAGCCAGGACGGTTCAAGACTCTTAGCCATTGTATCTCAGGATGGGGCGGGTAACAGAGCGAGAGTTGATCAATCAGGGAGTTACAATTTAGCCTGGGTCGATCAAAGCGGTAACGGGAATGATGCAGGTATTACGCAAGATGGATACGGTAATAGCGCGAAAATTATCCAGAAAGGGTCGGGTAATAGAGCAAATATTACGCAGTACGGTACGCAGAAAACCGCAGTTGTAGTGCAGAAACAGTCGCAAATGGCGATTAACGTTATTCAACATTAGCGCTTTCGCGACGACTTTAATCAATCCGATGGGGGTTTACCATGAAATTTATCAAAGTGGCAGCACTTGCAGCAATCGTAGTTTCTGGTAGTGCTATGGCGGGTTCTATCAATCAGGGTGGATGGGGTCATGGCCATGGTCACGGTGGATACAGTGGCCCAAATTCAACGCTGAATATTTATCAGAACGGTGGCGGTAACTCCGCGGTTGCACTGCAGACTGACGCCAGAAATTCCGTTCTGAATATTAGCCAGACCGGTGGCTTTAACGGTGCTGACGTAGGTCAGGGTTCCGATGACAGTAAAATCAACCTGACCCAGAAAGGTTTTGGCAACAGTGCAACACTTGATCAGTGGAACAGTAAAAAATCTGTTATGAACGTTAGTCAGTCCGGCGGCTTTAACGGTGCCCTCGTAGACCAGACTGCGTCTAACTCTACTGTCAACGTTACCCAAATCGGCTTTGGTAACCACGCGACAGCTCATCAGTACTGATACTGAAATCTGTGCTACAAAAAAACAGGGCTGATGCCCTGTTTTTTTTCGGGAGTTCATCATGAATACCTTAATTCTACTCGCCGCGCTTTCCAGCCAGATAACCTTCAAAACGTCGCAGCAGGAAAATATGACCACCATTATCCCGCAGGTCACTCTGGCGCAGCCGTGTGATTGTCAGGTTCAGATTGTTTCTCTGCGAGAAGGGCAAGGGGGACAAAGTTCGTCCAGGCAGCAAAACACACTTTTTATACCCGCTAATCAGACGATTGATTTGATGCGCCTGAGTTTAAATATAAGCGCGGGAGACACGGTAAAAATCGTTGTCACCGTTTCAGATGGAAAATCGCTTCATTTATCAAAACAATGGTCGCCAGCGGGAAGTTCGATCTAAATATTCATGAAATCAATGTATTGCGAATATGGCGGGTCTTCGCCGTTGAGCTATGCTGATATCACGGACCAGGTCGTTATGTTCCGTAACGTGAAACTTCGTTTGTCATTATAAATGAAGCGCGTTTACCCCTCATGGACGATTTTCATTGAGGAGTACCTATAATGAACAACTATTTTGCTCGACTCGTGGCAGGTCTGGGTCTGGTCGTTTCGGCTTTAAGTATCCCGGCTTATTCGGCCACGGTTGTTGACGGTGGCGTCATTCATTTTCGCGGTGCCATTGTTGCCGACCCCTGTGAAGTCGCCCCCCAGAAGCAACAGATTGCAATGTCATGTCCAGATAATAACCGTATGCAAACGCGTATGATCAGCTATAAAGAGGCGCTTAACGGGAAAGTGAGCGATTCAAACCTGGCAACGCTCAATATGAAATACCTTAATCCTGAAAAAACGCTCGCGGTTGTCGAAATCCAGTATCGCTAGTGCGCGTTCTCGCGCCCTGCGGTGAAAGAGGATTTTTTCTGATAGTTTTTTCTCCCGGTCTCCTCTGCGATACACTTAAGAAAATGGCGGGTTGCAGAGGGGCTTTATGAAACCGCAAATTGAAATTATTCATGGCGATATTACGACAGTGCACGTCGACGTCATCGTCAATGCGGCCAATCCATCCCTGATGGGGGGAGGCGGCGTGGATGGGGCTATCCATCGGGCTGCCGGACCGCAGCTGCTGGAAGCCTGTAAAACCGTGCGCCAACAGCAGGGCGAATGTCCTCCCGGTCACGCGGTGATTACGCTGGCGGGCAATCTGCCTGCGAGAGCGGTAATTCACGCCGTAGGGCCGGTCTGGCATGGCGGGGATCGGCACGAAGCGAGTATTCTGGAAGAAGCTTACCGGAACTGTCTGCGACTGGCCGCCGACAACGGTTATAAAACGATGGCGTTTCCGGCCATCAGCACCGGCGTGTATGGTTACCCTAAGGCCGCTGCCGCAACGATCGCCGTAGAAACGGTTTACCGCTATTTGTCGCTAAAACCGCTGCCAGAGAAGGTAATTTTTGTCTGTTTCGACGACGATACCACGCATCTTTATCAGCGGCTTCTGACTCAGCGCAGACAAGAGCTGGAGAGCTGAAGCAAACGCGGCGCATCGGGTGCGCCGCGTGATTTATGAGGCTTTTGCCTGCGGTTTTCCTGAAAAGAGGAAGCGCAGGAGCGGGATCCGCAGATGGATTTCGTAGAGTACGATTGCCACCCCTACAACAAACACCAGCCCGGTAAAGAAGCCCAGCGTGTTGGAAGCGATGTGCGGTGTGATGTAAGCCCCGAAGAAAAGCGTCAACGGGTGATGCACCAGATAGATAAACAGTGATGCATTAACGAAGTAGGTCACGCGACTGGATTTAAAGTTCAGCAAGCGGTGGCCCAGCGCGAATACCACGTTCACCATCCACAGGCCCAGCAGCATAGTGATCACGCTTTCCGTTTCATACATCCAGGCGTCGCCGCTGCCGTAGCGCTGATTCAGCAGATAGGCCGCGAACGCGAGGCTTGCCCCCAGCGCGCACCACGGTGACGGGGTGACAAACAGTGATTTAAGCTTCGGATAAATAAAGGCCAGCGCGCCGATTAAAAAGAACGGAATGTAGAACAGGGACTGCATCACTACAAAATTAAATAACCCGTCGCTCAAAATCGGCGGATAGACGATGAGCAGCGTCCGTCGCACGGCGGCATAGGCAATCCCCAACAGCAAGAAGAGCACTGACAGTTTGCCCATCGTAACGTTGGCGAAGAAGGTGTCGGCTTTTGTACTCAGATGATGGCGCAGTCGGCTGAAAATCAACAGGCTCACCGTTGTGAGCACCACCAGCACCAGCAGGAACCACAGGTGAGACACCAGCTCCCAGACCAGCGTATTGTACTTTTCATACAGCGTAAGGTTCGGCCAGTTCTCCGCCTTGCCCTTCACGTACTGCAACATAATGAACTGAGGCAGCGTCAGCAGAGGAATGGCGGTCAGCATGGGGATCCCCACGCGCTCTACGCGAACTTTCCACCAGCGCTTGAGCGGGTATCGCAGAAATAACATGTAAGAAAAATAGCCGGATATGACGAAGAACACCTGCATACGGAAGGCGTGAATAAAGTCATTAAACAGCGTCAGCCACCAGGAGGGCATCTGGCTATTCACATGCCAGGTGTGGCTGGAGTAAATCAATGAAATGTGAAAGGGGATCCCCAATAGCATCAGCCAGGCCCTGATCGAGTCGAGGAAATATTCACGTTCTGTTAGTGTTGTGCTCATATAACGTTGTGCATTCTCAGACTTTTCGTCTTATCCCTAAGACTCATAATGGTTACATTCGAAGCCAACCCTACACCAAGACCGACACCCTGTCTCCAGGATAAGCACGCAAAGTGAATAGCGGGTTCTTTCATTTGCTTATTCCATGAGCCAGCAGCTGAACAAAGCAGTGATAATGTTGTCGGATTGCCTGAGTTTCCATTAAAATGGATCGGATCGATATAAGCACACAAAGGGGGAAGTGCTTACTTATTATGAAACATAAACCACAGATGATGAAAATGCGTTGGTTGGGTGCTGCAGTGGTGTTATCACTGTATACCTCATCGGCACTGGCCTTTAACATCGACGATGTCGCAAAACAGGCAAAATCGATGGCAGGCAAGAGCTACGAAGCGCCGAAAAGTAACTTGCCCTCCGTTTTCCGCGACATGAAGTATGCGGACTATCAGCAGATCCAGTTCAATCACGACAAAGCGTACTGGAGCAATATTAAAACCCCGTTCAAGCTTGAATTTTATCATCAGGGTATGTACTTCGACACGCCTGTTGCCATCAATGAAGTGACGGCAACCGCGGTACGTAAGATCAAGTACAGCCCGGATTACTTCAATTTTGGCAATGTGCAACACGACAAAGATACGGTGAAAGACCTGGGCTTCGCAGGCTTTAAGGTGCTTTACCCGATCAACAGCAAAGATAAAAACGACGAAATCGTCAGCATGCTTGGAGCCAGCTATTTCCGCGTTATCGGCGCGGGGCAGGTGTACGGGCTTTCTGCGCGTGGTCTGGCAATTGATACCGCGCTGCCATCAGGTGAAGAGTTCCCACGTTTCCGTGAGTTCTGGATTGAACGTCCAAAACCAACGGATAAGCGTCTGACCATTTATGCGCTGCTGGATTCCCCGCGTGCAACCGGTGCCTATCGCTTTGTGATTATGCCGGGTCGTGACACGGTGGTTGACGTGCAGTCCAAGGTTTACCTGCGTGATAAAGTGGGCAAGCTGGGCGTTGCGCCGTTGACCAGTATGTTCCTGTTTGGGCCGAACCAGCCGTCACCGGCAACCAATTTCCGTCCGGAACTGCACGACTCCAACGGTCTGTCTATTCATGCCGGCAACGGTGAGTGGATCTGGCGTCCGCTGAATAACCCGAAACATCTGGCAGTAAGCAGCTTTGCAATGGAAAACCCGCAAGGTTTTGGCCTGCTGCAGCGTGGTCGTCAGTTCTCCCGCTTTGAAGATTTGGACGATCGCTATGACCAGCGTCCAAGCGCCTGGGTCACGCCAAACGGTGACTGGGGTAAAGGCAAGGTCGAGCTGGTAGAAATTCCAACCAACGACGAAACCAACGATAACATCGTCGCTTACTGGACGCCGGATCAGCTGCCGGAAGCCGGTAAAGAGATGAACTTCAAGTACACCATTACCTTCAGCCGCGACGAAGATAAGCTGCATGCGCCGGATAACGCGTATGTGATGCAGACTCGCCGCTCAACGGGTGATGTGAAGCAGTCTAATCTTATCCGTCAGCCTGACGGTACCGTGGCGTTTGTCGTGGACTTCACAGGCCAGGATATGAAGAAACTGTCGCCGGACACCGCCGTAGCCGCTCAGGCCAGCATCGGTGATAACGGTGAAATCGTTGAGAATACCGTGCGTTACAACCCGGTAACCAAAGGCTGGCGTCTGACCCTGCGCGTGAAAGTGAAAGATCCGAAACAGACCACTGAAATGCGTGCTGCGCTGGTCAGTAACGATCAGCCGCTGAGTGAAACCTGGAGCTATCAGCTACCTGCCAATGAATAATACATCTGAATATATTGATGCCATGCCGCTGACGGATATCGAAAAAGCGGCACTGCCAAAGAGCGACATCCGCGCGGTTCACACCGCGCTGGATGGTGAACATCATACGTTTTCCCGTGATGATGATACGCCGCTCGGGTCAGTCAAGGCACGTCTGGAGCAGGCCTGGCCGGACTCGCTGGCGGAAGGGCAGTTGATTAAAGACGATGAAGGACGCGCTCAGCTTCAGGCGATGCCGAAGGCTACGCGTTCCTCTATGTTCCCCGATCCATGGCGCACCAACCCGGTGGGTCGCTTCTGGGATCGCCTGCGCGGGCGTGATGTGACGCCGCGCTATCTGTCACGCCTGACAAAAGAAGAGCAGGCGTCCGAACAGAAATGGCGTACCGTGGGGACAATCCGTCGCTATATCCTGCTGCTTCTGACGCTGGCGCAGACGGTCGTCGCGACCTGGTACATGAAAACTATCCTGCCTTACCAGGGCTGGGCGTTTATCAATCCGACGGACATGATGGGCCAGGATCTCTGGGTCTCCTTCATGCAGCTGCTGCCGTATATCCTGCAGAGCGGCATTCTCCTGCTGTTCGCGGTCCTCTTCTGCTGGGTCTCGGCCGGTTTCTGGACCGCGCTGATGGGCTTCCTGCAATTGCTCATGGGGCGTGACAAATACAGCATTTCAGCGTCAACGGTTGGGGATGAACCCCTCAATCCTGAGCACCGTACCGCGCTGATTATGCCTATCTGTAACGAAGACGTTGACCGCGTATTCGCGGGCCTGCGTGCGACCTGGGAGTCCGTGAAGGCGACCGGCAACGCGGAGCATTTCGACGTTTACATCCTGAGCGACAGCTACAACCCGGATATCTGCGTGGCGGAACAAAAAGCGTGGATGGAGCTGATTGCAGAAGTGCAGGGCGAAGGCCAGATCTTCTACCGCCGCCGCCGTCGTCGCGTGAAGCGTAAAAGCGGTAACATCGATGACTTCTGCCGTCGCTGGGGTAACCAGTACAGCTACATGGTGGTGCTGGACGCTGACTCCGTGATGAGCGGTGACTGCCTGAGCGGTCTGGTGCGTCTGATGGAGGCCAACCCGAACGCGGGTATCATTCAGTCTTCGCCGAAAGCGTCCGGTATGGACACGCTGTATGCGCGCTGCCAGCAGTTCGCCACCCGTGTTTACGGGCCGCTGTTTACGGCGGGTCTGCACTTCTGGCAGCTGGGTGAGTCGCACTACTGGGGCCACAACGCCATTATTCGCGTGAAGCCGTTCATCGAACACTGTGCGCTGGCGCCGCTGCCGGGTGAGGGGTCGTTTGCCGGTTCTATCCTGTCGCATGACTTCGTGGAAGCGGCGCTGATGCGTCGTGCTGGCTGGGGCGTCTGGATTGCCTACGACCTGCCGGGATCGTACGAAGAGCTGCCGCCGAACCTGCTGGACGAGCTCAAGCGTGACCGCCGCTGGTGTCACGGTAACCTGATGAACTTCCGCCTGTTCCTTGTTAAAGGGATGCACCCGGTACACCGCGCGGTGTTCCTGACGGGCGTGATGTCTTATCTTTCCGCGCCGCTGTGGTTTATGTTCCTCGCGCTCTCCACTGCGCTGCAGGTCGTCCATGCCCTGACGGAGCCGCAATACTTCCTGCAACCGCGCCAGCTGTTCCCGGTGTGGCCGCAGTGGCGTCCGGAGCTGGCGATTGCGCTGTTTGCCTCCACCATGGTGCTGCTGTTCCTGCCTAAGCTGCTCAGCATCATCCTGATCTGGTGCAAAGGCTCGAAAGAGTACGGCGGTTTCTTCCGCGTGACCCTTTCACTGCTGCTGGAAGTGCTGTTCTCCGTCCTGCTGGCGCCGGTACGTATGCTGTTCCACACCGTGTTTGTGGTCAGTGCGTTCCTGGGCTGGGAAGTGGTCTGGAACTCACCGCAGCGTGATGACGACTCCACGCCGTGGGGTGAAGCCTTTATGCGCCACGGTTCTCAGCTGCTGCTGGGTCTGGTATGGGCGGCCGGGATGGCGTGGCTGGATCTGCGCTTCCTGTTCTGGCTGGCGCCGATTGTCTTCTCGCTGATCCTGTCGCCGTTTGTGTCCGTGATTTCCAGCCGTTCAACGGTGGGGCTGCGAACCAAACGCTGGAAACTGTTCCTGATCCCGGAAGAGTATTCCCCGCCGCAGGTGCTGGTGGATACCGATCGTTACCTGGAACAGAACCGCATTCGCTCGCTGGATGACGGCTTCATGCACGCCGTGTTTAACCCGTCATTCAACGCCCTGGCGACGGCAATGGCGACCGCGCGTCACCGCGCCAGCCAGGTGCTGGAGATTGCCCGCGATCGTCACGTTGAGCAGGCGCTTAACGAGACCCCAGAAAAACTCAACCGCGACCGTCGTCTGGTGCTGTTGAGCGACCCGGTGACAATGGCGCGTCTTCACTACCGCGTGTGGTCCGCTCCGGAGAAATACTCTTCGTGGGTGAACTACTATAAGGACGTGAAGCTGAATCCGCTTGCGCTGAAGTCGAAGTAAGCCTTCTCCGTAATAAACAAAATACCGGCTGTGAGGCCGGTATTTTTTTAGAGGTTAGAGATGAGAATCATCATCATCATCATGATGGCATGCCTGCTCAGCGGCTGCGGCAGTATCATCAGTCGCACCATTCCAGGGCAAGGCCACGGAAATCAGTATTACCCGGGCGTGAAATGGGATCTTCGTGATTCCGCGTGGCGCTACCTGACCGTGCTCGATCTGCCGTTTTCGCTGATTTTCGACACGCTGTTGCTGCCGATCGATGCCAGCCACGGCCCTTACGAATAGCGTAAATTAACGCTCGTCCCACTCGTCGGCTGCGGTTTGACCTTCTTCCGTATCCAGCGGCGGCTCGAGCTGAAACTCACCCTCATCCCACTCGTGCAGGGTGTTCTCTTCCAGCCATTCCTGCCGAAGTTCGATTTCGTCATAGTCGCCATCAAAGACGGCCTGCGCACCTTCACCACTTAATATCGGCAAACATTCCCCTTCTTCACCTTCATCGGCAAAGAATTCGGCCTGCCACATAATATCCCCATCCTGCAGAACGTATTTTTGGATATTAAGCTGTTGCACGTCAGCATCTTCTTCTTCAACGCCGGGATTGTCGGCGAGGAACTCTTCACGAGCGGCATCAATAGCTTCTTCCAGCGTGGCGTACATGGTCATTGGTGTCTCCCTGTTTTCCAGAAGGTTTCAGGGAAAGAATAGCTGAATATAAGATTCTGCAAGTATGAATGCGAAAATAAGCTGTCAGGCGTTCGTCTTATTCCGTCACGGGCCGCAGCGCGCGGGATAAACTGAACCATGAATAGATGGCATTGAACAACACGACGCCCGCCGTCACGATAAAGACGGCGCGAAAACCGAAGCTGGCGGAAATCCCGGCCCCGAGCAGCGGTCCGGTGACGTTACCGATATCGCGGAATGACTGGTTATAGCTAAAAATACGCCCGGCAATCTGGTTCGTGGAGTTGTAAACCAGCAGGGTCTGTACGGCGGGCAGCAACGCGCCGTCGGCGGCACCCAGCAAAAAGCGAAGTAAGCCCAGCTGCCACGGAGACTGCACCATCGACATCGGGATAAGCAGCAGGACGGAGATCGCCAGCGCGCAGATCAGGATTTTCTCGGGACCCACCCGGTCCCCCAGTTTTCCCAGTCTCGGGGCGCTCAACAGCGCCGCCACGCCGGGTACGGAGGCAATCAGCCCGCTGATGAACGCAATACTGCTGACGTTACCTGCCAGGTCGCGAACGTACAGCGTCAGAATAGGGGCAATCGACCCGGTAGCCACCTGGATAATCATTGTCGTCACGAACAGGCTCAGCACCAGTCTGGGATTTTTAAGCGAGGTTAGCACCTCCCTGGCGTGGAGCATCTCTTTTTTGGCGACAGGCGTGAAGTTTTCCCGGATACAGAGCAGGGTGACGATAAAGCACAGGAACAACACGCTGGCGGTGATAAAGAACACCGGGCGTAGGCCGTAGTTATCCGCCAGTAATCCCCCGGCCAGCGGTCCCAGCAGAGCACCGCTCACGCCGCCGGTAGAGAGCGTCCCGAGCGCCCAGCCGCTCTTATGGCGGGGAATTTGCGTGGCAATCAGCGCATTCGCGTTGGGAATAAATCCCCCCAACAAGCCCAGCAGCGCACGCAGGATCAGAAACTGCCAGACGTTCTGCGCCACGCCCATCAGCGCCATGATAATGGCCATCCCCAGCGCCGAACGCAGCAGCATGATTTTACGTCCCTTGCGGTCGGCAAGGCCGCCCCAGAAGGGCGAGGCCATCGCGGAAAAGAGAAACGTGATGCTGAATACCAGGCCGGACCACATATTGAGCGCGCTGTGGCCCGTCACGCCAAGCTGTTCGACGTAGAGCGGCAGGAAGGGCATGACCAGGCTAAACGCAGCGCCAGTGAGAAAACAGCCAAGCCACGCAACCGTGAGGTTACGCTTCCAGTTTATGGGGGCATCTGAGGGTGACATAACTATCCGCATAATGAGGTGCAGAGCACCTGAAGCATAAAGTAATAAGCCTGCTAATTATGCGCCTGGGTTATGATTGCCGCAATGACGAGGAGCTTTTAAAGCTAAAACGGCATGCGGCCTGAGGACCGCATGAGGATTAATAGCGGGACGGCGTGCCTTGTGGCCGCGTTTTAAAACGGCGGTGCAGCCACATATACTGCTCGGGCGCCAGCATGATGCACTTCTCCACAACGCTGTTCATCCAGCGCGCGGTGGTTTCCGCATCGTCAAGCGGTGGCGCAAGCTCCGGTTCCAGCATCATTAGCTCGTAGCCTGAACCATCCTGCTTACGGCGAGGGACGAAAGGCACGATGGCGGCTTTAGACATCCGCGCCAGCATCCAGGTACCGGTCGTTGTGGCGGCCTCTTCAACGGCGAAGAAGGGAACAAATACGCTGGCCTGCGGGCCATAGTCGTGGTCGGGGGCGTACCAGACCACTTCACCGGATTTCAGCGCGCGGATCATCCCCTTCAGATCCTTACGGTCGATCATGCTTTTGTTGGAACGCATGCGGCCGTTGGTCTGGATTAAATCAATGACCGGGTTATCGTTAGGACGATAAACGCCAATGCCAGGCGCCTGCATGCCGAACATGCGCGCCCCGATTTCCAGCGTCAGAAAATGGACGCCGATCAGCAGAACGCCCGTCTGATTGGCCTGAAGCGTATGCACCGGCTCCATGCCGGTCCCCGTCACCTCGCTCCAGCGGGCCATGCGTTTGTCCGGCCAGAACCACGCCATGCCGGTCTCCATGAGCCCCATCCCGACGGATTCGAAATTCTTCGAGACCATATCGTGACGCTCTGACTCGCTCATCTGCGGAAAACACAGCTCAAGATTACGGTACGCGATTCTGGCGCGACGCTTCATAAACAGCTGTGCGAAACGGCCCAGAAATTTACCCAACCGAAAAATAACAGGGTAGGGAAGCTGTACCAGAAGCCATAAAAAGCCGATGCCAAGCCAGGTCAACCAATAGCGGGGATGCAAAAGGGCGGCAGTAAATTTTGGTAACTGGGTCATGTCTTTCCTGTGTTCAAACGTCCTGTTTTGCTAGTGTCTCATTTTTTGAGACATAGCCAAAATATCTGCTTTCGAAGCGTACACGAATACAGCAATTGTTAAGCCTGATTAATCAGGGTGTGTGAAATGTAGCGTAAATTGTGGGGATGTAAATTGGTTTTGTTTGCTATATGATGCCGACCGATTTTTCATTCTCTCTAACGATTCCAGGACTGTACACCATGCCAGTGTTACACAACCGCGTGTCGAATGAGATGTTGAAAGCGCGTATGTTGGCTGAAACCGAACCGCGCACAACCATCTCTTTCTATAAATACTTCACGATCGACGATCCGCAGGCGACCCGCGATGCGCTTTATCAGGCGTTCACGGCGCTGAACGTCTTCGGACGCGTCTACCTTGCCCGTGAAGGCATCAACGCGCAGATTAGCGTACCGGAAAGTAAAGTCAGCTCTTTCCGTGACGTACTTTATCAATTTGACCCTGCCCTTAACGGCTTACGCCTGAACATTGCCCTGGATGACGACGGGAAATCCTTCTGGGTGCTGCGCATGAAGGTGCGTGAACGCATCGTGGCGGACGGTATCGACGATCCTGCGTTTAACGCGGCGGATGTCGGTGAATATCTCAAGGCTGCGGAAGTGAATGCGATGCTGGACGATCCGGATGCCGTGTTCATTGATATGCGTAACCACTATGAATACGAAGTGGGGCATTTTGAGAACGCGATGGAAATCCCGGCCGATACCTTCCGCGAGCAGCTGCCCAAAGCGGTTGAGATGATGCAGGAACATAAAGATAAAAAGATCGTTATGTACTGCACCGGCGGTATCCGCTGTGAGAAAGCCAGCGCGTGGATGAAGCACAACGGCTTTAATAAGGTCTGGCATATTGAAGGCGGCATTATCGAGTACGCCCGCCGCGCCCGTGAGCAGGGTTTACCGGTACGCTTTATCGGGAAAAACTTTGTCTTTGACGAGCGTATGGGTGAGCGTATCTCGGAAGACGTTATTGCCCAGTGCCACCAGTGCGGCGCACCGTGTGATACCCACACCAACTGCAAAAACGACGGGTGTCATCTGCTGTTCATTCAGTGCCCGGCCTGTGCCGAGAAGTTTAACGGCTGCTGTAGCGAACTGTGCAGCGAAGAGAGCATCCTGCCGGAAGAAGAGCAGCGTCGCCGTCGCGCAGGACGTGAAAACGGCAACAAGATTTTTAATAAATCACGCGGTCGTCTGAATACCAAACTGGGTATCCCTGACCCGGAATGATAATAACGCCCGGCACGGCGAAAGCCTGCCGGGCGAATCTATTATGATTTCTGCTGTATACCTTCAACGGATATAATCAGCTCAACGTCCTGAGACGCCGGGCCTAAATCCGTTGTGATATTAAAATCTTTCAGGTGAATTTTACCCGCCGCTTCAAAACCTGCGCGTTTACCGCCCCACGGATCGTCACCCTGACCCAGTAATTTAGCATCAAGCGTGACCGGTTTGATTACGCCATTAAGCGTCAGATTGCCGGTAATATTTAGCTTATCACCGTCTTTCTTCACCTCAGTTGAAGTGAAGGTCGCCTGCGGGAATTTCGCGACGTTGAGGAACTCCCCACTGCGCAGGTGTTTATCGCGCTCTGCGTGGTTCGTGTCGACGCTGTTCGTATTAATCGTCACATTGACTTTATCGGCCGCGGGATTTTTTTCGTCAAAGGTGAACGAGCCGTCAAAATCCTTAAAGGTGCCGTACAGCCAGCTGTATCCCAGGTGCTGAATACGGAAATTGACGAAAGCGTGCTGACCTTCTTTATCAATTTTATAATCAGCCGCCACGGCGGAACCGGCGGTGAATAACAGAGAACCCAGGGCGATACCCAGCAGGTGTTTTTTCATTTTATGCTCCAGAGTCAACTGACGAGCGGCCAAGCATGCGCTTTAGCGTATCGTCTTTATCAATAAAATGGTGTTTGAGGGCGGCAAGCCCGTGCAGCACGGACAGGATCACCACGCTCCAGGCAAGCCAGAGGTGAATGACCCCCGCCGTGTCGGCCTGGGCCCCGGCATCGCTAAATGTTGCCGGAACCTCGAACAGGCCAAAGACGTTAATCGGCTTACCGTCAGCCGTCGAAATGAGATAGCCGCTAATCAGGATGCCAAACAGCAGTGCATAGAGGGCAATATGCGCGGCGACTGCACTGACGCGGGTAAATTTGCTGTGGGTCTTTGGCGCGGCGGGCGGCGGGGAAATATGTCGCCAGATCACGCGGAAGACCAGCCCCAACATCAGGAGAACGCCAATGCTTTTATGTAACTCCGGTGCCTGGTGATACCAGCCGTCATAATAGCTGAGCGTGACCATCCAGAGGCCAAGGCCAAACATACCGTAGACGGCAAGAGCAAATATCCAGTGCAAACCTATGGATATTATTCCGTAGCGCCGGGAGGAGTTACGCAGTTGCATCAGAATGTCCATTTTCAAATTAACCGAAGGGTAAAAATGAACGGGAAGATGTGATATTGCAACTGAAAAAATTGTCTATTGATTTTTATTTTATTTATTTCAGCGCTTTTGAACAGGATTGATAAAGGTAATTCAATGTCTTCGTGCAAGATGGAATTGAGAGTTTCAGTAAAGCTAAATAAATGTCAATTATTGTCAATCGGGGCTTTCAGTAAAATACAATGTAAACAAAATCAATAATGGCCAGCAGCGCCCACAGTAAGATATAGAGCATAAAATGCTCGCGAATATTATTCATCAGAAAGCTAACGATCCTGCGCATAATGACCCGTAATGCAGTGTGAGTGAAATGGGCTCCGGTACCTCCGGAGCCCGTGGCGGATTATCCGTTAAAACGCGAGAGGGAGAAGGGCGTCAGATCAAACTGCGGCGTGATGCCCTGGGCAAACTGCGCGGCGATTTCACCTAGCACGGAAGCAAATTTAAAGCCGTGGCCGCTTAGCCCGGTGATCAGCAGAACGTTGTCATGCCCCGGCAGCGTATCAATGATAAAGTCTTCATCCGGCGTGTTGTCGTAGGTACAGGCCGCGCCATACAGCAAGCCGCCAACGCCTGGAAGAATATTGCGCAGAAACGAGAAGGCTTCTGAACCATCCTGTGGCCAGGCACCGAAGGGTTTACGCTCTTCAGGGGAGGAGATAACCTGGCCCCCGTTGTGTTTACCGATTTTCAGCGCGTCTTTCTCGGAAGGGAAACCGTAGAACTGATCGCCATTCGGCAATTCGCCGGTGAAGGCCGGGAATTTATTCTGCGCGCTGTAGCGCCCATCCGACTGGAACCAGGAGAAGACCTTACGTACCGGCTGGATTGGCAGTTCCGGCAGCAGGCGAGTAACCCAGGTTCCTGCGCTGACGAGCAGGCGGGACGCTGAATAGTCACCGTCAAGGGTCGTTACCGTGACGCCATTCATGTCATGGGTGATAGCCTCTACCGGACAGTTAAACAGCTGCGCACAGCCAGCTTTCGCGGCAAGATCGATCCAGGTTTTGATCGCCGTTTCACAATGCAGCACGCCAGAGTGGGCTTCAAAGAGGCCGATGTAATCATCCGGGACGGTAATTTCAGGCCAGCGCGCGGTAATGCCCGTCGCGTCCAGCTTCTCGACATCAAGATTATAGGCTTTTGCGCTGCGCTCGACGCTGGCGAGAAAATCAGAATGGGCAGGGCCAAGGTTGATGACGCCGGTACGCTCAAAAATACGCTCTTCGGTCTGCTTCGCCAGCTCGTCCCACAGCGTCTGGGCGCGAAGCACCAGCGGTACATAGCGCTCGCCTTCTCCATACGCATGACGCATGAGGCGGGTATCGCCATGATGGCTACCCTCCGCATGAGGAGGGAGATGGGCATCGATCATCAGGACCTTCAGACCTGCCTGCGTTGCGTAATAACCGGCAGCGGAACCCACGGAGCCGCTACCAATAATGATTAAGTCGTATCTCATATGCATCTCGTAAACTGATGTTTTGTTAGCAGAGTAATTAACAACGCGGGGTTAGACAAGGGAGAAATAAATAAGGCACCGCGAGGGTGCCTGTAGAGAGAAAAGTGGGCATAAGCTTAGTGCCGTTTATACTCATTTTCCTGATAGTCGCCAGATTCTATTTTTGCAATACCTGCCTCTAAAATAGAAATAAACTGACGGGCGACGTCTGTTGTTAGCCACAGCGTCTGTCCAACTTCCGCTTCTTCACGGTTGAGTTGATTCGGGGTCTGGTAGTGCAAACGCAGCATCAGCGCATCGTAGCTATCTACGGTACTGATATCCCAGCCAACCAGTGGATGGGTCTGGATCACTTCACTATTCTTTTCCATTATAACCCCCTTAATGCGTGTTAGAAGACAACGGCTTTGAGGTTCAATGCATGTTTTTCTGAAAGCAACTTCAGTATACCAAGTAATAAGGGTTCCAACGGGAAAAATAAACAGGTGGCAACACATTTTTCTGCTTTTTAGGATTGTTCGAACAATAAAACACCATCTCGTTCACGATTTTTAAAGAAGATGCCGAATTAATTTGAACTTGCAGGATTTTTAGACAAAAAAAAGCCGGGGCGACCCGGCAAAAAAACACAATGAGGGAGCAGTGTTAATCTGTGATAAACCAGTCGTCTGCGCTTTCCCACGTTTCCTGCAGGATTTCGCTGATGCGATCTTTATCTTCTTTCGCAGCACCAATGACGGAGAGGTTGTTCGCCGCGGCGTAACGCACCGTTACGGCACCCGCGTTGTCGGGAAAGGTGTTGTTAATACGGCGGGATAATTCGCCTGCCAGTGCATCAAGCGCGCCGGCAGGCAGAACGGTTGTTTTGGCTATGGTGACTTCAATACGCATAAATGCCCCCTGTGTAATATACTGTTTATTTATACAGGTATATTATCGGTTTGACAACAAGGGGCATTGATTTTTTAACGTTTTACCGTCCAGTTAACGGTTTCACCCGCCAGGAACGGGATCAGCGTGTCATCCGTCAGCGCAATGGACTCCTCAACGTGGCTCGCTTTACGCTCCAGTTCGATGAAAGTGTCGTTGACCGGCAGGCCGTAGAAGCGCGGGCCGTTAAGGGAGCAGAAGGCTTCAAAATGTTCGAGCGCGTTCATCTCTTCAAAGACGGTCGCGTAGCTGGCCAGTGCCGTTGGGGCGTTGAAGCAGCCTGCACAGCCGCAGCTTGCCTCTTTGCGGTGGCGGGCGTGAGGTGCGGAATCGGTGCCAAGGAACGCGCGGGTGAATCCGCTGGCGACCAGCTCGCGCAGCGCCTGCTGGTGGATGTTGCGCTTGAGAATCGGCAGACAGTACAGGTGAGGACGCACCCCACCCACCAGCATGTGGTTACGGTTAAACATCAGGTGCTGCGGCGTAATGGTAGCGGCGATGAGATCGTTGCCGTCGCGCACGTACTCTGCCGCGTCTTTGGTGGTGATATGCTCAAAGACCACTTTAAGCGCGGGCAGGCGCTGGCGCAGAGGCTCCATTACGGTCTCGATAAAGCGGGCTTCACGGTCGAAGATGTCAATCTCGGCATGCGTGACTTCACCATGGACCAGCAGCGGCATGCCCAGTTTCTGCATGCGTTCCAGAACCGGCATGATGGCATCAATGCTGGTAACGCCGTGGCTGGAGTTGGTGGTAGCATTCGCCGGGTAGAGTTTCGCCGCCGTAAATACGCCTTCGTTAAACCCGCGCTCCACTTCGTTCGGGTCCAGCGAGTCGGTAAGATAGCAGGTCATCAACGGGGTAAAATCGTGTCCCGCAGGAACGGCATCCAGGATGCGCTGGCGATAGGCCTTCGCGGCATCGACGGTGGTGACTGGTGGAACCAGGTTAGGCATGACAATCGCGCGGCCATAAATTTCGCTGGTATAAGGCACGACGGTTTTCAGCATATCGCCATCGCGCAGATGGATATGCCAGTCGTCAGGGCGGCGGATTTTAAGAACCTGGGGTTGTGCAGTCATGGAAGCTCCGGCTTGTCAGGAATCAGTCATAAGGATGGCTGTTTTTGCCGGACACAAATCATAAGCGGAAACGTTTTCGTTTGCACACTTTTCCGTAAAAAAAAGGGCGCCGCAGCGCCCTTCAGGTTAATCGGTGAAAGGAATGATAATTTCTCCCGGTTTCACCTCTATGCCTTTTGCGTATTTTTTCGCCAGAGCTTCACCCTTGCTTTTGTCTTCGCTTAAGACGTACGCGGGCTGCTGGTTAAAGTAATTACGCAGCGACTGGTTGAGATAGGGCATCAGGGTTTGCAGAACCGGCGCCATCTTGTCCGGCGACACCTGCGCATCGACGACTTCCATCTCCTGCAGGAAAATTGCCCCTTTCTCTTTGTTGAAAACAGGGAGCGCCTTCAGCTTGAGCTTGATGTTGGCCTTCTGATTGCCAAAGAGGGATGACATATCGAGATCCGCATCACCGGCCAGGGTGACTTTGTTTGGCTCTTCACGTCCAATCTGGCTGGTCAGGTTTGTGAGCACGATATGGGCGTCCGCCAGCCCCGGTACGCCAATGTCTTTCGAGAAATTGTTATGTTTTTCCAGCGCCTGATTAATTTCCTGTTCACTGACGGTATATTGCGTGAGCTGGTTACAGCCAACCAGCAGACCGCTGACAACTAATGCCGCGGCTAAGACAATTTTCTTCATAGTGTTCCTCAACGAAAAATCGGCGCTTCTGTCCTGTTGCGCCAGTATGTCAGCGTGAATGGGCAGAAACCAGCAGAAAAAACTGAGAAGTGGGGCGGGAGGAGCTCCCGCCCGAGGGAAAGGCTACGCGCCTGGCTCGAGCATGCCGCTCGCGCTGCGTTTCGGGCTGAACTGCCACCACAGGGCAAGGAGCGTCATAAAGCCCACCGCGCCGAGCATCATCCACGGAAGTTCGGGCTGGTTAAACGCTTTGCCGGCATCAAACAACCAGCCGCCACCGGCGTAACCTAATGCGCCGCCAAGCGCCAGCCCCAGCCGGCTGAAACCCATATAGCTGCCGCGCGCACGCGCATCCGCAAGCGAGGCGCTCAGCGTTTCACGGGCAGGCTCGGCGATGATCGACCCTATATAGAACGTGCAAATCAGCGTAAACAGCTGCTGGAGAGAGTTCACCAGGCCGATCGGCATCATGCTCAGCGTCATCAGGAACAGCCCGGCCATCAGGCGATGCTCCAGACGAAAACGCCGCTCGCTCCAGCGGGCAATCGGATAAAGCAGCGTTAACGACAGGCAGGCTTCGATGGCGTACATCCATTTAACGGCTGCAGGGGTCCCCGCGATGTCGTTAACCATGATCGGCAGCATCAGCATGACCTGTACAGCCAGCATGTAATATCCCGTCAGGGTCAACACATAGGTGACAAAACGTTTGTCGCGCAGGACGCGGCCAAGCCCTTCCCGGACCGGCGCTTTGACCGTCGACAGTTTCCAGGCGGGCAGGAACAGGCCATTAAACAGCGCGCACAGAATAAAGAGCACCGCACCGGCGGCGCAGACCAGACGGAAGTCATACTGCAGCAGCCAGCTTCCCAGCAGGGCGCCGACAACCGCCCCGGCACTGTCCTGCATCATCAGAATCGAGAAGAAACGGCCGCGGTGCTGAGGGCGAATAAGCTTCACCACCAGCGCGGTGCGTGGCGGATCGAACAGCGTGCCCCCGATACCGGAGAGGAAACAGGAGAACCAGAGCAGCCAGGGCTCCTGGGCGACCGCCATCGTGGCAAAGCCTGCCGCGCGCAGCAGCATGCCGGTAACGATCATCGGTTTAGCACCAAAGCGGTCGGCAATGGCCCCGCCAAAGACGCCCAGCCCCTGCTGGACAAACTGGCGTAACCCCAGCGCAATACCGACCACTAATGCCGCCCAGCCCATTTGATCGACGAAGCGAATCGAGATGAGAGGGAACACGACAAAAAAGCCCAGCACGACCAGCATGTTATCGACGAGCAGGAAATATTTACCCAGGCTCCTGGCCTGTGATACGCGGGACATTTTCCCTCCAGGGAAAATAAGAAGGTGAGCACGCTAACATTCTGAGGTGTCGCAGCGTTTTTTCCCACCCCCGGAGGTGACAATATTTTTTTATCAAAAGGGTGCTTTGATAGAGAGTTCTCATCGAAAAATGTGAAAAGAGGTGAAAATGGTATGTCACTGTTTTCACAGACGGCAAAGGCACAGGTATAGTAAAGCTAATGGGTAAGCAGAAGTGACGGGAAGGAGTGGTATCGATGTTTGGCTATCGCAGTAATGTGCCAAAAGTGCGTCTGACAACGGACCGGCTGGTCGTTCGTCTGGTGCATGAGCGTGATGCCTGGCGTCTGGCGGATTATTACGCCGAGAATCGCCAGTTTTTAAAACCCTGGGAACCCGTTCGGGATGAGAGCCATTGTTACCCTTCCGGCTGGCAGGCGCGCCTCAGCATGATTACGGAATTTCATAAGCAGGGCAGCGCGTTTTATTTCGCGCTGCTGGATCCTGAAGAAAAAGAGATTATCGGGATCGCCAATTTTTCAAACGTGGTGCGTGGGTCTTTTCACGCCTGCTACCTTGGCTACTCCATCGGCCAGAAATGGCAGGGGCAGGGGCTGATGTACGAGGCGTTAACGGTGGCGATCCGCTATATGCAACGCACGCAGCATATCCATCGCATCATGGCGAACTATATGCCGCACAATCAGCGCAGCGGCAATTTGCTGGCGCGCTTAGGGTTCGAGAAAGAGGGTTACGCCAAAGACTATCTGCTGATAGACGGAGAGTGGCGCGACCACGTTCTGACGGCGTTAACCACCCGGGACTGGACCGCAGGTCGTTAAGGAGAAAAGATGAAGTATCAGCTAAACGGTACCGAAGCGCGCGTAATTGGGTGCTTACTCGAAAAACAGGTCACCACGCCGGAGCAGTATCCGCTCTCCGTTAACGCCGTAACCATGGCCTGCAACCAGAAGACCAACCGCGAGCCGGTGATGAACCTCAGCGAGCATGAGGTTCAGGACGTGCTGGATGCGCTGGTAAAACGCCACTATCTGCGCACCGTCAGCGGCTTCGGCAACCGCGTGACCAAATACGAACAGCGCTTTTGTAACTCCGAATTTGGCGACCTGAAGCTGAGCAGTGCGGAAGTGGCGGTCATCACTACGCTGTTGCTGCGCGGAGCGCAGACGCCGGGAGAACTGCGCACGCGCGCTTCCCGTATGCATGAGTTCAACGATATGCAGGAAGTTGAGCAGACCCTGGAAGGGCTGGCCTCACGCGAAGACGGCCCATACGTGGTGCGTCTGGCGCGCGAGCCGGGCAAACGTGAAAGCCGCTATATGCACCTGTTCAGCGGCGACGTCGATGTCGCAACCGTGGAGAGCGACGCGGGATCCTCAGCAAGCAATGACACTCTTGCCGCGCGCGTAGAGGCGCTGGAAGAAGAGGTCGCCGGGCTGAAACAGCGTCTGGACGCATTGCTGGCACATCTGGGAGACTGACGGTGAAAAAATTACGCGTAGGCGTGGTGGGGCTCGGCGGCATCGCGCAAAAAGCCTGGCTGCCTGTATTAGGTGCGGCGACGGACTGGACCCTGCAAGGGGCATGGTCACCCACCCGAGAAAAGGCAGAACGTATCTGCGAAACCTGGCGCATTCCGTATGCCGCCTCACTGCAGGATCTGGCCCGCGAGTGTGATGCGGTTTTTGTGCATACCTCAACGGCAACCCACTATCAGGTGGTGAGCGAACTGCTCAATGCGGGGGTTCACGTCTGCGTGGATAAGCCGCTGGCGGAAAATGTTCAGGATGCCGAACGGCTGATTGAGCTGGCGGCGCGCAAAAAACTGACGCTGATGGTGGGCTTCAACCGCCGCTTCGCACCGCTTTACCAGCAGCTGAAGGCACAGTCGGGCACGCTTGCCTCGCTGCGGATGGATAAGCACCGCACCGACAGCATTGGGCCAAACGATCTGCGCTTCACCCTTCTGGATGATTATCTGCACGTTGTGGATACGGCGCTGTGGCTGAGCAACGGCGAAGCGCTGCTGAAAAGCGGTACCCTGTTAACGAATGACCAGGGGGAGATGGTCTACGCGGAGCACCACTTTGCCGTTGAGCATCTTCAGATTACCACCAGCATGCACCGTCGGGCGGGAAGTCAGCGTGAATCCGTGCAGGCGGTGACCGACGGCGCGCTGTACGACATTACGGACATGCGCGAGTGGCGGGAAGAGAAGGGCAACGGCGTGGTGACGCTGCCGGCGCCAGGCTGGCAGAGCACACTCGAGCAGCGCGGTTTCGCAGGATGCGCCCGTCACTTTATCACCTGCGTGCAAAATCAGACGGTTCCTGAAACGTCCGGCGAGCAGGCCATTATGGCGCAGCGCATTGTGGAAAGGCTCTGGCGCGAGGCCATGAGCGAATAACTCGCTGTAACATCTGCGGATAGTAATTCGTTGAAATCCGGGTAGACTAAGCGCCGCTTGTAGGCTTTGCCGGGTGGCGCTTACGCTTGCCCGTCCTGGAAATCCGTATGGTTCTGGAAATTCACGTTAATGAACTTATTAAAATCGCTGGCGGCCGTCAGCTCGATGACCATGTTTTCCCGCGTGCTGGGTTTTGCGCGCGACGCCATTGTGGCAAGGGTATTTGGTGCAGGGATGGCCACGGACGCCTTTTTCGTCGCGTTCAAATTGCCGAACCTGCTGCGTCGTATTTTTGCTGAAGGGGCGTTTTCCCAGGCATTCGTGCCCATTCTGGCGGAATATAAAAGCAAGCAGGGTGAAGACGCGACGCGCGTCTTTGTTTCTTATGTCTCCGGGCTGCTGACGCTGGCTTTGGCGGTGGTGACCGTCCTCGGGATGCTGGCCGCGCCCTGGGTGATTATGGTGACCGCGCCCGGTTTTGCCGATACGGCCGACAAGTTTGCCCTGACCTCGCAGCTGCTGCGCATTACTTTCCCCTATATTCTGCTGATCTCGCTGGCCTCGCTGGTGGGGGCGATCCTCAACACCTGGAACCGCTTCTCTGTACCGGCGTTTGCGCCGACGTTTCTTAACGTCAGCATGATCGGCTTTGCCCTGTTCGCCGCGCCGCACTTCAATCCGCCGGTGCTGGCGCTGGCCTGGGCGGTTACCGTCGGCGGCGTGCTGCAGCTGGCGTATCAGCTGCCGCATCTGAAAAAAATCGGCATGCTGGTGCTGCCGCGCATCAACCTCAAAGATGCCGGGGCGATGCGCGTGATCAGGCAGATGGGGCCCGCCATTCTCGGCGTCTCCGTCAGCCAGATCTCGCTTATCATCAACACCATTTTTGCCTCTTTCCTCGTCTCCGGCTCGGTTTCCTGGATGTACTACGCCGACCGCCTGATGGAGTTCCCGTCCGGGGTGCTGGGCGTGGCGCTGGGGACCATCCTGCTGCCGTCGCTGTCGAAAAGCTTTGCCAGCGGCAATCACGATGAGTATTGCCGCCTGATGGACTGGGGGTTACGTCTCTGCTTCCTGCTGGCCCTGCCAAGCGCGGTGGCGCTGGGTATTCTGGCCAAACCGCTGACGGTGTCGCTCTTCCAGTACGGGAAATTCACCGCCTTTGATGCCGCCATGACCCAGCGCGCGCTGATTGCCTACTCGGTCGGATTGATGGGGCTGATCGTCGTCAAGGTGCTGGCGCCCGGGTTCTATTCGCGTCAGGACATCAAAACGCCGGTGAAAATTGCCATTGTGACGCTGATTATGACCCAGCTGATGAACCTGGCGTTTATTGGTCCGCTGAAGCATGCTGGCCTGTCGCTGTCTATTGGTCTGGCGGCCTGTCTGAATGCCGGGCTGTTGTACTGGCAGCTGCGCAAGCAGGATATCTTTACGCCGCAGCCGGGGTGGGGAAGTTTCCTGGTACGTCTGATCGTTGCGGTACTGGTGATGTCTGCCGCGCTGCTCGGCATGATGTACGTGATGCCGGAGTGGTCCCTCGGCACCATGCCTTATCGTCTGATGCGGCTGATGGCCGTGGTAGGCGTCGGGGTGGTGGCTTATTTTGCCACGCTCGCGGTGCTGGGGTTCAAAGTGAAAGAGTTTGCCCGCCGTACGGCATAAACGCCAAAAGGGGAGTTCACCTTATGGTGCTCCCCGCTGCATGATTTGTCGCCCAGGCGTCAAATCGAAATCTTTTTAACTCCCGCAATACGCGCAGTCGCTGTTTGACCATCCGCACCGTACAGTCCGGTTTCTTTATGCGGTTTCAATACCTCAAGCGCCTGCTGGTTACGCTCAATCTGACCTTCCAGTAGCCAGCCGTTGTGCTGGTTAAGGTCGCGCAGGTGCTGGGTTTTTTCGGTAATGGTTTGCCAGCGCTCAATAATATCGTCATTGGCGCTACGCTTAGGATCCTGCTCAGCGCGGCGCTGCTGCTCCAGATAATCCAGCGTCGCCAGTAGCGAACTCTTATCTTCAGTAATACGCTGCAGCGCGCTGCCGTTGATGTGACCGGAAGAGAGATGCTGCTGTTCAGCGTCCATTACCGTTTTCAGGTCGTTAAGAACAACCGTCATTTGATCCAGTATTTCTGACAGTCGACTCATACGGTTAGTTACTCTGTAAGAAACTCTGTGCTTCCTGAATCAGGGCGTCAGCGATTTTGCTGGTGTCCATTTTCAGCTCACCGTTACGAATAGCCGTTTTCAGCGCTTCAACACGTTCCATATTGATATCGTTGCTGCCTGGCTGCATCAGTTTTGCCTGCGCGTCGCTCAGGGTCACGCTGGTGCTGTTGGACGTTGACGGTTTTTCCAGACGCGTTTTCTGCGCAGGAGCGTCATTCGTTTCGCGAGGTTGTACAGTGCTTACCGGCTTCAGGGCTGATGTACGATCAATGCTCATAGTGTTGTCCTCATCGAGGGTTCGCGGCGTTTGCGCCTGACATCATCATTAGTGAAATATTTATCGGCACGCGCCGCGAAATCTTTAAAAAGATTACAGGTTAATCAGAATATTCCCATCAGCATCGACGGTTCCGCTCACCACCTGGCCTGAGGACATTCTGACGCGGGCGTTTTGCGCCACCGCGGCATTGTTTAACGCTTTCCCTTCACTGTTGATGCTAAAGCCATCTCCGTTGGCCACCACCATCACCTGTTGGCCCGCTTTTACCCGCCACGACTGACGCAGCATTGAGAGCTGTATCGGCTGGCCGGGGGCGACATCACGCAGGCTGACGGCGTCCTGTGCCTGGTTTAATTCCAGCATGGTGCGTGGAGGCAGCTGATCCAGACGGCCGCGTTTTAACGTCACGCTGTTCGTCTGCAGCACGCTGCCGCGCGCAATGGGCACGGCGGCGACAACATAATTGCCCATCGCCTGAACTGCAACCTGTAAATAGCGTTTTTCGTTGGCGCAGCGGGCCAGCACGTTCACGTTCCCCCACAGCCGGGTGGTTCCCGTCACGCTGAATGACGGTTGGTCACAGGTCGGGTACAGATTCGGTGGGGTACGTAGGGTAACGGTAACGTCATCGCTAAAGCCCGCCAGCTTTTCAGCAAAAAAAGCCGTCAGCCGCTCCTGTAAGCCTTCAGCCTGCACCAGAGGGCTAAACAGCAAGAAAGTTGCCATCAGGGCACGTTTTAACGTTTGCATCGCAAGTTCCACCGTTTCCAGAGTTGAATGAATTCTACCTGCAGTGGTTTTGCATCAACGCAATAAATAGCGACGCATTTTGCGCTTATTCCGTCGATAGGGGAGACCGGGTGAGATTTAAGCTGTGAACTGAAATTTTGCCATCAGCGGAGGAGACATGCTCGATAAACTCGACGCCGCGTTACGTTTTCAGCAGGAAGCGCTCAATTTACGCGCCCAGCGGCAGGAGATTTTAGCCGCCAACATCGCTAACGCCGATACCCCAGGGTTTCAGGCGCGCGATATTGATTTTTCCAGTGAGCTCAAAAAGGTGATGGAGCGTGGACGTGCCGAAGGAACGGGTGTTGCACTTGCCATGACATCCTCTCGCCATATTCCTGCTCAGGCGATGACCGCGCCAGCGACCGATTTACTTTACCGTATTCCCGATCAGCCCTCACTCGACGGTAACACCGTGGATATGGACCGGGAGCGTACCCAGTTTGCCGATAACAGCCTGAAATACCAGACGGGCCTGACCGTACTCGGCGGACAAATCAAAGGCATGATGAACGTCCTGCAGGGGGGGAACTGATAGATGGCCTTGTTGAATATTTTTGATATTGCCGGTTCGGCGTTAACCGCGCAGTCCAAACGCCTGAACGTGGCTGCCAGTAACCTGGCGAACGCCGACAGCGTAACCGGACCCGACGGCCAGCCTTATCGTGCCAAACAGGTTGTCTTTCAGGTCGATGCTGCGCCGGGCGCGGCAACGGGCGGCGTGAAGGTGTCTGATGTGGTAGAGAGCCAGGCGCCGGACAGGCTGGTGTATGAGCCGGGTAACCCGCTTGCGGATGCCAGCGGATACGTGAAGATGCCAAACGTGGATGTGGTGGGTGAGATGGTGAACTCCATGTCGGCATCCCGTAGCTACCAGGCCAACGTTGAAGTGCTGAATACCGTGAAGAGCATGATGCTCAAAACGCTCACTCTCGGCCAGTAAAGGAGACATGCATGTCCATCGCCGTAAATGTGAATGATCCTACGAACTCGGGTGTTAATAACACGAAGAGTACAACGGGTTCTAACTCCCTCACCGGGAGCAATGCCGCCGATCTTCAGGGCAGCTTTCTGACGCTGCTGGTGGCGCAGCTTAAGAACCAGGATCCCACCAACCCAATGCAGAACAACGAACTGACCACGCAGCTTGCGCAGATCAGCACCGTGAGCGGCATTGAGAAACTTAACACCACCCTCGGCTCCGTCTCCGGGCAGATTAACAGCGCCCAGTCTCTGCAGGCGGCAAGCCTGATTGGCCACGGGGTGATGATCCCGGGAACCACGATTCTGGCAGGCTCCAGCACCACCGAAGGCAACACCACAACGACCACCACGCCGTTTGGCGTTGAACTCCAGCAGGCAGCGGAAAAAGTTACTGCCACGATCACGGATTCCACCGGCGCGGTAGTGCGCACCATTGATATCGGCGAGCTGAAGGCGGGCGTTCACACCTTTACGTGGGATGGCAGCCTGACCGACGGCACGAAAGCACCAAACGGTTCCTACAAAGTGGCGATCAGCGCCAGCAACGGGACGACCCAGCTGGTGGCGCAGCCGCTGCAGTTCGCGCTGGTCCAGGGCGTGATTAAAGGAAGCGACGGCAACAAACTGGATTTGGGAACCTCTGGTTCCACCACACTCGACGAAGTTCGGCAGATTATCTAAGCCTTAACACTTATCAGGAGTAAGTCATGGCCTTTTCTCAAGCGGTCAGCGGCCTGAATGCTGCGGCCACCAACCTGGACGTCATTGGCAACAACATCGCCAACTCCGCGACCTATGGTTTTAAATCCGGTTCTGCTTCATTTGCGGACATGTTTGCCGGTTCCAAAGTCGGCCTGGGCGTGAAAGTTGCGGGCATCACGCAGGACTTTAGCGACGGCACCACCACCAACACCGGTCGTGGTCTGGACGTTGCCATCAGCCAGAACGGTTTCTTCCGTATGGTCGACTCCAACGGCTCTGTGTTCTACAGCCGTAACGGCCAGTTCAAACTGGATGAAAACCGTACGCTGGTTAACATGCAGGGCATGCAGCTGACGGGCTACCCGGCAGCAGGAACGCCTCCAACCGTTCAGACCGGCGCGAACCCTCAGGCGATTACTATTCCGAATACACTGATGGCGGCGAAATCAACCACCACCGCGACGCAGCAGATCAACCTGAACTCAACCGATCCTGTTCAAACTGCCCCGTTCGATGCCACCAACCCGGATACCTATAACAAAAAAGGGACCGTGACCGTATTCGACAGTCAGGGGAACGCCCATAACATGTACGTCTACTACGTGAAGACGGCCAACAATAAATGGGATCTCTACACTCAGGACGGCAGCGCTGCGGGTTCTGTCGCCACGAAAGCGGCGCAGATGAACTTTGATGCGAACGGTAACCTGGCGGGTGTTTATAACTACGACGCTGCGGGTGTACTGAGCGGAACGGCAAACCCTACGCCGGCCATTAACATCACCACGGGGTCCGTCAGCGGTGCGACGGCGGCGACCTTCTCCCTGAGCTTCCTGAACTCCATGCAGCAGAACACAGGCGCGAACAGCGTTGTGGCAACCACTCAGAACGGCTACAAGCCTGGCGATCTGGTGAGCTACCAGATCAACGACGACGGCACCGTGGTGGGAAGCTACTCTAACGAACAGTCTCAGGTTCTGGGCCAGATTGTGCTGGCAAACTTCGCGAACAACGAAGGTCTGAAATCTGAAGGCGACAACGTCTGGTCTGCCACCCAGTCCTCCGGCGTGGCGCTGCTGGGTACCGCAGGCACCGGTAACTTCGGCAAGCTGACCAACGGCGCGCTGGAAGCCTCCAACGTGGATATGAGTAAAGAACTGGTGAACATGATCGTCGCGCAGCGTAACTATCAGTCGAACGCGCAGACCATCAAAACCCAGGACCAGATCCTCAACACGCTGGTTAACCTGCGTTAAGCGGCTAACAGGAAGGCGCAATGGATCACGCAATATATACCGCGATGGGCGCGGCAAGTCAGACGCTCAATCAGCAGGCCGTTACTGCCAGCAACCTGGCAAACGCCTCTACGCCGGGCTTTCGCGCTCAGCTTAATGCACTGCGCGCGGTACCGGTAGAAGGGCTGTCCCTGCCGACCCGTACGCTGGTGACGGCATCAACCCCTGGCGCCGATATGACGCCAGGGCAGATGGACTACACCTCACGCCCGCTGGACGTTGCCCTGCAGCAGGACGGCTGGCTGGCGGTGCAAACTGCCGACGGTAGCGAAGGCTATACCCGTAACGGCAATATCCAGGTGAGCGCGACGGGCCAGCTGACGATTCAGGGGCATCCGGTGATGGGGGAAGCGGGTCCGCTGACCGTGCCGGAAGGCTCTGAGCTGACTATCGCCGCGGACGGCACCATTTCGGCGCTGAATCCGGGCGACCCGGCCAACACCGTTGCGCCCGTCGGACGTCTGAAGCTGGTTAAGGCGGAAGGCAAAGAGGTGCAGCGTGGCGACGACGGCATGTTCCGTCTGACCCAGGCGGCGCAGGCGACGCGTGGCGCCACGTTACAGGCCGATCCGAGCATCCGCGTAATGTCCGGCGTTCTGGAAGGCAGCAACGTCAAGCCGGTCGAAGCCATGACCGACATGATCGCCAGCGCCCGTCGTTTTGAAATGCAGATGAAGATCATCAGCAGCGTGGATGAAAACGCGGGCAAGGCTAACCAACTTCTGGCTATGAGTTAACAGGACTCCTTATGATCAGTTCTTTATGGATCGCGAAAACTGGCCTGGACGCCCAGCAAACCAATATGGACGTGATTGCCAACAACCTGGCAAACGTGAGCACCAATGGTTTCAAGCGTCAGCGTGCCGTTTTCGAAGATTTGCTTTATCAAACCATCCGCCAGCCGGGCGCGCAGTCTTCTGAACAGACAACGCTGCCATCGGGCCTGCAGATTGGTACCGGTGTTCGTCCGGTGGCCACCGAGCGTCTGCACAGCCAGGGCAACCTGTCTCAGACCAACAACAGCAAAGACGTGGCGATCAAAGGCCAGGGCTTCTTCCAGGTGCAACTGCCTGACGGGACCTCGGCCTATACCCGTGACGGTTCGTTCCAGGTCGATCAGAACGGCCAGCTGGTGACGGCAGGCGGTTTCCAGGTTCAGCCTGCGATTACTATCCCGGCGAATGCCCTGAGCATTACCATCGGACGTGACGGTGTGGTCAGCGTGACCCAGCAGGGACAGGCCGCGCCGGTTCAGGTCGGGCAGCTCAACCTGACCACCTTCATGAACGATACCGGTCTGGAAAGCATTGGTGAGAACCTCTACACCGAAACGCAATCCTCCGGTACGCCGAATGAGAGCACCCCGGGCCTGAACGGTGCGGGTCTGCTGTACCAGGGCTATGTTGAAACGTCCAACGTGAACGTGGCGGAAGAGCTGGTGAATATGATCCAGGTCCAGCGCGCGTATGAAATTAACAGTAAAGCAGTGTCGACGACCGACCAGATGCTGCAGAAGCTGACGCAACTCTAAGGTGTAGCCCGGTGCGGTAAACGCCGCACCGGCTCCCTGTTTTCGAAGATGAAGGCAATGCAAAAAAACGCGGCGTTTCGTTATCCGATACTGACTGTTCTGGCTGTCACCCTCAGCGGGTGTGCTTTGATCCCGTCTAAACCATTGGTCCAGGGTGCGACGACTGCCCAACCCGTTCCTGGCCCCGCGCCAGTGGTAAACGGCTCCATTTTCCAGACCGCGCAGCCGATTAATTACGGCTATCAGCCGCTGTTTGAAGATCGCCGCCCGCGTAACGTCGGCGATACATTGACCATTGTGCTGCAGGAAAACGTCAGCGCGAGCAAGAGCTCGTCGGCGAACGCCAGCCGCGACGGCAAAACCAATTTTGGCTTCGATACCGTTCCGCGCTACCTGCAGGGACTGTTCGGCAATGCCCGTGCGGATGTTGAGGCGTCCGGCGGCAATACCTTTAACGGTAAAGGCGGCGCGAACGCCAGCAACACCTTCAGCGGTACGCTGACGGTCACGGTTGACCAGGTACTGGTTAACGGCAACTTGCACGTTGTGGGTGAAAAGCAGATCGCCATCAACCAGGGCACTGAATTCATTCGCTTCTCGGGCGTGGTTAACCCTCGCACCATCAGCGGCACCAACACCGTTCCGTCCACCCAGGTGGCGGATGCGCGCATTGAGTACGTCGGGAACGGCTATATCAATGAAGCGCAAAATATGGGTTGGCTGCAGCGCTTCTTCCTTAATTTATCGCCGATGTAAGCGAGGTGACCCATGTTTAAATCGATCTTCGCCGTGGCGCTCGCGCTGGTGGCAACGTTTGCCCAGGCTGACCGTATTCGCGACCTCACCAGCGTTCAGGGTGTGCGTGAAAACTCCCTGATTGGCTACGGCCTGGTGGTTGGTCTGGATGGTACCGGTGACCAGACGACCCAGACGCCGTTTACCACTCAAAGCCTGAACAACATGCTTTCCCAGCTCGGCATTACCGTGCCGGCGGGAACCAACATGCAGCTGAAAAACGTGGCCGCGGTAATGGTCACCGCGTCCTACCCGGCGTTTGCGCGTCAGGGGCAGACCATTGATGTGGTGGTCTCCTCAATGGGTAACGCCAAAAGCCTGCGCGGCGGTACGCTGCTGATGACCCCGCTGAAAGGCGTTGACAGTCAGGTCTATGCGCTGGCGCAGGGGAACATTCTGGTTGGCGGTGCGGGCGCATCCGCAGGCGGAAGCAGCGTGCAGGTGAACCAGCTTAACGGTGGACGTATCACCAACGGGGCGATCATTGAGCGTGAACTGCCGACCCAGTTTGGCGCGGGCAACACCATCAACCTGCAGCTTAATAATGAAGATTTCACCATGGCGCAGCAAATTGCCGATACCATCAACCGCAGCCGTGGTTACGGTAACGCAACGGCACTCGACGCGCGCACCGTGCAGATCCGCACCTCCACCGGCAGCAGCAACCAGGTGCGCATGCTGGCGGATATCCAGAATATGGAAGTGAACGTTCCGATCCAGGATGCGAAAGTGATCATCAACTCCCGCACCGGCTCGGTGGTGATGAACCGGGAAGTGTCGCTCGACAGCTGTGCCGTGGCGCAGGGGAATCTCTCCGTGACGGTAAACCGCTCCGCGAACGTGAGCCAGCCGAATACGCCATTTGGTGGCGGTCAGACGGTGGTGACGCCGCAAACGCAGATTGATATGCGTCAGAGCGGCGGGTCGCTGCAGAGCGTTCGCTCCAGCGCCAACCTGAACAGCGTGGTGCGTGCCCTGAACGCCCTGGGGGCAACGCCGATGGATCTGATGTCCATCCTGCAATCGATGCAAAGCGCGGGCTGCCTGCGCGCCAAACTGGAAATCATCTGATGCTGACCGATAGCAAACTATTGACCAGTGCAGCCTGGGACGCCCAGTCGCTCAACGAACTGAAAACCAAAGCAGGCAAAGACCCGGCGGCGAACATCCGCCCGGTCGCCCGCCAGGTGGAAGGGATGTTTGTACAGATGATGCTGAAAAGCATGCGCGAAACCCTGCCGAAAGACGGGATGTTCAGCAGTGATTCAACGCGTCTCTACACCAGCATGTATGACCAGCAGATTGCGCAGCAGATGACCGCCGGAAAAGGCCTCGGTCTGGCTGACATGATTGTGAAACAGACCGAAGCCGCGCAGGGCATTCAGCCTCAGGATCAGACGCAGCAGGTGCCGATGAAGTTCGACCTGGAAACGGTGACCAGTTATCAGAATCAGGCTCTGACGCAAATGGTGCGTAAAGCGATGCCAAAAGCCACGGGCAGCGGCGATGAGCCGCTCTCCGGTGACAGTAAAGACTTCCTGGCGCAGCTTTCTCTGCCCGCGCGCCTTGCCAGCGAACAGAGCGGCGTGCCGCATCACCTGATTCTGGCGCAGGCCGCGCTGGAGTCGGGCTGGGGTCAGCGTCAGATCCGCAAGGAAAACGGCGAGCCGAGCTTCAACATCTTCGGCGTGAAGGCCTCCTCCAGCTGGAAGGGGCCGACGACGGAGATCACGACCACCGAATACGAGAACGGTGCGGCGGTGAAGGTCAAAGCCAAATTCCGCGTCTACAGCTCGTATCTGGAAGCCTTGTCCGACTACGTTGGCCTGCTGAGCCGAAATCCGCGCTATACCGCCGTTACGCAGGCGGCGACGGCGGAGCAGGGCGCTCAGGCCTTGCAAAACGCGGGCTACGCGACTGACCCGAACTATGCGCGCAAGCTCACAAGCATGATCCAGCAGCTGAAATCCATGGGCGAGAAGGTCAGCAAAGCCTATAGCACAGATATTGAAAATCTGTTCTGAAAGTTCTCAAGTCCCGGTGGAGGTTGCCGATAACCTTCATCAGGACTCGTGTCTGAACGCATAAAAGGAACCCCCATGTCCAGTTTGATTAACAGCGCCATGAGTGGCCTCAGTGCCGCGCAGTCGGCACTCAATACCGTCAGTAATAATATTTCAAGCTATAACGTGGCAGGCTATACCCGCCAGACCACGGTGCTGGGCGCATCCAACAGCACGCTGACCGGCGGCGGCTGGGTGGGTAACGGGGTGTATGTCTCCGGTGTCCAGCGTGAGTATGATGCCTTCATCACCAACCAGCTGCGCGCCGCGCAGACGCAGAGCAGCGGTCTGACGACGCGCTATCAGCAGATGTCAAAAATTGACGATGTGTTCTCCGATACCACCAACTCGCTCTCCACCACCCTGCAGGACTTCTTTAAAAGCCTGCAAACCCTGGTGAGCAACGCGGAAGACCCGGCAGCACGTCAGACGGTGCTGGGTAAAGCCGGTGGCCTGGTGAATCAGTTTAAAACCAACGATCAGTATCTCCGCGATCAGGATACGCAGGTCAATACCGCAATTTCGACCAGCGTTGCGCAGATCAACAACTATGCCAAACAGATTGCCAATCTGAACGATCAGATTTCTCGTCTGACCGGCGTCGGTGCGGGTGCTTCGCCTAACGAACTGCTTGACCAGCGCGATCAGCTTGTCAGCGAGCTGAACAAAATCGTGGGTGTGGAAGTGTCTGTTCAGGATAGCGGTACGTTTAACATCTCTTTCGGCAACGGTTACAGCCTGGTCCAGGGTAGCAAAGCCAACCAGCTGGCTGCCGTTAAGTCCAGCGCCGATCCTACTCGTACTACCGTGGCCTATGTCGACGACGTGGCAGGTAATGTTGAGATCCCGGAAAAGATGATCACCACCGGTTCTTTGGGCGGTTTGCTGACCTTCCGCGCTGAAGATTTGGATAAAGCCCGTAACAGCCTGAATCAGATGGCGCTGGCCTTTGCCGATGCGATGAACACGCAGCATGAAGCCGGTTTTGACGCTAACGGTGACGCTGGCGGTAAGCTGTTTAACTTTGGTTCTCCGGCTGTCTTGTCCAACAGCAAGAACGGTGGTTCTGCCGTTGTCACGGCGTCTGTGGCGGACAGTAAACAGGTCCAGGCGACAGACTATAAGCTGCAGTTTAATGGTACCGACTGGACAATCACCCGTACGTCAGACAAAACCAGCTTCACGATGAGCCCGGACGCCAGCGGTAATCTGTCGTTTGATGGTCTTAACGTCAACGTGAGCGGCACGGCAAATACCAAAGACAGCTTTACCGTGAAGCCGGTTTCCAACGTCATCATGAACATGGATCTGGCGATCAGCGACGAGTCCAAACTGGCGATGGCGTCGGTGCAGACCGGCGGTGAGAGCGACAACCGCAATGGCCAGAAAATGCTCGAACTGCAAAACAGCAAAGTGGTAGGCGGGAACAAAAGCTTCAACGATGCGTATGCCTCGCTGGTAAGTACCGTGGGTAGCTCAACGGCTTCACTGAAGGTGAGCAGCCAGACGAAAGCCAACGTGGAAACCCAGTTAATCAAGCAGCAGCAGACCATCTCTGGGGTAAACCTCGACGAAGAGTATGGCAATTTGCAGCGTTATCAGCAGTATTACCTGGCGAACGCCCAGGTTCTCCAGACTGCCAGTACGCTCTTCGATGCAATTATCAACATTCGTTAAGGTTGAGGTGAACAATGCGTATTAGCACCCAGATGATGTACGAGCAGAACATGCGTGGGATCACCGACTCCCAGAGCAGATGGCTGAACTACGGTGAGCAGATGTCCACCGGCAAGCGCGTCAATCGTCCTTCGGACGATCCTATCGCCGCATCGCAGGCCATCGTTCTGTCACAGTCACAGTCGCAAAACAGCCAGTTTGCGCTCGCGCGTACCTTTGCAACGCAGAAGGTCTCGCTGGAAGATAACGTGTTAACCCAGGTGAACACCGCCATCTCAAGCGTGCGGGAGAAACTGGTCTACGCGTCAAACGGCACATTAAACGATGACGATCGTCTTGCTCTGGCGACCGATATTCAAGGGATCCGCGATCAGCTTATGAACCTGGCCAACACGACGGATGGTAATGGTCGCTTTATCTTTGCCGGGTACAAAACCGAGAGCGCACCGTTTGATTCCGTAACCGGCGACTACAGGGGTGGCGCTGAAGCCATCACCCAGCAGGTAGATACGGCGCGAAATATGGCGATTAGTCATACCGGCCAGCAGATTTTCGAGAGCATTACCAGTAATGCGGAGCAATTGCCGGGTGGTGGCTATGGCGAGACAAACATGTTCAAAATCCTTGATTCTGCCGTCGCTGCGCTGAAGACGCCGATTGAGAACGATCCGGCTGCAGCTGCAGTCCAAAACCAGGTGATTGCCAATGCGCAGATCGGTATTCAGAACACCGAGAACAATATTCTGACGGTCGTCGCGGATGTTGGAACCAAGATGAACGAGCTGGAAAAACTCGATACGCTGGGCGATGACCGCGCGCTGGGTCAGACCAAGCAGATGAGTGACCTGGTTGATGTTGACTGGAACGAAGCGATTTCCTCTTACACCATGCAGCAGGCGGCCTTGCAGGCGTCTTATAAAGCGTTTAGCGATATGCAGGGCATGTCTCTGTTCCAGCTGAACAAATAACATCTTGACCTCTTGGAACATGTCTTGAAACTGGGCATGTTTTACTGCCCAATCCGTCTGGATTGGGCATTTTTTTATGCAATTTCCGCCAGTGCGGAGGCGACTCGTGCGCTTTCTATCAGACGGATTGCCAGCGCAATGACGCCACAGACTGTCGCCAGCGCGACCACGCCCGTCCAGCCGGCCAGCGAGTAGATATTGCTGCCTAACGCGGAACCCAGCGCCATCCCGATAAAGACCACCGTAAAGAGCAGGGCGTTGAGACGACCCCGAGCCTGTGGTTCAAGGCTGTACACCAGGTTCTGGTGAGCGACCAGGCTGGACTGCAGTCCCAGGTCGAACCCGACGGCGGAGATGGCGATCAGAATCAGCTGTCCATGAACGCCCAACGCGGGCATCAGGAACATCAGGGCGAATGAGACGGTCACAAGAACGGCACCAAGCTGCGTCACTTTTCCTGCGCCCATTTTATCCGCCAGACCCCCTGCCAGCGGGGCAGCTAACGCACCGGCGGCACCTGCAATACCAAAACCACCCGCTACGGCACTCCCCAGGTGATATCGTTCCAGCAGCATGACCGCAAGCGTAGACCAGAAGGCGCTAAAGGCAACCGACAGGAAACCCTGAGCCAGCGCCGCACGGCGCAGCGCCGGGTAACGACGCCACAGATGTTCCATTGAGCGCATCAGCGCGGGGTAGCTCAGCGTGGAGTGAATGGCAAAACGCGGAAGCACAAACCACATCATCACGCCGATGAACGCAATGCTCGCCGCCGCCAGCTGGTACATGACGCGCCAGCCAAACGCTTCGCCCACCACGCCGCTGACGGTTCGGGATAATAAGATACCCATCAGCAGCCCGGTCATTACCGTGCCCACGGTTTTCCCCTGTTTACCTTCCGGCGCAAGGATGGCCGCGGCAGGGACGATATCCTGTGCTATGGTGGCGGCCATGCCGATGAGCAGGCTGGCCAGCAGCAGAGAATGGATCTGCCCGGTCAGGCTACAGCCGAGAAGAAACAGCGCCAGCGCCGCGCTTTTGATCAGGATTAACGTCCTGCGGTCGTGGCGATCGCCGAGCGGCAACAGGAACAGGATCCCCAGGGCATAACCCGCCTGGGTGAGCGTTGGGACCAACCCCATTCCTTCGATACTCAGGTGAAGGTCTGCGCCCATCAGCGGCAGCAGAGGCTGGGCATAATAGATAGATGCCACGCTGAAACCTGCACCGATCGCCAGCATTAAGATTACCCAGCGGCTCACGGCATGGGCGGCGGTTGTTGTGTTCATAAGATGTTCCTCATTCGTCGTGTGAGGCTATTTTTTATCAGTACGCCTTGCGACGGTAGCGGGCCCGGTGGTAAAACGCTTATACGTTGAACGTATAAGTGAAAATGCGATGAAGAGAGCTGAGCGTATAGACAGGGTGGAGTTAATGCGGACGTTTGTTCGCATCGTGGAGGCGGGCTCCCTCTCAGCGGCGGCACGGCAACTGGCCACCACACAGGCCACGGTGAGCAGACGGTTACAGTCGCTGGAGACCATGCTGGGCGTGCGCCTGATATTGCGCACCACCCACACGACGCGGCTGACGGATGACGGCGAGCGCTGCTATCAGCACGCCCGTCGGGTGATCGACAGCTGGCTGGCGCTGGAAGATGAGGTGGGGCAGACGGAAGATGAGCCCGTAGGCGTGCTGCGGGTGCGAGCTCCCCACGCGTTTGGTCAGGACCAGCTTCTGAAACCCGTAACCGAATTTTTGCAACGCTATCCCCAGCTTTCGATTGAGTGGATGCTCAACGATCGGTCGGCAGATTTTCTCGGCGACAATCTTGACTGCGCTATTCGGGTGGGTGTGGAGGTCGATCCGGCGACCGTATCCGTGCTGCTGGCGGAAGTGCCTCGCTCGGTGGTGGCCGCGCCAGCGCTGCTGGCCCGCTTCCCGGCGGTGAATACGCCGGAGGATTTGCAGCAGTTTCCCTGGATAGCCATCAGCTCTTTCTACCAGCGCCACGTGGAGCTTTTTCACGATGCCTCGCCTGCTACCGCGCGGATTGCTATTACGCCACGCCTAAGCACCGACAGCCTGTATGTCGCACGCAATACGGCGCTCACCGGCCTTGGCGTGGCGGTGGTCTCCAGCTGGACGGTACAGGATGATATTCGGGAAGGGCGGCTGGTGCATTTGCTGCCGGAGTGGCAGCCAGCGGCGTTACCGGTGCATCTTGTTTACCCCTGGTCCCGTTATTATCCGGCACGCTTGCGGCGTTTTCTGGAGCTGATGCGGCAGGTCATGCCGGAAGTCACCGGAATGAGAAAGCCCGTGCAGCAGCCATAAAAAAAGCCGACCCGAAGGTCGGCTTTTTACTTTCAGCGTCGTTATTCGACAGACTGCGGACGCGTTGCCGGTGCAGTCGCCTGATGCGTTGCACTATGGCCGCCTGCAGCGCCTTTACCTTCGAAGTTGAATTCCGGGCGTACCCAGTCGCTGTGACGCGGGGCTTCAGGCACGTAATCCGGCGCCGGGGCGCGCGTCATTGGTGCTGTCGCCACGTGGGCTGCGGCTGGTGCAGAAACAACCGGCTCAGGTTTCACCTCAGGCGCTTTCGGTTCTTCAACAACCGGTTCAACCTCAATCTCAACGTCCTGAACAACTTCTTCAGTGGTGGTTTCAACCAGGGGTTCAGCGGTGTCTTCCACTGCGGCTACAGGTTCAGCCTCTTCAGCGATTTCCTCAGCCACCACGGCATCTTCTTCAGCAATAAGCTGCGGTGCGGCATCAACCGGTGCGGCAATCACTTCCGGATGAGTGGTTTCGACTTCAACTGCCTGAGGTGCTTCCGTTTCAACAACCTGAGGTTCAACCACGGTTGCCGCTTCAGTCACAACGTCTTCTACCGCTGCCACAGGTGCAATCACCTCTTCGGTTACAGGCTGTTCTTCAACAACCTGCTCCGGGCGAGCAACCGGGTAACGGATCCAGACTTTGCCGGACGCCATTTCTGGCGAAGCACAGGCAATAGTCAGCGGCATTGGCGACTGAGTCGGGTAACGCTCGTCACGATAGCGACGACGGCGCTGGCCGCTGACGCGCAGATGACGTGGAGAACGACGTGAACGGCGCGGCATACCGGCGTTATCACGGTTTTCACCGTTATCATCCTGCTCAACGTTGTTTTCAACGACCGCTGGCAGGTCAACTTTCGCCAGCTGTGTGCCGGTTGTGCTCTCGCTGGTTTCAACCGCGATAGCGCCTGACTCTTCGGTTGCTTCAGAGGCGAAGCGAACTTTCTGAGAAAGCTGGCGCTGTTTACGACGCGGCATTACCTGAGTGCGTTCTTCCTGCTCGCCGTCCTGCTGTTCAACAGGCTCTTCGCGGTTCAGGTTTTTGACTTCCTGCTGTGCCTGACGCTTCTCGTCGTTACGGCGACGGCTGCGTTCACGGCGCGGCTGCTGGTCGTCACGCTGTTTGCTCTTCTCAGACTCATCGCCCGCCTGCTGGCGAATTTCACGATCTTCAACATTCGGCTGTTGTTTCTCGCGACGGTTGCGACGGTTGTCTTCGCGTTGCTCACGGCCTTCGCCATTCTCAGAGCGGTTGTCACGGTTGTCACGACGCTCGCTGCGGTCATTGCGATCGCTGCGGTCGTTACGATCGCGGCGGTTGTTCTGACGCTTGCGACGGTCCTGCTGACGCTCTGGCTTGGCCGCTTTTGGCTCTTCTTTCGGCTGCTCTGGCTGAACTTCTTCTTCAGCAAACATCTTCTTCAGCGCGCCAAAGAAGCGGCTCAGCAGACCCGGCTGTGCCGGCTGGGCCTTCGCTGCAGCTGCTTCTGGTTTCTGCGCTGCAGGTTTGGCAGCAGGTTTTTCCAGAGCTGCTTCCGGTGGTGCTTCAGGCATGATGAAGGTCGCTAACGCAGGCTGCTCTGGCAGTTTGCGCTCGGCTGGCTCTTCATCGGAAGGCAGGGACATCTCTTCTTCATGCAGCTTCGGCAGCAGGTAGCTGAGGGTGGTCGTCTCTTCGCCCTTACGCACGCGCAGCACGTGATAGTGTGGGGTCTGCATCTGGTCGTTTGGCACGATGATGCAGCGAACGCCACCCTGACGCGCTTCAATCGCACTTACCGCTGCACGTTTTTCGTTAAGCAGGTAAGAGGCAACGGGCACCGGCACAATGGCGTGAACCTCTTTGGTGTTCTCTTTCAGCGCTTCTTCTTCAATCAGACGCAGAATGGAGAGGGACAGCGATTCGTTATCACGCACGGTACCGGTGCCGGAGCAGCGCGGACAAACGTGATGGCTGGACTCGCCGAGAGACGGGCTCAGACGCTGACGGGACATCTCCAGCAGGCCAAAGCGTGAGATATGGCTAATCTGGATACGCGCCCTGTCCTGACGCACCGCTTCGCGCAGACGGTTTTCAACCGCACGCTGGTGGCGAACAGGGGTCATGTCGATGAAGTCGATAACAATCAGACCACCCAGGTCGCGCAGGCGGAGCTGGCGGGCGATTTCATCAGCGGCTTCGAGGTTAGTGTTGTAGGCGGTCTCTTCGATATCGCCACCGCGCGTTGCACGCGCGGAGTTGATGTCGATAGCGGTCAGCGCTTCAGTGGTATCGATAACAATAGAACCGCCGGATGGCAGACGCACTTCACGCTGGAAGGCGGACTCAATCTGGGATTCGATCTGATAGTGGCTGAACAGCGGGATTTCGCCGGTGTACAGTTTAATTTTGCTGGTGAAATCCGGACGACCCAGCGCGGCGATGTGCTGGCGCGCCAGCTCAAGCACTTTCGGATTATCGATCAGAATCTCACCGATGTCCTGACGCAGGTAATCACGGAAGGCACGCACGATAACGTTGCTTTCCTGGTGGATCAGGAACGGAGCAGGGCGGCTTTCGGCTGCTTTCTGAATGGCTTCCCAGTGCTTCAGACGGAAGCTCAGGTCCCACTGCAGCGCTTCGGCTGATTTGCCAACGCCTGCGGTACGCACGATAAGCCCCATGCCGTCAGGCAGTTCGAGGCTTGCCAGCGCTTCTTTCAGCTCGGTACGGTCATCACCTTCGATACGGCGAGAGATGCCACCCGCACGCGGGTTGTTAGGCATCAGAACCAGATAGCTCCCTGCCAGGCTGATAAAGGTGGTCAGTGCGGCACCTTTGTTGCCACGCTCTTCTTTATCAATCTGAACGATAACTTCCTGACCTTCACGCAGAACATCTTTGATGTTTGGGCGGCCATGGGCGTTGTAGTTTGCAGGGAAATATTCGCGGGCGATTTCTTTCAGAGGGAGGAAACCATGACGCTCAGCACCGTAATCGACAAATGCAGCTTCAAGGCTTGGTTCAATGCGGGTGATTTTGCCTTTGTAAATGTTCGCTTTTTTCTGTTCGTGTCCAGGACTTTCGATATCCAGATCGTACAGGCGCTGCCCATCCACAAGGGCGACACGCAACTCTTCTTGCTGAGTTGCGTTGATTAACATTCTTTTCATCGTAACTTACTCGTTATTCTTACATTGACGACAAAGCTGCGGGCAAGGTGACGCTTTCCGGGGTATGAACCGATGGCCTCGTGTCTGTTCACGTCGCCAACCTCACGGTTGTCGCTCGCTTAAGAGGCGCAGAGTGTCGGTTGCCTGTATTTCATACGGAAATACAGCGCAATTATCAGGGGAATTGCCTGGGTAGAACTCTCCAGAGAACAATCCTTATACCGGGAAGTACTGCAACCCGCAGCCCGCTAACTGCCTGAAAGATCAATACGTCTTACGCCATTGCTGCGTGGATGATCGGTCAGACAAAATTGGTCATTCCGTCAACATCCTTACTTAACCAGGATTTAACACGGAAAACAGCCTCATTATTCCACTGCTCGCCGGGTTATAGCAAGATGACTTTTACCAATTATCACCCGGTTACTCACAGTTTCTTCACTTCAGAATGGCGATTGGTTTAATAACCACCAAATCGGTTGCGCGAAACGGGGAGCTGGCCGGATAAAAGTAAATATAAGCATAGAAAAATGAGTGGCGCTAATGGCTGACGATATTTAGAATCGCCAACCATGAAAACAGAGACTCCAGCCGTAAAAATGGTTGCCATCGCCGAAGATGAAGCGGGGCAACGTATCGATAACTTTTTGCGCACCCAGTTGAAAGGTGTACCAAAGAGCATGATTTACCGCATCCTGCGCAAGGGCGAGGTGCGGGTGAACAAAAAACGCGTGAAGCCCGAGTACAAACTCGAGGCGGGCGATGAAGTTCGTATTCCGCCGGTGCGCGTTGCGGAACGTGAAGAAGAGACCGTTTCACCGAAACTACAGAAAGTGGCGGCCCTGAGCGATGTGATCCTGTACGAAGATGACCACATTCTGGTGCTCAATAAACCGTCAGGAACGGCTGTTCATGGCGGTAGCGGTCTGAGCTTCGGCGTGATTGAAGGGCTGCGAGCCCTGCGTCCGGAAGCGCGCTTCCTTGAACTGGTGCACCGTCTTGACCGTGATACCTCTGGCGTACTGCTGGTGGCGAAAAAGCGTTCTGCGCTGCGTTCGCTGCATGAACAGCTGCGTGAAAAAGGGATGCAGAAAGACTACCTGGCGCTGGTGCGCGGTCAGTGGCAGTCCCATGTAAAAGTGGTGCAGGCGCCGTTGCTGAAGAACATTCTGCAAAGCGGGGAACGTATTGTCCGCGTGAGCCAGGAAGGGAAACCGTCTGAAACGCGCTTTAAAGTTGAAGAGCGCTATGAGTTTGCCACGCTGGTGCGCTGCAGTCCGGTGACCGGTCGTACCCACCAGATCCGCGTGCATACGCAGTTTGCAGGGCACCCAATTGCCTTTGATGACCGCTATGGCGACCGCGAGTTTGATAAGCAGCTGGCGGGGACGGGGCTGTCGCGTCTGTTCCTGCATGCGGCAGCGCTGAAGTTTACCCATCCTAATACGGGGGAAGTCATCCGTATTGAAGCGCCGCTGGACGAGCAACTGAAACGCTGTCTTAAGGTTCTGCGCGGCTGATTTTGCTTTCCACCCTCTCCCTGTGGGAGAGGGCCGGGGTGAGGGCACCAGGCCGCAACGTTCCAGTTACATGGTCAGCGGATTACACTCTTCTCGTCTTAGCATCTGACACAAAGCAATCAGCGGTAACCCCACCAGCGTGTTGGGATCGCGTCCGTCCAGCTTGTCGAACAGCGCAATCCCCAGTCCTTCACTTTTAAAGCTTCCCGCACAGTTCAACGGACGTTCCCGGCGCACATAATCCACGATCTCTTGCTCGCTGAGATGGCGGAAGTGTACGTCGAACGGCTCGCATTCGGTTTGCAGATGACCGATGGCAGAGTTATAGAGCGCCAGGCCGGTATAAAAGGTCACGATAGTGCCTCGCGCCCGCAGAAGCTGCTGACAGGCGTTCTCCTCCGTATGGGGCTTGCCGGTGATTTCGCCGTCCAGCACGCAAACCTGGTCTGAGCCTATAATCAAATGTGCGGGGTAACGTGCGGCCAGCGACTGCGCTTTCTCTTTAGCAAGACGCATCACCAGATGACGCGGGGATTCGCCCGGCTGTGGCGTCTCATCAACCTCTGGCGCGGCGCATTCAAATGGGATCCCGAGCTTTTCCAGCAGCATTCGGCGGTAGGGAGACGTGGAAGCAAGGACGAGATTTGGCATATTTTTATCACCAGATATAGCGTATCGATGCCAGCCATTTTAAACTACAGGCCGCAATGTGTGCGAATAATTGGCAAAAGGCAGCTCTGGTTGCCTTTTTCTTTGACTCTATGACGTTACAAAGTTAATATGCGCGCCCTATGCAAAAGGTAAAATTACCCCTGACTCTTGATCCGGTTCGTACGGCTCAAAAACGCCTCGATTACGAAGGTATCTATACTTCTGATCAGGCTGAGCGTATTGCCGAATCCGTAGTCAGTGTGGACAGTGATGTAGAATGCTCCATGTCGTTCGCTATCGACAACCAGCGTCTCGCCGTTTTAACCGGTGATGCAAAGGTGACGGTAACGCTCGAGTGTCAGCGTTGCGGGAAACCGTTTGTACAGCATGTTCACACAACGTATTGTTTCAGTCCGGTTCGTTCTGACGAACAGGCTGAAGCACTCCCGGAAGCGTATGAGCCGATTGAGGTTAACGAATTCGGTGAAATCGATCTTCTGGCTCTGGTTGAAGATGAAATCATCCTCACCTTGCCAGTGGTTCCGGTGCATGATTCTGAACACTGTGAAGTGTCCGAGGCGGACATGGTCTTTGGGGAACTGCCTGATGAAGCGCAAAAACCAAACCCATTTGCCGTATTAGCCAGCTTAAAGCGTAAGTAATTGAGGAGTAAGGTCCATGGCCGTACAACAGAATAAACCAACCCGTTCCAAACGTGGCATGCGTCGTTCCCATGACGCGCTGACTGCAGTTACCAGCCTGTCTGTAGACAAGACTTCTGGTGAGAAACACCTGCGTCACCACATCACCGCTGACGGTTTCTACCGCGGCCGCAAGGTTATCACTAAGTAATCACGCGCAAGCGTGATTAGGCTTAGTGAGGATTTCCCCGTGCAAACGGGGAATTTACCGAACCAGGCTGCGACGATACCTTGACACGTCTAACCCTGGCGTTAGATGTCATGGGGGGAGATTTTGGCCCTTCCGTGACAGTGCCTGCAGCATTGCAGGCACTGAATTCTAATTCGCAACTCACACTTCTTTTAGTCGGCAATCCCGACACAATCACGCCATTACTCGCAAAAGCTGACTTTGAACAACGTTCGCGTCTGCAGATTATTCCTGCGCAGTCAGTTATTGCCAGTGATGCCCGACCCTCGCAGGCCATTCGCAATAGTCGTGGCAGCTCTATGCGGATAGCGCTGGAGCTGGTGAAAGAAGGGCGAGCTCAGGCTTGCGTCAGCGCGGGAAATACCGGCGCGCTGATGGGCCTGTCGAAATTGCTGCTCAGACCTATTGAAGGTATTGAGCGCCCGGCGCTGGTGACGGTATTACCGCATCAGCAGAAGGGCAAGACGGTAGTGCTCGATTTAGGCGCTAACGTCGACTGTGATAGTACTATGCTGGCTCAGTTTGCCGTGATGGGATCGGTGCTGGCAGAAGAAGTTGTCGGGATCAACACTCCCCGTGTTGCGTTACTGAACATTGGTGAAGAAGAGACCAAAGGCCTGGACAGCATTCGCGAAGCGGCTGAATTGCTCAAACAGGTTCCCTCCATCAACTATATTGGTTATCTCGAAGCCAATGAGTTGTTGACGGGTAAAACGGATGTTCTGGTGTGCGATGGCTTCACCGGAAACGTCACGTTGAAGACCATGGAAGGGGTCGTACGCATGTTTCTTTCTCTGCTGAAATCTCAGGGAGAAGGCAAAAAAAGCGCCTGGTGGCTGATTTTATTGAAGCGTTGGTTACAAAAGAGCCTGACGCGGCGATTCAGTCACCTCAACCCCGACCAGTATAATGGCGCCTGTCTGTTAGGATTGCGCGGCATCGTGATTAAGAGTCATGGCGCCGCCAATCAGCGAGCATTTGCTGTCGCGATTGAACAGGCAGTGCAGGCGGTGCAGCGACAAGTCCCTCAGCGGATTGCCGCTCGCCTGGAATCTGTATTAGCTAAAAGTGACTGAGCGTACATGTATACGAAGATTTTAGGTACCGGCAGCTACCTGCCAAAACAAGTGCGTACCAACGCCGATCTGGAAAAAATGGTAGATACGTCTGACGAGTGGATTGTCACGCGCACAGGTATCCGTGAACGTCGTATTGCCGCGCCAGACGAAACCGTGTCGACCATGGGTTACGAAGCCGCACAGCGTGCTATCGAAATGGCCGGCATTGATAAAGAACAGATTGGTTTGATCGTGGTCGCCACAACGTCTGCCACGCATGCTTTCCCAAGCGCGGCGTGCCAGGTGCAGAACATGCTCGGCATTAAAGGCTGTCCGGCGTTTGACGTCGCTGCCGCGTGCGCAGGCTTCACCTATGCGCTGAGCGTCGCCGATCAATACGTGAAATCCGGTGCCGTTAAATATGCGCTGGTGATTGGTGCTGACGTGCTGGCGCGTACCTGCGATCCAACCGATCGTGGAACGATCATTATTTTTGGTGATGGTGCGGGTGCGGTGCTGCTGGGGCAGTCCGAAGAGCCGGGTATCATCTCCACGCATCTGCATGCTGATGGCAGCTACGGCGAACTGTTGACTCTGCCTAACGCCGATCGCGTTAATCCGGACAACTCGATTTACCTGACCATGGCAGGGAACGAGGTGTTCAAGGTGGCGGTAACCGAGCTTGCGCACATCGTTGATGAAACGCTGGAAGCGAATAACCTTGAGCGTTCCGCCCTCGACTGGTTGGTGCCGCATCAGGCGAACCTGCGTATCATCAGCGCGACCGCGAAAAAGCTGGGCATGTCGATGGATAACGTTGTAGTGACGCTGGATCGTCATGGCAACACCTCTGCGGCGTCGGTACCGTGCGCATTTGATGAAGCGGTACGCGATGGACGAATCAAACGGGGCCAGTTGGTCTTGCTTGAAGCCTTCGGTGGCGGGTTCACCTGGGGTTCCGCGCTGGTTCGTTTCTAGTATAAGGAATAAAAAATGACGCAATTTGCTTTTGTGTTCCCGGGCCAGGGCTCTCAAACCGTTGGGATGTTGTCTGAAATGGCAGCAGCCTATCCGGTTATTGAAGAGACTTTCCGTGAAGCTTCTGATGCACTGGGTTATGATTTATGGGCGCTGACCCAGCAGGGTCCGGCCGAAGAACTGAACAAAACCTGGCAGACCCAGCCAGCGCTGCTGACCGCGTCCGTTGCGCTGTGGCGCGTCTGGCAGCAGCAGGGCGGTAAAGCTCCAGCGCTGCTCGCGGGTCATAGCCTGGGTGAATACTCTGCGCTGGTGTGTGCTGGCGTGATCGCGTTTGCTGACGCGGTACGTCTGGTTGAACTGCGCGGTAAATTCATGCAGGAAGCGGTGCCTGAAGGCACGGGCGGCATGTCTGCCATCATCGGTCTGGATGACGCTGCAATTGCAAAAGCGTGTGAAGAATCTGCTGAAGGCCAGGTTGTCTCTCCGGTAAACTTCAACTCGCCGGGCCAGGTAGTTATTGCCGGTCATAAAGAAGCGGTTGAACGCGCGGGTGCGGCCTGTAAAGCAGCGGGTGCTAAGCGTGCGCTGCCGCTGCCGGTCAGCGTGCCGTCTCACTGTGCGTTGATGAAGCCTGCTGCTGAGAAACTGGCGGTTGAGCTGGAAAAAATTACGTTTAACGCACCGACGATTTCCGTTGTGAATAACGTCGATGTGAAATGCGAAACCACGCCGGAAGCTATCCGTGACGCACTGGTTCGTCAGCTTTACAGCCCGGTGCAGTGGACCAAAACCGTTGAGTTTATGGCAGCGGAGGGCATTGAGCATCTGTATGAAGTCGGCCCAGGTAAAGTCCTCACCGGTCTGACAAAACGTATTGTTGACACCCTGACAGCCTCGGCGATTAACGAGCCGGAAGCGATGTCAGCGGCACTCTCGCAATAAAAGAGGAATACCATGAGTTTTGAAGGAAAAATCGCCCTGGTCACTGGCGCAAGCCGCGGTATCGGGCGTGCAATTGCTGAAACACTGGTTGCGCGCGGCGCGAAGGTGATTGGTACAGCAACCAGCGAGAATGGCGCTCAGGCCATCAGCGAGTATCTGGGTGCAAACGGTAAAGGTCTGGTACTGAATGTGACCGAACCTGCATCTATCGAATCTGTTCTGGAAAATATTCGCGCAGAGTTTGGTGAAGTGGATATTCTGGTAAACAATGCCGGGATCACTCGCGATAACCTGTTAATGCGAATGAAAGACGACGAGTGGAACGATATCATCGAAACCAACCTGTCATCTGTATTCCGTCTGTCAAAAGCGGTAATGCGCGCTATGATGAAAAAGCGTCATGGACGTATTATCACTGTCGGTTCTGTGGTTGGTACCATGGGAAATGCTGGTCAGGCTAACTACGCTGCGGCGAAAGCAGGTCTGATTGGTTTCAGTAAGTCGCTGGCGCGTGAAGTCGCGTCCCGCGGTATTACGGTAAACGTTGTTGCTCCGGGCTTTATTGAAACGGACATGACGCGTGCGCTGACTGATGAGCAGCGTGCGGGTACGCTGGCGGCAGTTCCGGCGGGTCGTCTTGGCGACCCTAAAGAAATCGCCAGTGCGGTTGCATTTTTAGCCTCTGACGAAGCGGGTTACATCACTGGTGAGACCCTCCACGTCAACGGCGGGATGTATATGGTTTAACCACGATGAAAAATATTTGCGTTATTAGGGCGAATGGCCTCAAAATAACGTAAAATCGTGGTAAGAACTGCCGGGATTTAGTTGCAAATTTTTCAACATTTTATACACTACGAAAACCATCGCGAAAGCGAGTTTTGATAGGAAATTTAAGAGTATGAGCACTATCGAAGAACGCGTTAAGAAAATTATCGGCGAACAGCTGGGCGTTAAGCAGGAAGAAGTTGTGAACTCCGCTTCCTTCGTTGAAGACCTGGGCGCAGATTCTCTTGACACCGTTGAGCTGGTAATGGCTCTGGAAGAAGAGTTTGATACTGAGATTCCGGACGAAGAAGCTGAGAAGATCACCACCGTTCAGGCTGCCATTGATTACATCAACGGTCACCAGGCGTAAGTGAACATCTCCAGGCGGTCATTCGACCGCCTGAGTTTTATCTTTTTTAGTCCCACGAATCTCTTTTTTTATCCCTCCCTGGAGGACAAACGTGTCTAAGCGTCGTGTAGTTGTGACCGGACTTGGCATGTTGTCTCCTGTCGGCAATACCGTAGAGTCCACCTGGAAAGCTCTCCTTGCCGGTCAGAGCGGCATCAGCCTAATCGACCATTTCGATACTAGCGCCTATGCAACGAAATTTGCTGGCTTAGTAAAGGATTTTAACTGTGAAGAGATCATCTCGCGCAAAGAGCAGCGCAAGATGGATGCCTTCATTCAATATGGAATTGTCGCTGGCGTTCAGGCCATGCAGGATTCTGGCCTTGAGATTACGGAAGAGAACGCAACCCGTATCGGCGCCGCTATCGGCTCCGGGATTGGCGGTCTTGGCCTGATCGAGGAAAACCATACATCTCTGATGAATGGCGGCCCGCGTAAAATCAGCCCGTTCTTCGTTCCGTCCACGATTGTTAACATGGTGGCGGGTCACCTGACCATCATGTTCGGCCTGCGTGGGCCAAGCATTTCTATCGCGACCGCCTGTACGTCTGGCGTACATAACATCGGCCAGGCCGCGCGCATTATTGCGTACGGCGATGCAGATGCTATGGTTGCGGGCGGTGCTGAAAAAGCCAGTACCCCACTGGGTGTCGGCGGCTTTGGTGCGGCGCGTGCGCTGTCTACCCGCAATGATAACCCGCAGGCAGCGAGCCGTCCGTGGGATAAAGACCGTGACGGCTTCGTGCTGGGCGACGGGGCGGGCATGATCGTACTGGAAGAGTACGAACACGCGAAAAAACGCGGCGCGAAAATTTATGCTGAAATCGTTGGTTTCGGCATGAGCAGCGATGCTTACCACATGACGTCTCCTCCTGAGAACGGCGCGGGTGCTGCGCTGGCGATGGAAAACGCGATTCGTGATGCGGGTATTACCCCAGCACAAATTGGCTACGTGAACGCGCACGGTACTTCTACACCTGCAGGCGATAAAGCTGAAGCTCAGGCGGTTAAGTCTATCTTCGGCGAATCTGCCAGCCGCGTAATGGTGAGCTCCACCAAGTCCATGACCGGTCACCTGTTGGGTGCGGCGGGTGCGGTAGAGTCAATCTACTCCATCCTTGCGCTGCGCGATCAGGCTGTTCCGCCAACCATCAACCTGGATAACCCGGATGAAGGTTGCGATCTGGACTTCGTTCCTCACGAAGCGCGTCAGGTTAGCGGTATGGAGTACACCCTGTGTAACTCCTTCGGCTTCGGCGGCACCAACGGTTCTCTGATCTTCAAAAAGATCTGATCCTGACGTCCCGATAGCATTTAAAAAGGTCCGCTTGCCGGGCCTTTTTTATTAAGCCTAATCTTCTTGTCGGCTGCATGGCATCCTGCCAGACTAAATGCCCACGCATAAGGAGCCACCATGTTTTTAATCAATGGCCTTGAGCAGGACGCGCTGCCTGCCAGCGACAGGGCGATACAGTTCGGTGATGGTTGCTTTACGACCGCGCGCATTCTGGATGGCGATGTCTGCCTGCTGGAGGCGCACATTCGACGTCTGCAGCATGGCTGTGAAAAGCTCATGATCCCCTTTACGCACTGGGACACGTTGCGTCAGGAAATGTGCCAACTGGCTACGGGGAAGGACAGCGGTGTGCTCAAAGTGATCATCAGCCGCGGCAGTGGTGGCCGGGGTTACAGCGCCGCATCGTGTATTAACCCTACGCGTATTCTCTCCGTTTCTGCTTATCCCGCGCATTACACTTGCTGGCGAGAAGACGGCGTCACGCTGACGCTGAGCCCGGTACGGCTGGGACGAAACCCGATGCTGGCCGGGCTTAAGCATCTCAACCGCCTCGAGCAGGTGCTCATTCGTACTCATCTTGAACAGACGGACGCCGATGAGGCGCTGGTTCTTGACAGCGAAGGGTTCATTACGGAATGCTGTGCGGCTAATTTACTCTGGCGGCAGGGGGAAAAGGTATTCACTCCGTCGCTGGAACACGCTGGCGTAAATGGGTTAATGCGTCAGTTTTGTCTGCAACAGCTGGCACGCTCTGGCTTTCGCGTTGTCGAAGTTAGCGCAGGAGAAACCGCGCTACAGACCGCAGATGAAGTTATCATCTGCAATGCGCTGATGCCTGTTGTACCCGTCCGTGCGTATGGCCAACAACGCTGGTCCTCGCGCGAGCTGTTTCAGTTTTTAGCCCCGATATGTGAGCAAACCAGATAGTCATGAAAAAAATGTTGCGCTTTGTCCTTATCCTCATCGTTGCGCTGGGCGTCGCTGGCGGAGCTGGCGTATGGAAAGTTCGCCAGCTGGCGAACAGCAAGATCCTGGTTAAAGACGAAACGATCTTTACCCTGAAAGCGGGAACCGGCCGTCAGGCGCTTGGGGAACAGCTCTATGGCGACAAGATTATTAATCGTCCAAGGGTATTCCAGTGGCTATTGCGCGTGGAGCCTGAGCTGTCACATTTCAAAGCCGGCACCTATCGCTTTACGCCGGGAATGACCGTCAGAGAGATGCTGCAGCTGTTGGAAAGCGGCAAAGAAGCCCAGTTCCCCCTGCGGTTTGTGGAAGGGATGCGCCTTAGCGATTACCTCAAACAGCTGCGTGACGCGCCGTATATCAAACATACCTTAAAAGACGATAGCTATCAGACGGTGGCAGAAGCGCTGAAGCTGGAACATCCGGAATGGGTGGAAGGCTGGTTCTGGCCAGACACCTGGATGTACACGGCAGGCACGACCGATGTGGCTATCCTGAAGCGGGCGCATAAAAAAATGGTCGCCGCCGTAGATGCCGCCTGGGAAGGGCGAATGGAAGGATTGCCTTACAGCGATCCGAACCAGTTCGTCACCATGGCCTCGATCATCGAGAAAGAGACGGCCGTCGCTGCTGAGCGCGATCGGGTGGCGTCGGTATTTATTAACCGTCTGCGCATCGGCATGCGTCTGCAAACCGACCCTACGGTTATCTACGGCATGGGCGAGAGCTACAGTGGCAAGATCTCACGAAAAGATCTGGAGACGCCAACGGCGTATAATACCTACGTGATTAGCGGTTTACCGCCAGGCCCGATTGCCACGCCGAGCGAGGCGTCGCTTAAAGCCGCCGCGCATCCGGCTAAAACACCGTATCTCTATTTTGTGGCTGATGGAAAAGGGGGGCATACCTTTAACACCAACCTTGCCAGCCACAATCGCTCTGTTCAGGACTATCTGAAGGCACTTAAGGAAAAAAATGCGCAGTAAATACATTGTCATTGAGGGACTCGAAGGGGCGGGTAAAACCACTGCCCGCAACGTGGTGGTGGATACGCTCAAAACGCTTGGCGTGGCGGACATGGTATTTACCCGCGAGCCGGGCGGTACGCAGCTGGCTGAAAAGCTGCGCAGCCTGGTACTGGATATTAAATCCGTCGGCGACGAAGTTATCACTGACAAAGCCGAAGTGCTGATGTTCTACGCGGCGCGCGTTCAGCTGGTTGAGACGGTGATCAAACCCGCGCTGGCCGAGGGCAAGTGGGTGATTGGCGACCGTCACGATCTGTCGACTCAGGCGTATCAGGGTGGAGGACGCGGCATCGACCAGACAATGCTCGCCACGCTGCGTAATGCCGTACTGGGGGATTTTCGCCCCGACCTGACGCTCTATCTGGATGTGACCCCGGAAGTGGGTCTCAAGCGTGCCCGCGCGCGCGGCGAGCTGGACCGCATTGAACAAGAGTCGTTTGATTTCTTTAACCGCACCCGTGCGCGCTATCTTGAACTGGCCGCACAGGACAGCTCAATTTGTACCATCGATGCGACGCAGTCCCTGGACGACGTCACGCGCGACATTCAGCACACCATTACGCAGTGGGTGCAGGAGCAGCAGGCATGAAATGGTATCCATGGTTGCGCCCACACTTTGAACAGCTGATCGGCAGCTATCAGGCGGGTCGGGGGCATCATGCGTTACTGATTCAGGCATTGCCAGGAATGGGTGATGATGCGTTGATTTATGCCATCACCCGTTTTCTGATGTGCCAGCAGCCGGAAGGGCACAAGAGCTGTGGTAAATGTCGTGGCTGCCAGCTGATGCAGGCGGGCACGCACCCTGACTACTACACCCTTGAGCCTGAGAAGGGCAAAAGCGCGCTCGGTATTGATGCCGTGCGTGAAGTCAGTGAAAAATTGTATGAACATGCGCGACTGGGCGGCGCAAAAGTGGTCTGGCTTAAAGACGCCACGCTGCTTACCGAGGCGGCGGCTAACGCCCTGCTAAAAACCCTTGAAGAGCCGCCGGTTAAAACGTGGTTTTTCCTCTCATGCCGTGACCCGGGACGATTACTGGCGACGTTGCGCAGCCGTTGTCGTCTTCATCACCTTGCGGTACCTCAGGAATCGTGGGCGCTGAGCTGGCTTGAACGAGAGGTGACAACGTCACCTGAGAGTGCGCTGTCCGCCTTACGCCTGAGCAGCGGCGCGCCCGCGGCGGCGCTGGCACTACTGCAGCCTGACGTCTGGACAGAGCGAGAAACGCTCTGCCGGGCCCTGGATGCCTCACTGAACAGTCAGGACTGGCTAAGTTTACTGCCTGCGCTTAACAGCGATCGGGCCGTTGAGCGTCTGCACTGGCTGGCCTCCCTACTGCTGGATGCGCTCAAAATCCAGCAAGGGGCTACGCTTCTGACCAACCCGGACGCGTTGCCGCTGGTGAATACGCTGGCGAACCGCCTCTCAGGGAAGATTCTTCACGCGATGCTCCATGACATCTGTCAGAGCCGTGAACAGCTTTTAACCGTGACGGGTCTTAATCGCGAGCTTTTACTGACCGACCAGTTACTGCGTATCGAACATTACCTGCAACCCGGCGTCACACCGCCTGTTTCCCATCTCTGAGAGAGACATTATGTTTTTAGTCGACTCACACTGCCATCTTGATGGCCTGGATTATCAATCCCTGCATAAAAACGTGGATGACGTGCTGGCAAAAGCCGCTGCCCGCGATGTGAAATTCTGTCTTGCGGTGGCGACGACGCTGCCGGGCTACCGCTCCATGCGTGAGCTTGTGGGCGTTCGCGATAACGTGGTGTTCTCCTGCGGCGTACATCCGTTGAATCAGGACGAGGCCTACGACGTTGAGGATCTGCGCCGACTGGCAGCCGAAGAGGGCGTGGTGGCGATGGGCGAGACCGGGCTGGACTATTTTTACACGCCGGAAACCAAACCGCGCCAGCAGGAGTCCTTCCGCAACCATATTCGCATTGGCCGGGAACTGAACAAGCCGGTTATCGTCCACACCCGCGATGCGCGCGCGGATACCCTGGCTATCCTCCAGGAAGAAAACGTGACGGATTGCGGTGGCGTACTACACTGTTTCACAGAAGACAGAGAAACGGCGCGTAAGCTGCTTGATTTGGGGTTTTATATCTCTTTTTCGGGGATCGTGACGTTCCGTAACGCTGAGCAGCTGCGTGATGCTGCACGTTATGTTCCGCTCGATCGCATTCTGGTGGAGACGGATTCTCCGTACCTGGCACCGGTACCGCATCGCGGTAAAGAGAACCAGCCCGCTATGACGAGAGATGTGGCTGAGTACATGGCCGTCCTGAAGGGCGTCAGCATCGACGAGCTGGCCCGCGTGACGACAGAAAACTTCTCCACGCTGTTCCATATCGACCCCGCCCGCCTGCAATCTGTTTGATACACCTGTTTTTTTTAGGCTCGTAATTAATAAGTAAAGCGAGTAAAGTTCACCGCCTCATTTGGGGCGGTGAGTGTGTATTTAGACACATCCGGACATGCTTTTTGTAAATAACTGAAAGTTTTTCGACCGCCTTAAGCTGAAACGTGATAGCCGTCAAACAAACTCAGAGGGAATTATTTTACTCTGTGTAATAAATAAAGGGCGCTTAGATGTCCTGTCCACGGCACGGTACTCCCCCCGGGCCAATGCGTGAAAGCGTAAAAAAAGCACAAATACTCAGGAGCACTCTCAATTATGTTTAAGAATGCATTTGCTAACCTGCAAAAGGTCGGTAAATCGCTGATGCTGCCAGTATCCGTACTGCCTATCGCAGGTATCCTGCTGGGTGTCGGTTCTGCTAACTTCAGCTGGCTGCCAGCCGTAGTGTCCCACGTGATGGCCGAAGCAGGCGGTTCTGTCTTTGCTAACATGCCACTGATCTTCGCGATCGGTGTGGCTCTGGGCTTCACCAATAACGACGGCGTTTCTGCGCTGGCTGCAGTGGTTGCCTACGGCATCATGGTGAAAACCATGGCTGTGGTTGCGCCGCTGGTTCTGCATTTACCGGCAGAAGAGATCGCCGCGAAACACCTGGCGGACACCGGTGTTCTGGGCGGTATCATCTCCGGTGCGATTGCAGCGTATATGTTTAACCGCTTCTATCGCATCAAGCTGCCTGAGTACCTGGGCTTCTTCGCGGGCAAGCGTTTCGTTCCGATCATCTCTGGTCTGGCAGCGATTTTCACTGGCGTGATCCTGTCCTTCATCTGGCCACCAATCGGCTCTGCTATCCAGACCTTCTCTCAGTGGGCTGCTTACCAGAACCCGGTTGTGGCGTTTGGTATCTACGGCTTCATCGAGCGTTGCCTGGTGCCATTTGGTCTGCACCACATCTGGAACGTTCCATTCCAGATGCAGATTGGTGAATTCACCAACGCAGCAGGTCAGGTGTTCCACGGCGATATCCCACGTTACATGGCGGGCGACCCAACTGCAGGTAAACTGTCTGGTGGCTTCCTGTTCAAAATGTACGGTCTGCCAGCAGCGGCGATTGCTATCTGGCACTCTGCTAAGCCAGAGAACCGTGCAAAAGTGGGCGGTATCATGATCTCCGCAGCGCTGACCTCGTTCCTGACCGGTATCACCGAGCCGATCGAGTTCTCCTTCATGTTCGTTGCGCCGATCCTGTACATTATCCACGCGATTCTGGCGGGCCTGGCGTTCCCAATCTGTATCCTGCTGGGTATGCGTGACGGTACGTCCTTCTCTCACGGTCTGATCGACTTCATCGTTCTGTCCGGTAACAGCAGCAAACTGTGGCTGTTCCCAATCGTGGGCGCGTGCTATGCCGTTGTTTACTACACTATCTTCCGCGTGCTGATTAAAGCACTGGACCTGAAAACTCCGGGTCGTGAAGATGCGACAGAAGACAGCAAAGCTGGCGCTACCAGCGAAATGGCTCCGGCACTGGTCGCAGCGTTCGGCGGTAAAGAGAACATCACTAACCTGGACGCGTGCATCACTCGTCTGCGTGTGAGCGTTGCCGACGTGGCGAAAGTAGACCAGCCGGGTCTGAAAAAACTGGGCGCAGCGGGCGTAGTTGTTGCAGGTTCTGGTGTACAGGCAATTTTCGGTACCAAATCCGATAACCTGAAAACCGAAATGGATGAGTACATCCGCAGCAACTAAGTTGTGACCTGGGGAGACTAAGGCAGCCGAATGGCTGCCTTTTTTATTTGTGTGATGTGTAGTGCCAATACTCAGAAATCGTAGCTCGCGCTTACCGAGACGTTCAGCGGTGCGCCATAAACCACATAAGAGCCGACATAATCGTAATACTCTTTGTCGAACAGGTTGTTGACGTTCGCCTGAACAGCAAAATCTTTGGTGACCTGATAACGGCTGAACAGGTTAACCAGCCCGTAGCTGCCTTGCTCCGCGCGGGAACGTCCTGCCGGGCCGCCTTCCACGTCCGTCCACACTTTGTTCTGCCAGTTTACGCCACCGCCCACGGTCAGTTCCGGCAGCTTTGGCAGTTGATAACGGGTGAACAGCTTCATGGTTGTGCGCGGCTGATCGGAGCTTACGGCGTTGCCATTCTTATCTTCAGCAATGTAGCGGGTCGCGCCGAAGGTCAGCTGCCAGTTATCGGTCAGGGCACCGTTGAGTTCGAACTCAATACCTTTGCTCACTACGCCGTCCAGCGATTGATAAATCGACTCACCGCTCGGCATGTAGGTATACGTATTGCTTGCTACGTTATCCTGCTCAATGCGGAAAATCGCCAGCGAGGTGGTAAGACGGGTATTGAACCAGTCTGCTTTCACACCGGCTTCGTAGCTTTTGCCCGTAGTGGGGTCGAGATAGCGTCCGCTGGCGTCCCGCTTGTCCTGGGGCTGGAAAATGGAGGTATAGCTGACGTAGGTCGACCAGTCTTCATTGATGTCGTAGACCAGGCCCGCGTAGGGCGTCACGTCATCTTTGGTGCTTTCCAGACGGGTGTCCGGGGAGCCCGCCGGGTTATAGCGAATGTTGTAGTTGGTATAACGCGCGCCGAGGATCAGATGCAGCGGATCGGCCAGCGAGAAGCGGGCGGAGGTATACGCTGAGGACTGGCGAATGTCGTCCTGGCTGTAGAGTTTCCACGGCGTCCACTGCGGGTCGGCAATGTTACCGTTCCAGTTCTTAAAGTTACCCACATCAACCATGCCGTAAACCGCGTCAGGCATTGAGTTGTCGTAATGGTTACGCTGGCGGCTGAAGCTGCCGCCGAACATCATTTCGTGCTGACGGCCTAAGAGATCGAAATCGCCGCGCAGGAAAGCGTCTACGGCATCCTGTTTACGTTCGCCACGGTTCCAGCCGCCGTAGCCTACCATGCCCGCACCAGTCTCTTTATCCGGATAGCCGGACATATACATCAGCTTAGAATCGAAGTTGGTTTCAGCATGCATGCCGTTAATATGCGCTTCCCAGCCATTATCGAAACGCTGCGTCAGGTTAGCGAAGATGCGGGTGCTGTCCTTGTCCGAGTAGGCCCAGTCAGGCGCTACGGTCTGGCTGCGACGGTAATCGGTCTTACTTCCGTCGCTGTACCATGTCGGCAGCCCGCCCCAGGTTGGGTCGGCGGTGTTACTTTCCTGATACTCATACCCCACAGAGAGGGTAGTGCTGTCGGTGACGTCCGCATCCATCACGCCATAGAGGAATTTCTTCCGGTAGTGATAGTTATCCATGAAGCTGTCATTGTCCTGATAACCCGTGATCAGACGGCCCCGTACCTTGCCTGACTCCACCAGCGGCGCCTGAAGATCCAGCACGTAGCGCTGTTTATCCCAGCTGCCGTAGCTGGCCGAGACGTTACCTTTGAATTCATTGCTGTCCGCATGCTTACGCACCATGTTGACGTACGCTGCCGGGTTGCCCGTACCGGACATCAGGCCGGTTGCGCCGCGGACCACTTCGATGCGGTCATAAATCGCCGTATCGGCGGCGGTATCGCCAAAGTTCCACACTTCGCTGATGGAGGTTGGCAGGTCGTCATAGGCATAGCTGCTGACGAAGAACCCGCGTGAGTAAAACACGGTACGGTCGCTGTCTTGCACCTGCGCCGTTACGCCCGTGGTGTTGATTAATACCTGACCGATGGACTGCAGGTTCTGATCGACCATGCGCTGCTGGCTAATCACGCTGACGGACTGTGGGATATCACGGGGAACCAGCAACAGCTTCGTACCGGTGGTGGTGGTTTTTACGCTGTAATCCCGTTCCTGACTTGCTGAAGGATCCTGCGTTTGCTCAAAACCGCCGTCAACAACGACGGTATCTTCGGCTGTTGATGCAGCGAATGCGGCGGCTGGCGTCAATGCCATAGTAATGCATACTGCCAGCAACGAAGGCGTTGCGACAGGCTGACGTTTCCCATCCCTGGTGTGATGAATGAAAGACATGATTAAACCCTTATGAACGATGAAGAGGGTATGCGTCAGTCCCGCGGACACGGGCTGGCGTCGTTTTCTATGTTAAAAATGCGCATGAAAATGCAAATGCGAAATATACGCATTGCTATTAATGCTGTAAACAGATGTGTCGACCGGCACTGAAATAATGTTTCAGCCCGTTAAAGCCTGCGAGCGGTCACTCTTCAGTCAGCTGATGAACATTCAGGAAAGAAATCGGGGGAGGAGGTTGAAAGGACAGGAGAAACTCGCTCATACTCTTGAATTGTGTCACACACCGATGCCGGGAGTGTGTTTACAGCGGACGCATTGCGCCAGATTAAATAAAAAAGGAAAAGGTCATGGCTGAAGAAACGATTTTCAGTAAAATTATCCGTCGCGAAATTCCGTCGGATATCATCTATCAGGATGAACTGGTGACGGCTTTCCGGGATATTTCCCCTCAGGCCCCGACGCACATCCTTATCATTCCCAATATTCTGATTCCGACTGTAAACGACGTAAAAACCGAGCATGAAGTGGCGTTAGGTCGTATGCTGACGGTGGCTGCCAAAATCGCTGAACAGGAAGGGATTGCAGAAGACGGTTACCGTCTGATCATGAACTGCAACCGTCATGGTGGGCAGGAAGTTTATCATATTCACATGCATCTGCTGGGTGGACGTCCTCTGGGGCCGATGCTAGCACATAAAGGTCTTTGACATGCTTAAAGGGCGTATTACAGCGCTGGTAATGGCGATGATGATTGTGGGGTGCAGCTCGCGTCCGGCGATCCCCGTGAACGATGAGCAGACGCTGGTCATGGAGTCCTCCGTGCTTGCCGCGGGGATCACGGCGCAACAGCCCGCGTTGACCATCAGTGAAATCAACTCATCTGCCTCCTCTACGCTCTTTAATGAAAGACATGAGCCAGTGACGGTCCACTACCGTTTTTTCTGGTATGACGTAAGAGGTCTTGAAATGCATCCGCTGGAGGCGCCGCGCAGCGTCACCATTCCGGCCAGGTCGTCGGTAACGCTCTATGGCAGCGCCAACTATCTGGGTGCGCATAAGGTGAGACTTTATCTTTATCTCTGAGGGGTGAACCTTGATTAAAAATTTGAGCCGCTATGCGCTCGTGACAGCTTTCGCTCTGTTTCTTGCAGGGTGTGTGACCCGAACTGAACAGCCTGCGCCTGTGGAAGAGGCTAAACCGGGTACTGAACAGCCGACACCGCCAACGCAGCAGCAGCCAACCGTGCCGTCTGTACCGTCTATTCCGGCGCAGCCAGGCCCGATTGAACATCCGGACCAGACGTCACAGCCCACGCCGCGCGTGCGCCATTACGACTGGAACGGGGCGATGCAGCCGATGGTCGGCAAAATGCTGCAGGCCCAGGGCGTGACGGCGGGCAGCGTGTTGCTGGTCGACAGCGTGAACAACCGCACCAACGGTTCGCTGAACGCGGGTGAAGCCACGGAAACCCTGCGCAATGCTCTGGCTAACAACGGCAAGTTTACGCTGGTCTCGGCTCAGCAGCTCGCCGTCGCCAAACAGCAGCTGGGCCTGTCGCCGCAGGATAGCCTCGGTACCCGCAGCAAGGCGATAGGCATTGCCCGTAACGTTGGCGCACAGTATGTGCTTTACTCTAACGCTACCGGTAACGTGAATACCCCAGCCCTGCAGATGCAGCTGATGCTGGTTCAGACAGGCGAAATTATCTGGTCAGGTAAAGGTGCGGTTACGCAACAATGACGGCACGCGTGAAGAGATTCTGACGCGCTATTTTCCTCAGTACCGCCTTATCGCGCCGCAGGCCCACTCCGGGCTTGGCGGCGCGAGTTGCATTATAGAGCAGGGCGAACGACGTCTGGTTTTGCGGCAAAATCACGACCCCGACGCGCCTGCCTCCCATTTTCGTCGTCAGTTTCGCGCTCTGAAACGTCTTCCGTCAGATCTCGTGCCTGCCCCTCGTTTTTTCAGACAGGGCTGGATGGCCGTCGACTATCTGGAAGGTGACGTTAAAAGCGCGCTGCCGGACACGCCTGTGCTTGCGGCGATGCTGTATCATCTGCACCGGCAGCCACGTCTGGGATGGCGAATTACGTTATTCCCGCTGCTTGAGCATTACTGGCAGCAAGCCCTGCCTGACAGGCGCACTCCAGTATGGCTGGCACATCTCAAACGGCTGCGTAAAACGGGCGAGCCGCAGCCGATTAGGCTCGCGCCGTTGCATATGGATGTTCATGCCGGGAATATTGTTCATACGCCAGCGGGCATCAGGCTCATCGACTGGGAATATGCCGGAGATGGCGATGTGGCGCTGGAGCTGGCGGCCGTCTGGACAGAGAGTGAAGCCGCGCGGCAGGCGCTTATCAGGGACTACGCCGAGTCGGCACACATTGACGTCGACGCGCTGAGGCGGCAGGTCAAACGCTGGCGACCGTGGTTCATCATGTTAATGGCGGGCTGGTTTGAAATGCGCTATCGGCAGTCCAGAGACAAACAATTTATTGCGCTGGCAGACGATGCCTGGCGTAAGTTACAAACTAAAGGATAAGAGAGGTGGATGTGGGTCCAGTCATGTTGGATGTAGAAGGGTTTGAGCTGGATGCGGAGGAGCGTGAAATTCTGGCGCATCCGCTGGTGGGTGGCCTGATCCTGTTTACCCGCAACTATCACGATCCGGCGCAGCTGCGTGAGCTGGTGCGTCAGATCCGCGCCGCGTCGCGCAATCATCTGGTGGTGGCCGTCGATCAGGAAGGCGGGCGCGTGCAGCGTTTCCGCGACGGTTTTACCCGCCTGCCCGCAGCCCAGTCTTTTGCCGCGCTGCTCGGCACGGAAGAGGGTGGAAAACTGGCGCAGGAGGCCGGCTGGCTGATGGCCAGCGAAATGATTGCCATGGATATCGACATCAGCTTTGCCCCGGTGCTGGATGTCGGGCATATCAGCGCTGCCATTGGCGAGCGCTCATACCATGAAGACCCGCGCATTGCGCTGGCAATGGCGACCCGGTTCATCGACGGCATGCACGATGCAGGCATGAAAACCACCGGGAAACACTTCCCGGGGCACGGGGCGGTGACGGCGGATTCCCACAAAGAGACGCCGCGCGATCCGCGTCCGGAAGCGGAGATTCGCGCCAAAGATATGTCGGTTTTCCAGTCGCTTATCACCGATAACAAGCTGGATGCCATTATGCCCGCGCACGTGATTTACAGCGACGTCGACCCGCGTCCGGCCAGCGGATCTCCGCACTGGCTGAAAACCGTTCTGCGCCAGGAGCTGGGCTTCAACGGCGTGATTTTCTCTGACGATTTGTCGATGGAAGGTGCCGCGATCATGGGCAGCTACGCTGAACGCGGTCAGGCATCACTGGATGCAGGTTGCGATATGATCCTGGTCTGCAATAATCGTAAAGGTGCCGTTAGCGTGCTGGATAACCTGTCGCCGATCAAAGCAGAGCGTGTTACACAATTGTATCATAAAGGTTCATTTAGCCGTCAGGAGCTGATGGATTCGGCGCGCTGGAAGACGGTCAACGCCCGGCTTGAAGACCTGAATGAGCGCTGGCAGGCACATAAAGCCAGCCTGTAAACCCTCCCGGAAGGCGTAGCGTGGTGAGAAGACGATGATCATCTATTTACACGGTTTTGACTCAAACAGTCCTGGTAATCATGAGAAGGTGCTGCAGCTGCAGTTTATCGATCCGGATGTACGGTTGATCAGCTACAGCACGCGCCATCCGAAGCATGATATGCAGCATCTGCTCAAAGAGGTGGACAAGATGTTGCAGCTCAACGTCGACGATCGCCCATTGATTTGCGGCGTGGGGCTGGGCGGCTACTGGGCGGAGCGGATTGGCTTCCTGTGCGACATTCGCCAGGTGGTGTTCAATCCTAATCTGTTCCCGAACGAGAACATGGAAGGCAAAATTGACCGTCCGGAAGAGTATGTCGATATTGCGACCAAGTGCGTGAGCAATTTTCGTGAGAAAAACCGCGACCGCTGCCTGGCGATCCTCTCGCGTAATGATGAAGCGCTCAACAGCCATCGGGCAGCTGAATTGCTGCACCATTACTATGAGATCGTCTGGGACGAAGAACAGACCCACAAGTTCAAAAACATCTCCCCGCATCTGCAGCGAATCAAAGCGTTTAAAACGCTGGGTTAATCAATTACCCGCATGCATCAAAGCCCGGCCGCGAAAGCGTACCGGGCTTTCTTTTTGTCCAGAATTGTCTACTTTTAAGCCATCAAAACTTGATGCATATCAATTTTGGTATGACCAATGCGCCTGACGTGGTATTCTCAATGCACCTGAATGGTTTCAGTGCTGTAACCTGTTGTTAATTAAGGGTTATTTTTATAACTTTTAATTAACAATTGGTTAATAATTTGAGGGGGTCACGTTGACTACGCCATTGAAAAAGATAGTGATTGTCGGCGGTGGTGCTGGCGGGCTGGAGCTGGCTACACAGCTGGGCAAGAAGCTGGGTCGCGGTAAAAAAGCCAAAATTACGCTGGTGGATCGTAACCACAGCCACCTGTGGAAACCGCTGCTGCACGAAGTGGCGACCGGTTCTCTGGATGAGGGCGTGGACGCGCTCAGCTATCTGGCGCACGCGCGCAACCATCATTTCCAGTTCCAGCTGGGCTCGGTGGTTGACATCAACCGTGAAAGCAAAACCATCACCCTGGCAGAGCTGCGCGATGAAAAAGGGGAGCTGCTGGTTCCCGAGCGTAAACTGGCGTACGACACGCTGGTCATGGCGCTGGGCAGTACCTCCAACGACTTCAACACGCCGGGCGTGAAAGAGCACTGTATCTTCCTCGATAACCCGCACCAGGCGCGTCGTTTCCATCAGGAAATGCTGAACCTGTTCCTGAAGTACACCAATAACATGGGTGCGAACGGCAAGGTCAATATCGCGATTGTCGGCGGCGGCGCGACGGGCGTTGAGCTGTCTGCGGAGCTGCACAATGCGGTGAAGCAGCTGCACAGCTACGGTTACAAAGGGTTAACTAACGAAGCGCTGAACGTCACGCTGGTTGAAGCCGGTGAACGCATCCTGCCTGCGCTGCCTCCGCGTATTTCCGGTGCGGCGCACAATGAACTTACCAAACTGGGCGTGCGGGTGCTGACGCAAACCATGGTGACCAGCGCCGATGAAGGCGGTCTGCACACCAAAGACGGCGAGTATATCAAAGCGGATCTGATGGTCTGGGCGGCTGGTATCAAAGCGCCTGACTTTATGAAAGAGATCGGCGGTCTGGAAACCAACCGCATTAACCAGTTGGTAACCGAGCCAACGCTGCAAACCACGCGTGACCCTGAAATCTTTGCTATCGGTGACTGTGCCTCCTGCGCGCGTCCTGAAGGTGGATTCGTGCCGCCGCGCGCGCAGGCCGCTCACCAGATGGCAAGCCTGGTGCTGCACAATATTCTGGCGCAATACAAAGGCAAGCCAATGAAAGCCTATGTCTACAAAGACCATGGTTCACTGGTGTCACTTTCAAACTTCTCTACCGTCGGCAGCCTGATGGGCAACCTGATGCGCGGCTCAATGATGGTAGAAGGGCGTATTGCCCGCTTCGTGTATATCTCCCTGTACCGCATGCACCAGATTGCGCTGCACGGCTACTTCAAAACCGGACTGATGATGCTGGTGGGCAGAATCAACCGCGTGATCCGTCCGCGTCTGAAGCTGCACTAATCTTTCACTCCCTCCGGACCCTCCGGAGGGATTTTTTAGCATATCATGCTGCGCATCACAGAATGAGTGCTTAAGAGTTCTCCTAAATACAATATATCTCCTCTCAACGCTCCTTTTTTGATCCTTTATCTGATTGGCGAAGTACGGCCTCCATTGCAAAATTGTTACCAATAGCAACAAAGGAGGAAGTCCCGTGAATAAATCAATGTTGGCGGGTATAGGGATTGGCGTCGCGGCTGCGTTAGGTGTGGCTGCCGTTGCCAGTCTCAACGTATTAGATCGCGGCCCGCAGTATGCACAGGTGGTTTCTGCTACACCGATTAAAGAAACCGTGAAAACCCCTCGTCAGGAGTGCCGCAACGTCTCCGTGACGCACCGTCGTCCGGTGCAGGATGAAAACCGCATTGCTGGTTCTGTTCTGGGTGCGGTAGCGGGTGGCGTGATTGGTCACCAGTTTGGCGGCGGCCGGGGTAAAGACGTAGCGACCGTGGTCGGCGCGCTGGGTGGCGGCTATGCCGGTAACCAGGTGCAGGGCGCGATGCAGGATAATGATACCTACACCACGACTCAGCAACGCTGCAAAACCGTCTATGACAGGTCGGAAAAAATGCTGGGCTATGACGTGACGTACAAAATTGGCGATCAGCGGGGCAAAATCCGCATGGATAAAGACCCGGGCACGCAAATTCCACTGGATGGAAACGGCCAGCTGGTTCTGAATAACAAAGTGTAAAAAAGAAGTTCTCTGAATTTAGCTCCTCATGCGCTCAGGCTGAGGAGCTTTTTTTTGCGTCAGATTTTCAGTAGCTCGGGCCACAGCCGCAGCGTGGTTTCGCTAATATTCTGCAGTTTTTCCAGCGTTGCCCCTTCACGGGCGCTGATCGACATCCCCTGCAAAATACAGCTCAGGTATTGCGCCAGAAGCTGAGGATTGCATTGCGCGGGGATTTCACCGCGCTGCTGGCGCTGAGCCAGAAATGCGCTGAGGGTCTCCTCCTGCATCGCATGCCGCGACTTCACCGTATTGGCAATCTCTTTGGAGGACGCCGCAAGGGTGGCAGAGGTGTTAATCATAAAGCAGCCCGCAGGCGTATCTTTACTGGTGAAGCAGGTCGCGACGGCGGTGAAATAGTCCCGAAGCGCCTGTTCAACGCTTTTCTCTTCGCAGAACAGCTGGGCTTCGTGTTTCGCCGCAAAGCGAGAAATGTATCTGTCCAATACCGCCCTGAACAGCCCCTCTTTATTGGTAAATTCGGCATACAGCGTCGGCGCTTTGGCTCCGGTGGCTTCTACCAGATCGGAAAGCGAGGTTGCTTCATACCCATGTTGCCAGAAGAGAGTCATGGCCTTATCAAGCGCTGCATCCCTGTCAAACACTTTTGGTCGGCCACGGCTTTTCTTCGCACAACTCGTGACATCGGTTGTCATTTGCCGTTGGTCCTCTGTTGGTTTGGTGAATGACCATTATAAAAATAAACGCAACCCACCACCAGTGCAGAATGCTTAAAAATAAATTAATCATATATGTATGAAAAATAACAATTTTAAAATTAAGTTAACGCTCGTTATAAAATTATGTTGACGTGTGACCTGTATCACACTTATTATTTACCTATCGATCGTTAACTAAATGATTAACGACCTCCAAATTCATCTGCTAAAGGTAAACATCATGAAAAACGTAAAAACCCTCATCGCTGCCGCTGTCCTGAGTTCACTCTCTTTCGCAAGCTTTGCTGCTGTACAGGTGCAATCCACCCCTGCTGACCAGCACAAAGTTGGGACAATCTCTGCCTCTGCCGGTACTAACCTGGGTTCCCTGGAAGATCAGCTGGCGCAAAAAGCGCAAGAGATGGGTGCAAAATCTTACCGCATCACCTCAGTGACCGGTCCTAACACCCTGCACGGCACTGCGGTCATCTACAAATAAGCCGCGCATAAACCCTCATTTATGCCACTGCAATAAAAAACGCCCTGCTGAGCAGGGCGTTTTTTATTTCTGATTTACATCGACTGCTGGACGACATCGTGATGCCGGGTGACATCGGTCGGCATACCTGACCGGACTTCCATCGCACGTTCCATCACCACGCTGTTGGTATTCGCATTCGTTTTGAAGCTTACCATCGAGGCATTTAGATTAATGGGCAGCGTCTGCGGATCGTCGCCAATGTTTTTCGATAACGGCTGATGAATCTCAACCAGCCGCACGCCGCCCGGCTCCTCAGAAACCTTAATCGGCGTATTGATAATATTCACTTTGGTACCCGGCGTAACGACGTTAAACAGCGTTTTGATATCGTCATCGCGCAGACGAATACAGCCGGAGCTGACGCGCATGCCGATGCCAAAGTCCGCATTCGTTCCGTGCAGCAGGTAGACGCCGCCATATGCTGCGAGGCGGATCGCGTGGTGCCCCATCGGGTTATCCGGACCAGCCGGCACCACGGCAGGAAGATCGATCCCCTGGGCCTTATAGCGGGCACGAATGTTAGCCGTCGGGGTCCAGGTTGGATTCGCGCGTTTATCCGAGACGGTGGTGACCATCGTCGGCGTCAGCGTGTCGCCGCCCAGCTGACCAATACCGATAGGGTAGACGGTGACTTCATTTTTACCCGGCGGGTAATAGTACAGACGCAGTTCGGCCAGGTTTATCACCATCCCCTCGCGCGGGGCGTCCGGCAGGATGGTCTGTAACGGGATGGTCAGTACGCTGCCCGCGCGCGGGACGTACGGGTCGACGCCGGGGTTAGCCTGCAGCAGGGCCAGAAAACCGACGTTATATTTTTTGGCAATCGCTTCCAGTGAACCACCATTATTTTCAACCACATGAAAGCGGTTTTCACCCACCACCTTGCTGCCGGGAGGGGGAAGGGGCCAGGTATTTGCCCGGGCGGGAAGCGCAACCGCGACGGTGGCTGCCAGCGCAAACAGGGTCATCCAGCGAGTAAAACGCGAAGAGGTCATCATCACCATAATCCATATAAATGATAAGGTTATTGTTTTATAAGACGTTAAACATAATTATGGCGAATGGGTATGTCGGGAAGATCGGGTGAAGTGCAAAGAGTTTGTAAATTGTCCCCCCTGTAGCGCCGGGCTAACAGGGGGAAGGGAGGTTATGCGATCGCGTTCTCTTCCAGCTGGCGCATAAAGTTACGCACCCAGTCCATACGGGTTTTGCGCTCCGTCAGCTCCTGGGTAAATTTCAGACGGGTTGGACCATCCAGACGGAAATGCTGCGGCTGTTTTTGCAGCAGGCCGATCAGCCACATCGGGTTGACGTGATTCTTCTCGGCGAATTCAATCACGCCGCCTTTTTCATTGCCTTCGAGCTTGCGGATCCCCAGCTTTTGCGCCTGCTGGCGCAGCCTCGCGATATCCAGCAGATTTCGCGCCGCATCGGGCAGCAGGCCAAAGCGGTCGATCAGCTCCACCTTAATCTCTTCCAGCTCGTTCTCCTTCTTCGCGCTGGCGATGCGCTTGTAGAACGACAGTCGGGTATTCACGTCCGGAATGAAATCGTCCGGCAGCAGGGAAGGCATACGCAGCTCAACCTCGGTCTGCTGGCTGGTGAGATCTTCCAGCGACGGCTCGCGTCCGGCCTTCAGGGCATCAACCGCGTTTTCCAGCAGCTCCATATAGAGCGAGAAGCCAATGGTCTCCATGGAGCCGCTCTGGTCTTCACCCAGCAGCTCGCCGGCACCGCGGATCTCGAGATCGTGCGTGGCCAGCGCAAAGCCTGCGCCGAGGTCTTCCAGCGAGGCGATGGCTTCCAGACGCTTTTGCGCGTCGGTGGTCATCGCTTTCGGATGCGGCGTCAGCAGCCAGGCGTAGGCCTGATGGTGCGAACGCCCGACGCGGCCGCGCAGCTGGTGAAGCTGCGCCAGACCAAAGTGATCCGCACGCTCAATGATGATGGTGTTCGCCGTCGGAATGTCGATCCCGGTTTCAATGATGGTGGTACACACCAGCACGTTAAAGCGCTGGTGGTGGAAGTCGTTCATCACCCGTTCCAGCTCGCGCTCGCGCATCTGCCCGTGACCGATAGCGATGCGCGCTTCCGGCACCAGCTCCGCCAGCCTGTCCGCCGCTTTCTGGATGTTTTCCACGTCGTTGTAGAGATAGTAGACCTGACCTCCGCGCAGCACTTCACGCAGAATAGCTTCCCGCACCACCAGATTATCGTACTCGCGGACGAAGGTTTTCACCGCCAGACGGCGCGCCGGCGGCGTGGCGATAATCGACAGATCGCGCATGCCGCTCATCGCCATGTTGAGGGTTCGCGGGATCGGCGTCGCGGTCAGGGTCAGGATATCGACGTCGGCGCGCATCGCTTTGATGCGCTCTTTATGACGCACCCCGAAGCGATGCTCTTCGTCGACGATCAGTAGCCCCAGATCTTTCCACTTCACGTCGCTTTGCAGCAGCTTGTGGGTGCCGATCAGAATATCGATCTTGCCCTCGCTTGCCTGTTCGAGGATCTGCGTCTGCTCTTTGGTGCTGCGAAAACGCGACAGCATCTCGATGCGTACCGGCCAGTTGGCAAATCGGTCGCGGAAGTTGTCGAAGTGCTGCTGAGCGAGCAGGGTGGTCGGCACCAGCACCGCCACCTGCTTGTTGTTTTCCACCGCAAGGAAGGCGGCGCGCATCGCCACTTCGGTTTTGCCGAAGCCGACGTCGCCGCAGACTAAGCGGTCCATTGCCAGCGGCTGGCACATGTCGCTCAGCACGGCGTTGATGGCCTGAGCCTGATCCGGCGTGGTTTCAAACGGGAAGCTGTCGCAGAACAGCTGGTACTGTTCTTTATCGTGCTTAAAGGCGAAGCCCTGTTTGGCCGCGCGCTGGGCGTAGATATCCAGCAGCTCGGCCGCCACGTCGCGCACTTTTTCCGCCGCCTTCTGGCGCGCGCGCGCCCAGGCATCGCCGCCCAGCTTATGCAGCGGCGCATTCTCTTCGGCACCGCCCGCGTAGCGGCTGATCAGATGCAGGGAGGAGACCGGGACATACAGTTTTGCGTCGTTGGCGTAGGTCAGCATCAGGTATTCACCTTTAATGCCGCCCGCTTCCAGCGTGGTCATCCCCTGATAGCGTCCAACGCCGTGTTCCAGGTGAACAATCGGCTGGCCCGGGTGCAGCTCGGCCAGATTACGGATCAGCGTGTCCGGGTTGATGGTCCGACGGCTGTCCTGACGGCGGCGCGCGACGCGCTCACCCAGCAGGTCGCTTTCGCAAATCAGCGCCAGGTTGTTGAGCGTGTCGATGAACCCGTGCTCGGCGGCGCCAATCATCAGATAACGACCGTTTCCGGTCGCTTCGCTCAGACGCAGGATGCGCTTCGGCGCCACCTTAATGCGTCCCAGCAGCTCACCTAAAGCTTCGCGGCGGCCTTCACTCTCAACGGAGAACACCACCGGGCCGGTGAAGGACTCCAGGAACTTGCGCAGATTTTCCAGCGGGGATTTCTGCTGCGCCTGAACGGCCAGGTCCGGCAGCGTCCGGAAGGCGAGGTTGGTGTTGGCGGCCTTATCGGCAAGCGAATCGGTTTTCAGCTGCATGCGCGGCCAGCGCTTCAGCTCGGCTTTGAGCTCGTCGGTGCGCAGCCACAGCGCTTCCGGCGGCAGCAGCGGACGCATCGGGTCAACGCCGCGATTTTCGAAACGGGCGCGGGTTTCGCTTTCAAAGCGGCTGGCGCTGGCGTCGATATCCCCGGTGTTAACAATCAGCGTATTCGCCGGGAAGTAGCTGAACAGGGCAGGCAGCGGCTCGTTGAAGAACAGCGGCTGCCAGTATTCGATCCCGGCAGGCAGCGTGCCTTTGCTGACCTGCTGATAAATATGTTCCGCGTCGCGCTTCACCTCGAACCTATCGCGCCACTGGCTGCGGAACAGTTCAATAGCGGTTTTGTCCGTCGGGAACTCATGCGCGGGCAGTAAATTGATCGACTCCACCTCTTCCAGCGTGCGCTGCGTGTCGGCGTCGAATACGCGCAGGCTGTCGATCTCATCATCAAAGAAATCCAGACGATACGGCTGGTCGCTGCCCATCGGGTAAAGGTCGAGCAGCGCGCCGCGGGTCGCGTATTCCCCGTGCTCCATCACCTGGTCGACGTGGCGATAGCCGGCACCGTCAAGCTGCGCGCGCAGAGCATCACGGGAGAGGCGCTGGCCTTTTTTCATCACCAGCGCGTGACCGTGCAGGTAGCTGTGCGGACAGACGCGCTGCATCAGGGTGTTCACCGGCACAATCAGCACGCCGCGCTGCATGGTCGGCAGCTGATAGAGCGTCGACAGGCGCGAGGAGATGATCTCCTGATGCGGAGAGAAGCTGTCATAGGGCAGCGTCTCCCAGTCGGCCAGGCTGAACACCAGGCTATCGGTGAACTGGCGAATTTCGTCGTGCAGGCGCAGGGCGTTTTGCATATCCGGGGCAACCAGAATTACCGGGCCTGGGTGACGCTCGGCGATTTCCGCCACCAGCGTGGCGCACGCCGCGCCCGTGAGTTCACCCAGCTGGCGTTGGTCGCCCGCTTTGACAGGCAAGGAATAACGATAGTGTTCAGGCATGGCTATGTCAGAGTCTCTTATGGATATACCAACAGTATTGGGGCATATCACTGATACGCAATGTCTTTATTATCCTCGATCGTTTTACATAAGCAAATCGTAACCGCACAGCAGGGCTAAACGCCCCCAAAACGGGGGCGGAGAGGGCATTAACGCGTTGAAGGTAACAGGGTCTGCGTAGACGGAGGAGAGAAGAACACGTCACCAAACAGCGCGGTGGAGATTTTACGCACCCCGAGCCCGGCAAGGGTACAGATCAGCAGGCTGACAAACGGGTAGATCAGAATTAAGGACAGCTCGGCCCAGACTGGCCAGTACGCGGCATTCATCTCGCCGATCAGGAACAGGCTAAAGGCCTCAATTAAGATGCGGTGGGTGGTATAAATTGCAATGGTATTGGAGCCAATCACGTTCAGCAGATTGTTCGGGTGAACGGCATAGCGCTGCTCAAGGCTGTAGAACAGCTTCATGATCAGCACAATCGACAGCAATGAGAGCAGCAGCGGAACGTTAGCAAACCACAGCGCCACGGAGACAGCGGCTAAAGCCCCGGTTGCCAGCCAGATGCGGCGCAGATTGACGCTTTTCATCCACGCCATCAACTCTGCGCCATACCACGCCCCGAGGCTGTAGTAGATCATGTTACGCACCACGCTGTTCAGCCCCCACCACGGCAGCGGCAGGAAGTTGATCGCGATGCTTGCCAGCGCCAGCAGTCCCAGAACCGGCAGCTTCCAGCGGCTCAGCAGTTTACACACCGTGAAGTAGACCACCAGGGCATACAGATACCACAGACTGGTGCTGGCGGTGATCATCCCAAGTACAAACCCTGAGAGCGAGTCGGCGTAGGCAGCGTTCGACGCGGTGGCAAGCTCACGCCCGGGGGCCAGCCAGGCGTTCAGGTGGGTCAGCGCCTGCCATTGCAGGACGCCCCACAGCGCCAGGACCCAGACAATGCTCCAGATCCGTTTATCGAGACTGGTTCGCCAGTCCACCTCGTCAATATAACGACGGATCAGATAGCCGGAGATAAAGAAGAAGACCGGCATACGAAACGGTGCGAGATAGAGGTTAAAATAGACCCAGCATTTGGCGAGAAGGCCGGAGAGCGGGTGTTGCAGCCCGATCAGATGCGGATAAAACGTGATAACCGAATGATAGATAACCACCAGGCAGATACACAGCCCTTTTATCTGGTTAATCCATAATGCTTTTTGCTTCATTGTTCGCCACTACCTTATTGCCATAAACGAACGAGCAATTGTTGTAAAACGAAGCCGGGATGTAATGGGTAACAGTCTGTATCCGGCGGTTTTTCGGAAAAGGTGGAGGTTGCGAGGTGAGTATTCAGACAATAGCATCCTGATTTATCTGAATTTTTCGGAAAAATGATTACCAAAGCTTACGGTTTCAGTCATTTACGCTTAACGGATTCGCTTATATACTCGTGGGTCTGCTATCAGCAAACAGACGGATTTCATGTATCAACCTGTCGCACTCTTCATAGGCTTACGTTACATGCGTGGGCGCGCCGCGGACCGCTTCGGTCGCTTTGTCTCCTGGCTTTCGACTATTGGCATTACGCTTGGCGTGATGGCACTGGTGACGGTGCTTTCCGTCATGAATGGCTTCGAACGCGAGCTGCAAAACAATATCCTGGGGCTGATGCCGCAGGCCGTTCTCTCATCATCCACCGGTTCGGTTAACCCGCAACAGCTTCCGGAAAGTGCGGCGAAGTTACAGGGCGTCACGCGCGTCGCGCCGTTGACCACCGGCGACGTGGTGCTGCAAAGCGCCCGCAGCGTGGCGGTCGGCGTGATGCTGGGTATTGACCCGGCGCAAAACGATCCGCTGACGCCATATCTGGTTAACGTGAAGCAGACCGATCTGGAAGCCGGAAAATACAACGTGATTCTGGGTGAACAGCTTGCCGGACAGCTTGGCGTCAACAGCGGTGACCAGCTGCGCGTGATGGTGCCTTCTGCCAGCCAGTTTACGCCGATGGGGCGCCTGCCAAGCCAGCGCCTGTTTAACGTGATTGGTACCTTTGCCGCCAATAGCGAAGTCGATGGCTATCAGATGCTGGTGAACATTCAGGACGCGTCGCGCCTGATGCGCTACCCGGCAGGAAATATCACCGGCTGGCGCCTGTGGCTCGACGCGCCGCTGAAGGTCGATACCCTCAGCCAGCAAAAACTGCCGGACGGCACTAAATGGCAGGACTGGCGCGAGCGTAAAGGCGAACTGTTCCAGGCCGTGCGGATGGAAAAAAATATGATGGGGCTGCTGCTGAGCCTGATCGTGGCAGTGGCCGCCTTTAACATCATCACCTCGCTGGGCCTGATGGTGATGGAGAAGCAGGGCGAAGTCGCCATTCTGCAAACCCAGGGGCTCACGCCGCGCCAGATCATGGCGGTGTTTATGGTGCAGGGGGCCAGCGCAGGCATCATCGGCGCGCTGCTCGGCGCCATGCTGGGGGTCTTGCTTGCCAGCCAGCTTAATAACTTAATGCCGATCATCGGCGCGCTGCTCGACGGCGCGGCGCTGCCGGTGGCTATCGAGCCGCTGCAGGTGGTCGGTATTGCGCTGGCCGCGATGGCCATTGCGCTGCTTTCTACGCTTTATCCTTCCTGGCGCGCTGCCGCCACTCAACCCGCTGAGGCTTTACGTTATGAATAAGATCCTGTTGCAATGCGACAACCTGTCCAAACGCTATCAGGAAGGCACTGTGCAAACCGACGTGCTGCACAATGTGAGTTTTAGCGTGGGTGAAGGCGAGATGATGGCGATTGTCGGCAGCTCCGGCTCGGGCAAAAGTACGCTGCTGCATCTGCTGGGCGGACTGGATACGCCAACCGAGGGCGACGTGATCTTCTCCGGCCAGCCGATGAGCAAAATGTCCTCCGCGGCGAAGGCCGAGCTGCGCAACCGCGAGCTGGGCTTTATTTACCAGTTCCACCACCTACTGCCGGATTTCACGGCGCTGGAAAACGTCGCGATGCCGCTGCTGATTGGTAAAAAGAAACCGGCAGAAATTAACGCCCGCGCCAGCGACATGTTGAAAGCGGTAGGGCTGGGCCATCGCGGTAACCATCGTCCCTCTGAGCTTTCCGGCGGCGAGCGCCAGCGCGTGGCGATTGCCCGTGCGCTGGTCAACAACCCGCGTCTGGTGCTGGCGGATGAGCCTACCGGTAACCTGGATGCTCGCAATGCGGACAGTATTTTCCAGCTTCTGGGCGAGCTGAACGCCTCGCAGGGGACCGCGTTTCTGGTCGTAACCCACGATCTGCAGCTGGCAAAACGCATGGGGCGTCAGCTTGAGATGCGCGACGGCCATCTGAACGCCGAACTGACCCTGATGGGAGCTGAGTAATGGCGTCACCGTTATCGTTACTCATCGGTTTACGTTTTAGCCGCGGCCGCCGTCGCGGCGGCATGGTGTCGCTGATCTCCGTCATCTCGACCATCGGTATTGCGCTGGGCGTGGCGGTGCTGATTGTCGGCTTGAGCGCAATGAACGGCTTTGAGCGCGAGCTGAATAACCGCATTCTGGCGGTAGTGCCGCACGGGGAGATTGAGCCGGTTAACCAGCCGTGGACGAACTGGAGCGATGCGCTCGCCAAAGTCGAAAAGGTGCCGGGCATTGCCGCGGCCGCGCCCTACATCAACTTTACCGGGCTGGTGGAGAGCGGGGTAAACCTGCGCGCCATTCAGGTAAAAGGGGTCAACCCCACCCAGGAAGCGCGTCTCAGCGCGCTGCCAAACTATGTGCAGAACGGCGCGTGGTCCAACTTTAAGGCCGGCGAGCAGCAGATCATCATGGGTAAAGGCGTGGCCGATGCCCTGAAGGTGAAGCAGGGCGACTGGGTGTCAATCATGATCCCTAACGCCAGCGCCGACCACAAACTGCAGCAGCCTAAGCGCGTGCGCCTGCACGTCACCGGTATTCTTCAGCTGAGCGGTCAGCTCGATCACAGCTTTGCGATGGTGCCGATGGAGGATGCGCGCCAGTATCTCGATATGGGCGACAGCGTGACGGGCATTGCCATTAAGGTGAACGACGTCTTTAACGCCAACAAGCTGGTCCGCGACGCGGGCTTGGTGACCAATAACTATGTCCACATTAAAAGCTGGATCGGCACTTACGGGTATATGTACCGTGATATCCAGATGATCCGCGCCATTATGTATCTGGCGATGGTGCTGGTGATTGGTGTAGCGTGCTTTAATATCGTCTCGACGCTGGTGATGGCGGTCAAGGATAAGAGCGGTGATATCGCCGTGCTTCGTACCCTCGGGGCGAAAGACGGCCTTATTCGCGCCATCTTCGTCTGGTACGGTTTGCTGGCGGGGCTGTTCGGCAGCCTGTGCGGCGTGGTGATTGGCGTGGTGGTTTCCCTGCAGCTGACGCCGATTATCAACGGAATTGAAAAGCTTATCGGCCACCAGTTCCTGTCGGGTGATATCTATTTTATTGACTTCCTGCCGTCTGAACTGCACTGGCTGGATGTTTTTTATGTGCTGGTTACAGCACTTTTACTGAGTCTGCTGGCAAGCTGGTATCCGGCGCGTCGCGCAAGCCGAATTGATCCGGCGAGGGTATTAAGTGGCCAGTAATTACGTCATGATCTAGCGGCTTTCGGGCCGCCAGGTTAAAAGAGGAATGCGTTATGTATTACGGATTTGATATTGGCGGCACCAAGATTGCGCTCGGCGTGTTTGATAAAGACCTCAGGCTGCAGTGGGAAACCCGCGTTCCCACGCCGCGCGAAAGTTACGACGAATTTTTAACCGCGATTGCCGCGCTGGTGGCGCAGGCCGATGAACGCTTTGGCGTCAAAGGCAGCGTCGGCATCGGCATTCCGGGGATGCCCGAAACCGACGACGGCACGCTGTATGCCGCCAACGTGCCTGCCGCCAGCGGTAAACCGCTCCGCGCCGATCTCTCTGCTCTCCTTGAACGCGACGTGCGTTTAGACAATGATGCTAACTGCTTTGCGCTCTCCGAAGCCTGGGACGATGAGTTCCGTCAGTATCCGCTGGTAATGGGGCTGATCCTCGGTACCGGCGTCGGCGGGGGGATTGTGATCAGCGGGAAGCCCATCACCGGGCGCAGCTACATCACCGGCGAGTTTGGCCATATCCGTCTGTCGGTGGACGCGCTGGAAGTGGTGGGGCGTGATTTCCCGCTGACCCGCTGCGGCTGCGGCCAGCACGGCTGCATCGAGAACTATCTCTCCGGCCGCGGGTTTGCATGGCTTTACGAACACTTCTATCATCAGAAACTTGAGGCCCCTCAAATCATTACCCTGTGGGAGCAAGGGGATGCGCAGGCGCGTGAGCACGTCGAGCGCTATCTGGATCTGCTGGCGGTGTGTCTGGGAAATATTCTCACCATCGTCGACCCGGATCTGCTTGTGATCGGGGGAGGGCTTTCAAACTTTACCGCGATTACGGAACGGTTGTCCGGGCGTTTGCCCCGACACTTATTGCCGGTTGCCCGCGTGCCGCGTATTGAACGCGCGCGACACGGGGACGCAGGAGGCATGCGCGGAGCCGCATTCCTTCATCTCACCGATTAGTTTACGAGGTTTCTATGCTGTCGCGTCGCCAGGGTCGACTCAGCCGTTTTCGCAAAAACAAACGCCGCTTGCGTGAGCGCTTGCGCCAGCGGATCTTTTTCAGAGACAGAATGATGCCAGAAGCAATGGATAAACCCAGAGTGGTGGTGCTGACCGGGGCGGGGATCTCCGCTGAGTCAGGCATTCGAACCTTTCGCGCGGCGGACGGGCTGTGGGAAGAGCACCGCGTGGAGGATGTCGCCACGCCGGAAGGCTTTGCCCGCGACCCGGATCTCGTCCAGGCGTTTTACAATGCCCGCCGTCGTCAGCTACAGCAGCCTGACGTTGCGCCGAATGCGGCGCATCTGGCGCTGGCGAAGCTGGAAGAGGCGCTGGGCGATCGTTTTCTGCTGGTAACGCAGAATATCGACAACCTGCACGAGCGGGCCGGTAACAAGAATATCATCCACATGCACGGCGAGCTGCTCAAGGTTCGCTGCGCCTGGAGCGGTCAGGTGCTGGACTGGCAAGAAGACGTGCTGCCAGAGGATAAGTGCCACTGCTGCCAGTTCCCGTCGCGCCTGCGACCGCACGTGGTCTGGTTCGGCGAAATGCCGCTGGGAATGGATGAGATCTACAGCGCGCTGGCGATGGCCGACGTGTTTATCGCCATCGGCACATCCGGCCATGTTTACCCGGCGGCGGGCTTTGTCCACGAAGCGCGACTGCACGGTGCGCATACGGTTGAACTCAACCTTGAGCCAAGCCAGGTGGGCAGCGAGTTTGAAGAGAAACACTACGGTCTGGCAAGCACGGTTGTCCCGGAGTTTGTTGACAAGCTGCTGAAAGGGCTGTAACGCTAATCGCGTGAAAAGGCACCCGCTGGGCGGGTGCCTTTTTTTTAGGAATGGAAGAACGCCAGCGTCTTCTCGAGCGATTTAGCCTGCTCATCCAGGGAGAGCGCCGCCGCAGAGATCTGCTGAACCAGCGAGGCGTTCTGCTGAGTCGTACTGTCCATCTGGTTAACGGCGGTGCTGACCTGGCTAATCCCCCGATTCTGCTCGTCCAGCGCCTGTACGATATCGTTGATGACCAGATGCACATGCGACACCGCTTCAATCACCTGTTTCATCATCACGCCGGTTTCATTGACCAGCTCAACGCCTTTGCTCACGCGCCCTGAAGACTCGGCAATCAGCTGAGAGATCTCTTTCGCCGCGTTAGCGCTTCGTTGGGCAAGATTACGTACTTCACCTGCGACCACCGCGAAGCCGCGTCCCTGTTCACCTGCCCGTGCCGCTTCAACGGCAGCATTCAGCGCCAGGATATTGGTCTGGAAGGCGATGCCATCGACGATGCTGTTAATCTCGCCGATCTTACGCGCGCTTTCATCAATTTCCCCAATCACCACGACCACGTCGTTCACCAGCGTTTCGCCATGCCCGGCGAGGCTCGCGGCGCGATCGGTCAGCGTGGTCGCCTTATGAGCGTTGTCGGCGTTATTCTTCACCGTGACCGAAATCTCTTCCATGCTGGCTGCTGTTTCAACAATCGCAGCCGCCTGTTCCTCGGTGCGCGAGGCGAGGTCAAGGTTGCCCGCCGAAATTTCGCTGGTGCCGCCGTGCACGGAGTGGCTGGCTTCGCTGATATTGTCGACGATGCGCTTGAGCTGCATCTGCATGGTGTGCAGGGCGTAAAAAATGCTGTGGGTATCTCCGGAACGCACCGGGATAGTGTTGTTCAGATCTCCCCGGGCAACGGCCAGGGCGATCCCGGCGGCCTCTGAAGGTTCCCCCCCAACCGGACGGTCAACCTTGCGGGTAAAGATCTGGGCCATCACCAGGCTGACCGCCACGATGCTTAACACCATCATGATGATGGCTTTCAGTAAAAATGCCCGCGCTTCGGCCATCACTTCGCTGACCGGGGTGATAATGGCGAGTTTCCACGGCGTCTGGCTATTACCGACGGCAATGTCATGCCAGGTGATGAACACGTCCTCCTTCAGCAGCGGATCGTTTACCCGGGTGACGTCATTACCGGCAATCTGACCGGCGTAAGGCTTGCCTGCCGCGCGTTTGTCCGGGCTGGACACCACGTTATTACCTGCGGAGAGGAGCAGGGCATAGCCTGTGCCGTTCCACGGTTTAATCGCGCCGATCGTCGATTGCAGCGTGGCGAGGGAGAAGTCAGAGGTAACCGAGCCCAGAAACTGACCGTCACGCATGATGGGGGCGGCAATCGAGGTGAGCATCACGTCCACCCCGTTGTAGGGATAGATATAGGGTTCGATGATCACATCTTTATGCCTTTGTTTCGGCAGCAGATAATAATCGCCGCTGCCGGGCGTTTCGATGTCCGTCAGCAGGTGTAATGCCGGTTTGCCGGTGGCGTCGCGGTCGACGTAGCGGGCGTAGCGCCCGGCAGGATCCTCACCGCTTTGACCGGCCCAGACGGCATCTTTATCGTCGAACGCGTTAGGCTCAAAGGCCATCGACATGGAGAGAAACGATGGATGAGCCGAAAGGTAGTGGATGAGCAGCTGGTTCAGGCTCTGACGATCGGTCACGCCCGCCTCGCGCAGCGCCAGGGCGCTGTTGCCCATATCCCGGGCGGCAGTCAGGGCAGAATCCAGCTGTTTGCTGACCTGTAAAGCTTGTACCTCGGCAATCTGGCGGATATGTTTTTTGGCCAGCACCTCCTGCTGCGCCATCCACTGCCACATCATAAACCCGATCGTTGCCGTAAAGCCCACCGTTACGGTGAGGAAAATGGACAACAGCATCAACGTCTTGACGCTTATTTTTTGTCTTCGGACCATGGCGTCTTTCATTCTCATTTCCCCTAAAGTCGTGCATGTCGGGCAGGCACAAAGTACTTATCGGATATTTCATCCTCTTTCTGTAGAGCTCCGGGTATATTTAATTTAAATACCTGAATATAAAATCCTGTTAATTAGTGTGGATGCTTTTATTTTGTGCATTCAATCAAAATAGCGCTCGATAAAACTCGTTATCGTGGTGTAGAAAGAGGATGCTAATAAATATAAAGTTGTAGAGGAGGATGGGATATGTACGGATTTATTGCGCGACAACCCATTTTTAACCCTGAGATGAAGACGGTGGCCTACGAGCTGCTCTTCAGAGATGGGATGACAAACCGTTTTCCGGATGTGTCGGCGGAATATGCCACCTCCAGGATGATATCAGATCAGTTTTTATGCGTGCCGTCCCAGCGCATCGCCGGAGCACATACGTCGTTTATTAATTTCCCATCGCGAATGGTCATAGACCGCAGCGGAGAAGCGCTGGATAAAGAGAGCGTGGTCATTGAGATCCTGGAAGATGCTGTACCGGGAGCGGAGCTGTTGCAGGCCGTCAGGGAGATGAGTGCGGATGGTTATCAGTTTGCACTTGATGATTTTACCCTTGCGCCAGAATGGGATGCTTTTTTACCCTATATTTCAATACTGAAATTTGACGTCAGAAATTATACCTTAGCGCAAATTAAACAGTATCTGAAAGAACGTAAACATTTAACCGGGCATATTAAATATCTCGCTGAAAAAATTGAGACTAAAGAGGAATTCAGCCAATACCGGGAAGAGGGATTCTCGCTGTTTCAGGGCTATTTTTTCTGCCGTCCGGAGATCATTAAATATAAGCGGCTATCGCAAAATCAGCTGGCTATTTTTCGGCTGCAAATGGAGGTCGGACGCAATAAACCCGATTTTCGGATCGTCGAGTCGTTGATTAAAACCGATCTCACGCTGTCCTGGAAAATCATGCGCTATATGAAGCATACGGCGTTTAAGCATGTCGGCGCCTGTAATTTCAGCAAGTTAACCCTGAGCGAAGTCCTCAGATACCTTGGAGAAAATCAGCTGAGACGGTTTGTTGCCGTCGTGGTCCTGGCGAGCGCGGGCAATGACACCGTCAGCGAGCTTTACCCGCTGAGCATGATGCGCGGCAAGTTCTGCGAGCTGATAGCCGAGACGATGAACGAACCGACGCTGGCTGAAAATGCCTTCATGTGCGGCCTGTTTTCGCTGCTCGATACCCTCCTTGAACAGCCGATGGCCGAGTTGATGAAGCAAATTGCGGTGCCGCAGAGCGTGAGCAACGCGCTGTGCCACCAGGAGGGACGGTTAGCCGACATGATTAACCTGTGCCGTTATTATGAACAGCAGCAGTGGGATGAGGCGACCCGGGTTCGTCAGGCGCTTGGTCTGTCGGATGAGGACGTGGTTGAGGCGATGAGAAAGGCGACAATTTGGGCAGGGGAGAATGCGGTCAGTTAATCCTCCTCACGCCGTACGGGCGGCGTGAGGAAGAACGCGATACCGTTTATCGGCCCGCTTTTAATTTCTGGTAATACTCTTCGTAGAGACGGCTGGCGTCACCGACGTCATTCTGCCATTCACCTTTGCTGATGGTTTCGGCATCCGGGTAGAGCGATTTATCGTTAGCTACCTCAGGCTTCAGCAGCTTGCGTGCGGCGAGGTTTGGCGTCGGGTAGCCAATCGTCTCGGCAACCTGTTTCGCCACGTCCGGGCGCAGCAGGAAGTTAATCAGCTTATGCGCCCCTTCAACGTTTTTCGCGTTGGCGGGGATCGCAAGGCTGTCCATCCAGAAGATCCCGCCTTCTTTCGGCCAGACCACTTCAAGCGGCGTACCGGCCTGGCGGGCGACATACGCAGAGCCGTTCCACACCATCCCCAGATTCACTTCGCCTTCCATATACGGGTTTGCCGGATTATCAGAGTTGAACGCCGCCACGTTAGGCATCAGCTTTTTCAGCTCGGCATATGCCGCTTCGATCTCTTTGGGATCCGTCGTGTTGCCTGAGTAACCCAGCTTGCGCAGCGCGACCTGGAACACCTCACGCGCGTCGTCGGTTAACAGCAGGCTACCCTTGTATTCTGGTTTCCACAGATCCGCCCAGCTTGTCACCGTTTTCGGATCGACGGCCTCGCTGTTCACGCCAATCGCGGTTGCTCCCCAGATGTACGGAATGGAGTAGTCGTTATTAGGGTCGAACGGCTTGTTGAGCATCTCAGGATCGAGGTTTGAAAAATTGGTTAGCTTCGTTTTGTCGATCTTCTGAATCATGCCCTCTTTGCGCATTTTGTCGACAAAGTAGGTGGAAGGCACGACCAGATCGTACGCGCCGTCTTTGTAGGTTTTCAGCTTGGCGTACATGGTTTCATTCGACTCGTAGGTCGAGTAGATCACCTTGATGCCCGTCTCCTTCGTGAACTGTTCCAGCAGGCCCGGCGGCACGTATTCGGTCCAGTTGTAGAAGTAGAGCGTTTTACCGTCATCAGCGTGCGCGGCACCCATGCCAAGCACCAGTGCCGCAGCGGCGAGCATTTTTTTCATTTCATTGTCCCCTGAGATTTTGTTTTATCACGAGCAATAACCTGGCTGGCGATCACCAGAACCAGCGAAAACACCAGCAGAATGGTCGCCAGCGCGTTCACCTCCGGTGAGACGCCGACTTTCACCATTGAATAGATCTTCAACGGCAGAATTTCATAGCTCGGACCGGTGACGAAGGAGGACACGACCACGTCATCCATCGACAGGGTGAAGCTAAGTAGCCATCCGGCCGCCACGGCAGGCATCGCCAGCGGCAGGATGATTTTGCGCAGGATGATCATCTCGCTGGCGCCCAGATCTTTCGCCGCCTCCAGCATGCGCACGTCGAACCCTTTCAGGCGCGCGAAAACGGTCACCACCACAAACGGCAGGCAGAAGGTGATGTGCGAGAACAGCAGCGACCAGAAGCCAAGCTTTACGCCCAGCAGCATAAACAGCACCAGCAGCGAAATGGCCATTACGATGTCCGGCGACATCATCACCACAAACAGCATGCCGCTGACGAACGGTTTGCCGCGAAAGCGATAGCGGTAGAGCGCCACGGCGGTGAGCGAGCCAATCAGCGTCGCGAAGGTGGCGGAGAAGATCGCCATCGTCAGCGAGTGCTGCGCGGCCTGCAGCAGGCTGTCATTGTTCATCAGCAGGCTGTACCAATCGGTGGTAAAGCCCTGCCAGTTAATCCCGAAGCGCGAGCTGTTAAACGAGTTCACGATCAAAATGATAATCGGGATATAAAGGTAAGCGTAAATGGCGGTCATAAAACCGCCGCGAAGCAGTCGACCGATCATTCGAGTTCCACCTTTTTATTCAGCAAGCGTGAGGCGCGCCAGTAGACCAGCAGCATCAGCCCCATGACCACCGTCAGCGTAATGCTGGTCGCGGATCCGAACGGCCAGTCGCGAATGTTCAGGAACTGGCTTTTGATAACGTTACCGATCAGCAGGTTTTTCGCACCGCCCATCAGATCCGACACGTAGAACAAGCCCATCGCCGGGAGCATTACCAGCAGACAGCCCGCGATAATGCCGGGCATGGTCAGCGGGATAATAATGCGGATGAAGGTCTGGAGCCTGTTGGCACCCAAATCTTTTGCCGCTTCCAGCAGCGGTTTATCCAACTTTTCGATGCTGGAGTAGAGCGGCATCACCATAAACGGCAGCAGGATATAGACCAGACCGATAATTACCGCGCTCGGGGTAAACATGATGCGGAGCGGCGTATCAATCACTCCCAACCACAGCAGAAACTCGTTGAGATAGCCCTTTGTGCTGAGGAAGATCTTCAGGCCATAAATACGGATGAGCGAGTTGGTCCAGAATGGAACAATCAATAAAAACAGCAGCAGGGGCCGCACCTTTTGCGGCAGGCCCGCGAGGAACCATGCGAAAGGATAGCCCAGCACCAGACAGGCAAGGGTAGCGATCAGCGCCATATTGAGCGAGTGCAGCAGCACGTCAAAATAGAGCGGATCGAGCAGGCGCGCGTAGTTGTCCAGCGTAAAGACCAGCGAAACGAAATCAGCGTCGTCGCGGGTCAGGAAGCTGGTGGCAACGATCATCAGGTTGGGTAAAAAGACAAACAGCACAAGCCAACCGACGATCGTGGCAATCACCACATTCTGGAATTTACTTGTGTTCTTCATCAGCCAGCACAACCTCCCAGCTTTCTACCCAGTTGATAACCATTTTCTGGTCGAGAGAGTGGTCGAAGTCAGGGTCGTCTTCGTTAAAAAACTCGCTGACCATCACCATTTTGCCGTTCTCCAGCTCGACAACGGACTCCAGCGTCATTCCTTTGTAGTTGCGCTCGCGGATATAGCCGATTAACCCTTCGGCCTCGGCATTGCCGTGAATTTCATCGACGCGCAGATCTTCCGGGCGCAGCAGAACGTTGAGCTTTTGTCCCTTTTCGACGGGGAAAGTCACCGTGATATTGCACTCGCGTCCTTCGACGCTGGCGCGCACGCGCTGGTCGTCCAGACGCTCAATCACCGTGGCGTCGAAGATATTGATCTCGCCAATGAAGCTGGCGACAAACAGATTCTTCGGCTCTTCGTAGATTTCACGCGGCGTGCCGTCCTGCTCGATTTTGCCGTCGCGCATCACCACGATACGGTCGGACATGGTCAGGGCCTCTTCCTGATCGTGGGTGACGAAGACAAAGGTAATGCCGAGCTTGCGCTGCAGGGCTTTTAGCTCATTCTGCATCTGCTTGCGCAGCTTGTAATCCAGCGCGGAGAGGGATTCATCAAGCAGGAGCAGACGCGGCTTGTTGACGACGGCGCGGGCGATGGCCACGCGCTGCTGCTGGCCGCCGGAAAGCTGATGGGGTTTACGCTGGGCAAACGTCTCAAGCTGCACCATGCGCAGGGCGTCGGTGACGCGCGGTTCGATCTCATTCGCCGGCGTTTTTTGCATCCGCAGGCCAAACGCCACGTTTTCAAACACGGTCATGTGCGGGAACAGGGCGTAGCTCTGAAAGACGGTATTGACGTGGCGATCTTCGGCAGGAACTTGGGTGATGTCCTGGTTTTCAAGATGGATATGGCCGTTATCGACGCTTTCCAGCCCGGCGATAAGGCGCAGTACGGTTGTTTTGCCGCAGCCAGAGGGGCCAAGCAGCGTCAGAAACTCACCGTCATTGATGGTCAGAGTGAAGTCGGAGATAACGTCTTTACCATCAAAACTTTTACGAATTCGTTCCAGTTGCACCAGCGGTGAACGTGAACGGGATTGTGTATTCAATTTTTGCGCTGTCCCATATAGACGCCTCAGGCAGCAGACTGAAGCGGGGTTTGTGTGTAACCACCTTGGTGACTCGTAATGAGGGCGGACATTCTACGGCAATCCCCTGCAATCGCCAATCCTTGTCACTGATTCATAAGCTACATTTACTAACGCATAACGATATAAACGGAAAATATTCTCGTTTGCGGGATAAAAGTGACCTGACGCAATATTTGCGTTTTGATGCTTATTGATAATGTTGTCACAAAAAGTGAGGGTGACTGCATGGATAAATTACTTGAGCGTTTTTTACAGTACGTTTCGCTGGATACCCAATCTAAGCCGGGTGTTCGCCAGGTGCCAAGCACCGAAGGCCAGTGGAAGTTGTTAAACCTGCTTAAAGAGCAGCTTGACGCCATGGGGCTGGTCAACGTCACGTTAAGCGAAAAAGGCACTGTGATGGCAACGCTGCCGGCGAATGTCCAGGGTGACATTCCGGCGATTGGCTTTATCTCTCATGTCGACACCTCTCCGGATTTTAGCGGCAAACATGTGAACCCGCAGATTGTGGAAAATTACCGCGGCGGCGACATTGCGCTGGGCATTGGTGACGAAGTGCTCTCGCCCGTAATGTTCCCCGTGCTGCACCAGCTGCTGGGCCAGACGCTGATCACCACCGACGGGAAGACGCTGCTGGGGGCAGATGATAAGGCGGGGATCGCGGAGATCATGACCGCGCTGGCGGTGCTGAAGGGCAAAAATATCCCGCACGGGGATATCCGCGTGGCCTTTACGCCGGATGAAGAGGTCGGCAAGGGCGCTAAGCATTTCGACGTGGAAGCCTTTAACGCGCAGTGGGCCTATACCGTCGACGGCGGTGGCGTCGGTGAACTGGAGTATGAAAACTTCAATGCCGCGTCCGTCACGATTAAAATTGTCGGCAACAACGTTCATCCCGGCTCGGCGAAAGGCGTCATGGTAAACGCGCTGTCGCTGGCGTCCAGAATTCATGCAGAAGTCCCGGCGGAAGAGAGCCCTGAACAGACCGAAGGGTATGAAGGTTTCTATCACCTGACCAGCATCAAAGGCACCGTAGATAGCGCGCAGATGCACTACATCATCCGCGATTTCGACCGCAAAGCCTTTGAGGCGCGCAAGCGCAAGATGATGGAGATCGCGAAGAAGGTCGGTAAAGGGTTACACCCTGATTGCTATATTGAGCTGATCATTGAAGACAGCTATTACAACATGCGCGAGAAGGTGATGGCGCATCCGCATATTCTCGATATCGCCCAGCAGGCGATGCGCGACTGCGATATTGAACCGCAGCTCAAGCCGATTCGCGGCGGCACTGACGGTTCTCAGCTGTCGTTTATGGGGCTGCCGTGCCCGAACCTGTTTACCGGTGGCTATAACTACCATGGCAAGCATGAGTTTGTGACGCTGGAAGGGATGGAAAAAGCGGTGAAGGTGATAGTGCGGATAGCGGAGTTAACCGCTAAACGCTAAGAAAAAGCCCGGTGGCGAAGCGCCACCGGGCATTAAGACGACTCAGTCCTCAAAGAACCAGTACCCGCTGTTGACCAGCGCGGCCAGCATCGCGAGGAAGGAAGGATCTTCCAGCGCATCGCCAAAGGTGTCGGCAGTCAGCACCAGATGGCTGGCAATGGCTTCCAGTGCCGGACGGTGCGGAGAGTCCAGCCTCTCGCCGTTGACGAACACCTCCTCACCAATGCGCAGCACGCGCAATCCGCCCAGACGCGTCAGCTTGTCGCCCTGCTGAAGCGCATCATAAATCTCATCAGCCTGATAAGGCGGCTCCGGTGGCGCAACGTCCAGCTCATGACGAGACTGACTGATAAACTCCCCAAACCACTGTTTGAAATGTTCCGGCTCGTTGATCAAATCCAGCATCATGCCGCGCAGCTTATCGAGTTCTTCTGGCACAATATCCGCAGGATGCTCGCGCGCAGGCACATCAGGGTCGCTGTAACGATAGCTGCCCAGCTCGCGCTGCAGAACGTAGTCGGCAAATCCGCTGATCATCTCGCGGCCGCTTGGCGCGCGGAACCCCACGGAGTAGTTGAGTGAGTTTTCCAGGGAGTAGCCTTCGTGAGGGAATCCCGGCGGAATGTAGAGAATATCACCCGGCTCCAGCTCTTCGTCGATAATCCCTTCAAACGGGTCAACCTGAAGCAGATCCGGATGCGGGCAGTGCTGTTTCATTGGCACTTTTTCGCCCACGCGCCAGCGGCGGCGGCCCGTACCCTGAATGATAAACACGTCGTACTGGTCAAGATGTGGACCTACGCCGCCGCCCGGCACGGAGAAGGAGACCATCAGATCGTCCATGCGCCAGTCGGGCAGGGCGCGGAACGGGCGCATTAATGCGGCAGTGGGCTCATGCCAGTGGTTGACCGCCTGCACCAGCAGCGACCAGTTGTTTTCACCGAGGTGATCGTAGCTTTCGAAAGGACCGTGGCTAACCTGCCATTTCCCGTCCTGGTGGCTGACCAGACGGCTGTCGACTTCGTTTTCCATGGCCAGACCTGCCAGCTCGTCAGGCGAGATAGGGTCGACAAAATTGCTGAATCCGCGTTTCAGAACCACCGGGCGTTTTTGCCAGTAACGTTCAATAAACTCGGGCCAGTTAAGCGTTAAGTGATAATCCATATTTTTTTATTCCGCAGGCTCTTACTGACTCGGATTATAACGGAACCTCAGCCCCCAGGCTGCGAGATCCTCGCATTTTTCACATAACGGGTTAACTATCGTTCAATGTGGGCTGCTGGCGACCCAAAATAACCTCCATTCTGGCGCCGCCCAGCAGGCTTTCACTGGTTTCTATTTTCCCGTCGTACTGGTCGACAATCTCGCGGGCGACGGCCAATCCTACGCCCTGGCCAGGACGTAGCGTATCGGCTCGCTGACCGCGATCGAACACCACGTCACGCTTATTGCTTGGGATCCCCGGGCCATCATCCTCAACGATAATATGCAGTTCGGTTTCCGTCTGACGCGCAGACACTTCCACGAACTCCAGACAGTATTTGCAGGCGTTATCCAGCAAATTACCCATCACTTCCATGAAGTCATTTTTTTCACCCACAAAGCTTATCTCTGGCGAGATATCGAGGCTGATGTTCACCCCTTTACGCTGATACACCTTGTTGAGGGCGGACGTGAGGTTATCCAGAAGCGGGGCTACCGGGTGCAGCTCGCGGCTCAGAAGCGCGCTGCCGGAACGCATGCTGGCGCGGTGCAGGTAATAGCCAATTTGCTGGGAAATACGGCTGATCTGCTCCAGCATCACCGGCTCGGCATCATCGACGCTCAGCTTCGAGCTGCGCATTGAACGCAGGGTACTTTGCATGACGGCCAGCGGAGTTTTCAGGCTGTGGGTCAGGTCGGTAAGGGTGGTACGGTATTTATCGTAGCGTTCGCGTTCACTTTTCAGCAGGCGGTTGAGGTTACGCACCAGGCTGGTGAGCTCACGGGTGGTTTCCGGGTTCAGCTTCTCGCGATGATGTTCTTCCAGCTCACGAACCTCTTTCGCCAGTGATTCAATGGGGCGCAAGCTCCACCACGCCGCCACCCACAGCAGTGGGATCACCAGCAGGAGATTCGCAGCCAGAACGTAGATGAACCAGCTCCAGACCATATAAGAGCGCTTCAGCTCGACCGGAATGGTGTCGATCACCACGATGGTCAGCTGCGGCATGTTCAGCGTCGCTGGATAGAGGTTGATCGCGACGGAGTGCGTCATCTCCGTCTCGGCGTTGTCGGCGCGGATCTCGTTCAGCTTTTGCTGCAGGGAGCGATCTTCATGGATCAGCGAGCTGGTGGTGTTGAGATCGGCTTCAATTTCGTGAAATCCGTTGGTTTTGAGCCATTCCGGACGAATGCTTTTGACCAGCCAGGGAATATCACGCTGCGCCCACAGTAATTTCCCCTTTTCGTTATAAATCAGGGCTAGCGTCGGGCTCTGCTGGTTGAGGTTTTCCGGCATTTCGACGGTAATTTGATTGTTTTCCCACTTCGCCAGGGTATAAAACAGATTGCTTTCGCCACGTAACAGCCGAAAGGTGGTTTTATCAAAGCTGACGCTGTAGCCTACCAGGGCGACCATGCCGTAGGAGAGCGACAGCACCAGCACGACGGCAGCCGTGGCCAGTAAGAAACGAACCCGCAGCGAGAGGGGCAGAATGTGGCGTAAAATCCGTCTCATTTAGCGTAATTCGAACAGGTAGCCCTGGCCACGAACGGTGGTAATCACATCCTGCGGATACTGCGCCTGAATTTTCTTACGCAAACGTCCCATCAGCACGTCAATGGTATGGCTCTCGCGCAGTTCAGCATCAGGGTAAAGCTGGAGCATTAAGGAATCTTTGCTCACCACTTTGCCATTGTTGCGGATCAGCGTTTCCATGATGGTGTATTCGAAGGCGGTAAGCTTAATCACTTCATCATTGATCGCTAATTCCCGGCGGGAGAGATCGACCTGGAATGGCGGAATGGAAATAACCTGTGAAGCCAGCCCGCTGTTGCGGCGTAACAGCGCCTGCATGCGCGCCGCCACCTCTTCAATATGAAACGGCTTGGTGACGTAATCGTCGGCACCCGCGCTGAGCACTTCAACCTTATCCTGCCAGCCTTCACGGGCGGTCAGAACCAGAACCGGTAGAGAGACATCGTGGCTGCGCCAGCGACGAATTAACGACAGACCATCTTCGTCAGGCAACCCTAAATCGACAATGGCGATATCCGGCAGATGTTCATTGAGATAATAATCGGCTTCTTTTGCATCTTCAGCATCGTCCACCTGATGTCCCATCTCCTGAAGCTGAACCTTCAGGTGATGGCGTAGCAATGCGTTATCCTCAACAACCAGTACGCGCATCATCTCTTCTCCCTAAATAATTGGTATGAATAGTTTAACGCTGATTATGTTGTTGTGGGGATAAACATTGAGTAAACCGGGAAAAAGCATCCCCCTTTTCGGGCGAAAAGGGGGAGAAGGGCGTTACTTCAGCTCGTCGACCATGGTGATGGCGCGGCCAATGTAGTTCGCCGGGGTCATCGCCTTCAGGCGCGTTTTCTCTTCTTCCGGCAGCGCCAGACCGTCGATAAACTGCTTCATGCCTTCGGCGTCAACGCGTTTCCCGCGGGTCAGCTCTTTCAGCTTCTCGTACGGTTTTTCGATACCGTAACGACGCATCACGGTCTGGATTGGCTCCGCCAGCACTTCCCAGTTGTGGTCCAGCTCGTCCAGCAGACGGTCACGGTTCACTTCCAGTTTGCTCACGCCTTTCAGGGTGGACTGGTACGCGATCAGCGCATAGCCAATGCCCACGCCCAGGTTACGCAGTACGGTGGAGTCGGTCAGGTCGCGCTGCCAGCGGGATACCGGCAGTTTGCTTGCCATATGCTGCAGCACGGCGTTCGCCAGGCCCAGGTTGCCTTCGGAGTTTTCGAAGTCGATTGGGTTTACCTTGTGCGGCATGGTGGAAGAGCCGATTTCACCGGCGATGGTTTTCTGCTTGAAGTGGTTCAGGGCGATGTAGCCCCACACGTCACGATCGAAGTCGATCAGGATGGTGTTGAAGCGCGCGATGCAGTCAAACAGTTCGGCGATATAGTCGTGCGGCTCAATCTGCGTGGTGTACGGGTTCCACTGAATGCCCAGAGAGGTCACGAACTCTTCGCTGAACTGGTGCCAGTCCACTTCCGGGTAAGCGGCGATGTGGGCGTTATAGTTACCGACCGCGCCGTTGATTTTGCCGAGGATCTCAACCTGCTCCAGCTGACGGTACTGGCGCTCCATACGGTACGCGACGTTCGCCATCTCTTTACCCATCGTCGATGGGGTGGCTGGCTGGCCGTGGGTACGGGAGAGCAGCGGAATGTCGCGGTATTCCACGGACAGCGCTTTTACCGCGTCGATGATTTTACGCCAGTAAGGCAGCACCACCTCTTTGCGCGCGGTGGAGAGCATCAGCGCATGAGACAGGTTGTTGATGTCTTCAGAGGTACAGGCGAAGTGAATGAATTCAGACACGGCGTGCAGGGCAGGAACGCTTTCCACTTTCTCTTTCAGGAAGTACTCAACCGCTTTCACGTCGTGGTTGGTGGTGCGTTCGATGGTTTTAATGCGCGCGGCGTCTTGTTCGCTAAACTCGGCAACGATTTTATCAAGGTAATCGTTTGCCTTTTCGTCAAAAGCAGGAACTTCCTTGATTGCTGCCTGGGCGGCCAGCTTTTGCAGCCAGCGTACTTCAACCTGAACACGGAACTTCAGCAAACCATATTCGCTGAAGATCCCGCGCAGCGCGCTGACTTTATCGCCGTAGCGTCCATCGACAGGGGATACGGCGGTCAGTGAGGATAATTCCATAATTCGCAACTCCGGGAGGTTAACAATGAGCAAGAATTTGTTTTGCCTGAGTGGTCAGGCGATTACGAGAAAACATTAACTGCAGGCGGCCACCGCCCACCTGGTGCCACAGCACGGCGGCGCGGATCCCTGCCAGCAGGGACGCGCGCACTTTTGCCTGTACCTGCGGACTTTGCAGCACGGCAGGGGAGCCGGTGACCTGAATACGCGGGCCCAGCGGGCTGATGACGTCAACATAAATGCCGGCCATGGCGCTCAGCAGCGTTTCCGACTGCAGGTCAAAATGATCGAGCTGACGCTGTAATCCGGCAATACGATCGCCCAGGGTATTGAGCGCGCCTTTTGCGGCGCTCAGCTTACGCTCCAGCACCATCAGGCTCAACGTGTAGCGGGTTAGCTCCGCGTTTAATCCCTGACGGCTACTGGCGTTAAGCACGCCGAGCAGGGTTTCAAGACCGAGACGAAGATTGGTTTCACTGCCGCCGAACACGCCCAGCGTCGAGCCGGGGTTGAGATCGATAACGCTGTTCAGTGAAACGTGCAGGGCATCTGCGTCGCAATGACCCTGATGCGCCAGCTGTTGCACCAGACGGGCTGACTGGCAAATTCCCGCCAGCGCCAGGGTGATGTCATAGTAGTTCTTCGCCACACGGTCTCCTTTATGTGTGAATCGTATTAAACAGCAGGCAGCGGCAGGCGCTGTTCAATGATCCCGCCGCCCAGACAGATTTCGCCGCTGTAGAAGACAGCAGACTGACCCGGGGTGACGGCGGCGACCGGCTCGTCGAAACGCACGTCAATGCGATCGTCATCGAGCGCGGTAATGGTGCAAGGAATATCGGTCTGACGGTAGCGTGTTTTCACCGTGCAGCGCAGCGTGCCTTTCAGCGGCTCACGATCGACCCAGTGCAGCTGCTGTGCGATAAGGCCAATGGACATCAGACGCGGATGATCGTGACCCTGGGCAACAACCAGAATATTGTTTTCGACGTCTTTGTCGACAACATACCATGGATCTTCGCTACCTTCTTTGGTCCCGCCAATACCCAGGCCTTTACGCTGGCCGAGCGTGTGGTACATCAGCCCCTGATGCTGGCCAACCTCTTCCCCGTCGACGGTGACAATTTTACCCGGCTGTGCAGGCAGGTAACGTCCCAGGAAATCGCGGAATTTGCGCTCGCCGATGAAGCAGATGCCGGTAGAGTCTTTTTTCTTCGCGGTGATCAGGTCCAGCTCTTCGGCGATTTTACGCACCTGCGGCTTTTCCAGCTCGCCGACCGGGAACAGGCTCTGGGCGATTTGCTCGTGGCTCAGCGTATAGAGGAAATAGCTTTGATCTTTGTTGCCATCCAGACCGCGCAGCAGCTGGCTTTTGCCATTCACATCTGCACGACGCACGTAGTGACCGGTCGCAATATAGTCTGCGCCCAGATCTTCCGCGGCGAATTCCAGGAAGGCCTTAAATTTGATCTCTTTGTTGCACAGAATATCCGGGTTCGGCGTGCGGCCCGCTTTGTACTCTTCCAGGAACAGTTCAAAAACGTTGTCCCAGTATTCTGCGGCAAAGTTAACGGTGTGCAGTTCAATGCCGAGCTTGTCGCACACGGCCTGCGCGTCAGCGAGATCCGCTGCGGCAGTGCAGTATTCCTCGCCATCATCTTCCTCCCAGTTCTTCATGAACAGGCCCTCCACCTTATAGCCCTGTTGCTGCAACAGGTAGGCGGAAACGGAGGAATCGACACCGCCGGACATGCCGACGATCACTTTTTTCTGGCTGTTATCTGACATGGAATACTCACGACATTGAACTTCAAGGCGGCGTATTCTATCACGCCCCCCCACCATTGACACCCTCTGTAAACGGCCAGTTAAATGCGCCGATGACATCCAGCGGCAGGCGTGCGCCTGACTGCCAGCAGCGAATGCTTTCCGCAACCAGCGGCGAGCGCAGGTTTGGCGCGTTCAGGATCTCGTCTGCGGTCACCCACAGACAGCGGTCGATATCGTCATCCTGCGGCTCAGTGGCGCACGTTTCGCTAAGCTCAACGGCAAATAAAAAGCGCAGGAACGGGGTGTGATCGGGTGCGATCCACTGATGCATGCGGATGAAGTGCTGAGGCTCAGCGTGAATGCCGGTCTCTTCCCATAGCTCGCGTTTTGCTGCCTGCAGCAGGGTTTCATTGGCTTCAAGGTGTCCGGCAGGCTGGTTCCACAGCGCTTTGCCGTTAATGCTCTCTTCGACAACCAGAAATTTACCCCTGGCGTGGACCACGCAGGCAACCGTGACATGAGGTTTAAACATAGTGACTCCTTAAGGGGTAACGTCGCGCCATTCGCCGTTTGCCAGCGTTTCCAGGGTGTAGCTGCCCATGGCGTAGCGAATAAGACGCAGGGTAGGGAAGCCGACGTGTGCGGTCATGCGCCGAACCTGGCGGTTGCGGCCTTCATAAAGGGTAATTTTGAGCCAGCTTGTCGGAATGGATTTGCGTTCGCGAATCGGCGGGTTGCGCGGCCACAGCCACTCCGGTTCATTCACGCGTTCAATACCCGCCGGCAGGGTTGGGCCGTCGTTCAACGTCACGCCGCTGCGTAGCGCTGCCAGCGTCGCGTCATCCGGCTCGCCTTCCACCTGGACGAAGTAAATTTTACCGGTGCGTTTGCCCGGCTGCGTGAGCTTCGCCTGCAACGCGCCGTCGTTGGTTAACACCAGAAGGCCTTCGCTGTCGCGGTCCAGGCGCCCGGCCGCGTAGACCCCCTGAACAGGGATGTAGTCCTTAAGCGTGCTGCGCCCGGCTTCATCGGTAAACTGCGGCAAAACATCGTAGGGTTTATTGAACAAAATAACCCGCTTCGGCTGGGTTTCCTGCGGTCTTCTGGCGGCTTGTCGCGAGCTGAATCGCTCAACCCGGTGTTTTGTAAAAGAAGTTTTCTTCATGGTATTTTCAGGCGTTATCAATTGCCGCATTATAGCCTAATAACGAAGACCTTTCATGGCGCAGGACAATCAGGTACTATCGAAGGGCTCATTACAATTTATTAACATAAGATCAGTAACAACCAGAAGCGCTCGAAGGAGAGGTTAATGGAAAGCAAAGTAGTTGTTCCGGCGGAAGGTAAAAAGATCACCCTGCAAAACGGCAAGATTAACGTTCCTCACAATCCGATTATCCCGTTCATCGAAGGTGACGGTATCGGTGTAGACGTTACCCCGGCGATGCTGAAAGTGGTTGATGCCGCTGTTGAGAAAGCCTACAAAGGCGAGCGTAAAATTTCCTGGATGGAAATTTACACCGGTGAGAAATCTACTCAAGTTTATGGCCAGGACGTCTGGCTGCCAGCAGAAACGCTGGACCTGATCCGCGACTACCGCGTTGCTATTAAAGGCCCACTGACGACGCCAGTTGGCGGCGGTATCCGTTCCCTGAACGTGGCACTGCGCCAGGAGCTGGACCTGTACGTGTGTCTGCGTCCAGTTCGTTACTATCAGGGCACCCCAAGCCCGGTTAAGCACCCTGAACTGACCGATATGGTTATCTTCCGCGAAAACTCAGAAGACATCTACGCGGGTATCGAATGGAAAGCGGACTCTGCTGACGCAGAAAAAGTGATTAAATTCCTGCGCGAAGAGATGGGCGTGAAGAAAATTCGCTTCCCTGAGCATTGTGGTATCGGCATCAAGCCATGCTCTGAAGACGGTACTAAACGTCTTGTGCGTGCGGCCATCGAATACGCGATCACCAACGACCGTGACTCTGTGACTCTGGTTCACAAAGGCAACATCATGAAGTTCACCGAAGGCGCGTTCAAAGACTGGGGCTACCAGTTGGCGAAAGAAGAGTTCGGTGGTGAGCTGATCGACGGCGGCCCATGGCAGAAGATTAAGAACCCGAACACCGGCAAAGAGATCATCATTAAAGATGTGATCGCCGATGCGTTCCTGCAGCAGATCCTGCTGCGTCCTGCAGAATACGACGTGATTGCCTGTATGAACCTGAACGGTGACTACATCTCTGACGCCCTGGCAGCACAGGTTGGCGGTATCGGTATCGCCCCTGGCGCGAACATCGGTGACGAGTGCGCCCTGTTCGAAGCGACCCACGGTACTGCACCTAAATATGCAGGCCAGGACAAAGTGAACCCGGGCTCTATCATCCTGTCCGCAGAGATGATGCTGCGCCATATGGAATGGTTCGAAGCCGCAGACCTGATCGTTAAAGGTATGGAAGGCGCGATCAACGCGAAAACCGTAACTTACGATTTCGAACGTCTGATGGAAGGCGCTAAACTGCTGAAATGTTCAGAGTTTGGCGACGCGATTATCGCGAACATGTAATCCAGATTCTGGGTTAAATATGAACGGGAGCCTATGGGCTCCCGTTGTTATGAATAGTTTTCGGGAGGTTATCAAAAAATTATCAAAATAATTTAACAAAATACCTATTGTAATCCCTTTTCATCTCTATCCTTTTTGATGAAATTATCAAAATCATTTACAGTAAAATCAATTGGTAGATACGCCTTTTTCCAATCCGCACAATTAATATCCATACTCGATATTATTTCTATGAAATCATTATCGTCCTCATTTCTTTCTGACTTCATAGATAAATAGGTCAGACGATTAATAGAGTATGCAATAAAATCAGCCATTTGAAGCAACGGCTCATTTTTAGAAGATTCATAGTAACCGTTGTATCCACCTTTTTGCTCTGAAAAAAAATCAAAACCAAATGGTTCACCCGGTTTACCTTCTCCTTCATCCATGATGATTGTAAGCTTTTCACTACATGCTTTTACTTTTCGTTTTATTTTTAAAAGAAGCAATTTAAGTGATAGAACGCTATTTACTTTATTTGTTTCTACTCCATTAGTTAATATATGCCCCAAGATGCCAATGTCTTTTTTTGTCCTTTCATCAACTGTTTGAATTAAAACCTCCCATTTATAATGATTGTAAAGGAAGGCGAAAAACGAAAAAATTGCTAATCTTTTTTGTTTGGGGAGTTTTTTCCATTCATTTTTTTTATTCATCACATCTTTGAAGTGAAACTCTGAAACATTCATCTTGAAATGTTCATTGATTTCGGCAAAGCACGTGGGGAGTTGATTTCGAACGTCTTCGGCATCTTCTTCACTAAAAATCACGGCCACGTGTGTTCTTCTGTTTGCAGTAACATAGGTTGAAGATGGAGAGCTTGGATCGCTGTATGTATCATCAATAGCTATAAACATAAAAACCTCTAAAGTGATTATTTTAAAAAAATGTATTTCCAGTCTTTCCCTCTGTCATCATTATACATCTCTGTTTGAACAGCATGTTTATGTTCTAAAAGATTTTGGGTGTCAACCCCCTGTTTTTTATACAACCTTTCCGAAAGGGAACGTTGTTCATGGAAAGTTGCTGGTGTTCCATCTCCCCAATTAATTTCTGCTTTATCTCGTGCCTTACTGAAATTCATTGTTATGGTGTTCGATTTTACTTGTGCGCCTCGTTCTGCCATTGAGGTCGCCCGAAAGAAGTGGACTAGATATTGACTCACTGCATAGTCACGGCACCGGGCAACTACATCCCTCAAGCTCCAGTCAATTGCGTTGAGTCTAATAGATAGGGGGATCGCTAGTTTGCTCCCCGTTTTCTCCTGAATGACATGAAGATGATCATCCCAAATATCGCTGAACTTCATATTTGAAATATCACCGAGGCGCTGACCAGTAACGAGCGCCAGTAGCATTGCATTACCCATGTATTGATGACGGGCATCAGCTATCTCGAAAATCTTTTGCCATTCGTCAAGGTTAAGACGTTGTCGGGTAATCCGCCGGCGTGGTTGTTTTGTAGCAAGAGCCGGGTTATAACCCGGCGGTACCTCGCCATAATGCTGTGCTTCTTTGAACACATCAATTAACACTGAGCGTATGACCTGAGACATTCTCGGCTGGCCCTCTGCAACATAGTACTCCAGTATCTGGGCATCATCCCGAACATCGACGGATGAAATCAATTTCATTCCTACTCTTTCACGGAGTAGGGCTACTGGTTTAGCCTTTTGCTTATGAGTGTTCGGCCTGATATCACCATTCTCCAGTCTTTCATCCTGAATTTTCCAATAACGGTCTAACCACGTATTTGTTATTATGTAGTGGTCAACAAAAACTGGCCACAGCGTTAGAGTTTTTCCAGAACAATCGTTCTGATTCATTCGGCGTCAAACCACCATTATATTGATGGTGTCTGAGCTGGCTGTAATATTCCGTGATGTAGTTCGTTATCGCTGCGCTGGCTTCGCTAAAATTAGCGTATCCATTATCCGGCACCCATTCCGTTTTCAGGCTTCTAAAAAAACGTTCCATCGGGCTGTTATCCCAGAAATTCCCCCGGCGACTCAGGCTTTGCTTTATCTGATATCTCCACAGTAACTGTCTGAAATTTCTGCTGGCATAGTGGCTACCTTGATCCGAGTGATACAGCAAATTAGAGGGTTTTCCTCGCGCTTCCCAGGCCATGGACATCGCTTTCGTTGTCAGTGCAGAGTCCGGGAAAAATGACATCGCCCAGCCATCTGGTTTACGAGAAAGCAGATCAAGCACAACGGCTAAATAAGCCCAACGTTTACCTGTCCAGATATACTTCACATCACCACACCAGACCTGATTAGGTTCTGTTACTGCAAACTAGCGCTCAAGATAATTGGGGATCTCTACGTGTTCCTTAGACGCCTTCTTATATCGATGGCCGGGCTGCTGACAGCTGATGAGATTAAGTTCTTTCATCAGCTTTGTTGCCCGCCAGCGACTCAGTTTTACGCCTTTGGTTGTGACCATCGCGGCAATATTACGTGCACCTGCAGAACCATTACTTTCGCGATAGCTTTCACGAACAAGACTGAGTAATAACACGTGTGTGGCATCAGGCTTCTTTGGTTGCCGCCAGTATTTATAGCTGCTGCGATGAACCCCAAACACATTGCACATAACGGCAACGGGAAACCGCGCCCTGAGTTTCTCAACTAATGAGAATTGTTCAGGGAGTCTGACATCAAGAGCGCGGTAGCCTTTTTTAATATATCCCTTTCCATTTCAACACGTTGAAGTCTTTTCTTCAGCTCGCGTATTTCAATCTGCTCAGGTGTCATGGGTGAAGCTATGGGTGATTTTCCCGCTCGTTCTTCTTTCAACTGGCGGACCCACTTATCCATCGTGGATTTGCCGACATTCATTGCCGTGGCAGCGGCGGCAACAGTGTAGTGCTGATCGAGTACAAGCTGGGCAGCTTCAAGGCGAAACTCAGGGCTAAACTGCGTCTGTTACGTCCGGTCATAATGTCACCTGTTTTTGACTATGAGGCGATGATATCACCTCTATTCAGGTGGCCAAATTTAGTGTGCCACTACAGCAGAACGTCTACCCCTTCTGCCTTCTGTCAACAAGCTTAGCTTTCTGAGATACGCCAGGCGCAAGGAAATCAATATTAACATCAAACGATTAATGCAACAAAAATACGATTAAAGATATTTTATTGCGTGCCGATAGTGCTTTTTTAAAAGGAGAAATCTATGTCTGTCACAATTCAGGGGAATGCCTCAACTGCCATTTTAAACAACTCCGCCCCGGAAGGAACATCAAAAATAGCCAAAATCATGAGACAAATTCAAGTGCTGACTGAAAAGCTTGGGAAAATCTCATCGGAAGAGGGGATGACGCCAGAGCAGAAAAAAGAAATGGCTGCACTAGTACAGAAGCAAATTGAAAGCCTCAGAGTTCAACTTGAACAGTTGTTACGGCAGCAGGCAGAGAAAGAGAAACAGAATAAAGATGCGAAAGTTCAGCCTGATAACAAAGTAGAAAGAAAGGACGATACAAATACTGCCGGCACCATTGATATTTACGTCTGAGTGGTTGCCGTCTCGACACACGCATTAATCAGTGGCGTATTATCCCACCATCCGGGCGCGTAAGACCTCAGGACTGGATCAAGATGCAGCTGCTCGTTGCGTTTGCTCAGGAGCAGCACCTTGGTACCGGGCGAGACGTTGTTCCTGCCTATAGGTTCCGGGTCGTATGGAATGTCGCGATCGGCTTCATCGGCCAGATAGGCCAGATATTCTTCACGCGTTTGAGCTTGTGCAAAACGTCCGCACATAGAAACCTCCAGCCAAGTCTCAAACTCAAAATATAGGGCAGGGAGAGAAGGAGGAGCGTAGCGAACCCATTAAGAGATTAGTTAATAAAGCCAAAAAGTGGTTATCAAAACCCAAAAATCATCGTAACTAATCAATAGGTTAGCTTGTGGTCAAAAAAGTGTGATGAACGCGCCAAATATGAGTTTTTCATTGAAAAATCAATGTATCATGATTGATTTAATGAAATACTGCTGCGCCACATGGAATGGTTCGAAGCCGCAGACCTGATCGTTAAAGGTATGGAAGGCGCGATCAACGCGAAAACCGTAACTTACGATTTCGAACGTTTGATGGAAGGCGCTAAGCTGCTGAAATGTTCAGAGTTTGGCGACGCGATTATCGCGAACATGTAATCCAGTTTCTGGGTTAAACAAGAGCGGGGGCCTGAGGGTTCCCGTTTTTTTTGCCTCTGCCTGCGGGAGACAACACGATGTTAGCCACTGTCCTTATCGCTGTCGTTGCTTTCATTCATCTCTACATTCTTGTGCTGGAAATGTTTCTGTGGAATACCAAAACAGGGCACAAGGCCTTTAATCTGCGTCCCGACTTTGCGCGCGACACCCGCGTGCTGGCCGCGAATCAGGGACTGTATAACGGTTTTCTGGCGGCTGGTCTGCTCTGGAGCCTCTGGCTCGGTGAAAAGGGTATTCAGGTTGCCATCTTCTTCCTGACCTGCGTGCTGATCGCCGGGCTCTTTGGCGCAGCCACCGCCAGCCGAAAAATTTTGTATGTACAGGCCGCGCCCGCTCTCGCAGCGCTGCTTGCGTTACTCCTCTGAAGCAATGCTTTGGTTGAGATAAGGCGTCCGATATACTGATGGCTTTACCCGTAAAGATTAGCGACGAGACAGTTATGAACAACGATATCCCACTGAAATATTATGACATTGCCGATGAGTACGCGACGGAAGCCGCAGAGCAGGTCGCTGAGTCAGAGCGTGACGCGCTGGCACATTATTTCCAGCTGCTGCTCACCCGTTTATCGAATAATGAGGAAATTAGCGAGGAAGCCCAGCAGGAGATGGCCACTGAGGCCGGGATCCGTGCGGGTCGCATTGATGATGTTGCGAATTTCCTCAATCAGTGGGGAAATGAATAGTCTGCTTCAAAAGCCGTTATGCTGATGCTTTGCGATACAGCTCAGCATCACGCTATCGGACCACATACATTTTTTCCGCAGAATATGCGAAGCGGGGGCGTCGATAAACAACGCGAAAATAACGGTCAGACAAAAGAGTACTACTGGGAATAGTAAGGATAATTTCACGTTTTTAACCAAAATATGAGTGTGCTTCAGGGTAATCTACCGTCTGATTGTGACGACTATATGTTTTTGCGTAAAAAAATGGAAACGTCGGAGCGAAAAAAACGGATACGCCGGGCTTCGGGTTACGGTGCGACCCCGGTGAGTCGCTTCGCCAGCTCGCTCCGGGTGAGTGCTTTTGAAAAATACCATCCCTGAATCAGCGCATCGGGATATCTATCTGCAATAAAGCGATATTGAATTTCATTTTCCACGCCCTCGAAAACAAGCGTTTTATTTAATTTTGCAAGGGCATCGCAGAAGATTGCAAAGATGTTTTGCTTATAATGCTCGCTGATGCCGTCCACCAGCGACTTATCAATTTTAATTTCATCATATTCAAGCAGAGACAGGCGGGCGAGATTCGAATTTTGTACGCCAAAATCATCTATTGATATTTTAACACCGAGCGATTTCAACTCCTGACAGAATCCCTCGAGGATATCTGCCGCGGAAACGGCTTTCTCAGAAAGTTCGACCTTCATCAGCGAAAGGGGAAGGTGATTGGCAAAACACGCACGACGCAAAATGGTAATGAACTGTCCATCTTCAATTTCCTTGTGCCCAACGTTTATTGAGACTATCAGCTGGTGTTTTATCGCCAGAGGGGCAATTTCGGAAAGGGATTTTTCGATAATATTACTGTAATATTTTTTATACAGACCGATCTTCTTAATTAATGGGATAAACAGCTCTGGAGAGACGTCCCCGTGCTTTTGATCGCGCCATCTCGACAGAACTTCTACACCTACTATTTTTTGATCGTGAATGCGGATAATGGGCTGATAGTTAACGCTGATGGTATTCGTGATAACGGCTTTTATCAGCGTACGTTCCAGAGAAAAACGGTCTTCATAGATACGGAAGATAAATAACGTTATCGCGATCCAGATAAAACAGAGAATAACCGCGAGAAGCGCAAAGATAAACGGAGGTAACGAGGCCAGCCCGGCGTCGTGATGCTTCACGATGACGCACAGGTCCCAGAAGGCGCTGCACTGTGTCAGAGTCAGGGTAAACAACGTCGAATGCAGCCAGCTCTGCTGATTTAGTTCCGTGGCGGCCGAAAAAAAGACTCTGCCGAAGTCTTTGGTGGTTGCACTGAGCGAATAGCTTGCGGTAACCGGGGTGAATTTATCGTAAGCATAGCGTGAGGTGAAGATAATAATATTGTTATAAATTGCCGCATTGCCCGTGAAAAAGTCTTTTCTCGAAAACTGAGCCAGGAGAAAGCCCCTCGGCGTTTTATGCAGTTCTGCAGGAAGTGCAACGGGCGTCGCGAGTTTCCCCCAAAAAGCGGTACAGACAATTTTTCCCTTCTCAATAAAACCAATATCGGCGAAATAAAGATTATTAAGCTTAATTTGTCTGTAGCGATCGAGGCTGGATTTATCGCATCCCTGCGTCGTGATGCTTTTGAGACCCAGTGCCACGCTTTGGGACACGTCTTCTGAATAATGTAAAAGGGTACGGGATATTTCAAGCTGTTTGCTCTTCTGCTGACCGATGATTACAGCATTGACCACATAAAGAGACAGGAAGACCAGAAGCGTTGAAACGATAGCAACGGCAATGAGCTTTTTCATTTTCCAGATATCCAGTCCGCTCCCTGATTGCACAAATCTTAACACAGCCAGGGCATGGAACAAGCCTGATAGTAACGTCATGTGAGTAAATGCCGGCAGGTGAACTCATACGAAAGCATCAGTTTTTTAAGATAATTCTTAGCTAAGCTATTTTCATTGTTATAAGCAATACCGGGTTAGCACAGGCTCTTCTTTCAGAACATCGATGTTTGTTTTTTTTATTAAGGAAAACATCATGCGCAACGTGATGATCCCTATTCTTAGTGCTCTGTTTCTTTTTCTGAGCGGCATTCTGATTATTAACTGGCAGCTATGGCAGATGGAGAAGCTGAGTTACACTTCCCTTCCCGGGAACGGCGTGTTGATTATACCGCAGACCAAAGGGTTGATGGCAAAAGTGGTGACCCAGCTTAAGCCGCTTTTGCCTAAGCTACCGGACGGGTTTCATATTGGGGTGAACATCAGCGCCAGACATATTAATGCGCCTTCATTTATCGGTGACTGTCGCGTCTTCGGGAAGGGGTTTCAGGGTAAAGAGGTCAAACTGGTTCTCGAGGTGACCGAGCGTGAACCGCTGATCGATAATCCTCACCTCGTGGAAAACCTCAACATGCTGCATAACGCCGGTTTTGTTATTGCCCTGGATGATTTTGGTACGGGTTATTCCGGGCTGTCATGTCTTAATGCGCTTGCCATAGATTGTTTTAAAATTGATAAAAGCTTTGTGAACCGTGTTTCAGATGAAAAGGACTCAACGATCCTGCTGGACTGCGTCATTGACCTGGCGAAAAAACTCTCATTGCGCATTGTGGCTGAAGGCGTAGAAAAGAAAGCGCAGCTGGAGTATCTCAACCGTAATGAGATTACTTTGTTGCAGGGGTATTATTTTGGTAAGCCCGTCTCCTGTATCGATTTTATTAAAGTCATTTTATCTAAGCCCCGGGAGACGGTCAGTCTGTAAAACGAAATTAAGACGAGCTTCTGTTGTACGCTTAAGTGCAATTCATTTTCCTCTTATCCTGAGCTTTGTTACAGTGACACGAGTTGTCAGCCAGGGATGTCAGGCGTGATAAGGTGGAAAAGCTCGTGCATGTGAAAAATACTTTTTACACAACAACCATTACCGTCATCATTGTCTCATTGATCATCTCGCTGTCGCTTGCCGTCCAAATTGCCACGTCCAGACAGCAGTCAATCCAGCAAATTAATACCAGCGTCGCCAACCTGAGCCATACCCTTGATGTCTACACCGAGGGGATCATGCGCCAAAGTGAAATGTTAATTACTACCGTTTCCGACATAATCGAAATTTATGGCATGACGCCGCAACAGGCGAACCATATTCAGCGAATGATAAATAATCAGGATAATCTTCTTACCCAGATTAATAACGTGGTTGTTTACAATGCGCAGGGCGATATCTTCACCGCGCTGCAGGAAAGTTTTACGGGGCCACGCAAAGGCTCTGACAGAGAGTTTTTTATCTACCACAAGGAAAATAAAAATCAGCAGATTTTTATTGGCGAGCCCGTAGTCAGCAGAACCAATGGTAAATGGGTCATCACCATTAGTCGGCGCCTTGAAACCCACACCGGGGCATTTAATGGTGTTGTGGTGGTGACGCTGGGTATCGAGAATTTTCTCGCGCTCTACGGGCAGATTAATATTGGTCATGCGGGGGTCATTGGCTTAACAACCGAGTCAGGCGTGCTGCTGGTCCGTTATCCTTTTAAAAATACCTATATCGGCACGATTGTTTCTGATTCACCGCTCTTCAGGAAATACCTCAAGGTGCAAAATACCGGGATAGCCAGTTCCATTTCGCGGTTTGATAAAATCGAACGCATTTATGCCTATGAGAAAAACCGACGCTACGGGCTGGTCACCACCGTGGCCGTCAGCATTGATGAAGCCCTCGCACCGTGGCGCAAGCAGGCCATTCAACTGGCGCTACTCATTTTCGTTTTCACTGCGATACTCATCGTCGCGTCATACTTCCTGTATTCCGACTTATCCAGGAAAACCAGAGATAATAAGGCGCTGAAGATTATCGCCTCTGAGGATGCGCTAACCGGGCTTTACAACCGTCGCATTTTTGATGAAAAAATCCTCTCGGAAATCGCGCTTTGTGCCGCGCATGATGCGGCAATTTCGATATTGATTGTGGATGTGGACTACTTCAAAAAATACAACGATAACTACGGGCATCCGGAAGGGGACCGGTGTCTGGCTCTGCTGGCAAACAGTCTCAGGGAGAGCCTTACCCGTGATAATCAGATTGTGGCGCGCTACGGCGGAGAGGAATTTGCGCTGATATTACCTGATACGGATATCCAGGAGGCGCTTCGACTGGCGCAGACGATTATTCGCAACGTGTTTTCCCTGCAAATCTCGCATGCTTTTAGCCCCTTCGGGCGGGTGACGGTAAGCGTTGGGATTTCCACCGCGCGTGCGGTCGACATCGCGGGCAGCCAGCAGAATATTATTATTGCCGCCGACCAGGCGCTCTATCAGGCAAAGCGTGCAGGACGTAACCGGTACGCGTTTGTTGGGGTATGAACTAAAAAAAAGCCCACTCAGGAGTGGGCAAGAAATACTGGAAGCAATGTGAGCAATGTCGTACTGAATACCTGAGTGTTTCGCTCAACTATTCAGTGTTGAGAAAGATAATCTTTCTCAACAAAAGATGCAACCCCACAGTTTATGTGGCCCGTTCTTTTTGTTGATGAATAATTGCGCACTCTCTCTTTGTGATGCCTATCACAAATTTCCTTTCTGAAATCCTGTGCTATTCTTTTTTGTGTCGTTGATTTAATGACAAAAACCATACAGAGAGGAAAGTTATGGGAATTTTATCCTGGATTATCTTTGGGCTTATTGCGGGTATTCTGGCGAAGTGGATTATGCCGGGCAAAGATGGCGGTGGGTTTATCGTCACCGTAATACTGGGTATTATCGGCGCGGTAGTCGGCGGCTGGATCAGTACGCTGTTCGGTTTCGGCAAAGTCGATGGCTTTAACTTCGGCAGCTTTGCCGTCGCGGTGATCGGTGCGCTGGTTGTTCTGTTTATCTACAGAAAAATCAAAAGTTAAGGCTTACAAGCGTTAAAAAAGGCTGCCAGATGGCGGCCTTTTTACGTAGTGGCGTTTACCACCAGCCAAGCTGTGTGCCGGCAAACGCCGCGATGGCAACGATCAGCATAACGAGGGTCGTTTTTCTCATTTATGCCCCAGGCGCCGCGTAACCACCGACAAAAAACCATGCTAAAAAAATCACCGCCGTTATAAAAATAACGACCGGGAAGAGGATCCCTATTCTCATATCATCACCTGTTTCGGTTTTTGTAACGCCGTAGAGTGTACGGGGTTAATCCATAGTGAGAAAGCGTGTTTTGCTTTTTCCTTTCTTATCCTGATACATCGCCACATCTGCTGCGCGTAATGCGCTGTCCGGATCGGTTACCTCAGGGTCCACTTCGATAACGCCGAGACTTGCTCCGGGATAAATGAGGTTGACGCTACCCAGCCAGTATTCACCGGCAATGCAGGCGTTGAGGCGCGTTTTGAGCAGAGTGACCTGCGCGTTATCTCCGTCGCTGTGATATGCGCTTAGTGAAGCCACCAGAAACTCATCGCCGCCCAGCCGGCCAATAATATCGTCTTGCTGTTTTTCTTCCGTCAGACGCTTGCCCACTTCTATCAGGAACTGGTCACCAGCCTCGTGTCCGTAGCGATCGTTAATCAGCTTGAAATCATCCAGATCGATGAACGCGATGACGGTGTTACGTTTAAGGTGGCGCGCCAGGGAAAACAGCGTGGTCAGATCTTCAAAAATGGCGCGACGGTTGGGTAAACCGGTAAGGGCATCCGTGTAAGAGTGCGCGATGAGGGCCGCATTGGCTTCGCGAAGCTGAGTCATCAGCGACTCTTTCTGAATGGACTGGGCAATCAGCCCGGCGAATAACTTCAGAACCTGTTCACCGCGCTCGCTAAGCGGCTTTCTGGCCGTGCTGGTGGCGCAGAGCGTTCCGTAGAGTGAACCATCCGCAAGATGGACAGGAATACTCATGTAGGTCGTAATGCCGAGTGCTTTCGCCGCCTCGCACTCCGGCCAGCGTTCGGGAACGTCGTTGCTGAATACGGTGCCGCTATCCAGCGCGCGCTTACACAGTGTTTCATCCCATGGGACGCTCAGCCCCTCAGGGATTGTCATCTGCTTGCTGTTGCGGGCGTAGAGGATATGCTGCAGTCGGGCTTCGATATCCACCTTGGTGAGATAAGTCGACTCCATATCAGTCACTATTTCCAGCATCTCCAGCAGCTGGCGAACGAGACCTTCAAGGGATTGTTCAGTGGCGAGGGTTTCTGAAACACGGGCAAGGATAAAATCCGACATGACGTAGAATGACTCCCATGCAGAAGACGTCTGCATCTGCATGTTATGCTGAATTTTTAGGCTTCAGGCATAGTAAAACATGAATATAAAAAATTTAATATATGCAGGGAGGGGGCTGCAGCAGAGAAAAAAAGCCCCGTTGTTGAGACCGGGGCAAAGACATCTTGATTACGGAATGATGTTCTCTGGTCATATCGAGAACATGCCACACTATAGTGTTGAAAAGTGCAGTTAAAATGGAGAAATCATGGAGAACGCGGCGATGAACCGTTACCCTTAGACTGTAATGATGTCACAAGGATCAATGAGATGAGATTTCTGCTTCTGGCGCTGGCGCTTCCCCTGGTGGCCTGTACCGCAAAAACAACCCCACCCGATGCGCCGAAACCGCCGCACGCTATCGGTATGGCGAACCCGGCCTCCGTGTACTGCCTGGAGAAAGGCGGGGAACAGATCCCGGTTCAAAGCCCGCAGGGCGTACGCACGGAGTGCAAACTACCGGGGGGTGAAGTGATAGATGAATGGACGCTCTACCGTCGCGATCATCCGCAACCCGCCAGGTGACAGACCTATATTGCCTGCGATACACTTCTCTTTAGGATTAATCTTAGCCAGTTTCTGGCGTTAGTTTCTGCGAGAGAAGTATGTTCCAGCTTAAACCGGGCAGCATGGCGATGATCGTGGGTGCCCGCACGGCGTCAGGCCGTCGCAATATTGGTAAATCTGTTGAGCTGTTTGGCCTGTGCGAGCCTGGCCTGCGTTTCGTGAACCCGGTCAACGGCGTGATGACGCAACTTCCCGTAACTGCGGATCGCGCGCTTTGGCTGGTGACAGGCGACGTTTACGCCTTTGACAATCAGCACGGCTTTGCGTTTGTCCGCGCCGAACATCTGATGCCGCTCACTCCCGATGAAGCCCCACAAATTCTCGATGAGCTGGCGATCGGCTGATCAGAGATGGCGCAGCCAGTCGGCTAATACCAGGGCGTGATTTTGCTCTGTGTTTTTGGCAGCAAAGAGCAGGGTGACGGTCTGCCTGTTCGCCAGCGTCGCCAGACGTCTTCCCTCATCAGCATGCTGCGCCAGTTCTTCCCGATAGGCCTTAGTGAAGGCGGTGAAATCAATGGTTTCGCTATGAAAGGCCTTGCGTAATTCATTCGAGGGCGTGAGCGCTTTGCACCATTCATCATACGCGAGGTCCGTTTTTTTGACCCCGCGCGGCCACAGCTTGTCCACCAGCACCCGATAGCCGTCGTCCGGAGCTGCCTGTTCGTATACGCGTTTGCATTGGATCATGATTCCACCCTCCCAATTTAAGGTATTGTGATAATTGCAGAAGATCGGTAGTCTGAGGTTCCTTATGTTATCTGATAATACTCTGGCATAAGGAACCTTTCATGGAACACCTCCCGGTTAAAACGACGCTGCGCATTGCGCTGGTTGGCGATTACAATCCCAGTGTTATTGCGCATCAGGCGATCCCGCTGGCCATTGACGACGCCGCCGCAGTCCTTGACCTCACCGCCGATTACGACTGGCTTGCCACCACGGAGCTGACGAGCCCTGAAGATCTGGTGGGCTACGATGCCATCTGGCTGGTGCCTGCCAGCCCCTATAAAAACACCGAGGCGGCCTTTATCGCCGCGCGCTACGCCCGTGAAAACGGCGTACCGTTCCTTGGCACCTGCGGCGGATTCCAGCACGCGCTGATTGAGTATGCCCGAAACGTGCTGGGCTGGGCTGATGCGGCACATGCCGAGACGGATACCGAAGGCACCATGGTGATTGCGCCGCTGACCTGCTCGCTGGTGGAAAAAACCGATGCGATTGAGCTGCGCAAAAATACGCTGATCGCAAAAGCGTACGGCAAGCCGGAAATTGAAGAGGGATATCACTGTAACTATGGCGTGTCGCCGGCGTTTGCACAGGCGCTGGAAAGCGGTGATATGCACGTTACGGGCTGGGACGAACAGGGGGAAATTCGCGCCGCGGAGCTGGTTACGCACCCGTTCTTCGTGATCACCTTATTCCAGCATGAACGTAGTGCGCTGGAGGGACGCCCGGTCGTGCTGGTGCAGGCGATGCTGCGCGCGGCGCGCGGGTAAGAAAAGGCAGACCCAATGGTCTGCCACAGTCTTTAACGGGGCGCGATCTCCCGGTCTCGCCCGGCGAGCACGCCGCAAATAGCCATTATCACGGCGGCCAGGGCGCAGCCCAGAAGCGGGATCCGCCAGTCTCCCGCGCTGTCGTGAATTTTCCCCATCAGCGGAGGGCCGCAGGCGGCGAGCAGATAGCCAATCGACTGCGCCATGCCGGACAGGGCCGCAGCCTGATGCGCAGAGCTGGCGCGCAGACCGATGAACGTCAGGCCGAGGATCATCGTTGCTCCGGAGCCGAAGCCAAACACCAGCGTCCACATCACCGCCATATCAGGCATAAACCACAGCCCCGCCGCGCTAACCGCGCACATCAGTGCAACCGCACCGGCGATCCCCCGCTGATCTTTCAGACGGTGGAGGATCAGCGGAACGGCAAGCCCCGGCACGGCCGTGGCCAGCTGCAACAGCCCGTGCACCGAGCCGGCCTGAGCTTCGCTGTAGCCGTGGCTGAGCAATATCGCCGGCAGCCAGCCAATGATGACGTAGTAAATCAGCGAGTTAATCCCCAAAAAGAGCGTCACCTGCCAGGCGAGTGCCGAGCGCCAGATGGCGCGATTATGCAGCGCGCCAGCGCCCGTTACCGTCGCAACGTGTTTCTGACGCCACTGCGGCAGCCAGAGCAGCAGCGCGACCAGCGGAAACGCCATCAGCATCAGCAGCGCGCCGTGCCAGCCCGCATTACCCTGCGCCAGGGGAACAATCAGCGCCGAGCCAAGCGCCGCCGAGACGCCCATCGTCAGGGAGTAGGCTCCGGTGAGTTTCGCCACCTGGCCCGGAAAGTCACGTTTAATTAATCCGGGTAACAGCACGTTCCCTAGCGCAATCCCGCAGCCTATGACCGCCGTTCCGATGAAAAGCAGCACGGCGGAAGGCAGAGAGCGAAGTGCAATTCCGACGCAAATCAGCAGCAGGGCGACAAACAGGCTGCGCTCCATGCCGATACGTCGGGCAACGCCTGCGGCGAGCGGCGAGATAAGGGCGAAAGCCAGCAGGGGCAGGGTGGTCAGCAGACCGGTTTGCGCCGTGCTTAAGCCATAATCAAGACGAATAGTGTCGAGCAGCGGGGCTGCCCCGGTAAAGGTGACGCGAAGCGTAGTGGCAATCATCAGGATGCCTGCAATCAACAGCGCGCCGTGTTTTCCTGAGGTGCGAATAGCAGTAGTCATTATGTTCTCATACGTTCAAGCGAGCGCCCACAATACCGATTTTCCCGGCGGTTTAAATCAGGCTAAAATGACAGTTTATCGCTAATATCGGACAAACTGATGATTGGTCTGGGACTGGACGGCTATGATCCCGATAGCCAGCACGATGCGGCCGTCGCATTTCGCATCCGCGTGGTGGCGGAGGAACAGTATATTCCCCGACATCATCACCGTAAGGGGCAGTTGATTCTGGCCCTCGGCGGCGCGATCACCTGCGAAGTGGAAAATGCCATGCTGATGGTTCCACCCCAGTACGCCGTCTGGATCCCCGGCCAGATGCCGCACAGCAACAGGGCCACCCCTGGCGCACAGCTCTGCTTTTTGTTCATTGAACCGGGGGCGGCAAGCTTGCCCGACCGCTGCTGCACCCTGAAAATCTCCCCTCTGGTGCGGGAGCTGATTTTATCCCTGGCGGAAAAATCGCCTGAACAACTCACTCTTGCGGCCACCTCGCGCCTGGTGGACGTTCTGTTTGACGAGCTGCCGCTCCAGCGTCAGGAGCATCTGCAGCTGCCCGTCTCGCCTCATCCTAAAATTCGGCTGATGAGCGAGAAAATGGCGGAAGAGCCCGCCGCCTGGCAGACGCTGACGCAGTGGGCGAGCCACTTTGCCATGAGCGAACGCAACCTGGCGCGGCTGGTGGTGAAAGAGACCGGCTTAAGCTTTCGCCGCTGGCGTCACCAGCTGCAGCTGATCGTGGCGTTACAGCATTTGATCGGTGGGAAATCGGTGCAGCAGGTGGCACAGACACTCGGCTATGACTCGACCACCGCGTTTATCACCATGTTCAGAAAGGGACTGGGCCAGACGCCGGCGCGCTATATGGCCAGCCTGACTACGACTTCCCGATAAACAGAGAGACAAGGCCTGCTGCAATCAGCGGCCCCACCGGAACGCCGCGAAAGAGCGCCACGCCCAGCACGGTGCCCACCAGCAGACCCGCCACCAGCGAGGGCTGGCTGCTCATCAGCGTAACGCCGCGCCCGCCCAGCCACGAAACAAAAATCCCCACCGCGATCGCCACCAGCGATTTCCAGTTCACAAACGAGTGCAGCAGCGTTGAAGCGGGAAGCGTGCCGCTGGCGATGGGCGCCATTACCCCGATGGTTAAAATGATGATCCCGATGGTGAGGCCTTGTTTTTCTATCCACGGGAAAAAGGTATTTAACGGGGTCACGCGAACAATAATCAGCACCAGAATCGAGATGGCGACGGTGGTGTTATGGCTGACAAAGCCGAGCGCGGCCAGTGCCAGAAGAATGAGCAGAGTAGGGTCAAACATAGGGAATCCTTGCCAGAAAAATTGTTCTGTTTACTGTACGCGCAAACGCGGCAGAGAACAGTTTTAAAAAGATTTTGTCGTTGTCATAACCTTGTCATTTACGCGGATTAAAACGAAGGCAGATATCGCAAAAGGGGTCGCCATCATGAACGATCATATGTTTGTTGAAACGCTGATTATCTCCTCATCGTTTTTCGCTATTGCCGCTATTCTCGTTGCCTCCGTACTTTTTCTGGAACGAAAAGGCTGACAGGAGCGCCAGCCATCGCAGTTACGCTTTGTGGAAGGTGACGAGCTCAGGACGGGCGATGCGCAGGTAATCCTGGGTATCCATAATCACGGATTTCTCCAGTAAACCGGCGTTAAAGGCGATTTCGTCAAAGCGCTCGAACAGCAGCGGGTCGGCGACCAGCGCCAAATCAGGGTGGAAGCTAAAGGGCGGGATAGCGCCGAAAACGCAGGCGGTCAGGGTATCGACCTCGGCCGGGCTGGCGAGGGAGGCCTTCAGCCCGCCAAAATGGCTGGCAAGCTGGCTCAGGTCGGCCTGCAGATCGGCGGCGAGGATCGCCAGAACGTGTTTTTTTACGCCGTTTCCCTTCACCTTGCAGACCAGGGCTTTTGCGCCTTGCCGCAGATCGGTCCCGCGAATTTCACTTACCGCTTCGCATTTCCCAACCGCCTCATGCTCCATGACGCGAAACCGCGCGCCCTGCTCGGTGAGTAAGGTAATCAGCTGCTGGTGGGTTCCTGCCCCAATAACGTCGTCAGTCATAACCATTTCCCGGTGATAATCCTGTATGCAGGGTTCTACATTAGCACGGGATGAACGGGGTCGAAAGAAAACAGCCAGCGCGTTCGCTGGCTGTTGGATTATGCGTTGCTGGTAGCAGATTGCTTATGGAACAGCTCCCTGAACACCGGATAAATATCATCCTGGTCACGGATATGCTGCATGGCAAAATTATCGAACATTGCCTGCAGATGTTCATACTCCCGCCACAGGGTCTGGTGCGCGCGACGGGTAATTTCGATATAGCTGTAGTAACGCACCACCGGCAGAATTTTCTTCGCCAGAATCTCGTGACACAGCGGTGAGTCATCGGCCCAGTTGTCGCCATCGGACGCCTGCGCGGCATAAATGTTCCACTGCGCCGGGTCGTAACGCTCTTTGACCACTTCATCCATCAGCTTCAGGGCGCTTGATACGATGGTCCCGCCGGTCTCCTGCGAGTAGAAGAACTCATGTTCATCTACTTCTTTCGCCTGAGTGTGGTGGCGGATATAGACCACCTCCACGTTCTTATAGGTTCTGCTCAGGAACAGGTAGAGCAGAATATAAAAACGCTTCGCCATATCCTTGGTGGCCTGATCCATCGAGCCGGAAACGTCCATCAGACAGAACATCACCGCCTGGCTGGAGGGCTCAGGGCGTTTTTCGTAATTCTTGTAGCGCAGATCGAAGGTGTCGATAAACGGTACCCGTTCAATCTTCGCCCTCAGCTCGGCAATTTCTTTACGCAGACGCTCCTCTTCCAGCAGTTGCGCCGGTTCCGTGTTTTCCACGACCTTCAGGCTGCTCTCCAGCTCGCGCAGTTCGCGCCGTTTGCCCGCCGTCATGGCCGTTCGTCGCGCCAGCGAATTCTGCAACGAACGCACGACGCTGATGTTAGCGGGCACGCCGTTGGCGGTATAGCCCGCGCGATGGGTTTTATATTCGTTAAGCTGACGATGCTGATTCTTTTTCAGATTCGGCAACGCCAGGTCTTCAAACAACAGGTCGAGATATTCATCTTTCGAAATCTGGAAGACAAATTCGTCCTGACCCTCACCGTCCTGGCTGGCCTGTCCCTGACCGCTTCCTGAACCACCGCCGCCGCCCTGAGGACGCTCAATTCTGTCGTTCTGAACGAAGTGGTCATTACCTGGGTGTACGCGATGGCGCAGGCCGCCACGTCCCTGATGAAACATCGGTTCGCTGATGTCATCGGTGGGGATGGAGACAGACTCGCCGCTGTCGACGTCGGTCACCGAGCGTTTGTTGATGGCCTCGGAGATAGACTGTTTAATTTGCGCTTTATAACGACGCAAGAAGCGCTGGCGGTTCACCGTGCTCTTGTTTTTGCCGTTAAGACGCCGGTCAATAAACCAGGTCATATACCCCCCGTACTGCATTTGCCAACTTGCATTTTGTAGGCCCGGTCAGCGCTAACCGCCACCGGGCACTTGTTTTTAAGACGATTTACGCACGCGCAGATACCATTCGCAAAGCAGGCGGACCTGCTTGCGGGTGTATCCTTTTTCCATCATACGGTCGACAAAGTCGTCGTGTTTTTTCTGCTCATCGGTTGAGGTTTTGGCGTTAAACGAGATCACCGGCAGCAGCTCTTCGGTATTGGAGAACATTTTCTTCTCAATGACCGTGCGCAGTTTTTCGTAGCTGGTCCAGTTCGGATTGCGCCCGTTGTTATGCGCTCTGGCGCGCAGGACAAAGTTCACAATCTCGTTACGGAAGTCTTTCGGGTTGCTGATCCCGGCAGGCTTCTCGATTTTTTCCAGCTCCGCGTTCAGGGACTCACGGTCAAACAGCTGGCCGGTATCCGGGTCGCGGTACTCCTGATCCTGGATCCAGAAGTCAGCATAGGTGACATAACGGTCGAAAATGTTCTGCCCGTATTCTGAATAGGATTCCAGGTAGGCCGTCTGGATCTCTTTGCCAATGAACTCGGCGTATTTCGGGATCAGGTAACCTTTGAGGAACTCAAGATAGCGTTCAGCCTGCTCCTGCGGGAACTGCTCGCGTTCGATTTGCTGCTCCAGCACGTAGAACAGATGAACCGGGTTGGCCGCCACTTCCGCATGGTCGAAGTTAAAGACGCGGGAGAGGATCTTAAACGCGAAACGCGTGGACAGACCGTTCATCCCCTCATCAACCCCGGCATAGTCGCGGTATTCCTGATATGACTTCGCTTTCGGGTCGGTATCTTTCAGGCTTTCACCGTCATAGACGCGCATTTTCGAATAGATGCTGGAGTTTTCCGGCTCTTTCAGACGCGAAAGGATGGAGAAGCGCGACAGCGTTTCCAGCGTGCCGGGCGCGCAGGGTGCATGCACCAGCTCGCTGTGGTTAAGCAGTTTCTCGTAAATTTTGATCTCTTCGGAGATCCGCAGGCAATAAGGCACCTTGACGATGTACACGCGGTCAAGGAAGGCCTCATTGTTTTTGTTATTACGGAAGGTCACCCATTCAGATTCGTTCGAGTGGGCGAGGATAATCCCGTTAAACGGCAGGGCGGAAATACCTTCCGTCCCGTTGTAGTTCCCTTCCTGGGTAGCCGTCAGCAGTGGATGCAGCACTTTAATCGGTGCTTTAAACATCTCGACGAATTCCATAATCCCCTGGTTAGCACGGCACAGCGCGCCGGAGTAACCGTAGGCATCCGGATCGTTTTGCGCGAAGTTTTCCAGCTTACGAATATCGACTTTACCCACCAGAGCCGAGATATCCTGGTTGTTCTCATCACCGGGTTCAGTTTTGGCGATGGCGATCTGCTCAAGGATAGACGGCCAGACCTTCACCACACGGAATTTGGTGATGTCGCCACCAAACTCGTGCAGGCGTTTAGCCGCCCACGGCGACATGATGGTGCCGAGGTAGCGACGCGGGATGCCATACTCTTTATCCAGAATCTGCGCGTCTTCCTGCGGATTGAACAGGCACAGCGGATGGTCGTTCACCGGGCTGCGTTCACCGTTGGCGCTTAGCACATAGATAGGGACACGCTGCATCAGCGACTTCAGGCGTTCAGCCAGCGAGGATTTACCGCCACCCACCGGGCCGAGTAAATAGAGGATCTGTTTCTTCTCTTCCAGACCCTGAGCGGCATGCTTCAGATAGGAGACAATCTGTTCAATGGCATCTTCCATACCATAGAACTCTTCAAACGCCGGGTATCGGGCGACCACCCGATTCGAAAAGAGACGGGAAAGCCGAGGCTCCAGGGCAGTGTCAACCATGTTTGGCTCACCAATAGCCATCAATAGCCGTTCTGCCGCATTGGCATAGGCACTGCGATCTTGCCGACAGATGGTAAGAAACTCCTGCAGTGTGAACTCTTCGTCCTTGGCAGCTTCATAGCGCTGGCGATAGTGATCGAATATATTCATGGCATGCCGTCCTTTCGTTTTTTAGCACAGGATAAGAGCCGTTCGTATGAGTAGTGGAGGCTCCCGGAAGAGAATCTCTCGCACCTCACTGCCAGAGCAGCAACCTGTGTGCCAGGTCAGACGCTAAGAACCGCAGGGTGTTCAGGAAAACTCTTCTTAAATTAAAGCGTAGATGGCATTTGCAAAACTTGCATGCCCAGAAAATCTACTTTCAATGACATATCAATAACTCATCCAAAAATTTCCACTGTCGCTATAAGACAAATGCACGTTTTTCATTCAGTGGTCATATTAATGAAAGCGTGTTGTCATCTGAAAAGTTAAAAATAATGGGTTAATCAGACTGATTAGCAGGCAAAAAATTTTGGGATGTACGGGAATGGCGGTTACACTTCACCCGCTGATTATTTGACTACAGGAAAGAATGGATTGTGACCAAACTCAAACTTCTGGCATTAGGCATCCTTGCCGCGACCGCAGTAAGCACCGCACAGGCGGAAAGTCAGTGGACGGTTGGCGCGGGTGTTGGCGTCATTAACAGCCCGTACAAACAGTATGACCGTGATGTTTATCCTGTTCCCGTTATCACTTATGAAGGCGATAACGTCTGGTTCCGCGGGCTCGGCGGCGGCTACTATCTCTGGAACGACAAGGCCGATAAGCTCTCCATCATGGCCTACTACGATCCAACGCACTTCAAGCCGGGTGACAGCGACAGCCACGCGCTTCGCCAGCTCGACAAGCGTAAAAGCACCATGATGGCCGGGCTCTCGTATGTACATAACACCGAGTATGGCTTCCTGCGTACGGCCCTGGCGGGTGACACGCTGGATAACAGCAACGGCTTTATCTGGGACCTGGCATGGTTGTACCGCTACACCAACGGTGGGCTCACCCTGACGCCGGGTATCGGTGTGCAGTACAACAGCGAGAACTACAACGACTACTACTACGGCGTCTCTAAAAACGAGTCCCGCCGCAGTGGTCTGAAAAGCTACAGTGCAGATGACGGCTGGGATCCTTACCTGGAGCTGACCGCGACCTACAACTTCCTCGGCGACTGGAGCGTGTACGGTACCGGCCGCTATGAGCGTCTGAGCGATGAAGTGAAGGACAGCCCGATGGTCGATAAGTCCTGGGCAGGCATCTTCTCTGTGGGGGTGAGCTACAAGTTCTGATTGCGCACTAATATCGTGCAATTGATGCATTAAAACGGGGCGCTTGCGCCCCGTTTGCTTTAGCGTGGTGCAGCGAATTTATCGCTTAACAATGCGGATCGTCTGCCCTAAACGAGATGGCTTTTCTTCACTCGCTTTCTGCGGGGTGATCACGCAGGCGGTTTCCACGCAGACGAACGTTTTATAACCGTCGTCAGGCACGTCGGCCATGCTGACAGACAGTGCCGGACCCGGGTTCCAGCCCACCACGTTGCTGTGATGATGATGGACCACTTCAATGCCGCGGTTCAGGGCGCCGTCGTGGATCACGCTGCACGCTTCCGGGTGCAGGTAAACGCGGTCGGTACGGTCAGGGAATGCCTGAACGCCGTCGCTCAGTTTGCCTTCTTTCGCGTTATCCACTTTGTCGATATAGGTATCGCCCAGGCCGCTCACCTTCACTGCGCTGATATCACCCACGTTGAAATAGGTGTGCAGGGCGGAGGTGGTTTCGAACTCGCCGTGAGCTTCCAGTTCGATTTCACAGGTTTTACCCAGCTTGAAGCGGGCATACAGGGTGAAATCGTGTGGCCAGAGGGCGCGGGTTTCATCATTAGCCTGCAGCTCAAAGGTCAGCACGGCGCCGTTGTCATCTTCGTGATGCGCTTTTAGCGTCCACTGCTGGTTACGGGCAAAACCGTGAGAAGGCAAACCCGGCTGGGCGGACGGGCCGAACCACGGCCAGCAGATCGGCACGCCACCGCGAATCGCTGCCCCTTTTTTGAAGGAGGTCGCATCGCTCAGCCATAAGCCTTCAGCTTCGCCTTCCGGTTTCCAGGAAAGCAGGTGCGCGCCGTTCAGCGCCACGGAGGCCTTAACGCGCGGGTGGTCAACGACGATGATATCAGCGCCGTCAATCTGACGGCGGGAGAGCACAGGGGTAAGCTGTTCGACTACCGGAAGTGCAAAAATTTTATTAATCATTAAGCAATCCTCTGTCTTATAAATAAAAAAAGGCGACCGAAGTCGCCTTTTTGGATCAAGCACTCATCTCAACTTATTTGGAGATGTGAGCGATCAGGTCCAGTACTTTGTTAGAGTAGCCAGTTTCGTTGTCGTACCAGGAAACCAGTTTCACGAAGTTGTCGTTCAGTGCGATACCTGCTTTAGCATCGAATACTGAAGTGCAGATTTCGCCGTTGAAATCGGTAGATACAACGTCGTCTTCGGTGTAGCCCAGAACGCCTTTCATTGCGCCTTCGGAAGCAGCTTTGATTGCTTTCTTAATTTCTTCATAAGAAGCAGCTTTTTCCAGACGAACGGTCAGGTCAACAACGGATACGTTAGGAGTTGGAACGCGGAACGCCATACCAGTCAGCTTGCCATTCAGTTCTGGCAGTACTTTACCTACAGCTTTAGCAGCACCGGTAGAGGATGGGATGATGTTCTGAGCCGCGCCACGGCCGCCGCGCCAGTCTTTGTGAGACGGGCCATCAACGGTTTTCTGAGTAGCGGTGGTCGCGTGAACGGTAGTCATCAGACCTTCGATGATGCCGAAGTTGTCGTTGATAACTTTAGCCAGCGGTGCCAGGCAGTTGGTGGTGCAGGATGCGTTAGACACGATATCCTGGCCAGCGTAAGTTTCGAAGTTTGCACCACGAACGAACATTGGGGTGTTGTCTTTGGAAGGACCAGTCAGAACAACTTTCTTCGCACCAGCGGTGATGTGTTTACGCGCAGTTTCGTCGGTCAGGAAGATACCGGTTGCTTCAGCAACAACGTCAACACCGATTTCGTTCCATTTCAGGTTAGCTGGGTCTTTTTCAGCAGTAACGCGGATGGTTTTGCCATTAACAACCAGGTGGCCGTCTTTCACTTCAACGGTGCCGTCGAAACGACCGTGAGTTGAGTCGTACTTCAGCATGTACGCCATGTATTCAGCGTCCAGGAGATCGTTGATACCAACGATTTCGATGTCAGAACGTTTCTGAGCAGCACGGAAAACAATACGGCCGATACGGCCAAAACCGTTGATACCTACTTTGATAGTCATATATTCCACCAGCTATTTGTTAGTGAATAAAAGGTTGCCTGTAAAATTACAAAAACCTTACGCAGCGTCAAGCGGAATCGTGTCAATCATTGCGACAAATCAATCCTGTGACTAACGTTTGTGCGACTGACTCGCCTCACTTTCCCTTTGAGCTTGCACCCATATGGGGGCTGAGCCGGGATTTTAAAGTCCTCGCAGGATAAAAATGTGAACGTGATCACATTTGCCTGACCGCTTATTCGCGACACATAAGTTTAGAACAAAAGTGCACGCAAGGGTGTTAATGTTTTGTTAGAATCGGGGTTAAAAGATGTCTGTTTCTACAGCGAGATGTAAGCATATGTCGAACCAACGTAACCCTGACGATTTGAAAAAAAACCTCACAGAAATGCAGTTTTACGTGACGCAGAATCACGGAACGGAACCGCCGTTCACCGGGCGTTTACTGCACAACAAGCGAGACGGCGTGTACCACTGTCTGGTCTGTGATGCTCCGCTGTTCAATTCACAAACGAAATTTGATTCTGGCTGCGGCTGGCCGAGTTTCTACGAGCCGGTGAGTGATGAAGCCATCCGCTACCTGACCGACTCGTCGCACGGCATGGTGCGTACGGAAATTCGCTGCGGCAACTGCGATGCGCACCTTGGGCACGTCTTCCCGGATGGCCCACAGCCTACGGGCGAGCGTTTCTGCGTAAATTCAGCCTCAATGAGCTTCACCGATGATGAAAACGGTGACCAGATTAAGGGTTGAAAAAACGATTCAGCAAATTATTCCTTTGAAAGGGCGCGAGTGTGAATATTGATGACATGATTAGCGGCATGACGCCGGAGATTTATCAGCGTCTGGTGACCGCCGTAGAACTGGGAAAATGGCCCGACGGCGTTGCGCTGACGCCGGAGCAAAAAGAGAACAGTTTGCAGTTGGTAATGCTGTGGCAGGCGCGCCATAACACCGACGCGCAGCATATGACCATCGACACCCAGGGCCAGATGGTGATGAAGAGCAAGCGCGAGCTGAAAGAAGATTTTGGCATCACGCCGAAGCCGATTGCGACGATGAAAATGCAATAACGGTGCAGCTTGATACCCTCTCCCACAGGGAGAGGGCGTAAAAGACTACGCCTGCGTTTCCAGCCAGTCTTCGAGCGTATACAGCGTTGCGCCTTCCGCAGCCATATCCATAAACGCCTGAGCGCTGTCCTGCGGTTGAATGTTCACTCCGCGGCAGCCGTCGGTGATGACGCTGACGGTATACCCCAACTGGAGCGCGTCCAGCACGGTAAACTTCACGCAGTAATCCGTCGCCAGGCCCAGCACGATCAGCTCCGTGATTTCATGGTGACGTAACCACGCGTCCAGCGCCGTTTTCTGGCGATGCCCGTTATCAAAAAACGCGCTATAGCTGTCGATAGCCGGGTTTTCACCTTTATGGAACACCGCGTCGATGGCTTTCTGGTTCAGGAGCGGATGCAGCTCCGCGCCTTCCGTCTGCTGTACGCAGTGATCCGGCCAGAAGGTTTGCGCCAGCCCGTCGAGTTTCCCCTGAGTGAAAGGCTCGACGTCGTGCTGGCTGGCAAAGCTGCCGTGGTTCGCCGGGTGCCAGTCCTGGCTTGCGACAACCGCTTCACCGCGGGCTTTACACCAGTCAATCAGCGTGTTTGCCACGTCAACGGTGCTGTCACCTTCGGCGACGGCCAGCGCACCGCCCGCGCAGAAATCATTTTGCAAATCGACCAGTAGCAGGGCGCGTTGCTTCATGAGTACTCCTTATTCGTCCGGGGTCAGCTCGCCGCGCAGGTTTTGCATCATCGCGCTGCGAATGGACTGAATGTCCAGATCCTGACTCAGTAAATAGTGAAGTTTAGTCAGCGTTGCCTCAACGGTCATATCGAAGCCGCTAATAACCCCGGCGTGCGCCAGCGCGTTGCCGGTGGCATAGCCGCCCATATTCACTTTACCGGACATACACTGGGTCAGGTTCACGACCACAATTCCACGCTCGCTAGCTTCCTGGAGCTCTTTCAGGAATTCGCCGTTCTGCGGCGCGTTGCCTACGCCATAGGAGCGCAGAATCAGCGCTTTCACCGGCTGGCGCAGGAAGTTACGCACCACGTCAGCGGAGATACCCGGGTAAATAGTGACCACGCCAATCGGTTGCGGAGTGATCGGATGCACGATCAGCTCGCCGGCGGTGTTCGGCGCAGGCGGCGTACCCAGACGACGGATATGAATCCCGGCCTCCAGCAGCGGCTGCAGGTTAGGGGAGGCGAAGGCGTCAAAGCCGTCGGCATGGGCTTTGGTGGTGCGGTTGCCGCGATACAGACGGTTGTTGAAAAACAGCGACACTTCGTTAATCGGGTAATTCGCCGCCACGTACAGGGAGTTCAGCAGGTTGATCTGCCCGTCCGAGCGCAGCTCCGCCAGCGGAATTTGCGACCCGGTGACGATAACCGGCTTGCTCAGGTTCTCCAGCATGAAGGAGAGCGCCGAGGCGGTAAACGCCATGGTGTCGGTGCCGTGCAGGATCACGAAGCCGTCGTACTGGTCGTAATGAGCTTTAATGTCATCCGCGATGTGCTGCCAGTCTTCCGGCGTCATGTCGGAGGAGTCCATCAGCGGCTCGTATTCGTGGATGGTGAAGTCAGGCATTTCCGGACGGTGGAATTCCGGCATCAGCGCAAGCTGACGCTGCAGGTGGCCGGAGACAGGGATATAGCCGTTTTCAGAGCGCTGCATACCGATGGTACCGCCAGTGTAGGCTACATAAATCGATTTCTTCTGCATGGTAGTGAGTTCTTGTTCTTCAAAAGAAAAAAATCCCCTCTTCGCGGGAAGAGGGGACGGTTTTTAACGGACGTTAGCGCAGGTCAGGCAAAACGCGTAACGACTCTGTGGATCGTTAAAGGCCGCGAGCTTATCGCTCTCTGCCTTCATCGCTTTCGCTGCCGTGGCGACCGGCGCAGGCAGGTAAGCCTGCATCGCCTCCGGCAGCATGGCGCGTACCGAGCCGGACATGCTGTCCATGACCATATCGAAGAACGACGGCTCGTCCTGGTAATACTCGATATGCCACTGCTTCAGCTTCGCCAGCTCGGCGGCTTTCTTCACCGCGTCATCGAAATCGCCCAGGCTGTCGACCAGACCGTTGCTCTTCGCATCCTGGCCGGTCCAGACGTGGCCCTGCGCGATCTGGTCGATCTGCTCTGGCGTCTTTTTACGCGAGTCCGCCACCAGAGTGATAAAGCGCTTATAGCCGTTCTCAATGCTGAGCTGCATCATCTCAGAGACTTCCGGCGGCAGGGATTTGGTCACCGACACATCCGCCAGCGGAGAGGTGGCTACGCCATCGGTATGCACGCCCAGAGAATCCAGGCTGTTCTCTACGGTGTTGATCACCCCGAAGATACCGATCGAGCCGGTCAGCGTGCTTGGGTTAGCCACGATGTAGTTGGCTGGCGTTGAGATCCAGTAACCACCGGAGGCGGCCATTCCGCCCATGGATACAACCACCGGCTTGCCGGCGGCGCGTGCCGCGGCCAGTTCAGCGCGGATCACCTCGGAGGCGCTGACGCTGCCGCCAGGGCTGTTCACGCGCAGGACGATCGCTTTCACTTTTGGATCCAGGCGAGCATCGCGAATTTGTGACGCGGTAGTATCGCCGCCCACGTTGCCTGGGGTCTCCTGACCGTCCATGATGGCGCCGTTGGCAAACACCACCGCGACGCTATCACCGCTGTCATCCGGCTTTTTCGCCGAGTAATCGTACATGCTGATGGCGCTGTAGTTTTTGTCCTCTTTGCTCCAGCCAAACTGTTTGCTCAGGGATTTTTCAATCTCGGCGCTGGTGCCCAGGGCATCAACCAGTTTGTTATCCAGCGCATATTTCGCGGTATCACCGTCAACCTTACGCAGGCCATCCAGCACGCCCTTCGCGCCAGGGAACGCCTGTTCAGGCGTAATCTGGCGGTTGGCGGCAACGGTGCCGAGATAGTTCTGCCACAGCTCGCCAATCCAGCGGCTGTCCGCTTCACGGGCGGCAGGAGACATGTCGTCGCGGATAAACGGCTCGACGGCGGATTTATACGTGCCGACGCGGAAGACGTGGGTGGTGACCTTCAGCTTGTCGAGCAGCGACTTGTAGTACAGGCCGTTGGTGGCAAAGCCGTGCAGATCGACCGTACCTTGCGGAGAGAGCCAGATTTTATTGGCGAAGCTCGCCAGGTAGTATTGCCCCTGGCTGTAGCTATCGCCCACGGCAATCACCGGCTTGCCGCTGTCGCGGAATTCGCGCAGCGCTTTACCGATGTACTGCATTGAAGGCTGATCGCCTCCGGCAAAATCTTTCAGATCCAGCACGATCCCGGTGATGTTGCGGTCGTCTTTGGCCTGGCGGATGGTATCGACGATATCGAACAGGGAGTTTTCCTGCAGGCGGTCTGACGTCGCGCCAAACAGCTGGCGGCTGATTGCCCCCAGTCGGTTGCTGGCGGACGGTTTATCAACGATAACGCCGGTGATATCGAGTAACAGGGCCCCGCGAGTCGAATGCTGCGCCTGATTCGCGTTGCTGATATGCATCCAGATGCCCGCGCAAACCAGAACCAACAGGATGAAGAAGATGTTCATCACCAGGTTGCGGACGAAGTTGAGCAGTCGCCACGTCCATTTAAAGAAACCGGCAATGATTCGCCAAAGGGTTCGCATGTATTCTCCCTAACCAGAAAATGACTGTTTCCGTCGCCACTGGACGGTAATGTTGGGTTATCGTAATGACCCAACCGCCACTTGTCAGCAGGAATCGCCTGCCAGGCTGTAACAAAATCTGCCGTCGTGTTAATTTTGTGAGTAAATTTCAAGAAAGGAGTTAACCAATGGACGCACTCGAACTGCTTGTTAACCGCCGTAGCGCTTCCCGTCTGGCCGAACCTGCCCCGGCAGGCGAGCAGCTGGAGAACATTCTGCGTGCCGGCATGCGTGCCCCCGATCACGGCACGCTGCAGCCGTGGCACTTCTTTGTGATTGAAGGCGAAGGCCGCGATCGTTTCAGCCAGCTGCTGGAGCAGGGCGCGGTTGCCGCCGGTCAGGATGAGAAAGGTATCGACAAGGCGCGCAATGCCCCGTTCCGCGCCCCGATGATTATCGCCGTCGTGGCAAAATGTCAGGCCGACCATAAGGTGCCGGTCTGGGAACAGGAAATGTCTGCGGGCTGTGCGGTGATGGCGATGCAAATGGCCGCCGTCGCGCAGGGCTTTAACGGTATCTGGCGTACCGGGCCGTTGACGGAGAGCGCAGCCGTTCGGGCAGGATTTTCCTGTGGCGAACATGACAAAATTGTCGGTTTCCTTTATCTCGGCACCCCGCAGCTTAAAGCCTCCAGCACCATCAGCATTCCGGACACCACGCCTTTCGTCAGCCGTTTCTGATCACGCACGCTAAACTGTCTGGATTCTGAGCATCTGCCGCAGAATTCAGACAGTCATACTTACCTCTTTATGGAATGAGCGCTACCATAGCGCGATTGAGATGACAGGAGACGTCCATGAGCGAGCAAACCATTCGTTTAACGCAGTACAGCCACGGAGCCGGTTGCGGTTGTAAAATTTCCCCGAAAGTGCTGGAGACCATCCTGCACAGTGAACAGGCGAAGTTTGTCGACCCGAACCTGCTTGTCGGCAACGAAACGCGTGACGATGCTGCAGTTTATGACTTAGGTAACGGCACCAGCATTATCAGTACCACCGACTTCTTTATGCCGATCGTCGACAACCCGTTCGACTTTGGGCGCATTGCGGCCACCAACGCCATCAGCGATATCTTCGCGATGGGCGGTAAGCCGATCATGGCGATTGCCATTCTGGGCTGGCCGATCAACACCATCCCGCCGGAAGTTGCCCGCGAGGTGATTGATGGCGGTCGTTTTGCCTGCCAGCAGGCGGGGATTGCCCTGGCCGGCGGTCACTCTATCGATGCGCCGGAGCCTATCTTCGGCCTGGCCGTCACCGGCGTGGTGCCGACCGAGCGCGTGAAGCGCAACAGCACCGCGCAGGCGGGCTGCAAGCTGTTCCTTACCAAGCCGCTGGGCATTGGCGTGCTGACCACCGCCGAGAAAAAATCCCTGCTGAAACCGGAGCACAAAGGCCTGGCAACCGAAGTCATGTGCCAGATGAACCTCGCCGGTGCGGCGTTTGCCAATATCGACGGCGTGAAGGCGATGACCGACGTGACCGGTTTTGGTCTGCTGGGGCACCTCTCTGAAGTGTGTCAGGGCGCGGGCGTTCAGGCGCAGGTCTGGTATCAGGACGTGCCAAAGCTGCCGGGCGTGGAGGAGTATATTGCTCAGGGCGCGGTCCCGGGCGGTACCCAGCGCAATTTCGCCAGCTACGGTCACCTGATGGGCGAAATGCCTGAAGAGTGGCGCAACCTGCTGTGCGATCCGCAAACTTCCGGCGGCCTGCTGCTGGCGGTGACGCCGGAATCCGAAGCCGAGGTTCAGGCCACGGCCGCCGAGTTCGGCATTACCCTGACGGCGATCGGCGAGCTGGTGACCGCGCGCGGCGGTCGTCCGATGATTGAGATCCGTTAATTCGATGCGGTTGTTTATTGCCGAAAAGCCGAGCCTGGCCCGTGCCATCGCCGACGTGCTGCCTAAGCCGCATCGCAAGGGCGACGGCTTTATCGAATGCGGTAACGGGCAGGTGGTCACCTGGTGTATCGGTCACCTGCTTGAGCAGGCGCAGCCGGACGTCTATGACAGCCGCTACGCCCGCTGGAATTTGAACGATCTGCCCATCGTGCCGGAAAAATGGCGGCTGCAGCCCCGTCCCTCCGTCACTAAACAGCTCAACGTGATCAAGCGTTACCTGCATGAGGCCGCTGAAATTGTGCATGCGGGTGACCCGGACAGGGAAGGGCAGCTGCTGGTGGATGAAGTGCTGGACTATCTGGAGCTGGCGCCTGAAAAGCGCCAGCAGGTGCAGCGCTGCCTGATAAACGACCTCAACCCGCAGGCCGTCGAGCGGGCGATCTCGCGCCTGCGCGCCAACAGCGAGTTTATTCCGCTGTGCGTCTCGGCATTAGCCCGCGCCCGCGCCGACTGGCTGTACGGCATCAATATGACCCGCGCCTACACCATCCTCGGGCGCAACGCGGGCTATCAGGGCGTACTTTCCGTGGGGCGCGTGCAGACGCCGGTGCTGGGGCTGGTCGTGCGTCGCGACGAAGAGATTGAGAACTTCGTCGCCAAAGATTTCTTTGAGGTGAAAGCGCATATCGTCACGCCTAAAGACGAGCGCTTTACCGCCGTCTGGCAGCCGAGCGACGCCTGCGAATCGTACCAGGATGAAGAGGGGCGCTTGCTGCACCGCCCGCTGGCGGATCACGTGGTTAACCGCATTACCGGCCAGTCGGCTATCGTCACCAGCTATAACGATAAACGGGAATCAGAACCTGCGCCGCTGCCGTTTTCGCTTTCTGCTCTTCAGATTGAGGCGGCCAAAAAGTTTGGCTTGAGCGCGCAGAACGTGCTGGATATCTGCCAGAAGCTCTACGAAACCCATAAGCTCATCACCTATCCGCGTTCGGACAGCCGCTATCTGCCGGAAGAGCACTTTGCCGGACGCCATTCGGTGATGAACGCCATCGGCGTACACGCGCCGGATCTGCTCCCGCAGCCGGCGGTGAACCCGGACACCCATAACCGCTGCTGGGACGACAAAAAGGTCGATGCCCACCACGCGATTATTCCGACTGCGCGCGCCAGCAGCGTCAACCTGACCGACAACGAAGCGAAGGTCTATAACCTGATCGCCCGTCAGTACCTGATGCAGTTCTGCCCGGACGCGGTATTCCGTAAGTGCGTGATTGAGCTTGAGATTGCCAAAGGCAAGTTTATCGCCAAAGCGCGTTTCCTTGCGGAAGCGGGCTGGCGCACGCTGCTCGGTAACAAAGAGCGCGACGAGGAGAACGACGGCACGCCGCTGCCGGTGGTCGCCAAAGATGACGAACTGCTGTGCGAGAAGGGCGAAGTGGTTGAACGTCAGACCCAGCCGCCGCGCCATTTCACTGATGCGACGCTGCTGTCGGCGATGACCGGTATCGCCCGGTTTGTGCAGGATAAAGATCTGAAGAAGATCCTGCGCGCCACCGACGGTCTGGGGACGGAAGCGACGCGAGCGGGGATCATCGAGCTGCTCTTTAAGCGCGGTTTCCTGGAGAAAAAAGGGCGCTATATCCACTCAACGGAACCGGGCCGGGCGCTAATCCACTCTCTGCCGGAGCTGGCCGCCAGGCCGGACATGACCGCGCACTGGGAATCGGTGCTGACGCAGATCAGCGAGAAGCAGTGTCGCTATCAGGACTTTATGCAGCCGCTGGTCGGGACGCTTTACCAGCTGATCGATCAGGCGCGCAGCACGCCGGTGAAAACGTTCAGAGGGATGGTTGCCCCCGGTAGCGGCGCGAAGAAACCGTTCAAGAAGAAAAAGAGCGCGGCCTGATATGCCCGGTTTTCTCCCTCTCCCTGTGGGAGAGGGCCAGGGTGAGGGTACCCGGCCGCACGATATAAACCTTAAATCACACCCTGCCCAATCATCGCATCCGCCACCTTCACGAACCCGGCAATATTCGCTCCGCGCACGTAGTTGGTTTGCGATGCCTCGCCGCCGTACTCCACGCAGGCATGGTGAATATCCAGCATGATGTGGTGCAGGCGCGCATCCACTTTCTCCGCCTTCCAGCCGAGACGCGCGGCGTTTTGCGCCATTTCGAGGCCGGAGGTCGCCACGCCGCCCGCGTTAGCGGCCTTGCCCGGCGCAAACAGCACGCCCGCTTCCAGGAACAGGTCCGTCGCATCGATGGTGGTCGGCATATTTGCCCCTTCGGCCACCGCTTTTACGCCGTTGCTAATCAGGGTACGCGCGGCGTCCGCATCCAGCTCGTTCTGCGTGGCGCACGGCAGGGCGATATCCACCGGAACGCTCCACGGCTGTTTCCCTTCCTGGTAGGTCAGGCCAAACTCCCGGGCATAATCCGCCACGCGGCCATCGCGGCTGGCTTTGATTTCACACAGGCGCGCCAGCTTCTCTGCCGTGAAGCCCGCTTCATCCACCACCGTGCCGCTGGAATCAGAGGCGGTCACCACGCGAGCGCCAAGCTGCATCGCTTTCTCAATAGCGTACTGCGCCACGTTACCGGAGCCGGACACCGCGACGCGCATACCTTCAAAGCCTAAACCGTGACGCTTGAGCATCGCCTCGGTGAAGTAAACCAGGCCGTATCCTGTCGCTTCCGGGCGGATCAGGCTCCCGCCAAACGACAGTCCCTTGCCGGTAAAGACGCAGGCGCTGTTGTTGGAGAGCTTTTTCATCATCCCGGCCATAAAGCCCACTTCACGTCCGCCCACGCCGATATCACCGGCAGGAACGTCGGTATCCGGGCCGAGGTGACGGTAGAGTTCGGTCATCAGCGCCTGGCAGAAGCGCATGACTTCGCCTTCGCTTTTGCCTTTCGGGTCGAAATCGCTGCCGCCTTTGCCGCCGCCCATCGGCAGCGTGGTGAGGGCGTTTTTAAAGGTCTGCTCGAAGCCGAGGAATTTCAGAATCGACAGGTTCACGGACGGATGAAAACGCATGCCGCCCTTAAACGGGCCAATCGCCGAGTTAAACTGAACGCGCCAGGCGCGGTTAACCTGTACCTGGTTGCGATCGTCAACCCACGTCACGCGGAACTGGATCACGCGCTCTGGCTCGACAAGGCGTTCAAGCAGCGACATCTGGCGATAACGCGGGTTTTGTTCAAGGAAGGGCCACAGGGTGGTCATAACTTCACGCACGGCCTGCGCGAACTCGCTTTGGTGAGGGTCGCGCTGCTGAACATGGGCAAGGAAACTTTCCAGAGAGCGTGTCTGATCCATAGATATAAGAACCTCTTATCGTATTTTATGTGTATTACTTATGCGATTTGTGTTGTTTTTTTGACTATACCACCCGTACCGCTTTGTGAGGCAAGCAGAAATTTATGACGAAAGGGAAATTAATGGGAGGACGGGCGTCATAACGAAAAGCGATGAAGAGATAAATTAAAGGTTCCGCTCTGGTTTACCGTTATAGTCAATATCAGGACACAACAGGAAGGCAAGTCGATGAACCGTTACGTGATGACCGCGTTATGTTTGATGTTTACCGCTGGCGCTCAGGCTGACCGCATTCGTCCGGATGTGGAAGTGAATGTGCCCCCGGAAGTGTTTAGCTCCAGCGGCCAGAATCAAACGGTGCAGCCCTGTAATCAGTGCTGTATCTATCAGAATCAGAACTACTCGGAAGGGGCCGTTGTGAAAGCGGACGGCATTCTGCTGCAGTGCCAGCGCGACGAGCGCGCCATCAGTACGAACCCGCTGGTCTGGCGTCGCGTAAAACAATAAACGCTTCCAGCAGCGGAATATCCGCGGGGGCTAAGGCGTAGCCAAACGCCTCTTCCGGCGTACACCACGCGAGCGCGCTGTGGTAGTGCGCCGTGAGCTCGCCGCGAAAAGCAGGAACGTGCCACGCATGCAGGTTAATCAACCGCTGCGAGACTTCGCGCTGGTGGCTTGCCACGTATTGTGCAGGCTGCGCTTCAATACCCAGCTCTTCACGCAGCTCGCGGATAAGCGCTTCTGGCTGGGTTTCTCCGGCCTCGACTTTACCGCCTGCAAACTCCCACATTCCCGGCTGATCGGCGTGGGCAGGGCGCTGCGCCAGTAAAATGTTGCCGTCTTTTTCGATGATGGCGGCAACGACATCGAGTGTTTTCAGCATGGTCGTCAATAATTGATAGCGAAAAAATAAATGCGCCCGGAAGGGCGCACAGGAAAAGATTTTTTAAAAGGCTTACGCGTCATTACAGCTTGAATTTAGCCCACACCGGCGCGTGGTCAGACGGTTTTTCCATGCTGCGGATATCGTAGTCGATCCCGGTTTCGATGCAGCGCTCGGCCAGCGGCGAACTGGCGAGCAGCAGGTCGATACGCAGGCCGCGGTTGTCGTCAAAGCCTTTTGAGCGGTAGTCAAACCACGAGAAGCGGTCCTGCGTTTCCGGGTTGGCGGTACGGAAGGTATCCACCAGCCCCCAGTCCAGCAGGCGCTTCATCCACTCACGCTCTTCCGGCAGGAAGGAGCATTTTCCGGTACGCAGCCAGCGTTTGCGGCTGTCTTCACCGATGCCAATATCCAGATCGGTCGGGCTGATATTCACATCACCCATGATCAGCACCGGATTGTCTTTGTTCAGTTCGGTGGTCAGATAGTCCTGCAGATCCTGATAAAACTTGGCTTTAGCCGGGAATTTGGTCGGATGGTCGCGGCTCTCGCCCTGGGGAAAGTAACCATTAATCACGGTGATGTTCCCCAGCGGGGAAGGCAGTTCCGCCATGATGATGCGGCGCTGCGCTTCTTCGTCATCGCCGGGAAACCCACGGCGGACTGAAACTGGCGTCTCTTTGGTCAACAGAGCAACGCCATAGTGACCTTTCTGCCCATGATAAAAGACGTTGTAGCCGAGCTTCGCCACCTCTTCGAGGGGGAACATGTCGTCGTGAACCTTGGTCTCCTGCAGGCCGATCACATCTGGCTGATGTTGCTCAACAATGGCTTCAAGCTGATGGGGGCGGGCGCGCAGGCCGTTGATATTAAAAGAGACAAATTTCATAGTCGCTGCCAGTGCAAGGTGAATAGTGCATGGATGGTAGCAGAATTTGGGTCAACTGTTACCGGGTTCGGCCAATAACTGCGACAGATAATGCCGGTGGTGCAATATTTGCACCATTCTGACGCGCATCGCCCTCAAACAGGGCGTAAATGACCGATAAATTTCGCGAGCGATCACAATTCCAGAATTATATTTGGCCTGTGCATACTCTTTCTGCTTTTCATGCGGCAAAGCGCCGCTTGTCGTAAAAATATTCACTTTTTATGCACTAACAGTGAATAACTCCATATTGTAACTTATTGATATTCTGTTACCTCAACCCGTTTATGCAATTTTATCGCTGGCTGGCACGAAGGCTGCAATCTACATTCACAGTGCAAACACTCAATTATTTAACATTCAAATAACTTTTTATTTACCGGATGAGGTCGCTATGTCTCTGTCAATTACGCGTGAAAATTTCGATGAATGGATGATGCCGGTTTACGCTCCGGCGGCTTTTATTCCGGTTCGTGGGGAAGGCTCGCGCCTGTGGGATCAGCAGGGTAAAGAGTATATCGACTTTGCAGGTGGGATTGCGGTCAACGCGCTGGGTCACGCGCACCCGGCGCTGCGTCAGGCGCTGAATGAACAGGCGGCGAAGTTCTGGCATACCGGCAACGGCTTTACTAACGAGCCCGCGCTGCGCCTGGCCAAAAAACTGATCGACGCGACGTTTGCCGAAAAAGTCTTTTTCTGTAACTCAGGGGCGGAAGCCAACGAAGCGGCGCTGAAGCTGGCGCGCAAATATGCGCACGATAAATTTGGAACCCACAAGAGCGGCATCGTGGCGTTTAAAAATGCCTTCCACGGGCGCACGCTCTTTACCGTCAGCGCGGGCGGCCAGCCTTCCTACTCGCAGGATTTCGCCCCGCTGCCGCCGGATATCCGTCACGGCATCTATAACGATCTGCAGTCCGCCAGCGAGCTGATTAACGACACCACCTGCGCGGTGATCGTCGAGCCGATGCAGGGTGAGGGCGGCGTTCTTCCGGCGCAAAAAGCGTTTCTGCAGGGGCTGCGCGAGCTGTGCGATCGCCACAACGCGGTCCTGATTTTCGACGAAGTGCAGACCGGCGTGGGCCGCACCGGCGAGCTGTATGCCTACATGCACTACGGCGTGACGCCGGACGTGCTTTCGACTGCCAAAGCGCTGGGGGGCGGCTTCCCGATTGGCGCGACGTTGACCACCGATAAATTCGCCAGCGTAATGACCGTGGGTACCCACGGCACCACCTACGGCGGCAACCCGCTGGCAACCGCCGTCGCCGGGCAGGTTCTGGACATCATTAACACGCCTGAGGTGCTGAAAGGCGTTAAGCAGCGTCACGACTGGTTTGTTGAACGTCTGAACGCCATCAACGGCAAAACGGGGCTGTTTAAAGAAATTCGCGGTCTGGGGCTGTTAATCGGCTGCGAGCTCACCGCCGAGTTTGCCGGAAAAGCTAAACTTATTTCACAGGAAGCGGCAAAAGTGGGCGTGATGGTGCTGATTGCCGGTGCCAACGTGGTGCGTTTTGCGCCGGCGCTGATCGTCAGTGAGGAAGAGGTGCAAACCGGTCTCGACCGTTTTGCGCTGGCGTGTGAAAAAGTGAAATCCGGGGTGTCATCATGATGGTCATCCGTCCCGTTGAGCGCGGCGATCTCGCCGGGCTCATGCAGCTTGCCGGTAAGACGGGAGGCGGGCTGACCTCGCTTCCTGCCGATGAAAAAACGCTGTCGGCGCGTATCGAGCGCGCCCTGCAAACCTGGCAGGGGACGTTGCCAAAAAGCGAACAGGGTTATGTGTTCGTGCTGGAAGACACCGACACGGGGACCGTGGCCGGGATCTGCGCCATCGAAGTGGCCGTCGGGCTTAACGACCCGTGGTACAACTATCGCGTCGGCACCATGGTTCACGCCTCGAAAGAGCTGAACGTCTATAACGCGCTACCTACGCTGTTTCTCTGCAATGACCACACGGGCGCCAGCGAGCTCTGCACGCTGTTCCTCGATCCGGCCTGGCGCAAAGAGGGCAACGGCTATCTGCTCTCTAAGTCGCGCTTTATGTTTATGGCCGCCTTCCGCGATCGCTTTAACGAAAAAGTGGTCGCCGAGATGCGCGGCGTAATCGACGACACCGGCTACTCGCCGTTCTGGGAGAGCCTGGGCGAGCGCTTCTTCTCGATGGAGTTCAGCCGGGCGGACTATCTCTGCGGCACCGGCCAGAAAGCCTTTATTGCCGAGCTGATGCCGAAGCATCCTATCTACACCCATTTCCTCAGCCCGGAAGCGCAGGCGGTGATTGGCGAAGTCCATCCGCAAACCGCGCCCGCCCGCGCGGTGCTGGAGAAAGAGGGCTTCCGCTACCGGAACTATGTCGACATCTTTGACGGCGGCCCAACGCTTGAGTGCGATATCGACCGCGTGCGCGCGATCCGTAAAAGCCGTCTGGTTGAGGTCTCTGAAGGTCAGCCCGCGCCGGGTGACTGGCCCGCCTGTCTGGTGTCGAACGAAAATTACGTCAACTTCCGCGCCATGCTGGTGCGTACCAACCCGAAATGTGAACGTCTGGTGCTGACGGCTGCAGAACTGGATGCCCTGAAATGTAACGCCGGCGATACGGTTCGCCTGGTGCGTCTCTGCCCTGAGGAGAAAACAGCATGACATTATGGATTAACGGTGACTGGGTCACGGGCGAAGGCGAAGAGCGCGTAAAGACCAATCCGGTTGGAAAAGAGGTGCTCTGGAAGGGGCATGACGCCAGCTCAGGGCAGGTCGAACAGGCCTGCCAGGCCGCGCGCCGCGCGTTTCCGGCGTGGGCAAAACAGCCTTTCGCCGTGCGCCAGGAAATTGTTGAAAAGTTCGCCGGCCTGCTGGAGGCAAACAGGGCCGAACTGACGCGCATCATCGCGTCTGAAACCAGTAAACCGCGATGGGAAGCGGCAACCGAAGTGACGGCCATGATCAACAAAATCGCTATTTCGGTGAAGGCGTATCACACCCGCACCGGCGAACAGCACACCGACATGCCGGACGGCGCGGCCACGCTGCGCCACCGGCCGCACGGCGTCCTGGCGGTGTTTGGCCCCTATAACTTCCCGGGACACCTGCCAAATGGTCACATTGTGCCCGCGCTGCTGGCGGGCAATACCGTTATTTTCAAACCGAGCGAGCTCACGCCATTAACCGGCGAGGCGGTGGTTAAGCTGTGGGAACAGGCCGGCCTGCCGCCGGGCGTGCTGAACCTGGTGCAGGGCGGGCGGGAAACCGGTCAGGCGCTGAGCGCGCTGAGCGATATCGACGGCCTGCTGTTTACCGGCAGCGCCGGTACGGGCTATCAGCTGCACCGCCAGCTGGCAGGGCAGCCGGAGAAAATTCTGGCGCTGGAGATGGGCGGCAACAATCCGCTGATTGTGGAAGACCCTGACGATATCGACGCCGCGGTGCACCTGACGATCCAGTCCGCCTTTATTACCGCCGGACAGCGCTGCACCTGTGCCCGCCGCCTGCTGGTGAAGCGGGGCGCACGGGGGGATGTCTTCCTGAAACGTCTGGTAGAGGTGAGCGCGCGTCTGGTGCCAGCCGCGTGGGATGCCGACCCGCAGCCGTTTATCGGCGGACTGATTTCCGAACAGGCCGCGCTGAACGTGCTGAAGGCCTGGCAGGACCACGTCGCGCGCGGCGGGAAAACCCTGCTTGAGCCGAAGCAGGTTCAGCCGGGCACCTCGCTGCTGACGCCGGGCATCGTAGAGATGAGCGGCGCAAGCAACGTGCCGGATGAAGAGGTCTTTGGCCCGCTGCTGTGCGTCTGGCGTTACGACGATTTCGATGCGGCCATTGCGATGGCGAACAACACCCGCTACGGCCTGTCAAGCGGGCTGATTTCGCCGCATCGCGAGAAGTTTGATCGGCTGCTGCTGGAAGCGCGCGCCGGGATTGTTAACTGGAATAAACCGCTGACCGGGGCCGCGAGCACCGCGCCGTTCGGCGGCGTGGGCGCGTCGGGCAACCATCGCGCCAGCGCATGGTATGCCGCTGATTACTGCGCGTGGCCGATGGCGAGCCTGGAGACCCCGGCGCTGACGCTGCCGGAGACGCTTAATCCGGGGCTGGATTTTACCGGAGGGGATCGTCATGAAAGCGCGTGAGGTTAACTTTGACGGGCTGGTGGGGCTGACGCACCACTATGCCGGTCTCTCTTTTGGTAATGAAGCCTCGACGAAGCACCGTTTTCAGGTGTCGAACCCGAAGCTGGCGGCGAAGCAGGGGCTGCTGAAGATGAAGGCGCTGGCGGATGCCGGTTTCCCGCAGGCGGTGATCCCGCCGCAGGAACGCCCGAACGTGGCTGTCCTTCGTCAGCTCGGCTTTAGCGGTACCGATGAGCAGGTGGTAGAAAAAGCGGGTACGCAGACGCCGCACCTGCTCTCCGCGGCAAGCTCTGCCTCCTCTATGTGGGTGGCAAACGCGGCGACCGTCGCGCCGTCAGCCGACACGCTGGATGGCAAAGTTCATCTGACGGTGGCGAACCTGAACAATAAATTCCACCGCGCCACCGAAGCGGAAACCACCGAGCGCGTTCTGCGCGCCATTTTCAACCATGACGCCCATTTTGAGGTGCATCAGGCTCTGCCGCAGGTGGCGATGTTTGGCGACGAAGGCGCGGCCAACCATAACCGCCTGGGGGGCGATTATGGCGACCCGGGCCTGCAGCTGTTTATCTACGGGCGAGAAGAGGGGGGCCACGCCGCGCCAACCCGTTATCCTGCGCGTCAGACGCTGGCGGCCAGCCAGGCGGTTGCCCGCCTGAACCAGGTCAATCCTTCGCAGGTGGTTTTTGCCCAGCAAAACCCGCACGTGATTGACCAGGGCGTGTTCCATAACGACGTGATTGCCGTTTCTAACCGTCAGGTGCTGTTCTGTCACGAGCAGGCGTTTGCCCATCAGGAGAAGCTGCTCGCCACGCTGCATGAGCGCGTGCGCGGCTTCACGCCTATCCAGGTGCCAACAGAGGCGGTGAGCGTGCAGGACGCGGTAGAAACCTATCTGTTCAATAGCCAGCTGCTGAGCCGTGACGATGGCAGCATGATGCTGGTCCTGCCGCAGGAGTCCCGGGATCATAAAGGCGTGTGGCGCTACCTGACGGAGCTGGTCAAGGCCGATAACCCGATTGACGAACTGCGCGTGTTTGACCTGCGCGAAAGCATGGCCAACGGCGGTGGTCCCGCCTGTTTACGTCTGCGCGTGGTCTTGACTCAGGACGAAATGCAGGCGGTGAACCCCGCGGTAATGATGAACGATACGCTCTTTACGCGGCTGAATGACTGGGTCGATCGCTACTATCGGGATCGTCTGACGCAGGCGGATCTGGTTGACCCGCAGCTTCTGCGTGAAGGGCGCGAGGCGCTGGACGCGTTATCGACAATCCTGCAGCTGGGATCGGTTTACCCGTTCCAGCGCTAAAGGAGTGGATATGGAAAATTTACTGGCGCTGACCCTGGCCGATGAGACGCCGGAACAGAAAGAGGGGGATGGCCCCTCATTTCGCTGGCGGTGGCTAGGGCGCGGGGTGCTTGAGCTGACGCCGACCGTAAAAAGCGATCTGTCGCTGCTGCTTTCAACGGGTCTCCACGGGAATGAAACCGCACCCGTTGAGATTGTCGATCTGCTGCTGCGTGCGCTGTACCGCAATGAGATCGCCCTGAAGTGCCGCATGCTGGTGGTGCTCGGCAATCCTCCCGCGCTGGCGCAAAACAAACGGTATCTGGTGAGCGACATTAACCGCATGTTCGGCGGCCGCTGGTCGCAGTTTCCCCAGAGCGATGAAACGGCGCGGGCCGAGTGGCTGGAGAACCTCGTGACCGCGTTTTTTGCCGCCGCGGGGCCGGCGCGCTGGCATCTGGATCTGCATACGGCAATCCGCGCTTCTTACCACGTCCGCTTCGGCGTTCTGCCGCAGCGCAGTCAGCCGTGGGATGAAGCGTTCCTGAGCTGGCTGGGTGACGCCGGGCTGGAGGCGCTGGTCTTTCATCAGTCGCCGGGCGGAACCTTTACCCATTTCACCTGTGAACGTTTCGCTGCGCTGTCCTGCACGCTGGAGCTGGGAAAAGCGCTGCCGTTTGGCCAGAACGATCTCACTCGCTTTGCGCCAACGCATCTCGCCCTTCGGGCGCTGCTGGGAGGAACGGCTCCTGAACATGCGCATCAGCCCGTCGAGCGGTATCGGGTCGTACAGCAGATCACGCGCCGCAGCGATGCCTTCCTGCTCCATATGGCCGCGCATACTCTGAACTTCACGCCGTTTCGCAAAGGGGCGCTGCTGGCCGAGGATGGCGAGGAGCGTTACGAGGTACAGAAAACCACCGAGTATGTTTTATTCCCTAACCCCACCGTCGCGTTTGGCCTGCGTGCCGGATTGATGCTGGAAAAAATATCCTGAACCTTTCCCCTCTCATCATCCGGGAGGGGGAGGTAAAAAAATTTTCTTAACGATTAAAGCGCTTGCACTTGTTTTGCAGAATATTCCTGGTGAATTGCTTTATTATTGATCTTCACTTCGCTATACTCCTGCTTAATCTCTTTAAAATCATCGCATTGAATATTTCTTGTTGCAACTCTCCACGCTTTATCCTTATTTCCTCCACATTTGGCGAAAATTTGTTTTTTACACTTTCATTGTTTTACCGTTGCTCTGACTAATTGACGATAAACCCCGTAAAGTTAATCTCGTCAACACGGCATAGCGCCGAAGAATAACTGAAAGAAAGGAAATAAATTATGCGTAAGTTTACTGCACTGTTTGTTGCTTCTACCCTGGCTCTGGGCGCTACCAGCATGGCGTTCGCCGCAGATACTGCGACCACTGCACCTGCCGCGCCTGCTGAAGGCAAAATGATGATGCATCATAAAGGTCCGGGTATGCACAACGAGATGATGATGTTTAAGGATCTCAACCTGACGGATGCGCAGAAGCAGCAGATCCGCGACATCAGAAAAGGTGAACGCGACCAGATGAAACGTCCTCCGCTTGAAGAGCGCCGTGCGATGCATGACATCATCGCCAGCGACAGCTTCGATAAGGCGAAAGCCGAAGCGCAGATCGACAAAATGGCCGAGCAGCACAAAGCCCGCATGCTGGCTCACATGGAAACCCAGAACAAGATCTACAACATTCTGACCCCGGAACAGAAAAAACAATTTAATGCGAATTTTGAGAAGCGTCTGACAGAACGTCCGGCGATGGAAGGTAAAATGCCAGCACCAACCGAATAATCGGTTCACTCTCTTAAGACCGCCGGGATCCTGTCCACAAAAGCGCAACCGCTGTGGACAGGACCGGCGGTTTTTCTTTCCTGCCCTCTTGCCTGCCGCCGCCAGCGCGGTATCCTCCTGTAGTCGCGTCAGAGAATGTTTGCAGAGTCATGGCGTTAGAATTTTTATTAACGTTCCGCTAAGGCCTGCCCGCTCTGCTGCCGATACTGTTTCTGTGAATACCCAACGATAACAAACAAGACAGCAACGATAGCGATATCCTTGCCCTGGCACGGGTTGTGCCATTCAGGAGTGGTGATGGAGTTCTTTGATATCCGTAAGATGCCGGTCAGCCTCTGGCGCAATGGTGCTGGCGAAACGCGTGAGATTTGCTGCTTCCCTCCCGCGACGCGCGATTTTCACTGGCGTGCCAGTATCGCGACGATTGCCAGCAACGGCGAATTCTCCTCGTTTCCCGGTGTTGACCGGGTGATTACCTTACTGGAAGGGGGAGAGGTGACGCTGGATGCGGGACAGGCATTCTTCCATACCTTGAAGCACCACCAGCCCTATAGTTTTGCCGGCGATCTGCCGGTGAAAGCGCTGCTGTCCGATGGGCGGATGGCGATGGACTTTAACATCATGACCCGGCGCGACTGCTGCAAGGCGAAGGTACGCGTTGCTGACCGAACCTTTACCACCTTTGGCTCACGCGGGGGCGTGGTGTTCGTGCTAAGCGGGGCGTGGCAGCTGGGTGATAAATTGCTGACGGCCGATCAGGGCGCCAGCTGGGAGGAGGGTACCCATACGCTGCGCCTGCTGGAGGCTCAGGGCACCTTATTGTTCAGCGAAATCACGTGGCTGCCGGGTCATTGAGCACAATGATCTCAAACTTTCCGGCCAGGACCGGTTTACAGAGAATTTTGTAGCCATCGTGGTCAAATCCGGCGGGCGTGCGCAGCAGGGTTGCCGCGTCGTTGATGTCGTCTACAGCGCCCAGCCAGAGCCAGTTGTTGACGATGTGATACTGGGTCATTGCCTCACCCACTTCTTTTAGCGCAACGGCGCTTTCCCAGGGCCAGCAGTTCACGCTGATGGCCGCCAGACCGGTGAGAAGCCGGGCGTGATGCGCCTCAACGCTCTCTTTCCCGCAGCACGCTCCGGCGCAGCGCTTCAGCGCGGACCGAAAACAGGCGCGTCCGCGGGTGGTTGCCTCAAGACCTAAAAGGCTGTAGCAAAGCTGTAAATCGTCCGCCAGCGTCTGCAGTGCCTGGAGCGCGGCGCGTTTATTGGCGAACAGCCCATAGAGATTCGGGGCATGAGAAAAATCGACGTCGCGCGCGTAGACGACCTGCGGTTTGCCATCGTTTATCTGCAGGGAGCAGAGCTGACGGTTGCGGCGCAGGCGCTTGTTGAACAGCGGCTGTTGTTCTTTTATCAACCGCGCCTCCAGCAGCAGCGCGCCCATTTCTCCCGCCGTCTGGAACCAGGTAATGCGTCGCGACTGGCGCAGCATGGCGGCCTCGTCCGGCGTACGGAGATGGGATAACACCCGACTGCGAATGTTAACGCTCTTGCCGATATAGAGCGGCAGGGTGTCGCTTTCACCGTGAAAAATGTACACGCCCGGCTGTTTAGGCAGCGCCTCAAGCCAGGGGCGAAGGTGTTCGGGATATTCGTAGATAGCCGCCGCTTCAAACTCAAGACGCGGGGCGGATTGACGCCTGCTCACATACTGCTCCATATACTGTTCAGGCATACAGTGTAGCAGGAGTGTGGTGGTTAAAAAAGAGCCGGGTGGCGGCTAAGCCTTACCCGGCCTAGAAAACGGGTTACCGTTTTGCGTTTATTTCCAGAAGTCGTCAAACACCGTAATAGGCGTGTGGCGCTTGTGCTCGGTTTTCAGATACCAGCCCTCGATGATTTTCGCGGTCCGTTCATCCAGCTTTTTGCCTTCCAGATAATCATCGATGTTGTCATAGGTGACGCCAAGGGCCGCTTCATCCGGCAGGGAAGGGCGATCGTCTTCAAGGTCCGCTGTCGGCGCTTTCTTATACAGATGCTCAGGACACCCCAGCGCAGCCAGCAGCTGCTTACCCTGACGCTTGTTGAGACGGAAGATCGGGTTAATGTCGGTGCCGCCGTCGCCGTATTTGGTGAAGAAACCGGTGATCGCTTCTGCCGCATGGTCGGTGCCGACGACAACGCCTTTGGTCATCCCGGCGATGCTGTACTGCGCTTTCATGCGCTCGCGGGCTTTCTCGTTGCCGCGGACAAAATCGCTCAGCTCAATGCCCGCTTCGCGAAGCGCCTGCTCGCTTGCCAGCACCGAACCCTTAATATTCACGGTCAGCACGCGGTCAGGCTGAATGAAGGCAATGGCATCCTGGCAATCCTGCTCGTCCGCCTGTACGCCATAAGGAAGACGCACGGCGATAAACTGCAGTTTCTCATCGCCCGTCTCTTCGCGAAGCTCTGAAATCGCCATCTGGCAGAGTTTACCGGTCAGGGTAGAGTCCTGCCCGCCGCTGATGCCCAGCACCAGGGATTTCAGGAAAGCGTTCTTTTTTAAGTACGATTTTAAAAAATCCACGCTGCGGCGGATCTCTTCATGTGCATCTACCGTAGGCTTCGCGCCCAGTGCCTGAATAATCTCTTGTTGCAGAGCCATCACGCCCTCCATATGCAGTACATAAACAGAATGTGTTAGCTGTTAAAACTAACCCTTTGGGCGAGAAACGACAAGGATCACAGTTTCGAGTGCGCTAATTTGCGCCGATTTAGCAGGTTATCGTTGTTTTATTAGAATTTTCCGAAATTCGTCTGGCGTAACTCACAAAGTTGAACAATAGTACTTTTTATCCCATGCTTAGATAACACGCTGATAAACAAGAGGACGGAATATGAACAAGAACGTAGCAGGAATTCTTAGCGCAGCGGCGGTACTGACTATGCTGGCAGGGTGTACGGCTTACGATCGCACTAAGGATCAGTTTACGCAGCCCGTAGTAAAAGACGTTAAAAAAGGGATGACCCGTTCGCAGGTGGCTGCGATTGCCGGTAAACCTTCTTCTGAAGTGACCATGATTCATGCGAAAGGGACCTGCCAGACCTATATCCTGGGTCAACGTGATGGTAAGGCAGAAACCTACTTCGTCGCCCTGGATGATACCGGTCATGTGATCAACTCCGGCTATCAGACCTGTGCTGAATACGACACCGATCCACAGGCACCTAAGGCGCAGTAACCCTGCTTGCCTGAGGATGTTAACAAACCGGCCCATGGGCCGGTTTTTTTATGCATCAGAAAATCTTATTTCTTTGCGCGAATTATTTGCCCGAAATGTGAAGGGAGTCAACAAGCCAGGTCAATGAGAGACAATTTGAGCCTATCCAGAATTATCCCCTGTCTGTACCATTGCGTATACTCACTCCAACGATAAACAACAGTACGCAAGCTACCTGTCTGCCGGGACAGCGAGTCGAGTGATAGCGCGATGGCAGGTAGTTATACAAGAGGGAAATCACGATGGAAAAGAAACATATCTACCTGTTCTGCTCAGCGGGCATGTCAACGTCGCTTCTGGTGTCAAAGATGCGTGCGCAGGCTGAAAAGTATGAAGTCCCTGTGGTGATTGAAGCGTTTCCAGAGACGCTGGCGGGCGAAAAAGGCCAGACAGCCGATGTTGTTTTACTGGGGCCGCAAATTGCCTATATGTTGCCCGAAATTCAACGACTGTTACCGAATAAACCGGTCGAAGTGATCGACTCGGGGCTGTACGGCAAGATTGATGGTTTAGGTGTTCTTAAAGCTGCTGTGGCAGCCATTAAAAAAGCGGCTAATTAATTTTTATTTTTCCCGTCAAAGAGTTATTTCACACACAATACGCCGTAACATGCGTTACGGCATTTAAGGGTATTTTCCAATGAGTAAAGTCATCGCTTCACTTGAAAAGGTACTCCTTCCTTTTGCTGTTAAAATAGGAAAGCAGCCTCACGTTAATGCCATCAAAAACGGCTTTATTAAATTAATGCCGTTGACGCTGGCCGGGGCCATGTTCGTTTTAATTAACAACGTTTTTCTGAGCTTTGGTGAAGGTTCCTTCTTTTATTCATTAGGAATTCGGTTAGACGCATCCACTATTGAAACCCTTAATGGTTTTAAAGCCATCGGCGGCAACGTCTATAACGGTACGTTAGGGATTATGTCGCTGATGGCGCCTTTCTTTATTGGGATGGCGCTGGCAGAAGAGCGTAAAGTGGATCCGCTGGCTGCCGGGTTATTATCGGTTGCCGCCTTTATGACCGTCACGCCGTACAGCGTGGGCGAAGCCTACGCCGTTGGCGCCAACTGGCTGGGCGGGGCCAACATTATCTCCGGTATTGTTATCGGCCTGGTGGTGGCAGAAATGTTCACCTTTATTATTCGTCGCAACTGGGTTATCCGCCTGCCGGATAGCGTACCGGCTTCCGTTTCTCGTTCATTTTCCGCGTTGATTCCAGGCTTCATTATTCTTTCCATCATGGGGATTATCGCCTGGGCGCTCTCCCATTGGGGCACAAACTTCCACCAGATCATCATGGACTCTATCTCTACGCCGCTGGCGTCGATGGGGGGCGTGGTCGGTTGGGCGTATGTGATTTTCACCTCTCTGCTGTGGTTCTTTGGCGTGCATGGTTCACTGGCACTGGCCGCGCTGGACAGCGGGATTATGACCCCCTGGGCACTGGAAAACGTTGCGCTTTACCAGCAGTACGGCTCCGTTGACGCGGCGCTGGCAGCGGGTAAAACCTTCCATGTGTGGGCGAAGCCGATGCTTGACTCCTATATCTTCCTGGGCGGTACCGGGGCGACCTTGGGTCTGATCATCGCGGTCTTTATTGTCTCTCGTCGTGCTGACTATCGTCAGGTCGCGAAGCTAGCGCTGCCATCCGGCATCTTCCAGATTAACGAACCGATTCTGTTCGGTCTGCCAATCATCATGAACCCGGTAATGTTCATTCCGTTCATCCTGATTCAGCCGCTGCTGGCCGCGATCACCCTGACGGCGTATTACATGGGCATCATTCCACCGGTCACCAACATTGCGCCGTGGACCATGCCGGCGGGCCTGGGCGCCTTCTTCAACACCAACGGCAGCGTTGCGGCCTTCCTGCTGGCGATATTCAACCTTGGGATTGCTACCCTGGTGTACATGCCGTTCGTAGCGATTGCCAACAAAGCCGCCACCATTATTGATGAAGAAGAGAGCGAAGAGGATATTGCCCTCTCACTGAAATTCTAAGATTGACCGGCGCGGGGAAGCCCGCGCCAGCCACAAGGAGCTTAAACATGTTAGATTTGGATAGTATTGTCGCAGACGAAGCCGTCGAGAACGATCTCGAAGAAGTGGTGATGGGGCTTATCATCAACTCCGGACAGGCCCGCAGCCTGGCTTATGCCGCACTGAAGCAGGCCAAGCAGGGGGATTTCGCCGCGGCGAAAACCATGATGGACCAGTCCCGCACGGCGCTGAACGAAGCGCACCTGGTGCAGACAAAGCTGATTGAAGGCGACCAGGGCGAAGGGAAGATGAAGGTCAGCCTGGTGCTGGTCCACGCGCAGGATCACCTGATGACCTCGATGCTGGCGCGTGAGCTGGTGGCGGAGCTCATCGAGCTTCACGAGAAAATGCACTGAGTCGGATTTCGCAGCAGGAGGTCAGCACGATGGAAATTAAAACCGCACTTGAGCAGCAGCTGTTTAACGGCAAAAATTTTCACGTGGTTATCTACAACAAGACGGAGAGCGCCAGTGGTCTGCACCAGCATGACTACTACGAGTTCACGATTGTTCTGACCGGCCGCTACTACCAGGAGATCAACGGTAAGCGCGTCCTGCTTGAGCGAGGAGATTTTGTCTTCCTGCCAATGGGGTCCTATCATCAGAGCTTTTATGAATTTGGTGCCACCCGCATTCTGAACGTGGGCGTCAGCAGACGTTTCTTTGAGAAGCACTATCTGCCGCTGGTGCCGTTCTGCTTTGTGGCCTCCCAGGTCTATCGGGTCAAAAACGAGTTCATGACCTGGATTGAAACGGTTATCGCCTCGCTTAACTTCCGCGACAATGAATTTGATGAGTTTATTGAAACGGTGACCTTCTACGTGATGAACCGGCTGCGCCATCATCGTGAGGAGCAGCAGGTGACGGATGATATTCCACAGTGGCTGCGCAGCACCGTTGAGCTGATGCACGATAAAGGCCAGTTCAGCGAAAATGCGCTGGAAAACATGGTGTCACTGTCGGGAAAATCCCAGGAATATCTGACTCGCGCGACGCAGCGCTATTATCGTAAAACACCCGTGCAAATTATTAATGAAATCCGCATTAACTTTGCCAAAAAACAGCTGGAAATTACCAACTACTCTGTCACCGATATTGCGTACGAGTCAGGATACAGCAGTCCCAGCCTGTTTATTAAGACCTTTAAAAAATTGACTTCATTTACACCGAACAGTTACCGGAAGAATTTGACGGTAATTAATTAACTTTCGGCGGATTACCCGCCACAAATATTGCTTTAATGGCTTGCCCAAATAGCGGGAAGAGTACGCTATACCTTGCAGGCGATTAACCTGATACGCTAAGGGAGATATTATGCAGAAGAAATTAAAAGTCGTAACCATTGGTGGCGGCAGCAGCTATACCCCGGAATTACTGGAAGGTTTCCTGAAACGTTATCATGAATTACCGGTCAGCGAATTATGGCTGGTGGACGTGGAGGAAGGTCAGGAAAAGCTGAATATTATTTTCGACCTGTGCAAGCGCATGGTGGAGAAAGCGGGCGTGCCTCTGACCGTGCATAAAACTCTCGATCGCCGTCTGGCGCTGAAAGATGCGGACTTCGTGACCACCCAGCTGCGTGTTGGCCAGCTGAAAGCGCGCGAGCTGGACGAGCGTATTCCGCTGAGCCATGGCTATCTCGGGCAGGAAACTAACGGCGCGGGGGGCCTGTTCAAAGGCCTGCGTACCATCCCGGTTATTTTCGACATCGTCAAAGACGTGCAGGAGATCTGCCCGAACGCGTGGGTGATTAACTTCACCAACCCGGCCGGGATGGTGACCGAGGCGGTCTATCGCCATACCGGCTTCAAACGCTTTATCGGCGTCTGTAATATTCCGATTGGTATGAAGATGTTTATCCGCGACGTGCTGGCGCTGAACGACAGCGACGATCTCTCCATCGACCTGTTCGGCCTGAACCACATGGTGTTCATTAAAGACGTTATCGTGAACGGTAAATCGCGCTTTGCCGAACTGCTGGACGGCGTGGCTTCCGGTCGCCTGACGGCGGCATCGGTGAAAAACATCTTTGACCTGCCGTTCAGCGAAGGGCTGATCCGCTCGCTGAACCTGCTGCCGTGCTCGTACCTGCTTTACTACTTCAAGCAGAAAGAGATGCTGGCCATCGAAATGGGCGAGTATTATAAGGGCGGCGCGCGCGCGCAGATCGTTCAGAAGGTTGAGAAGCAGCTGTTCGATTTGTATAAAGATCCGAACCTGAACGTCAAACCGAAAGAGCTGGAGCAGCGCGGCGGGGCCTACTACTCCGATGCGGCGTGTGAAGTGATTAATGCTATCTACAACGACAAGCAGGCGGAACACTATGTCAACGTGCCGCACCACGGCCATATCGACAATATCCCGGCGGACTGGGCCGTTGAGATGACCTGCATCCTGGGACGCGATGGCGCTAAACCGCATCCACGCATCACCCACTTCGATGATAAGGTCATGGGCCTGATCCACACCATCAAAGGCTTTGAAGTGGCGGCAAGCAACGCGGCGCTGAGCGGCGAGCTCAATGACGTGCTGCTGGCCCTGAACCTCAGCCCGCTGGTGCATTCCGACCGGGACGCGGAGAAGCTGGCCAGCGAGATGATCCTGGCGCATGAAAAATGGTTGCCGAACTTTGCCGCCACCATCGAGAAGCTGAAGTTCAAACAGCAATAAGAGGAAGCACAATGGAAAACCTGCTGATCGTTAATGCTGATGATTTTGGCCTCTCGAAAGGTCAGAACTACGGCATTATTGAAGCCTGTCGCCGGGGTGTTGTGACCTCGACCACGGCACTGGTGAATGGTGAGGCGGTTGAACACGCGGCGCAGCTGAGCAGCGAGGTGCCGGAGCTGGGCGTCGGCATGCATTTTGTGCTGACGCTCGGGATGCCGCTTTCGCCAATGCCGGGCCTGACGCGCGACGGCCAGCTGGGCAAATGGATTTGGGAACTGGCGGAGCAGGGCGCTCTGCCGCTCGAAGAGATTGCCCGCGAGCTGGAGCGTCAGTTCAACCGCTTTGTTGACGCGTTTGGTAAGGCGCCGACGCACATCGACAGCCATCACCACGTGCATATGATCCCGGCTATTTTCCCCATTGTCGCTGAGTTTGCACAGCGTAAAGGGGTGGCGATGCGCGTGGATCGGGAGGCGCGCGGCGTGCCTGACTGCGCCGCGACCACCACTGAGGGGTTCAGCAGCGCATTTTACGGCGACGAGATCGACGAAGCGCTGTTCCTGAAGGTGCTGGATGATTCCGCCGCGCGGGGGGAACGGTCGCTGGAAGTCATGGCGCATCCTGCTTTTGTCGATAATACCGTGCGTAAGAGCGCCTACTGCTGGCCGCGCCTGGCGGAGCTGGACGTGCTGACGTCGGCATCGCTGAAGTATGCGATTGCCGAGCGTGGGTATCGGTTGGGGACGTTCGGGAATCTTTAAAGACAAAGCAAGTAGAAATGTAGGCCGGGTAAGCGCAAGCGCCACCCGGCTTTTTTTACGCCGGAATCTGATCGATCTTACTGCTGCGCGACCAGACGCGGTGCGCGGCGAGCAAATCAAACAGCTTCGTCATAAAGGCATCGTCAACGTTATCGCCCTCGACAATGCCGTCCTCACCCTGATCGGCCACCTTCAGCTGCGCCTTAAACCGTCGCGCGTCGCCGGACAGCGCGATCGGTTTCAGGTGCTTGTAGGCCTCAAGCAGATAATAGACGGCGTCACCGTTGGTCAGCAGGCTGTCTATATCCCCGCACGGCACAATCACCGCATCGACGGTCAGCGATGGCGCCCCGGCAAAGGTTGCCGCCACCGGCAGCACGGAGCCGTCATCGGCGGTCACTTCCCCCATGCGGGAATAAAGCAGTTTCGCATGCACGCCCTGGGTCTTCAGCGCCTGCATAATCCCCAGCACGTCGCTGGCGCGGGTTTTGTCGTTCAGCAGAATGGCGACCACGCGGCCTTTAATCGAGCCACCCGGCACGGCATACAGGCTCAGCGACGGATCTTTCTTGACGCCGTTAACCTCTTTCGGCGGGGCAAGGTTGCGCTGTTCGTCGGTCAGCGTAATGCCCAGGTTATCCGCAACGCTCTGGGCGAGCTGAATATCAATGCGCGCCAGCTGATCGACCACCCGCTCGCGGATGTAGGTGCGCACCACTTTGCTCAGCTCAAAGCTGAAGCCGCCGATAATGTGCTGTTGCTCAATCGGCGTCTGGCTGTTCCAGAACAGGCGAGGGTGGGCGTAATACTCGCCGAACGACGGGCTGCGCTCGCGAATTTTGTTGCCGTCGATACGCTCCTGGTACGATTCGAATCCACCGCGTTTCGGCGCCGGAGGCGTTTCGCGCGGCCAGTTATCGTTGATGGAGTTCGGCTCATAGTTCGCCGGGTTGGTATCAATATCCTGACGGTGCATCCCGTCGCGCTGGAAATTGTGGTACGGGCAGGTTGGGCGGTTAATCGGGATTTCGTGGAAGTTCGGCCCGCCAAGACGGCTGATCTGCGTATCGGTATACGAGAACAAGCGACCCTGCAGGAGCGGATCGTTGGTGAAGTCCAGCCCCGGCACGATATGCCCTGGGTGGAACGCGGCCTGCTCGTTTTCGGCAAAGAAGTTATCCGGGTTACGGTTGAGCACCATTTTGCCCACCAGTTGAACCGGCACCAGCTCTTCCGGGATCAGCTTCGTCGGGTCAAGCAGGTCGAAATCGAACCTAAATTCGTCCTCTTCCGGAATGAGCTGCAGACCCAGTTCGTATTCCGGGAAGTCGCCCGCTTCAATGGACTCCCACAGCTCGCGGCGATGGAAGTCCGGATCGCGTCCGGTCAGCTTCTGCGCCTCGTCCCACACCAGCGAGGCTTTGCCCGCTACCGGCTTCCAGTGAAAGCGCACAAACGTGGCTTTCCCCTCGGCGTTGATCATCCGGAAGGTGTGGATGCCAAACCCTTCCATGGTGCGGTAGCTGCGTGGAATGCCGCGGTCTGACATCGCCCACATCACGTTGTGTAAGGTTTCAGGCTGCAGGGAGACATAGTCCCAGAAGGTGTCGTGCGCACTTTGTCCCTGCGGTATGGCCCAGTGGGGCTCCGGTTTTACCGCATGGACAAAGTCAGGAAATTTATGCGCATCCTGAATGAAGAACACCGGGGTGTTATTGCCCACCAGATCGAAAATACCCTCTTCGGTATAAAACTTGGTGGCAAAGCCGCGGATATCTCGAACCGTGTCCGCCGACCCTGCGCCGCCCTGCACGGTGGAGAAGCGCACAAATACCGGAGTGATTTTGTCCGGGTCGGAGAGGAAGTCCGCTTTGGTGATGTCTTTCAGGCTCTTGTAGGGCTGGAAGTAGCCGTGCGCAGCCGAGCCGCGCGCGTGGACGATGCGTTCCGGTATCCGCTCGTGGTCAAAATGGGTGATTTTTTCCCGCAGGATAAAGTCTTCCAGCAGGGTTGGCCCGCGCGCGCCTGCGCGAAGGGAGTTCTGATCGTCAGCAATGCGTACGCCCTGATTGGTGGTGAGCGCAAAACCTTCGCCGCCTTTACGGTGTGGCTCAAGCGATTTCAGCTTCTCGTTTCCCGTGTCCGGCGATTTCATGCTTCCCGGTGCGGTAGGCTGTTCGCCCGGTGCGGAAGGGCCAGGGGAGGGGCGGTGAGAGCCGTCAGCAGGGGCGAGAGAGTCCATACCCGGTTGAGATTCTTCAGTGCCATGAATCGGTGATTGATGTGTTTTATCTTTGTTCGACATTGCACGCTTCTCCTTTATCCATTGCTAAAAACCCTATTAAGGATAGAACAATGTCGCGGGATGGCTCGCGAACTAAGAGTTTTCACATGCCGTCATTGAAGAAAGGAGCCTTCTCGTCCACTCGGGGCGCGACGGAAGGCAGCAGGATCGGCTATCATAGAATTTTCCTGCTTCAAGAATTTGCTTTAGTGAACCAGTCGCTTATGAAACCTCTTCGTCAACAAAACCGCCAGGTTATTAGCTATGTGCCCCGCGTTGAGCCCGCGCCGCCTGACCATGCCCTGAAAGTGGAGGGCTTTCGCGATGTCTGGCAGCTGCGGGGGAAATATGTGGCCTTCGTGCTGATCGGCGAACACTTCCGTCGTTCACCCACGTTTACGGTGCCGGAATCGGCGCAGCGGTGGGCGATGCAGATCCGCCAGGATGAAGAGGTTGAAGAATAACAGCCATAAAAAAACCGCCATCAGGCGGTTTTTTTATTTCAAAGTGGTTAACGGTGCGCCAGCTCGGCGTCGTCTTCACTTTCCAGAATCGCTTTGTCGGTCTGCTTCAGCCACTGGCTGGTCAGCGTACCGGCGGTCATGGAGCCGCTCACGTTCAGCGCGGTACGGCCCATGTCGATCAGCGGCTCAACGGAGATCAGCAGGGCGACCAGCGTCACCGGCAGACCCAGCGCAGGCAGAACAATCAGCGCAGCAAAGGTTGCGCCGCCGCCAACGCCCGCAACGCCTGCGGAGCTTATGGTAACAATTCCGACCAGCGTGGCGATCCAGACCGGATCCAGCGGGTTGATCCCAACCGTTGGGGCAACCATCACCGCCAGCATCGCCGGGTAGAGTCCCGCACAGCCGTTCTGACCAATGGTGGCACCAAAGGAGGCAGAGAAGCTGGCGATGGATTCAGGCACGCCCAGACGACGGGTCTGCGCTTCAACGTTCAGCGGAATAGACGCGGCGCTGGAACGGCTGGTGAAGGCAAAGGTCAGTACCGGCCAGACTTTACGGAAGTATTTCAGCGGGCTGACGCCGTTCACGCCCAGCAGGATGCCGTGCACCACGAACATGATGCCCAGGCCCAGATAAGAGGCGACAACGAAGCTGCCCAGCTTAATGATGTCCTGCAGGTTAGAGCCGGCAACCACTTTGGTCATCAGCGCCAGCACGCCGTAAGGGGTGAGCTGCATGACCAGACGAACCAGCTTCATCACCCAGCTTTGCAGGGTGTCAATCGCGGTCAGCACGCGTTCACCTTTAGGCGCGTCGTCTTTCAGCAGCTTCAGCGCCGCTACGCCCAGGAACGCGGCGAAGATAACTACGCTGATGATCGAGGTTGGGCTCGCACCGGTCAGGTCAGCAAACGGGTTCTTCGGAATGAAGGAGAGCACCATCTGCGGCACGGTCAGGTCAGCCACTTTACCAACGTAGTTGGTTTGAATCGCGGTAAGACGCGCCGTTTCAGCGGTACCCTGAACCAGGCCTTCTGCGGTCAGGCCAAACAGGTTGGTGACCAGCACACCCACCAGCGCGGCAATCAGCGTGGTGAACAGCAGCGTACCGATGGTCAGGAAACTGATTTTTCCCAGCTGCGTGGCGTTATGCAGGCGGGCCACGGCGCTCAGAATAGAGGCGAACACCAGCGGCATAACGATCATCTGCAGCAGCTGAACATAGCCGTTACCGACGATGTTGAACCACTGAATAGAGTCTTTCAGAACTGGATTATCGGAGCCATAAATTGCCTGTAATGCCAGACCAAATACGACACCCATGGCCAGACCAACCAGCACTTTTTTCGCCAGGCTCCACTGTTTGTGGCGCGCCTGCGCGAGAAGCAATAGCAATACAACGAACACAACGACGTTCGCGATGAGTGGAAAATTCATCCCCGTTCTCCTGATTTATTATTGGATCGGTTTTTACCGATCCTGTTGGCGGAAGGTTAGCAGAAGTGTGATGTAGCGCTTATATCCAAATGGAATGGGTTATGACAAATGGGATAATTTTGTCGGTTTACTGTTCAATCTGGTGATGAATAAAGCGATTAAACTGAAATTGCAGCGAATTAATCATCTGGGATGACCAGCGAACTGCACTGTTTTCGGGCAATGTTTGCGGCATCCAGACGGCGTAAGCAAACAGCGCCATGCACAATACGCGCTCAAGCTGGTTGCCTTTCTGCGGTGCGAGGATGGGAAAACGGAAACGCCAGCGGCAGGGCCAAAGCAGCGGCACGCCCGCAGGCGTCAGCATATCGGCGAGAATATGGCTTAAATAGCCCAGCACCATCCCCTGGATGGCATCGGCGGGGACTATCCAGCTTTCGGGCACTTTTAAATAGAAAAGCGTCAGCAGGCCAAACACGGCCAGCAGGCTGTGCGTAAACCCCCGGTGGCCGAACGCGCGGGCGATGGGTTTAGACACCCACTTCAGGCGTTGTCCGAGAAAGGATTTAGGGTGGTCAATGTCGGGCAGCAGACAGGTCAATACGGCGGAAGGGACAATATGCCACCAGTCGCCCTGTGCCAGCACGGGGGTGAGTTCAGCGTTTTTGGCAAATACCGCGCACGCAATAGAAAAAAGCAGGTGGCCTTCCGCCGTCATGATAAAACCCACAAAACTGTCAATTCATACAGTATAGGGTTTTTATACAGTAGGCGGAAGAGGTGACGGTGTAACTGTTTGTCACAAACCAGAGGAGGGCGTTAACCGCCCTGCAGATGATACGCCGTGAGTTCTGTCAGTGAATTAAGCTTCACGTCGGCAAGAGCAAACCGGGGATCGTGACGGCCTTCTTCAGCGGGCACCACAATGGAGCGCATCCGCGCAGCCTTCGACGCCACCATACCGTTAACGGAATCTTCCAGCGCAACGCAGTTGAGGGGATCCAGGCCAAGCTTTGCGGCACAGTCCAGATAGACCTGCGGGTGCGGCTTGCTGTAAGGCAATTTTTCGGCGGACGCCAGCGCGTCGAAACTGTCGCGCAGTTCAAACATCGTGAGCACTTTTTCAAGCATATGCAGCGGTGAAGCCGAGGCCAGGCCAACCTTCAGCCCCTGGGCTTTACACAGCGCGACTGCCTCGCGTACGCCGGGCAGCAGCGGCCTGTTCTCTTCCACCAGAGAAATGGCGCGGCTGATAATGCGTGCGGTCACCTCCTCGCGATTGGGGCCTACCCACGGCTGTTGGGCAAACCACAGGTCAACCACCATATCGATGCGCAGACCCAGGGTATCGGGAAGTTCATTACGGCGGCTGATATCCACGCCCAGGCTGGCCATTACATCCAGTTCGGCGCGATCCCACAGCGGTTCGGAATCGATCAGCAATCCATCCATGTCAAAAATTGCGGCAAGAATTTTGCGCGGTGTCGACATCACAACGTCTCCTTATCCAGGGTGTTCGACAGACGATACGTGCTAAGCACAATCTGCAATTTAGCATATTGCTTTTAAAGAGCGGGCGAAATTGATGACCAGCAGGTAGACTTAGGCACAAATAACGCGTCTTTATGAAGAGGAACTGATGACGTATCAACAAGCTGGACGCATTGCGGTCTTAAAACGTATTGCTGGCTGGGTGATTTTTATTCCTGCCGTCATTTCTACGCTGATTTCTGTACTCAAATTTATGTACGACCACAGCGAAAAACAGCCGGGTATCAATGCGGTAATGCTTGATTTCGCTCATGTCATGATTGAGATGATGCGTTTTAATACGCCATTTTTGAATGTCTTCTGGTTTAACTCACCGACCCCGAATTTTCATCAACAGCTGAATATCGGTTTTTGGGTGATATATGCCTTGATCTTTGTCGCGCTGGCACTGCAGGCCTCTGGCGCGAGAATGAGTCGCCAGACGCGCTTTTTACGCGAAGGCGTTGAGGATCAGTTGATTCTGGAGCAGGCCAAGGGCCCGGAAGGCATGAGCCGGGAGCAGATTGAATCCCGCATTGTTGTGCCGCGTCACACCATTTTCCTGCAAATTTTCCCGCTCTATATCCTTCCCGTGATTATCATTGTGGCGGGATACTTCTTCTTCTCACTGCTCGGTTTTCTGTAAGCGATAGGGGTGGCGGCAAGGCCACCCTTTCTCTTCTCAGGCGGCAAGCATACGCTCGAGTGCCCGCTGCGCGTTAACAATGTGTTCTCCGCCAAAAAGAATGGCACGGTTCATCAGCGTATAAAGCTGATACACCGGCTGGCGGTCGAGAAAGCCGGGCGGCAGGGGGGAAACAGACTGGTATCCGTCGTATATTTGCGGCGGCTGCTCCGGATGAAGCGGCAGCATGGCAAGATCGCACTCTCTGTCACCCCAGTAGCAGGCCGGGTCAAAGATGTACGGGCCGTTGGGACCCAGCGCGCAGTTATTGGACCACAAATCGCCGTGAAGCAGCGACGCCTGAGGCTGGTGGGATGCCAGACGCTGCTGGACGTGCTCGACGATGGCGTCGATATTGCCAAACTCCAGCCCTTTCTCGGCGGCCAGCTCAAGCTGCCAGCCAATGCGCTGCTCGGCAAAAAACGTCGACCAGCGACGCTGCCAGGCATTGGGCTGTGGCGTGGTGGAGAGATCGTTGTCAAAGTCGAGACCAAACTGCGGCTGGTCGCTCCATTGATGCAGGCGCGCTAGCTGTTGGCCGAGAATGAACGCATTATGGGCATCCAGTGGGCGGGCGGGGAGATATTCCATCACCAGGAAGCTGTAGTCACGATCGCTCCCCACGGCCAGAACCTGCGGGGCAGTGACCGTTTTACTGCGCGACAACAGCTCCAGCTGGTCGGCTTCGGCGGTAAATATTGGAAGCAGCTCTCGCTCATCGCACTTAACGAAAAGATCGCGCCCTGCGTAGCGTAAATGCCACGCGGCGTGGATCTCACCGCCTGGCAGTTCGTTACGCAGTTCAATTTCACCTTCACCCAGCTGCTCACGTAAAAGATGACTGATAGCCTGCCACATGCTGTCTCTCCCATGTTGTCTGCCAGATCATAAAGTTAGCGCATAACTGCGGTTAAAAAATACGAACTAACGCACACCTGAGCGGTTTAAATTCATACAGCGCACTTATTGTTCTTTTTTCCGCCAGCTCTCCCAGGTATCCACGTCAATTTCGGCAGGCTTGTCGGTCACGCTCTCCACCAGACTGGCGGCCAGCGCATGAACCTCTTCCTGGCTCAGGGCGCCAATCAGTCCAAATGCCAGGGTGCCTAAATCATGAATATTGCCCTCGTCATCCGTCAGCGTGAGGAGAAAATTAGCTCGGGTGAAGGCATTGTTGAGCTCATTTAGCTCTGTCAGCGATGCTTCATGAAGGTTGATGGTCACGACGTAGCGTGTGATGTCACCACTGCTCATAATTCACCTCATTGTTATCATGGAAGTTTTCTTAGCATAGTCGATAGTTTGCGTTTGGCGACTCAGAGAGGACATTCCCCTCCGTAAAGACGAAGGGGAAAAGGCGTTAATTTCGGGACAGGTAATCGACGATTTTTTGCGTATCGGCAAGCGAACAGAGACGCGTGCCCTGGTTGATGGTGGCGGCACTACCCGCCGCCACGCCGTAGCGGGTCATTTCGAGCAGAGACGCGCCCTGCGCCAGTTTTAGCGTCATCGCACCCACCATGCTATCGCCCGCGCCAACCGTGCTTTGGCTCTTCATCGGCGGTGGGACAACCTGAACGGACGACGATTCATCGACTGCCAGCGCCCCCTGAGGGCCAAGGGAGACGACTACGCGCCGCGCTTTGCCGCTGCGCACCAGCTCCAGATTGCCCGGCACCAGGGCCGCCTGCAGGGCCTCGCCGCTGCTGTCGACAATGCAGCGGATGCCGCGCTGCTGTGCCGCCTGAATCAGCGCCGTCAATTTTTCCGTGCTGACGCCGGGCGGCAGGCTGCCGCTTACCACCAGCAGCGCGCCGCTTTCTATCGTCAACACTTTCTCTTCAAGCTGACGAAACTCGTCATCGCTGAGCTTCGCGCCCGGCATGACAAAACGGTACTGCTCGCCGCTCGATTCCACGTGAACATGCAGGTTTTGCCGCGTCCAGTCTTTGGCCTCAACGGTTTCAACGGCCACCTGTTCATCGGCCAGCAGAGAGACCAGGTGTTCACCGGTAGCACCGCCTGCAGGGAAAATGGCAGTGGCTTTGCCGCCGAGATGTGTAATGGCGCGCGCCACGTTGATCCCACCGCCGCCGGGCTCAAAGACCGGGGCGCTACAGCGCAATTTACCTTCCGGGTAAATCTGCGACGTCAGGGTGGCGGAATCCAGGGAAGGGGAGAGCGTCAGAGTATAAATAGAAACCATCATTACCTCCTTTTAGCATGGGTTCTTATTAGCCTGGCACCATTTGTCAGGAAGGCAATGTAAATAACAGTATGATTTTAAATATGAATACTGACGAAAAGTGAAGCGGGGGATATATAAAATAAAACGCTTTTTGAGATCGTTCTTATTCAAAAAATGAAATAAGAAAACATTGCTATGTTATTTGCGGCTTTTTATAATTTGTTACCTTTCTCTGGACGCCTTGTCATTGATCCTCAAGAAAGATTCCGGGACCGTGTGGTCTCTTTTTTTGTTGTACGGACTCCTTAATAAAATGAAGCTTTTAAAGACAGTGCCCGCTGCACTGATGCTGGCGGGTGGCGTGTTTGCGGCTATGAACGCGACCGCTGATGATACCGTTTTTACTGTCATGGACGATCCTTCCACCGCGAAAAAACCGTTTGAAGGTAACCTGAACGCCGGGTACCTGGCACAATCCGGTAACACGAAAAGCTCTTCTCTGACGGCGGACAGTACGCTCACCTGGTACGGCAACACCACCGCCTGGTCTCTTTGGGGTAATGCCAGCAACACTTCCGCTAACGACGAACGTTCTTCCGAGAAGTATGCGGTAGGCGGACGTAGCCGTTACAACATGACCGACTATGACTACCTGTTTGGTCAGGCTAGCTGGTTAACCGACCGTTACAACGGTTATCGCCAGCGCGACGTGTTCACCGCCGGTTATGGTCGCCAGTTCCTGAACGGTCCGGTACACAGCCTCCGTTTTGAATTCGGTCCGGGTGTGCGTTATGACGAGTACACCAATGGCGATACCAAAACCCAACCGCTCGGTTACGCTTCCGGTACCTATGCCTGGCAGATGACTGACAACACCAAATTTACCCAGGGTGTTTCTGTATTTGGTGCCGACGATACGACGCTGAACTCTGAGACGGCGCTGAACGTGGCTATCAACGAACACTTTGGCCTGAAAGTCGCCTACAACGTGACCTGGAACTCTTCACCACCAGAATCTGCGCCGGATCATACCGACCGCAGAACCACGGTTTCACTGGGTTATAGAATGTAATAAAAGCGGGCCGATGATAATGTCGGCCCGTTTATTGTCTGCGGTCTTTTGACGTCCCTTCTGATGACTTGTCTTCGCCCCTAGCCCCAAATCATTGCCGCCCAACGGAGTAGCAGCATTGCGCCGCAGATGGCAATCAGCGCCAGCACCATTTTCCAGTGTTTTGCGGCAAATCGTTTAGTTGGCATAACCTAATCCTTGTTGGTTGATATTCCCAGTCTACCAAACAGGGCCGAAAAATGCCCCTTCTCAGGTTCGATTGGGTTATGCCAGCGTAGGGTTCGGCTCAGAACCAGTGGAATCGCTCGGCGAGAATCAACAATAAACCTGTGGCGGAAAGGATGTTCAATATCACAACCGTTCTACTGGATACGTTCATGGTATGCACCTTTGGGTTTAAAGACCTGTTCAAGAGTAGCCCAGCATCTTCGAAATGCGAGCGCAGGGGAGAAGCAACCTGCAAATTCGTGCGAAAGTGCCAGCCCATCAATCTGGCCGCAGAGGGTGCAATCTCCTTGCCGTTAGTGTTAACATTACGTCGCTTGCCGTAAATCCACATTAATCTGAATTCGGCAGGTGAATGATGACGAACCAATTTGACGATTGTTGGTCAGATGGTGTCGTAATCTATTGTCAAATCACGATTATTTTCTTTGTATATGCTCTTATGTGTGGGGCATCACTGCAAATAAGGATATAAAATGCCTGTAATTACTCTTCCTGATGGCAGCCAACGCCATTTCGACCGTGCTGTTAGCCCAATGGATGTTGCCCTGGACATTGGTCCTGGCCTCGCGAAAGCGACTATCGCTGGCCGCGTTAACGGTGAGCTGGTGGACGCCTCCGATCTGATCGAAAACGATGCGACGCTTGCAATCATCACCGCGAAAGACGAAGAAGGTCTGGAGATCATTCGTCACTCCTGCGCGCACCTGTTAGGCCATGCCATCAAACAGCTGTGGCCAAACACCAAAATGGCGATCGGTCCGGTTATCGATAACGGTTTCTACTACGACGTTGACCTTGACCACACCCTGACTCAGGAAGATATCGACGCGCTCGAAAAACGCATGCACGAGCTCGCCGAAACAAACTATGACGTCATCAAGAAGAAAGTCAGCTGGCACGAAGCGCGTGAAACCTTCGTGAAGCGCGGCGAGAGCTACAAGGTCTCTATTCTTGACGAAAACATTTCGCATGATGACAAGCCTGGCTTGTACCATCACGAAGAATACGTCGACATGTGCCGTGGACCGCACGTGCCGAACATGCGTTTCTGTCATCACTTTAAGCTGATGAAGATCGCAGGCGCCTACTGGCGTGGCGACAGCAACAACAAGATGTTGCAGCGTATCTATGGTACCGCGTGGGCTGATAAAAAAGCCCTGAACGCATACCTGCTGCGTCTGGAAGAGGCGGCGAAGCGTGACCACCGTAAAATCGGTAAGCAGCTTGACCTGTACCACATGCAGGAAGAAGCGCCGGGCATGGTATTCTGGCATAACGACGGCTGGACCATCTTCCGTGAACTGGAAACTTTCGTACGCTCCAAGCTGAAAGAGTACCAGTATCAGGAAGTGAAAGGCCCGTTCATGATGGACCGTGTGCTGTGGGAAAAAACCGGCCACTGGGACAACTACAAAGATGCGATGTTCACCACCTCGTCTGAGAACCGTGAATACTGCATCAAGCCAATGAACTGCCCGGGCCACGTTCAGATCTTCAACCAGGGTCTGAAATCCTACCGCGACCTGCCGCTGCGTATGGCGGAGTTCGGTAGCTGCCACCGTAACGAACCATCAGGTGCGCTGCACGGTCTGATGCGTGTTCGTGGCTTTACGCAGGATGATGCGCATATTTTCTGTACTGAAGATCAGGTCCGTGACGAAGTTAACGCCTGTATTCGTATGGTCTACGATATGTACAGCACCTTTGGCTTCGAGAAGATCGTGGTCAAACTCTCAACGCGTCCGGAAAAACGTATCGGTAGCGATGAGACATGGGATCGCGCAGAAGCGGATCTCGCCGTGGCGCTGGAAGAGAACGGCATTCCGTTCGAATACCAGCTGGGCGAGGGCGCATTCTACGGTCCGAAAATTGAATTTACCCTGTATGACTGCCTCGATCGCGCATGGCAGTGCGGTACTGTACAGCTGGACTTCTCCCTGCCGCAGCGTTTAAGCGCCTCTTATGTTGGCGAAGACAACGAGCGTCAGGTACCGGTAATGATTCACCGTGCAATTCTCGGTTCTCTGGAGCGCTTCATCGGCATCCTAACCGAAGAGTTCGCCGGCTTCTTCCCAACCTGGCTTGCGCCAGTGCAGGTCGTGGTGATGAACATTACCGATTCTCAGGCGGATTACGTTAAAGAATTGACGCAGAAACTACAAAATGCGGGCATTCGCGTAAAAGCAGACTTGAGAAATGAGAAGATTGGCTTTAAAATCCGCGAGCACACTTTACGTCGTGTCCCGTATATGTTGGTCTGTGGTGATAAAGAGGTGGAAGCAGGCAAAGTTGCCGTTCGCACCCGCCGTGGTAAAGACCTGGGCAGCCTGGACGTAAGTGAAGTGATTGAGAAGCTGCAACAAGAGATTCGCAGCCGCAGTCTTCAACAACTGGAGGAATAAGGTATTAAAGGCGGAAAACGAGTTCAAACGGCACGTCCGAATCGTATCAATGGCGAGATTCGCGCCCAGGAAGTTCGCTTAACAGATCTTGAAGGTGAACCACTGGGGATTGTGAGTCTGAGAGAAGCGATCGAAAAAGCTGAAGAAGCTGGAGTAGATTTAGTTGAAATCAGCCCTAACGCCGAACCGCCAGTTTGTCGTATCATGGACTACGGCAAGTTCCTTTATGAAAAGAGTAAGTCTTCTAAGGAACAGAAGAAGAAGCAAAAAGTTATCCAGGTTAAGGAAATCAAATTCCGTCCTGGTACCGACGATGGCGATTATCAGGTAAAACTCCGCAGCCTGATTCGCTTTCTGGAAGATGGCGATAAGGCCAAGATCACACTGCGTTTCCGCGGTCGTGAGATGGCCCACCAACAGATTGGTATGGAAGTGCTTAACCGCGTCCGTGACGATCTGAGTGAACTGGCAGTAGTCGAATCCTTCCCTACGAAGATCGAAGGCCGCCAGATGATCATGGTGCTCGCTCCTAAGAAGAAACAGTAAGGCCTTCAAGTAGCAAAATCTGTGGAGCCTTCGGGTTTCATAGGTTTTGTTCGCCTATGTTTCGTTTATTTAACAATGCGAAGTGGAAGTTATTAAGATGCCAAAAATTAAGACCGTACGCGGTGCTGCTAAGCGCTTCAAAAAAACCGGTGGTGGTGGATTTAAGCGTAAGCACGCAAACCTGCGTCATATTCTGACCAAAAAATCTACTAAGCGTAAACGTCACCTGCGTCCAAAAGGCCTCGTTTCTAAAGGCGATCTGGGTCTGGTTATCGCGTGCCTGCCGTACGCATAAGCCGTTAACGTTTAATTTTTTACTAAGAATATAGATACAGGAGAGCACATATGGCTCGCGTAAAACGTGGTGTAATTGCACGTGCACGTCACAAGAAAATTTTGAAACAAGCTAAAGGCTACTACGGTGCGCGTTCACGCGTATACCGCGTTGCTTTCCAGGCTGTTATCAAAGCAGGTCAGTACGCTTACCGTGACCGTCGTCAGCGTAAGCGTCAGTTCCGTCAACTGTGGATTGCGCGTATCAACGCAGCAGCACGTCAGAACGGTATTTCTTACAGCAAATTCATCAACGGCCTGAAAAAAGCCTCTGTTGAAATCGACCGTAAGATCCTGGCTGACATCGCAGTATTCGACAAAGTAGCGTTCACCGCTCTGGTCGAAAAAGCGAAAGCAGCACTGGCATAAGCCAGTTGAGAGAGGGGGCTTTGCTCCCTCTTTTCATTTAACACCATCAGAAGATTGACATTTATCCGTCCAGGCTTTTCAATAAGGTCTTAACGGTTTTTACCAAACAAGGTAACGCAAGCATGAATGCTGCTATTTTCCGCTTCTTCTTTTACTTTAGCACCTGATTTCAGGAGGCTAGCGCGTGAAAGATGAAACGAAAAACAGCGCCAGATAAGCCTCCCAATGGAGGCTTTTTTTGTGCCTGAATTTGAGAGAATAACTCCACCAAATCGGTGTCTGCACCGACATAATGAGGAAAATCATGTCACATCTCGCAGAGCTGGTTGCCAGTGCAACAGCCGCCATTAATCAGGCCTCAGATGTTGCCGCGTTAGACAATGTCCGCGTCGAATATCTTGGGAAGAAAGGGCACCTGACCCTTCAGATGACAACCCTGCGTGAGCTGCCGCCAGAAGAACGCCCGGCAGCGGGTGCGGTGATTAACGAAGCCAAAGAGCAGGTACAGCAGGCGCTGAACGCGCGCAAAGCCGAGCTGGAAAGCGCGGTGCTGAATGCGCGTCTGGCCGCAGAGACGATCGACGTTTCTCTGCCGGGTCGCCGTATCGAAAACGGTGGTCTGCACCCGGTTACCCGCACCATCGATCGCATTGAAAGTTTCTTCGGTGAGCTCGGCTTTACCGTGGCGACTGGCCCGGAAATCGAAGATGATTACCATAACTTCGACGCCCTGAACATTCCTGGCCATCATCCGGCACGCGCTGACCACGACACTTTCTGGTTCGACGCTACGCGTCTGCTGCGTACTCAGACCTCCGGCGTTCAGATCCGTACCATGAAGGAGCAGGAGCCGCCAATCCGTATTATCGCGCCGGGCCGCGTCTATCGTAACGACTACGATCAGACCCACACCCCAATGTTCCACCAGATGGAAGGTCTGATTGTTGATAAAAACATCAGCTTCACCAACCTGAAGGGCACGCTGCACGATTTCCTGAACAACTTCTTTGAGGAAGATCTGCAGGTTCGTTTCCGCCCGTCCTACTTCCCGTTCACCGAACCGTCTGCGGAAGTTGACGTGATGGGTAAAAACGGCAAATGGCTGGAAGTGCTGGGCTGCGGCATGGTGCATCCAAACGTGCTGCGCAACGTGGGTATCGATCCGGAAGTTTACTCCGGCTTTGCCTTCGGCATGGGCATGGAGCGTCTGACTATGCTGCGCTACGGCGTGACCGACTTACGTGCATTCTTCGAAAACGATCTGCGTTTCCTCAAACAGTTTAAATAAGGGCAGGACAGAACAATGAAATTCAGTGAACTGTGGTTACGCGAGTGGGTGAACACCACGCTGGACAGCGACGCGCTTTCTAACCAGATCACCATGGCGGGTCTGGAAGTGGACGGCGTTGAGCCGGTTTCCGGAGCCTTCAACGGCGTGGTCGTCGGTGAAGTGGTCGAGTGCGGCCAGCACCCTAACGCTGACAAACTGCGCGTGACAAAAGTAAACGTGGGCGGTGACCGTCTGCTGGATATCGTCTGCGGTGCGCCAAACTGCCGTCAGGGCCTGAAGGTGGCCGTGGCGACCGTCGGTGCAGTGCTGCCGGGCGATTTCAAAATTAAAGCGGCTAAGCTGCGCGGCGAGCCGTCTGAAGGCATGCTGTGCTCCTTCTCCGAGCTGGGTATTTCCGACGATCACAACGGCATCATTGAGCTGCCGCTGGATGCGCCAGTCGGCACCGATATCCGTGAATACCTGAAGCTTGATGACAACACCATTGAAATCAGCGTCACGCCAAACCGTGCCGACTGCTTAGGGATCATCGGCGTGGCGCGCGACGTTGCCGTGCTGAACCAGACCGAACTGAACGCGCCGGAAATCGCGCCGGTTGAAGCGACCATCGGTGACGTGCTGCCTATTCAGGTTGACGCTGCGGATGCTTGCCCGCGCTACCTCGGTCGCGTGGTGAAAGGCATCAACGTGAAAGCGCCAACCCCGCTGTGGATGAAAGAGAAGCTGCGCCGCTGCGGTATTCGCTCTATCGACGCCGTGGTTGACGTGACCAACTACGTTCTGCTGGAGCTGGGCCAGCCAATGCACGCGTTCGATAAAGACCGTATCGACGGCGGCATCGTTGTGCGCATGGCGAAAGAGGGCGAAACCCTGGTTCTGCTGGACGGCAGCGAAGCGAAACTGAACGCCGACACCCTGGTGATTGCTGACCACAGCAAAGCGCTGGCAATGGGCGGTATCTTCGGTGGCGAGCACTCAGGCGTCAACGACGAGACGCAAAACGTCCTGCTGGAATGCGCGTTCTTCAGCCCGCTCTCCATCACCGGTCGCGCACGCCGTCACGGCCTGCATACCGATGCCTCTCACCGCTACGAGCGCGGCGTTGACCCGGCGCTGCAGTACAAGGCGATGGAACGTGCGACCCGCCTGCTGATCGACATCTGCGGCGGTGAAGCGGGCCCGGTTATCGACGTCACCAACGAAGAAACGCTGCCGAAGCGTGCGACCATCACCCTGCGCCGCAGCAAGCTGGATCGCCTGATTGGTCACCACGTTGCCGATGCGCAGGTGACCGACATCCTGAAACGTCTGGGCTGTGAAGTTACCGAAGGCCAGGACGAGTGGAAAGCCGTTGCGCCATCATGGCGTTTCGACATGGAAATTGAAGAAGATCTGGTGGAAGAAGTGGCCCGCGTTTACGGCTACAACAACATCCCTGACGAGCCTGTCCAGGCAGGTCTGGTGATGGGCGCCCACCGTGAAGCCGACCTGTCCCTGAAGCGTGTGAAAACCATGCTGAACGACAAAGGCTACCAGGAAGTGATCACCTACAGCTTCGTTGATCCAAAGCTGCAGCAACTGATCCACCCGGGCCAGGAGGCGCTGATCCTGCCAAGCCCAATCTCCAGCGAAATGTCCGCGATGCGTCTGTCTCTGTGGACGGGCCTGCTGGGCACTGTCGTTTATAACCAGAATCGCCAGCAAAACCGCGTGCGAATTTTCGAAAGCGGTTTGCGCTTTGTACCGGATAATCAGGCAAATTTAGGCATCCGTCAGGATCTCATGCTGGCTGGCGCCATCAGCGGCAACCGCTATGAAGAGCACTGGGACCTGGCAAAAGGCACGGTTGATTTCTACGATATGAAGGGCGATCTGGAAGCGATTCTGGATCTGACCGGTAAATTATCTGAAATTGAATTCCGCGCAGAAGCTATCCCGGCTCTGCATCCGGGCCAGAGCGCAGCGATCTATTTAGACGGCAAACGCGTTGGTTTTATTGGGGTTGTTCACCCTGAGCTGGAGCGTAAGCTGGACCTGAACGGCCGTACCATCGTGTTCGAGCTGGAATGGAACCCGGTGGCTGACCGCGTTATTCCTCAGGCTCAGGACGTCTCCCGCTTCCCGGCAAACCGCCGTGATATCGCGGTTGTGGTCGCGGAAAATGTGCCTGCAGCAGATATTTTGGCCGAATGTAAGAAAGTTGGCGTAAATCAGGTAGTTGGCGTAAACTTATTTGACGTGTACCGCGGCAAGGGCGTAGCAGAAGGTTTCAAGAGCCTCGCTATTAGCCTTATCCTTCAGGATACCAGCCGTACACTCGAAGAAGAGGAGATTGCCGCTACCGTCGCCAAATGTGTAGAGGCATTAAAAGAGCGATTCCAGGCATCATTGAGGGATTGAACCTATGGCGCTTACAAAAGCTGAAATGTCAGAATATCTGTTTGATAAGCTTGGGCTTAGCAAACGGGATGCCAAAGAGCTGGTAGAGCTGTTTTTCGAAGAGATCCGTCGTGCTCTGGAAAATGGTGAGCAGGTAAAACTCTCCGGTTTTGGCAATTTTGATTTGCGAGACAAAAACCAACGTCCGGGCCGCAACCCGAAGACGGGGGAAGATATTCCCATTACAGCCCGCCGCGTGGTGACCTTCAGACCCGGCCAGAAGTTGAAAAGCCGTGTCGAAAACGCAACGCCCAAAGCAGAGTAATATGAACTAACTAAAAAGGCCGCCCACGCGGCCTTTTTTCTTTGCGCTCTCCGGCAAACCCGCCGTAAAATCAATTACATCTCACGCTACTAAAACCGTACCCATGCTTGATTATGCCCATCGCCAGCACCGTTCCGATAAGCGTCGCCTGTTTTTGCTGGTGCTGTTGCTCATTGTCGCCGCAGGCGTGAGCCTCTGCGCGGGCGACAGATGGATCGGGCCAGAAAGCTGGTGGGGGACTGACGGGCAGCTCTTCGTCTGGCAAATTCGCCTGCCGCGCACCGTCGCGGTGGTTCTGGTCGGCGCCGCGCTGGCGCTGTGCGGTACCATAATGCAGGCGTTGTTTGATAACCCTCTGGCGGAGCCCGGGCTGCTCGGCGTGTCAAACGGCGCAGGCGTAGGCCTGATTGCGGCGGTAATGCTCGGCGGAGGAGAACTCTCCGGATGGAGTATTAGCCTGAGCGCTATCCTCGGCGCGCTGCTGATCACCGCGATCCTTCTTCGATTTGCCAGACGGCACTTATCGACCAGCCGTCTGCTGCTTGCCGGCGTGGCGCTAGGGATCATCTGCAGCGCGCTGATGACCTGGGCGGTCTACTTCTCAACATCCTTTGACCTGCGTCAGCTGATGTACTGGATGATGGGCGGCTTCGGAGGCGTTGACTGGCACCAGGGCTGGCTGATGGCGCTGCTGGTACCGGTCATCGTGTGGGCTGCCCTGCAGGCGCAGCCGCTGAATATGCTCGCGCTGGGGGAAACTTCTGCCCGCCAGCTCGGCATGCCGATTGGGTTTTGGCGTAATGTGCTGGTCATAGCCATTGGCTGGCTGGTCGGCGTCAGCGTGGCTCTGGCGGGCGCGATCGGCTTTATCGGGCTGGTGATTCCGCACATGCTGCGCCTGTGTGGCCTCACGGACCATCGAACCCTGCTTCCGGCCTCGGCGGTTGCCGGGGCCGTCACGCTGCTGGTGGCCGACATCATCGCCCGGCTTGCCCTGACGGCCGCAGAGCTGCCCATCGGCGTGGTGACCGCCACGCTGGGCGCGCCGGTCTTTATCTGGCTACTATTAAAAGCTGGACGTTAAAACAACTAGCCGTAAGACAACCTGAGGGAATGCTATGCAGTCAGATATCCTGAATACTGAAGTGACCACCATTGATGGCGTTAACACCACGCTGGAAGGCTACAAAGGCAACGTGCTGCTTATCGTCAACGTGGCATCCAAGTGTGGCCTGACGCCGCAGTACGAGCAGCTGGAGAACATTCAGAAGGCCTGGGAGAAAGACGGTTTCACCGTGCTGGGCTTCCCGTGCAACCAGTTCCTGGGCCAGGAGCCGGGCAGCGAAGAGGAGATTAAAACCTTCTGCAGCACCACCTATGGCGTGACGTTCCCGATGTTCAGCAAAATCGATGTCAACGGCGAAGGCCGCCATCCGCTGTATGCGAAGCTGATCGCTGCCGCGCCGAAGGCCGTTGCGCCGGAAGGAAGCGGTTTTTATGAACGCATGGCCAGCAAAGGCCGCGCGCCGCTTTACCCGGACGATATCCTGTGGAATTTTGAAAAATTCCTGATTGGCCGCGACGGCCAGGTCGTTCAGCGTTTTTCTCCGGATATGACCCCTGAGGATCCGATCGTCATGGAATCGATCAAGCTGGCGCTGGCGAAATAATGTCGCTGCTGATGCAGCTCACGGACGTTGCCGAGAGGGGACGTCTGGAGCCGATAACCGGATCCATCAATGCGGGAGAAATCCTGCATCTTGTCGGGCCAAACGGTGCAGGGAAGAGCACGCTGTTGGCACGGATGGCAGGCATGACCGACGGAGAAGGGCAGATAACGCTGCTGGAGCATACGCTTGCCGAGTGGTCACCGGTCTCGCTGGCGCATCGGCGCAGTTACCTCGTGCAGCAGCAGGTGCCGCCTTTTGCGATGCCGGTCTGGCACTATCTGATGCTGCATTTGCACGACAAACAACAGACGGCACTGCTGACAGACGTGGCCGTGGCCCTGGGGCTGGAAGATAAACTGTCACGGCATGCCAGCCAGCTTTCCGGCGGAGAGTGGCAGCGGGTGCGCCTGGCGGCCGTCATTCTTCAGATCCACCCGGCAGGTAATCCTCACGGGCGAATGCTGCTTCTCGATGAACCCATGAGCGGTCTGGACGTGGCGCAGCAGGCGGCACTGGATACGCTGTTAAGCGCCCTGAGCCGAAAAGGTATCGCCGTGGTGATGAGCAGTCATGACCTCAACCACACCCTGCGTCATGCCCACCGGGTGTGGCTGCTGTCGCAGGGAAAGATGATCGCCAGCGGTGCCCGGGATCGGGTGCTTACGCCGCCCCATCTTGCCCGCGCGTACAACATGTCGTTCCGCAGGCTGGATATTGAGGGACATAAGATGCTGATTTCTACCGGGCAGACGTAACCGTTCCTTGCCTCTTAGCGCAATTGCACGCTAAATTACGAAAAGAACAAAAAAAGCAGAGGATTCGTCTGAAAATGCGATTCTGGTTTCTCCTGATGGCCGCACTTTTTCTTGCGGGATGCAGTAGCCATCGTGCGCCGCCGCCTAACCCACGGCTTTCAGATTCGATCACCGTCATTGCCAGCCTTAACGATCAGCTGAGCAACTGGCGCGGTACGCCTTATCGCTACGGCGGCATGAGCCGCGGCGGCGTGGATTGCTCCGGCTTCGTGCTGATGACGTTCCGCGACAAGTTTGATTTACAGCTTCCGCGCGAAACGCGCAAACAGGCAGAAATAGGCACTGAAATTGATAAAGACGATCTTCTGCCCGGGGACCTGGTTTTCTTCAAAACCGGCTCGGGTGAAAGCGGTCTTCATGTGGGCATATATGATACAGACAATCAGTTCATTCACGCTTCGACAAGCCGCGGCGTGATGCGCTCTTCTCTTGATAACGTTTACTGGCGTAAAAATTTCTGGCAGGCACGACGTATATAGTCTTTGTCAGACACTTCTCTTATGACGGCATGGTCTCTAATTAATCATGCCGTTTTTTCTCAAATAAGATGCTTAAAGTTAAATTTATCTAAAATTAGCGAATCCTGCATGTGTCTGTTTTATCTAAAACTGGCTATTATTCGGCAACCAGGATAAAATTATTTTAGATTCAGGGATAAATCTGAAAATAAATACGGAACTAATGAAATTAATCTTATTAAAATCAAGACAGTGGAATTGTGTCGGCAATTGCTCCAGGATGTCCTCTCTCATCTTTAATGCGGAGCGAGTGCAATGATTATTACGCTAGATAATGCTTACCAGTCTGAACTGCTGCTTCTGCCCGCCCGTAATAGCGCCGGGGAGCTTAAAGGTTTAGAGGTTCTGGTTAACTTTACTGGCGTCGGTAGCGATGTGCGGATCCCCACTGAGCTCGTTATCCCTCGGCTTTCAGCAGCTGAAGAGTTAGTGCTGTTTAACGAAAAACTGCAATTGCTTGATACCTGTAAACTGTTTTTTATTCAGCATCAGTTAATTGCATGGATCAATATTACACCTGCAATAGTTGAATTTTTATTAAGTGATGGAAACGCTGTTTCAATCCTTGAGCGTTATCCGTTTCTTGAGTTTACTGTTAATGAGAATTATCCAGGTTTAAATAACGGAAAAGACGATCTGCAGCTGGCGAGAATGGCAATCCATTTCCCGTTGGTCCTGGCAAACTTTGGCGCAGGCGCAGCATCGCTCAAAGCGGTCTATGATGGATTATTTAAACGGGTTATTCTGGACAAAGGCTTCATTCAGCAGCGTGCCCCGGAGCTCTCTTTTGAGCCCTTTATGCGCGCCATCCTCTGGCAAATCACACCGCACTGCCAGTCAGTGATCGTCTCAGGCATTGACGACCACGGCCTGTTACAACGCGTGTTGTCCTTCAATTTTGGCGCCATGCAGGGCGCACTCTGGCCAGCCGTCTCTGCGGAGCACGTTACATCGCTGGTTCAGCAGCGATAACCCTTGCTTTCGCCCGTGTTTAAGTCCGGGTAAACCCTCTACACTAAAAGCAGGAGGACTTATGACCCTGTCTTTTACTGCTCACTGGCATGACGAGTTGCCTGGCTTTTACACCGCACTCAAACCAACACCGTTACAAAATTCACGCCTTATCTGGCATAACGATTTGCTGGCAGAAGAGCTGGCCATTCCGCCTGAGCTGTTTCAGCATTCAGAAGGCGCTGGCGTCTGGGGCGGTGAAACGCTTCTCGCCGGGATGCAGCCTCTGGCTCAGGTCTATAGTGGACATCAGTTTGGCGTCTGGGCGGGGCAGCTGGGCGACGGCAGGGGGATCCTGCTCGGCGAACAACAGCTTCCCAACGGGGAGACGGTTGACTGGCACCTGAAAGGCGCGGGCCTTACTCCCTATTCGCGAATGGGCGACGGGCGTGCAGTTCTGCGTTCAACGATTCGCGAATGCCTGGGCTCCGAAGCGATGCATGCCCTGGGGATCCCCACTACCCGAGCGCTGTCGATCGTGACCAGCGATACGCCGGTTGTTCGCGAAACGGTGGAAAGGGGCGCAATGCTGATGCGTATCGCGCAAAGCCATCTGCGCTTCGGCCATTTTGAGCACTTTTACTACCGTCGCGAGCCGGAAAAGGTGCGCCAGCTGGCTGACTTTGCCATTCGTCACCACTGGGCGCATTTGCAGGACGAGGCGGATAAATACGTTATCTGGTTCAGGGATGTGGTTGCCCGAACCGCAGCCCTGATTGCCCGCTGGCAAACGGTGGGCTTTGCCCATGGCGTCATGAATACGGACAACATGTCGATCCTCGGGTTGACCTTTGATTACGGCCCGTTTGGTTTCCTGGACGATTATCAGCCTGGCTATATCTGCAACCACTCCGACTATCAGGGACGTTACAGCTTTGACAATCAGCCAGCGGTTGGCCTGTGGAACCTGCAGCGGCTTGCGCAAACCCTGTCGCCGTTCATCGACGTAGATGCCCTCAATGATGCACTCGACAGCTATCAGGACATATTGCTGCGAGAATACGGCACGCTGATGCGCAACAAGCTGGGACTGATGACGCAGGAGAGGGGCGATAACGACATTCTCAACGGCCTGTTTGCCCTGATGGCGCGCGAGGGCAGCGATTATACCCGTACCTTCCGGATGCTGAGCCAGACGGAGCAGCACAGTGCGGCCTCGCCGCTGCGCGACGAGTTTATTGACAGACAGGCGTTTGACGACTGGTTTGCAACTTACCGCGCGCGTCTGCAGCAGGAGCAGGTGGACGACGCCACTCGCCAGACGCAGATGAACGCGACGAATCCCGCGATGGTGTTGCGCAACTGGCTGGCGCAGCGGGCGATTGAGCAGGCAGAGCAGGGCGAGTACGACGAACTACACCGTCTGCATGTGGCGTTGCGCACGCCGTTTGCCGACCGGGATGATGACTACGTCAGCCGCCCGCCTGACTGGGGCAAGCGGCTTGAGGTCAGCTGCTCAAGCTAGAGATTTTGCCGGGTGGCGGCGTCGCCTTACCCGGCAAAAATTACTGCGCAACCCAGCCGCCATCCATATTCCACGCGGCGCCGCGAACGTTCACGGCGCCCTCGCTGCACAAAAACAGCGCCAGTTCACCCAGCTGCTCAGGTGTGACAAACTCGCCCGAAGGCTGTTTCTCCGCGAGAAGCTGTTCCCGAGCCTGCTCCGGGGGTACGCCGTCAGCGATACGTTTGTCGATTTGCTGCTGCACCAGCGGCGTCAGCACCCAGCCGGGGCAGATGGTATTGGCGGTAATGCCGGAGCGGGCGGTTTCCAGCGCCAGCGATTTCGTAAAGCCCACCACGCCGTGCTTGGCGGCCACGTAGGCTGACTTCTCTTTTGACGCGACCAGCCCGTGAACCGAGGCGATATTGATGATGCGCCCCCAGTTTTTCTCGCGCATGGCGGGCAGCGCCAGCCGGCTGGTGTGAAACACCGAGGAGAGATTAATGGCGATAATGTCGTTCCATTTCTCCACCGGAAACGCGTCAACCGGGGCGACATGCTGTATTCCGGCGTTGTTGACAAGAATGTCCACGCCGCCAAACTGCGATTCGGCGTAGCGCATCAGGGCTTCAATTTGCAGCACGTCACGCAGGTCCGCATCGTGATAGCCCGGCTTTTTGCCCAGTTGCGCAATCTCTTCTCTTGCTGATTCGCTGTCGCCGAAACCGTTGAGGATCAGCTGCGCCCCGGCCTTCGCCAGCACGCGGGCGATCCCAAGTCCAATGCCGCTGGTCGAGCCCGTCACCAGCGCGGTCTTACCGTTCAGATTCATCTTTCTCTCCTTACACAATGCCGGTCAGATAGAACACGGCAATGACAAAAAGCACTGCCAGACTTTTGATGATAGTGATAGCGAAAATGCCGCCGTAGGCCTGGCGATGGCTCAGGCCGGTAATCGCCAGCAGGGTAATCACCGCGCCGTTATGGGGAAGGGTATCCATCCCGCCGCTCGCCATCGACGCCACGCGGTGCAGCACCTCAAGAGGAATATTGGCGGCGTGGGCGGCGGCGACAAACGAGTCGGACATGGCGGCAAGCGCAATACTCATCCCGCCGGACGCCGAGCCGGTGATGCCCGCAAGCACCGTCACGCTGATGGCTTCATTCAGCAGCGGATTCGGGATGGCCGCCAGCGCTTTGGATAACACCAGGAACCCGGGCAGGGCGGCGATCACCGCGCCGAAACCGTATTCCGAGGCGGTATTCATCGCCGCCAGAATGGCACCGCTCACCGCGGTCCGGCTGCCTTCAGCCAGACGCCCCCGTATATTGCGAAAGCCAAAAATCAGCACCAGCACGATACCGGAGATCAGCGCCGCCTCGACGGCCCAGATGGCGGTGATCTTGCCCACCTCGGTCACAATGGGTTTCGCCAGGCCTGGCAGAGTCAGCTCGTGGGTCGTGCCGTACCAGCCGGGGATCCAGCGGGTAAACAGCAGGTTCAGTATGCCCACTACAAGCAGCGGGGAGATAGCAATCAGCGGGTGTGGAAGGTTAATGTTATCCGGCGTTTCGGGTTCATTTTTCAGATCCGTGCCGTAGCCTTCGTTGTTATTGAACGCCTTACGACGCTGGCGCTCCAGCCAGAGCAGGCCAAAGACGATAATAAACAGAGAGCCAATAAGCCCCAGCCACGGCGCGGCCCAGGCGTTCGTGCCAAAGAAGCTGGTGGGGATGATATTCTGGATCTGCGGCGTGCCGGGCAGGGCGTCCATGGTAAACGAAAATGCCCCCAGCGCCACGGTGGCCGGGATCAGCCGCTTAGGGATGCCGCTCTGGCGGAACAGTTCCGCGGCGAAAGGGTAAACCGCAAACGCCACCACGAACAGTGAAACGCCGCCGTAGGTTAGCAGCGCGCACACCAGGACGATCACCGGAATAGCGTGGCGACGGCCGAGGATCTGAATCGCGGCGGCGACGATGGAGCGCGAGAAGCCGGAAAGCTCAATTAGCTTGCCAAACACCGCGCCCAGCAGGAACACCGGGAAGTAGAGCTTGACGAAGCCGACCATCTTTTCCATAAACAGGCCGGTAAACGTCGGGCCGACGGCACCCGGATCGGTCAGCAGCACGGCGCCGAGCGCCGCAATCGGCGCAAATAAAATAACGCTGTATCCGCGATAGGCCGCCAGCATCAGCAGCGCCAGCGCCGCCAGGGCAATTAACACACTCATTACGACTCCTCACTTTAATTATTATTTGGGTACCAACGAGAGGCTTAACGCTCGACGGTCAGAGCAATGCCTTGCCCGCCGCCCACGCACAGGGTGACGAGCCCTTTTTTGACGTCACGGCGCTGCATTTCGTACAGCAGCGTCACGAGGATGCGGCAGCCGGAGGCGCCAATCGGATGACCCAGGGCGATAGCGCCGCCGTTAACATTCACCTTGCGTTCATCCCAGCCGAGCTGCTTGCCCACCGCCAGCACCTGGGCGGCAAAGGCCTCATTGGCTTCAATGAGGTCCACGTCATCCAGCGTCCAGCCCGCCCGCGACAGAGCCGTCCGGCAGGCGCTGACCGGACCGATGCCCATCACCGACGGGTCAACGCCCGTCACGGCGTAGCTCACGATGCGACCGAGAACTGGCAAACCGCTCTCCCGCGCCTTTTCGCCGCTCATCAGCAGCACCGCGGCGGCACCGTCGTTGAGCGTCGACGCATTTCCGGCCGTCACCGTGCCTTCCGCCTGCAAAAAGGCGGGGCGCAGCTGCGCCAGCTGCTCGGCGGTGGTGCCTGGCCGGGGCTGTTCGTCACGGCGGACGATAAGCGGCGGTTTTTTACCCTGTTTTACCGTTACCGGCGCTATCTCGGCGTCAAACCGACCCGCTTCGAGGGCAAAAGCCGCTTTGTGCTGCGACCGGGCGGCAAAGGCGTCCTGCTGCTCGCGGGAAATGGCATTCTCCCGGGCGACGTTTTCGGCGGTGATCCCCATGTGATAATCGTTGAACGCGTCCCACAGGCCGTCGGTAATCATGCTGTCCTGCAGGCCCGTATGGCCAAAACGCAGCCCTGAACGCGCGCCGTCCAGCAGATAGGGGGTGTTGCTCATGCTCTCCTGACCGCCAGCGATAATCGCGTCCGCGTCGCCGCAGCGGATTGCCTGCGCGGCGAGCTGCACCGCTTTTAATCCCGCGCCGCAGACCAGGTTGACCGTTGTCGCCGGCGTGCTGACGGGTAACCCGGCGGTGATGGCCGTCTGACGCGCCGGGTTTTGCCCGCATCCCGCGGTTAGCACCTGTCCGAAAATCAGTTCATCTACCTGTTCTTCGCGAAGATCGCTGTTCTCCAGCAGGTGCCGCACCGTGATGGCCCCCAGCTCAACCGCTGAAAGGGACGATAGCGATCCGCGAAAACTGCCTATGGGGGTTCGCGTTGCCCCGACAATCATGACTTCTTTCATCGTGAGTCCTCAGTTGAAGCGCATCTCGCGAACGTCGTCCGCCACAATCATTTTCCCGGCCGTCTTAGCCGCAATTTCGTCGATGCTGACGCCGGGTGCGTATTCCCGCAGGATGAACGCGCCGTCCTCGATCTCCAGCAATGCGAGATCGGTTAAGACCCGACGGATGCAGCCTGCGCCCGTGAGCGGCAGCGTGCAGCGCGGCAACAGCTTTGATTCACCGTTTTTCGACGCGTGGGTCATCACCACAATGATGTTCTGCGCCCCGGCGACGAGATCCATCGCGCCGCCCATGCCCTTCACCATCTTTCCGGGGATCATCCAAGAGGCGATATTGCCCTCGACGTCCACTTCAAACGCGCCCAGCACGGTCAGGTCGACATGACCGCCGCGGATCATGGCAAACGACTGGGCTGAGTCGAAAATGGCTGCGCCGGTTCGCGCGGTCACGGTCTGTTTACCAGCGTTGATCATGTCGGCGTCAAGGCTCTGCTCGTCAGGAAAAGCCCCCATCCCCAGCAGCCCGTTTTCCGACTGAAGCATCACGTCCATCCCGTCCGGAATGTAGTTCGCCACCAGGGTAGGGATACCGATCCCCAGGTTGACGTAATACCCGTCGCGCAGCTCGCGGGCGACGCGTATGGCCATCTGTTCACGGGTTAACATCGTCAGACTCCTTCCGCGCGCAGGGTGCGCTGTTCAATGCGTTTTTCAAACTGGCCGACAATCAGCCTGTCGACGTAAATGCCCGGGGTATGAATGGCCGACGGGGGCAGCTCACCCGGGGGAACAATCTCTTCCACCTCGACGACCGTTATCCGGCCCGCCGTTGCCATCAGCGGATTAAAATTTTGCGCGGTATGCCGGTAGACAACGTTGCCGTACCAGTCCGCTTTCCAGCCCTTAATCAGCGCGAAATCCCCGGTAATAGCCTCTTCAAGGATGTAGTGCTTCCCCGCAAACTGGCGCACGTCTTTGCCGTCAGCCACGGGCGTGCCGTAGCCGGTGGCCGTGTAAAATGCCGGAATGCCCGCGCCGCCCGCGCGCACCTTTTCCGCCAGCGTGCCCTGAGGCGTGAGTTCAATCTCCAGTTCGCCGCTCAGCACCTGCTGCTCAAACAGGGCGTTCTCGCCGACGTAAGAGGCCACCACTCTGCGAACCTGACGCGTTTCGAGCAGTATCCCGAGACCGAAACCGTCCACGCCGCAGTTGTTTGATACCACCGTCAGATCTTTCACCTGACGGCGTCTGACCTCCGCAATCAGGTTCTCCGGAATACCGCACAGGCCAAAGCCGCCCGCCAGCAAGGTCATCCCGTCCGTCAGCCCATCCAGCGCCTGCGCATAGCTGCCGACGCGCTTATCCAGTCCCGCCATAGTCATCCCTCCCGTTATCCGTGCCGGTATCATTAGGGGCGGCGACTCATTTGTTAATTTTGAATTTGTGACCCACTCATTTGGTTTTTTTATTAATTTCCTGTTAACTAAATTTTTTCAATTAGTTAACAGGATGAGAAATGAGAATGAGTGTCAAACAGTTACGCGCGTTTTTAGCGGTAGCTCACACTCTCAATTTCGCCCACGCCAGCGAACGGCTGAATCTTTCCCAGCCGGCCCTTAGCCTGACGATTAAAGCGCTGGAGGACGCCCTCGGCGGACCGCTGCTGCAGCGGAGCACGCGCAAGGTCGCGCTGACGCAGGAGGGCGAGACGTTTTTGCCGATGGCGCGCCAGCTGCTTGCCGACTGGGATAACGTCGAAGAGGCGATGCACCAGTGCTTTACCCTGCAGCGCGGTAAAATTTCGGTTGCGGCCATGCCGTCGTTTGCCGCGAATGTCCTGCCCGGGGTGCTAAAAGCGTTTCGCGATCGTCATGCCGGGATCAACGTCACCGTGCATGACGTTATCAACGAGCAGGTGATAGAGATGGTGCGGGAGGGGCGAGTCGAGATGGGGATCGCCTTTGAACCGGCACCGACGCACAACCTGCTGTTTACCCCGCTGGGCCTCGATAGGTTTGTTGCCATCGTGCCGAAAAATTCCCCGCTGGCAGGCAAGAAGCGCCTGTCATGGGAAGAGCTGCTGACGCTGGATTTCATCACCCTGCAGCGCCCGTCGGCGGTACGTCTGATGATGGAGGAGGAGCTGGCGCGAAGCGGCAGAAAGCTGGAGGTGGCGCTGGAGAGTCATCAGCTGGTGACGGTCGGGCGAATGGTCGCGAGCGGGCTGGGCGGCAGTGCCGTCCCGGCGCTCTGCGAGGCGCAGATGACGGCGCTGGGCGCGGTCTGTATCCCGCTGGATAACCCGCCGATAGAAAAGTGCATTGGAGCAATCCATCCCGGGCACACGCAGCTCTCTAAAGCGGCGCATGCCCTGCTGGAGACGCTGAAGGATTTTTATCAGCCCGATCAGGGGGCGAGAAACACCTGCGGCGCGGCGTGAGCCGGATGCCTGCCGACGTGGACCTGTGCGCCGTACCAGCGCGCCAGCGTATCGGCCTGCAAAACGGTTTCCGGTGCTCCCTGGGAGACGATTTTACCGCCGTGCAGCAGCAGGATGCGGTCCGCCCACAGCGCCGCCAGATTCAGGTCGTGCAGCACCACGCACACGTGCAGATGTCCCCGGCCGGTCAGGGATTTCAGCAGGCGCAGCAGATGCTGCTGGTGATAGAGATCCAGCGCGGACGTGGGTTCATCAAGAAACAGCCAGCCGCGCGGCGCACCGTCGCACCACAGCTGGGCCAGCGCGCGGGCGAGCTGAATGCGCTGCTGCTCGCCGCCGGATAGGGCGGCAAACCGCCTGCCCGCCAGCGGTAAACAGCCGGTGATAGCCATGACTTCTTCAATCACCGACGTTTCTGGCGCGCGGGTCCAGGGCGCACGCCCCATACCGACGACCGCCTCAACCGGCCAGTCAAATCCGAGCTGCGTGCTCTGGCGCATCACCGCCCGGTAGCGGGAGAGCGTTTCTGGCTGCCAGGCCGCAAGCGGTGTGCCCGCCAGGCTGCACAGTCCGCCCGCAGGTTTAAGATAGCCGGTAAGCAGCCGCAACAGCGTTGATTTCCCTGCGCCGTTGGGGCCAATCAGCGCCACCAGCTCGCCCTGAGATAAGGTCAGCGACACGTCGTTAATCAGCGTGCGTTGTCCGGCGCGAAAAACAAGGTTTTCTGCACAGTAGCGTTCAGCCATGCGCACCTCCGCGACGAAAGATAAGCCACAGAAACCACGGCGCGCCGAGAAGGCTGGTCAGTAAGCCGACCGGCATTTCCGCCGGAGCGACGAGGCTGCGCGCCAGCGTATCGGCCACCAGCAGGAGCATCGCGCCGGCCAGCACCGAGCCGGGGAGCACCGCCCGGTGGTCGGCTCCCAGCCACATGCGCACCAGGTGCGGCACCACCAGGCCGACGAAGCCGATCACGCCGCTGACCGCAACGGCAGCTGCCACCAGCAGGGCACTGCACAGCAGCAGGATCCGCTGCACGGCGGCAACCTCCACGCCGAGGTAGTGCGCCTCTTCGTCCCCCAGTTGGAGAAGGTTGAGGGCGCCTGCCAGACGCCAGATAATCAGCGCGGTGGGCACCATCAGCGACGCAACGGCCAGCAGTGTTGACCACTGCGCCTGGCCGAGGCTGCCCATTCCCCAGAGCGAAAGCTGGCGAAGCTGGGCATCATTGCTGAGCCATGACAGCACCCCGACTGCGGCGCCGCACAGGGCGTTGATGGCAATGCCCACCAGCAGCAGGCGCGACAGGGACGCGTCACGCTGTCGGCTGAGCAGGAAAATCACGAAGGTGGCGGCCAGCGCGCCGAGAAACGCCGCCAGCATCGGGGCATACAGCATCACCAGGGCAGGCAGCGAGAGCGGAATCACCACCCACAGCGCGACGGCGAGCGCCGCGCCGCTGCTGATGCCGAGCAGCCCCGGGTCCGCCAGCGGATTTCGAAACAGCCCCTGCATCACGCAGCCCGCCAGCGCCAGCGAACCGCCGATCGTCAGTGCCAGCAGCACGCGGGGCAGGCGGATCGTCAGCCAGATCTGACGCAGCGCCTCGTCGGTGCCGTTCCACAGCAGGCTGACCGGCAGGCGTAGTGCCCCAACCCCGGTCGCTGCGAGCGTCATGATTGTCAGGATCGCGGCCAGCATCCATAACGATAAGGCTATCCGCCGGGACATCAGGGCAGCTGCTCCGCTTTGGCACGCAGCTGCCGGATGGCTTCCGGCGTTCGCACGCTGAAGCCCAGCAGCGCCATATCATCAATCGCCAGCACCTGCTTATTACGTCCTGCCGGGGTTTGCGCCAGGCCGGGCAGCTTCCACAGATTCGCTTCCCCACCCAGGGCGTTGATCCCGTCCTGCGAAATCACCACCAGATCGGGCCGGCTGGCAATTGTCCCTTCCTGAGACAGCGGCTGATAGCGGGTGAACCCCTGCATCGCGTTCTGCAGCCCCGCTGCACGAATGGCCGCGTCCGCGCCGGTCTGTTGTCCGGCGGCCATGGCGGTCATCCCGCCGTGGTTGAGAATAAACAGCACCCGCTTATCGATCGGTGACGCGGGAAGCGCCGACAGCGCCTGACGCAGCGTGTTGCGCAGGACTTCCCCCTCGGCCTCGCGGTGCGTCGCTTCAGCGACGATCCGCACCTTTTCGTCAATGACGTTCAGGTCGTTACCGGCGGGAACAACGATTACCCTGACGTGGCTTTGCTCAACCTGCTTTAGCGCCAGAGAGGGCTGCGCCTGGGCGCTGGCCAGCACCAGCGTAGGGCGCATGGATAAGATCCCTTCCGCGTTGAGCTGACGCAGATAGCCCACGTCCGGCAGCGCGTTCGCCGCCTGCGGCCACTGGCTGGTGCTGTCGCGGGCCACCAGAGAAGACGACGCGCCGAGGGCGTAGACAATCTCGGTGACGTCACCACCGAGCGTGACGATTTTCTCCTGCGGCGCAGCAAACACCAGCAGGGGCAGGGCGCTGAGGAGGACTAGCCACCGTTTCATGCGGCCAGCCCTTTCGCCGTCAGGGCGTCTATCTGGCTGCGCCACTGGCTTTGCTCCGGCTCGCCTTCGGTGCGCTGGCCGTACAGCTGGGCGATTTGCGTCCCGTCGGCGGCAAACAGCTCCAGACTGGTGACATGCCCATCTGCGGTTGGTTTGCGCGTGACCCACGTCTCCGCAATGGCGTCTTCAAGCAGATGCAGGGTAAAGGTTGGGTTAAAGACGTTCAGCCAGCCTTTCATCGGCGCCAGCTTTTCCACCGCGCCGGTGAAAATCTGCACGCAGCCGCGGTTGCCGACGAAGACCATGATTTCATTGCCGTCCCGACGCGCCGTCTCCAGCAGCTGCGCCAGCGCGCTGTTCTCTACCCGACAGGCCAGATCGTCCCCCACCAGGCGAAACGCCTGTTGGCGGCTAAGATTGTGGCGCTTCAGCAGGCTGAAGAACTGGTGCACGTCGGTCATGGTGCGCCACTCTTTATCCACGAGACCCGCGTTTGCGTTTTCTGCGTGAGCCGGGGCATCGGCAACCTTCAGTTCAAGCGGCGGGTTGTCAGCAAAGATAAAGCGGGTCAGCACGTCACCCCAGGCGGAAACGTCGGTGTTATCCGTGGCGTAGACCTTCAGCAGGGCATCCCCCTGGTGGTCGAAGAACTGAATGCTCTGCCGCTCGCCGCGGGCGGTGGCTTCGCTGATGTGAAACGCGCTTGCCCACTGGTTGAGGAACAGGCGCAGATCCAGCGCGCGCGGGTTCAGCACCAGCCCGGCGTGGCCGTTCAGGTGCTGGTTGGTGAAATTCCCTACCTGTTCGTGAACGGCGTATTCGTTGCGGCAGATACATTTGGTTTCGCCCACCGTCTCCAGCGCGCCCAGGATCTCGCGGATTTCACCGTGCAGTCGCCAGGCATCGTGTCCCACACGGGCAAAGGTGAGCTCTGCTTCGCTGATGTTCATTAACCCTGCGACGTCGCGCGCGTACTTACCCGGATTTTCTTTTTTTAGCTCAAGCCAGCGTGTGTAGTGATTCATTGTCTCTTCCTTTCAAAGCAATGCCCCGGTCAGCCCGGGACGAAGGGATTACCATTGATAACTGACGAAAATCTTCCCGTTACGACCATCCTGAGGAATGCCCTGAGGTGACCAGTATTCTTTGTCAAAGGCGTTGCCGAGTACCAGCGTCGTGGTCACGCCTTTGAGTCGCTCCTGGCCCTTATAGCTGACATAGAAGTCGTTAACCGCATAGCCCGGCTGTTTGCTGTAGCTGCTGCTGATATGCGTTGAGCGATCGACAAAGGTGCCAATCCAGCCGACGGAAAATCCGCTTTGCGCCACCGGAATGTCCAGCTTGCTGGTGACGGTGTCCGGGTTGATGCTGGAGATGTACTCGCCCGTATCGCTGTCTTTCCCGCGCGTGCGGTTATAGGCCAGGTCCAGGTTGAAGAGGTCGGCAGAGTATTTTGCCATCATGTCCCAGCCCCAGATTTTGGCGTTCGGGACGTTATAGGACATGGTGGTTGCCGCCGCAAAATCGACGGTGGTAGAGATATAGTCTTTGGCTTTGGTATCGAAGTAGCTGGCTTTGAACTCCAGCGCATCGTTGGCAAGCATGAGATCGTCAAAGCGCAGGCCAAATCCAAACTCCTGTGTTTCGTTGGTTTCCGGGCGCAGGTTCGGGTTTGGCACCCAGTAGTTGGTATAGAAGCGGCCAATGGAGAAGTGTTTGGCGTCGTTATACATCTCGCCCATAGTCGGCGCGCGGAACGCCTGCGCGTACGAGCCAAACAGCATCAGCCAGTCGGTTGGGCTGACGGTCAATCCGGCGCGGGAGGACCATTTATCGGCATCGACATCGTCGTAGCCATTGCTGCTGCCGCGGTAGTTGTCATAGCGGGTGCCGCCCAGCAGGGTAACAGGTAGATCGCGCAGGGTGATCTCATCCTGCAGCCAGCCGGAGCTGAAATCAATTTTCGCCTCCGGGAACCCGGTGGTGGCCCCGCCCGGATGCTGCTCCTGACGGTAGTATTCTCCGCCGTAGGTCAGAAGGTGTGCTGCAAAGGTGTCGCTGAACAGACGGGTGCGGTTTTCCACCTTGCCGCCTTTGGTGGTTTGCTTGCGAAACTCGCCGCTGCCGTCGATGTTCTGGGCATTGATGCGCGCTTCGGACCAGTAAACCTTCGCATCGGCATTCAGCCAGTCGTTATCTTCCGGGGCGATGCTGTAGCCCAGCTGCGCGTCGCGCTGAATGGTGGAGCGATCGGTCATCGGGTTACTGCTGTCCGCCCCGGTGGTTTGCGGATTTTTTGGCTCCTGGGCATCGTTGTTGTAGTAGCGCAGCGAGCCGCTCAGGGTCTGGGCCGGGTCGATTTTCCAGCTGCCTTTCGCCAGCATGTTATTGATGGACTCGTCATTAGGCGCGCTTGCGCCGTCGCTCTGGCGGATGTCACCGCGATCCCGGCTGGACCATGAGACCAGACCGTCCAGCGTATCGGTGCGGCCATAGGCGCTGGCGCCCATCCCGAGGCTACGATCGCCCGTCGCGCCAGTACCAAACACGCGGTAACCACTGTTTTTACCCGGCTCCAGCAGATCTTTTGCATCAACGGTGTCATACGAAATCACGCCGCCCAGCGCGCCGCTGCCGTACAGCAGGGCCGACGGGCCGCGGACCACTTCGATACGTTTGATGAGCGCGGGATCGAGGAAGGTGCTGTTCAGGTGGCCGGTATCGGTGCCCTGGCGCACGCCGTCAACCAGCACCAGCACGCCGCGACGGTCATATCCGCGCAGGTTCACGTCCTGCCCGTTGGTGCGCCCGGTGCCGTCCAGCGTCAGGCCGGGTACGTTACGCAGCAGGTCGGCAGCAGAGCTGGCGGTTTGTTTCTCCGGCGCGCTGGCGTCAATCACGTTCACCATCATGGGGGCTTCAAAGGCGCTGCGGGCGTTGCCCGTGGCGGTGACGGTAATGTCATCTGTGGCGGCAAACGCGACTCCCGGCAGGGCGCTGACAATCGCCAGCGCCAGAAGTGACGGGCGTAAAGATGCGGAAGGCAGGTGTGGCATAGCAACTCTCCATAAGAAGTGAAAAGCGCTGGCTGCCTGGGTGTCACCTGGGTGGCTGGCGTATTGTTTATGTTGTTTATTTTGTGAGGATCAGTTTTCCGGCATGGGTCTGACGCAGCAGATAGCGCTGGCCGTCATGCTCGATAATGACCCGGCCCTCATCGCCGAGGAGGGTTTTGCTGTCAATCCGACGCTCGGAAAGGGCTGGTGCTGTGTCTGTTTTTGCTGGCGTTGCCGCGCTGTTATCCGTACGTGACATAATGTTTATAAATAACAATCAATGTAACAATGATAATCATTATCAATAAACTGCAAATTGACGGCAAGCGTTTTTATGAAAAAAGGGTGAGGGGATCAAATTTGGGGTGAGGTGCGGTCTGATGCCCTCACCCCGTCCCTCTCCCACAGGGAGAGGGAGAAGGGTGGGATTTCAGAAGCGCGTATCTACCGCCGACGCCAGCTTCTCAAGCAGCAGTTCGCTGTCTTCCCAGCTCAGGCACGGGTCGGTGATCGACTGACCGTAAACCATCTGCTGCCCGGCAACGATTTTCTGCGTGCCTTCTTTGATAAAGCTCTCAGCCATAATCCCTGCAACGGCGGTCGAGCCGCTGCGGATCTGCTGGCATATCTCATCGCAGACGTCCAGCTGGCGACGATGCTGCTTCTGGCAGTTGCCGTGGCTGAAGTCCACCACCAGGTGTTCCGGCAGGTCGAACTCGGCCAGCGTTTCGCAGGCTGCTGCGATATCTTGCGCATGATAGTTCGGTTTTTTGCCGCCACGCATAATGATATGCCCGTACGGGTTACCGCTGGTCTGGTAGATGGTCATGTGACCGCTCTTGTCCGGCGACAGGAACATGTGGCTGGCACGGGCTGCGCGGATGGCATCAACCGCGATACGGGTGTTGCCATCGGTCCCGTTTTTAAAGCCGACCGGGCACGAGAGGGCGGAGGCCATCTCGCGGTGGATCTGGCTTTCGGTGGTGCGCGCGCCAATCGCGCCCCAGCTGATCAGATCGGCGATAAACTGCCCGGTCACCATATCGAGAAACTCGGTCGCCGTCGGCACGCCCAGCTCGTTGACCTGTAAAAGCAGCTTCCGCGCCAGCTCGATACCGTGGTTAACGCGATAGCTGCCGTTGAGGTCAGGATCGGAAATCAGGCCTTTCCAGCCCACCACGGTGCGCGGTTTTTCAAAGTAGGTGCGCATCACGATCTCAAGGCGATGCTGGTACTTATCCCGCAGTCCCTGGAGTCGTTTTGCATAATCTATCGCGGCATCCAGATCGTGGATGGAGCAAGGCCCAATCACCACCAGAAGACGTTTGTCTTCACCATTCAGGATCTTTTCAATGCGGCGGCGGGAGGCCGTCACATGTTCCGCGACGGCGGCGGAAACGGGATGCCGCTGGGCCAGTTCAGCCGGCGTGACCAGGCTGTCAATGCGCGCAGTGCGAAGTTCATCGGTTTTATTCATGGAATGTCTCAGAAAATTTTTGCTTCATCGGCAGACTACCGGGAAGTGATGGGCATCACCTTAAACCAATCCCTGCTGATTTCAAGTTCGGGGCGACACCGCCCCGTGGTTGCAGATGATGATACCTGAATCTGAGCCAATGTACTAGCGCATTAGTACATGCGGCGATTAAGCCCCATGATGTCGAGAATTTTGGTGGCAATTTCTTCCACCGAATAGTTGGTGCTGTTCAGCCACGGGATCTGGTTTTTACGGTACAGGGCTTCCACTTCGGAGACCTCCATCCGGCACTGGCGCATGGAGGCGTAGCGGCTGTTCTCGCGGCGCTCTTCGCGGATGGCGGCAAGGCGTTCCGGATTAATGGTCAGGCCGAACAGCTTGTGCTGCAGCGGCTTAAGGGCGGCGGGCAGCACCAGGTTATCCATGTCATCGGCGATAAACGGGTAGTTTGCGGCGCGAATGCCGAACTGCATCGCCAGATAGAGGCTGGTCGGCGTTTTGCCGCAGCGCGACACGCCGAGCAGGATCACCTGCGCCTGGTCGAGATTTCGCAGCGAGATACCGTCGTCGTGGGCAAGGGTGTAGTCGATAGCGGCGATACGCGCGTCATACTTGGTCAGGTTGCCGGGGTTCAGCCCGTGGGTACGGTGGGCAATGGGGGTCGGGTCGAGCTTCAGCTCACTCTGCAGCGGCGCCACCAGCGCCTGCACGATATCCTGGCAGAAGCCTTCACTTTGCAAAATGATGGAGCGAATCTCCGGGATCACGATGGAGTAGAACACCAGCGGGCGGACGCCGGTCTGCTGGTAGATGGCGTCGATCTGGTCCTTAACCGCTTTGGCGCGGCTCTCGTTTTCGACAAACGGCAGCGTGATGCTGTTAATCGAGACGGGAAACTGCGACATCACCGCGTGGCCCAGCACCTCGGCGGTGATCGCCGTACCATCAGAAATATAAAAAACATGGCGATCGACAGCACTATCCATTTTACTCACCCTGAATATCAGACCTAATTGTCTGAAAGCATAAATTAAAAAAGTAATTTACACAGCAAAGAACTTATCCTAATTATGAATGAAACGCTGTTTTTGATTTTCCTGAAAAGTGGATTTCATTTTTCAAATAGCGACTTTATTTTTGGGGTTTCTGGCTGAATATAGAGGAATCATTGGGTTAATCGTTGATGGGAAAGTATCCGAAAAGTATAAATTTTAAATTGCTTACACGATTCACCGTTTTTTTAGCCGAAATAAATATGCCAGTATAAATACGTAGTCAGGTGTTACTTACTCCGATCAAATATCACAAAAGGATTGTTTCGATGTCCAACAATGGCTCGTCACCGCTGGTGCTTTGGTATAACCAACTCGGCATGAATGATGTAGACAGAGTTGGGGGCAAAAATGCCTCCCTGGGTGAAATGATTACAAATCTGTCGGGTATGGGTGTCTCCGTACCGAACGGGTTTGCCACCACCGCCGATGCCTTTAACCTGTTTTTAGACCAGAGCGGTGTAAACCAGCGCATTTACGACCTGCTGGATAAAACGGATATTGATGACGTCACCGAGCTTGCCAAGGCCGGGGCGCAGATCCGCCAGTGGATCATCGACACACCTTTCCAGCCGGAACTGGAAAAAGCCATTCACGACGCGTACAACCAGCTTTCCGCTGACGACGCGCAGGCCTCCTTTGCCGTACGTTCCTCTGCGACTGCGGAAGATATGCCGGACGCCTCGTTTGCCGGGCAGCAGGAAACCTTCCTGAACGTCCAGGGTTACGATGCGGTGCTGGTGGCGGTGAAGCACGTGTTTGCTTCCCTGTTCAACGACCGTGCGATCTCCTATCGCGTTCACCAGGGCTACGACCATCGCGGCGTGGCGCTCTCCGCTGGCGTGCAGCGCATGGTGCGCTCGGACGTGGGCTCATCCGGCGTGATGTTCTCCATTGATACCGAATCCGGCTTCGACCAGGTGGTGTTTATCACCTCCGCGTGGGGTCTGGGTGAGATGGTTGTGCAGGGCGCGGTTAACCCTGACGAATTCTACGTCCACAAGCCTACGCTGGCCGCTGGCCGTCCGGCGGTGGTGCGCCGCACCATGGGCTCGAAAAAAATCCGCATGATCTATGCCCCGACCCAGGAGCATGGCAAGCAGGTTAAAATTGAAGATGTACCGCAGGAGCAGCGCGACCGCTTCTCCCTGACCGACGCCGAAGTGCAGGAGCTGGCGAAGCAGGCGGTGCAGATTGAAAAACACTACGGCCGTCCGATGGACATCGAATGGGCGAAAGACGGTAACACCGGCAAGCTGTTTATCGTACAGGCGCGTCCGGAAACCGTCCGCTCGCGCGGTCAGGTGATGGAGCGTTATACGCTGCACGCGCAGGGTAAAATCGTGGCGGAAGGCCGCGCCATCGGTCACCGCATCGGTGCCGGTCCGGTTAAAGTGATCCACGACATCAGCGAGATGAACCGTATTGAGCCAGGCGATGTGCTGGTAACCGACATGACCGACCCGGACTGGGAACCGATCATGAAGAAAGCGGCGGCTATCGTCACCAACCGCGGCGGTCGTACCTGCCACGCGGCGATCATCGCCCGCGAGCTGGGCATTCCCGCGGTTGTCGGCTGCGGTGACGCCACCGAGCGCATGAAGGACGGGCAGAACGTGACCGTCTCCTGTGCCGAAGGCGATACCGGCTACGTCTACGCCGATATCCTCGACTTCAGCGTGAAGAGCTCAAGCGTGGATACCATGCCGGACCTGCCGCTGAAGATCATGATGAACGTCGGCAACCCGGACCGCGCGTTTGACTTCGCCTGCCTGCCGAACGAAGGCGTTGGCCTGGCACGTCTGGAATTTATCATCAACCGTATGATTGGCGTTCACCCGCGCGCGCTGCTGGAGTTTGACGACCAGGATCCGAAGCTGCAGAACGAAATCCGCGAGATGATGAAAGGCTACGACTCACCAAGAGAGTTCTACGTCGGCCGTCTGACCGAAGGGATCGCGACGCTGGGCGCTGCCTTCTATCCGAAACGCGTGATCGTGCGTCTGTCTGACTTTAAGTCTAACGAGTACGCCAACCTGGTCGGCGGCGAGCGCTACGAGCCGGAAGAAGAGAACCCGATGCTGGGCTTCCGCGGGGCCGGACGCTACGTGTCCGACAGCTTCCGCGACTGCTTCGCGCTGGAGTGTGAGGCGGTGAAACGCGTGCGCAACGACATGGGGCTGACCAACGTCGAAATCATGATCCCGTTCGTGCGTACCGTGGATCAGGCGAAAGCGGTGGTGGGCGAGCTGGCGCGTCAGGGTCTGAAGCGCGGCGAGAACGGGCTGAAGATCATCATGATGTGCGAAATCCCGTCCAACGCCCTGCTGGCCGAGCAGTTCCTTGAGCACTTCGACGGCTTCTCTATCGGCTCGAACGACATGACGCAGCTGACGCTGGGTCTGGACCGCGACTCCGGCGTGGTCTCCGAACTGTTCGACGAGCGCAACGAGGCGGTGAAAGCGCTGCTCTCTATGTCCATCCGCGCGGCGAAGAAGCAGGGTAAATACGTTGGGATCTGCGGTCAGGGTCCATCCGACCATGAAGACTTTGCCGCATGGCTGATGGAAGAGGGGATCGATAGCCTGTCCCTGAACCCGGACACCGTGGTGCAAACCTGGCTGAGCCTGGCGGAACTGAACAAGTAACGCCACGCTGACCCGAAAAGGCGAGGATATTATTCCTCGCCTTTTTTATTTCATTTCTTATTTGCTCCCCATCACAAATAAAGTAAAAAACCAAATATCATAATTTGTCTGTCAATTTAGACAATTGTTAGCGCGCAAAGCGTTGCTAATACTTGAGCCTTACTGCGCATTTCCCTACCGATGATGCGCAACTGGTTGAAATACGTTTTAACCTGATAAAAAGGCAAATAACAATGACACTCTCCTCTGTATTGCGTACCAAAGATAAAATAGGTTATGGCTTAGGCGATATGGCCAGCGCGCTGGTCTGGCAAACGGCAACGTTATTTCTCGCTTATTTCTATACCGACGTTTTTGGATTGCCCGCCGCGATTATGGGCACCATGTTTTTAGTGGTGCGCGTGGTCGATGCGTTTGTCGATCCGTGCATTGGCGCACTGGTTGACCGCACCCGGACGCGCCACGGTCGTTTCCGTCCCTGGCTGCTGTGGTTTGCCATTCCGTTCGGGGTGAGCTGCCTGATTACCTTCTATGTTCCGGACGTTGGGCCGACGGGAAAAATCGTTTATGCCTGCGTGACCTACGCGATTTTAAGCCTGATTTACTCCGCGATTAACGTGCCTTACTGCGCCATGCCCGGCGCGCTGACGCTGGATCCGCGCGAGCGTCATTCTCTGCAGTCGTGGCGCTTTGGCCTGTCGTTTATCGGCGGGCTGATCGTGACGGTTATTGCCCTGCCGCTGGTCTCACTGTTAGGCCAGGGCAACGTGCAGAAAGGCTATTTCTATGCCATGAGCCTGATGGGGCTGCTGGGCATTGTGCTGTTCTTCTGCTGTTTCCTGATGACCCGCGAGCGTTATTCTCCGCGCAATGATACCTCCGGCTCCATGCTCACCGATTTAAAACTGCTGGCCGGCAACAGCCAGTGGCGTATTGTGTTCCTGTTTAATATTTTGCTGTTAACGGCGGTGGTGACGCGCGGTTCCGCCACCATGTATTACGTGAACTATGTGCTGCTGCGCCCGGATCTGGTTTTTGCCTTTATTGTTTCCGGCATGGTGGCCTCCTTAAGCGGCGCATTATTATCTGAACGGCTGCTGGGGAAATTTGACCGCGTGCGCGCCTACCAGTGGACGATTATCTCCTTCGTTATCTTCGGCGCGCTGATTTTCTTCCTGCCGCCTTCACAGGTGTGGCTAATCTTTGGCCTTAACATCGTCTTTAGCTTTATTCAAAACCTCACCACGCCGCTGCAGTGGACCATGTTCTCGGATGTGGTCGACTACGAAGAGCACCGCAGCGGCCGTCGTCTGGACGGGCTGGTTTTCTCCACCGCGCTGTTTGCCATCAAGTTTGGCCTGGCGCTGGGCGGGGCGGTCGTCGGCTGGGTGCTTGGCATGGTGGATTACGCCCCCGGCCAGGCAACCCAGGCGCCAGGCGTTCTCTCGACCATCAACGCGCTGTTCACCCTTATCCCTTGCGCGCTGTTCCTCTGCATGGTCGCGCTGCTTGCCATCTACAAGCTAAACAGCCGGCTGGTGGATTCTATCGCCCGGGAGTTGGCCAGCAAGCGTGAAGTCAGACCCGAAGCGGGGCAGCTCAGCCCGGCAACCCCTTCCGCACTACAGGAGTAAAACATGACAGCTATCTATAAGGACGCGGGACGTCCCGTGCACGAGCGCGTCGCCGATTTACTGGCGCGTATGACCCCGGAAGAGAAGTTCGCCCAGATGCACGCGTACTGGCTGATCCTCGATGAAAACGGTAACCACCGCGAGCGCAGCGACCTCAGCGACGAATTCGCCGGCGTGAGCGAGCAGGCTGCGCTCAGCGAACGGCTCAAGCTGGGCGTCGGACAGATCACCCGTCCGCTGGGCACCCACATCGTTGATGCGAAAACCGGCGTGCGCGCGGCGAATCGCCTGCAGCGCATGATGATGGAAGAGACGCGTCTTGGCATTCCGGCGCTGTTTCATGAAGAGTGTCTGGTGGGGCTGCTGTGCAAAGACGCCACGCTGTTCCCGTCGTCATTGAACTACGGCTCGACCTGGGATCCGGAGCTGGTGCTGCGGGCGGCAGAGCAGATTGGCAAAGAGGCGCGCTCCGTCGGCTGCCAGCAGGGGCTGGCACCCGTGCTGGACGTGTCCCGCGACGTGCGCTGGGGTCGAACCGAAGAGACCTTCGGGGAAGATCCCTGGCTGGTGGGCGTAATGGCAACCGCCTACGTGAAGGGCTTACAGGGCGAAAAGCGCGACCTGCTGGCAACCCTGAAACATTACGTGGGTCATTCGTTCAGCGAGGGGGCGCGCAACCATGCGCCGGTGCACCTCGGGTTCAGCGAGCTGAACGACACCTTCCTGCTGCCGTTCGAAATGGCGGTCAAGCTGGCAAACGCCGGTTCGGTTATGCCTGCGTACCACGATATTGATAACCAGCCGGGGCACAGCGACAGCTTCCTGCTGACCACCGTCCTGCGCGAGCAGTGGGGGTTCGACGGGATTATTGTCGCGGACTACGGCGGCGTCAGCCTGCTGCACCAGCACCACGGGATTTCCCACGACGCGGCCGAATCTGCCTCGCTGGCGTTCAACGCCGGGCTGGACGTTGAGCTGCCGAAAGACGACTGCGCGCGGCATCTGGCGGAAGCGGTAGAGCGCGGGCTGATCTCTATGGCGAAGGTCGATGAGATCGTGGCGCGTACGCTGACGGAAAAATTCCGCCTTGGCCTGTTTGAAAAGCCGTACGCGGATGAAAACGGTATCGATCTGCAAAATGATATGACCCGCCAGGCCGCGCGGGAGGTGGCGACAAAATCGATCACGCTGCTGGAAAACAACGGGATTTTACCGCTCGGCGGCAAACCCCGGGTGGCGGTAGTGGGGCCGACGGTAGACGATCCGCTGGCGTTACTGAGCGGCTACAGCTTCCCGGTGCATTTGATCATCAGCGATATGGTGGAAGAGACCTCGCAGGTCACGACCCCGCGCGCGGCGCTGGAGCAGTATCTCGGTGCCTCGAACGTGCGCTATGCCAAAGGGTGCCACATCATCGAAAAACGGATGGCGGGCGCGCCGGTCTTCCCGGGCGACAGCGGCGGCAAACCGATGCAGCAGTCGCCCGTATCGCAAAGTACCGCCCCGATCCCCGAGGCCGTGAACGCTGCGCAGGAGAGTGACGTGGTGGTCGCCTGCGTGGGCGATCTCGCCGGGCTGTTCCAGAGCGGTACCGTGGGAGAAGGTTCCGATACCGACTCCCTGAACCTGCCGGGCGTGCAGCAACAGCTGCTGGAAGCGCTGGTCGCCACCGGTAAACCGGTGATTGTCGTGATGACCGGGGGGCGTCCATACAACCTGCAGGGGCTGGAGGATAAGGTCGCGGCGCTGATGATGGCCTGGGCACCGGGGCAGGAAGGGGGCTGGGCGATTGCGGACGTGTTAACCGGGCGGGCGGAGCCGCAGGGCCGTCTGGTGGTGAGCGTGCCGAAAAGCGCCGGTGCGATGCCGTATTACTACAATCACAAGCTCAAAAGCGGCGGTACGCCGTTTGCCTTCCATTTCGGTTCACGTTACCCGTTTGGCTTCGGCCTCGGCTGGACGACGTTTAGCTGGGGTGCTGTCCGCGTCGCCGAAAGCAGCGTGCCGGTCGACGGCGAGGTGGTACTCAGTGTGGATATCACCAATACCGGAGAGCGCAGCGGCAGCGAGGTGGTGCAGGTTTACGTCAGGGATAAGGTCGCCACCCAGGTGCGGCCGCTTCAGGAGCTGAAGGCCTTCCAGCGCGTCACGCTCTCGCCGGGAGAAACCGCCACGCTCACCTTTACGCTGCCGGTTGAGATGTTCAACTTCACCCGTCGCGACGGAAAACGCATCGTTGAGCCGGGCGAATTTGAGCTGCAGGTTGGCGCATCGTCGGCGGATATCCGCGAGGCGGTGACGGTCAATGCGACAGGGGAAACGCGGGTGCTGCCTGCTGAGTGGCGGATGCTCAGTACCTGTGAGGTTCAACGCGCGTAGTCAGGATAAAAAAAAGCCCATCGTGGGAGATGGGCAAAGACTACACACAGCAATTCGTTGTTTCACTCAGGGGATTTCCATGCTTATAAATCAAGGTGTTGATTTATAACCGTGTGCTAATAGTAGGCATGTCCGCTTTTAGCGTCGATCGGATTCGTCTCAATAGTTAAAGAGGCGTAAAGAATTCTTGAGGTTATGAGCAGACTTACTGCTGAAAAGGCGGGTCTGACCAGTGAGCAACGAATAAATACTTTAGCAGCGTTTAAGTATCATGCGGGAGAGTGTAGGCCGGGTGAGCGTTAACGCCACCCGGCAGCAAACCTTAATGCGTGTTCTTCTCTTCCAGCTCTTCCAGTTCGCTCAAAATCACGTCCGGGTCAGTTCCCGGCGGCGGAATTTCATGCACCCAGGCAGAGAACAGACGCCAGGTGACGGCGAGCAGCACCGGGCCAATAAACAGGCCAATCATGCCAAAGGCAATCAATCCGCCAATGACCCCGGAAAGGATCAGGATCAGCGGCAGGTCCGCACCCATGCGGATGAGGATCGGACGAATGACGTTATCCATGGTGCCGACCACGCAGCTCCAGACCAGCAGCACCGTTCCCCACGTGGTATCGCCCGTCCAGTAGAGCCAGATAATGCTGGGAACCAGAACCAGCAGCGGTCCCAGTTGCGCAAGACAGGTCATCAGCATAACAACGGTGAATACGGTGGCATACGGTACGCCGGAAATCGCCAGACCAATCCCCCCGAGCACCGCCTGCACCAGCGCGGTGACCACCACGCCCAGCGCAACCGCGCGCACGGCCTGTGCGGCCAGCAGTACCGCCGCGTCACCGCGTTTGCCCGCCAGGCGGGTGGCAAAGTGACGAACGCCTAACGCGACCTGCTCGCCGCGCCAGTAGAGCAGGGCGCTGAAGAGCAGCATCAGGGTACAGTGCATCATAAAGCGGCCGATATGCGCCGCCTGACCGACAAACCAGGTGGTGGTGGTGCCAATGTACGGGCGGACTTTTGCCATCAGCGCGCTGCCGCCCATCTCCAGCAGGCTATGCCAGCCGCTGTAGAGCTTGGCGCCCACCAGCGGAATGCTGTTCAGCCAGGCGAGATCCGGCAGCGTCAGGTCGCCGCTGCTAATGGCGCGAATAACCGGGCCACTGGAATCCACCAGGCTATTCACCAGCAGGGCAATCGGAATAATAAACAGCAGGAACAGCAGGAGCGTCATGACCAGCACGGCGAGCCCGCGACGGCCGAACAGCAGCTTCTGCAGGCGCAGCAGCAAAGGCCACGTGGCAACGACAACGGTCGCAGCCCACGCAAAGCCGAGAATAAAGGGCTGAACAATCCACAGACACGCAATAATCATGAGGGCCAGGAACAGCACCGACAGCAAAATTTGCGCAACATCCCTGGGCTGGCGAAGATTGACCATAAATGAAACTTTCCTTAAAAGAACGCCAGTACGACTGGCGGGAACGGAAAACCGCGTCTCTTTAATCATTAATGATCTCAGCGGTTTTTAACAGGCGAATTCTGCCTGTAATTCAGCAGAGATTATAAGAAAAAAATGTGATAAAACTTTTAAGATACACGCAAACGATTCCCACAACTCTAATTAGGGTCGACAGTAATGATCCCACAGATTTCTCAGGCACCTGGCGTCGTTCAGCTGGTGCTTAATTTTTTGCAGGCACTGGAGCAACAGGGTTTTACAGGTGATACCGCCACGAATTATGCCGACAGGCTGACGATGGCGACCGATAACAGTATCTACCAGCTTCTTCCCGATGCCGTGGTTTTCCCCCGTTCAACGGCCGACGTCGCGCTTATCGCCCGGCTGACCACGCAGGAGCGGTTTGCCTCGCTGGTCTTTACGCCGCGCGGCGGCGGCACCGGGACCAACGGTCAGGCGCTGAACCAGGGCATCATTGTTGATATGTCGCGCTATATGAACCGCATCATTGAGATCAACCCGGAAGAGGGGTGGGTGCGGGTCGAAGCGGGCGTCATCAAAGATCAGCTTAATCAGTATCTCAAGCCGTACGGCTACTTTTTTGCCCCTGAGCTTTCCACCAGCAACCGCGCGACCCTTGGCGGGATGATTAACACGGATGCCTCCGGCCAGGGTTCGCTGGTCTACGGTAAAACCTCCGATCACGTGCTGGGCGTGCGTGCGGTGCTGCTGGGCGGCGATATCCTCGATACCCAGCCGATGCCGGTTGAACTGGCGGAAACGCTGGGCAAAGACAACACCGCCAGCGGGCGCATCTATCGTACCGTGCTGGAACGCTGCCGCGACAACCGCCAGCTTATTCTCGATAAATTCCCTAAACTGAACCGCTTCCTGACCGGGTACGACCTGCGACACGTCTTCAACGATGACCTGACCCAGTTTGATTTAACCCGCGTGCTCACCGGCTCCGAAGGGACGCTGGCGTTTATTACCGAAGCGCGGCTGGATATCACCCGCTTGCCGAAAGTGCGCCGTCTGGTGAACGTCAAATATGACTCCTTCGACTCCGCGCTGCGCAATGCGCCGTTTATGGTGCAAGCGCAGGCGCTGTCGGTGGAGACCGTCGACTCTAAGGTGCTCAATCTTGCCCGGGAAGATATTGTCTGGCACTCCGTAAGCGACCTCATTACCGACGTGCCGGATAAAGAGATGCTCGGTCTCAATATCGTGGAATTTGCCGGCGACGACGCGGAGCTGATCGAACGGCAGGTCACCACGCTCTGCCAGCGTCTGGATGAGCTGATTGCGCAGGGTGAAGGCGGCGTCATCGGCTGGCAGCTCTGTAACGATCTGGCCGGGATCGAGCGTATCTATGCGATGCGTAAAAAAGCCGTGGGTCTGCTCGGCAATGCGAAAGGGGCGGCGAAGCCCATTCCCTTTGCCGAAGATACCTGCGTGCCGCCCGAGCATCTGGCGGATTATATCGTTGAGTTTCGCGCCCTGCTGGACAGCCACGGCCTGAGCTATGGCATGTTCGGCCACGTCGACGCCGGGGTGCTGCACGTGCGTCCGGCGCTGGACATGTGCGACCCGCAGCAGGAGATCCTGATGAAGCAGATCTCCGACGATGTGGTGGCCTTAACCGCCAAATACGGCGGTCTGCTGTGGGGGGAGCATGGGAAAGGGTTCCGCGCGGAGTACAGCCCGGCATTCTTCGGCGAACAGCTCTACGCGGAGCTGCGCAAGGTGAAGGCGGCGTTTGACCCGCATAACCGCCTCAACCCGGGAAAAATCTGCCCGCCTGAGGGTGTTGATGCCCCGATGCTGCAGGTGGATGCCGTCAAGCGCGGCACGTACGACAGACAGATCCCGATTGCGGTGCGCTCGTCCTGGCGCGGCGCGATGGAGTGTAACGGTAACGGCCTGTGCTTTAACTTTGACGTGAAAAGCCCGATGTGCCCGTCGATGAAAATCACCAGCAACCGCATCCATTCGCCGAAAGGGCGGGCGACGCTGGTGCGCGAGTGGCTGCGCCTGCTGGCCGACCGCGGGGTGGATCCGCTCAAGCTGGAGCAGGAGCTGCCGGAAAAACGGGCCAGCCTGCGCTCGCTGATTGAGCGCACCCGCAACAGCTGGCATGCCAACAAGGGCGAGTATGATTTTTCCCATGAGGTTAAAGAGGCGATGTCCGGCTGCCTGGCCTGTAAAGCCTGCTCCACCCAGTGCCCGATTAAAATCGACGTGCCGGAATTCCGCTCGCGTTTCCTGCAGCTTTACCACACCCGATACCTCCGCCCGGTGCGCGACCATCTGGTCGCGACGGTGGAAAGCTACGCGCCGCTGATGGCGCGGGCGCCAAAGACCTTCAACTTCTTTATCAACCAGCCGCTGGTGCGTAAGCTCTCCGAAAAACACATCGGCATGGTCGATCTCCCGCTGCTGTCGGTCCCGTCTCTGCAGCGCCAGCTCGTCGGCCACCGTTCGGCGAACATGACCCTGGAACAGCTGGAGGCGCTCGCTCCGGAGCAAAAAGCCAGTGTGGTGCTGGTGGTGCAGGATCCGTTCACCAGCTACTACGATGCGCAGGTTGTGGCCGATTTCGTCCGTCTGGCGGAGAAGGTGGGTTACCAGCCGGTGGTTCTGCCGTTCTCTCCCAACGGCAAGGCGCAGCACATTAAAGGTTTCCTGAAGCGATTTGCGAAGACCGCGCAGAAAACGTCTGACTTCTTAAACCGCGTGGCGCAGCTCGGGATACCGATGGTCGGCGTCGATCCGGCGCTGGTGCTTTGCTATCGCGATGAATACAGGCAGACGCTGGGCGATAAGCGCGGCGATTTCAACGTCATGCTGGTGCACGAGTGGCTTCCGTTGGCGCTGGCCGATAAGGCCGTTCAGGATGTCAGCGGTGAACCGTGGTATCTGTTCGGCCACTGCACGGAAGTGACCGCGCTGCCGGGTGCCCCCGCGCAGTGGGCTTCTGTCTTTGCCCGCTTCGGTGCGAAGCTGGAGAGCGTCAACGTAGGCTGCTGCGGGATGGCCGGAACCTACGGACACGAAGTGAAAAACCACGCCAGCTCGCTCGGCATCTATGAGCTGTCCTGGCATCAGGCGATGCAGCGTTTGCCGCGAAACCGCTGTCTGGCGACGGGCTACTCCTGCCGCAGCCAGGTAAAACGGGTAGAAGGTAACGGTGTGCGTCACCCATTGCAGGCTTTACTGGAGATAATTGGATGATCTGGAAACGTGCCGTGACGCTGCAGGCGCTGAACGCCATGGGCGAGGGGAATATGGTGGGGCTGCTGGATATCCAGTTCATCCGCATTGGCGACGATGAAATTGAGGCCACCATGCCCGTCGATAGTCGCACCCACCAGCCGTTTGGCCTGTTGCACGGCGGGGCCTCCGTCGTGCTGGCTGAAACGCTGGGCTCGGTGGCTGGCTATCTCTGCACTGAAGGGGAGCAGAAGGTTGTCGGACTTGAGGTGAATGCTAACCACATTCGCTCGGTGCGCAGCGGGCGCGTGCGCGGCGTTTGCCGCGCGCTGCACGCCGGAAGCCGCCATCAGGTGTGGCAGATAGAGATTCTCGATGAGCAGGATCGCCTGTGCTGCTCGTCGCGGCTGACCACGGCGGTTGTGTAAAGTTTTCAGATGTTTTGCCTTTGGTCAAAAACTAGCCAGTCCGTTGTGATATACTGGTCAGGTTTTGTACATAAGCGAGGACATCATGGATACTGAAATAACCCCAACACAGCTGGCAATTGAATATTTACGTCGCGATAAGAGCAACCTGTCTCCGGCGCAGTACCTGAAAAAGCTGAAACAGCTTGAGCTGGAATTTACAGATTTGCTGGCGCTCTCTTCGAATGAACTGAAAGAAGAGATCTACTTTGCCTGGCGGTTGGGCGTTCACGTCCATTGAGTACATGAGAATAAAAGGGCCGCGAGTGCGGCCTTTTTTGTGTCTGAAATTCAGTATCGGGCGGCGGTGACGCCACCCGATATTTTCCTCAGACATTGACGGCGCTAATCAGCCGCGACTTCATGGACTGATATGCAGACGCCGCAAAATCCTCCGCCCAGCGCTGGTCCTCAATCGCCTCCAGCTGAACCGCGCAGTATTTCGTTTCCGGCGTTTTGGAGATGGGATCGAGATTATCCTGGGTCAGCTCGTTGCAGGCGCCAATCCACCATTGATAGGTCATATAGACTGCCCCGGTGTTGATACGCTCGCTAATGCTGGCACGGGTAATCACTTTGCCGCGACGCGAACGCACCCAGACCAGTTGGCCGTCGGTAATGCCCAGTTTGTCCGCATCGGCAGGGTTCAATTGCACCCGGCCCGGCTCATCGGCCAGGCTTTGCAGCGCGGCGCAGTTCCCGGTCATCGAGCGGCAGGAGTAGTGTCCCACTTCACGCACCGTGCACAGCACCAGCGGGAAATCCGCGTCCGGCGTTTCCGCCGGCGCGCGCCACGGTGCGGCAAAGAGCTGCCCTTTACCGGTTGGGGTGTCGAACTGATTGTCTTTGTACAGGTACGGCGTTCCCGGATGATCCAGCGTCGGACACGGCCACTGCACGTGGCCCATCTCGCCCATTTTTTCATACGTCACGCCGTAGAAGAGAGGGCACAGCTCGCGCATCTCATCCCAGATCTGCTGGTTGGAGTCATAGTGCATCGGGTAGCCCATCTCGGTGGCGAGCAGGCTGATGATCGCCCAGTCGCGCTTCACGTTGCCGCTGGCCTCAATGGCTTTACCAAAACGCTGGAACCCGCGATCGGCACAGGTAAAGACGCCGCCGTGTTCACCCCAGGAGGTGGCCGGGAGAAGTACGTCCGCCACTTCTGCCGTTTTGGTCATAAAGATGTCCTGAACCACCACAAAATCGAGCGCCTCAAAACCGCTGCGAACGAGACCGAGATCGGCTTCGGTCTGAAGCGGATCTTCCCCCATGATGTAGTAGGCCTTGACCTTGCCTTCCAGCGCCAGATGGGGCACCTCGGTAATGCGCGTTCCGACCCGATCGTCCATTTTATTGACGTCAATTCCCCAGGCGTCGGCAAACTTCTGCCTGACCGCCGGATCGGTCACATCCTGATAGCCGGGGAACATATTCGGCAGAACGCCCATATCGCAGGCGCCCTGAACGTTGTTTTGTCCGCGCACCGGCCCGACGCCGACGGCAGGGCGACCGAGGTTGCCGGTCAGCAGCGCCAGGCTGGAAAGCCCTTTGACCACATCCACGGCCTGACCAAACTGGGTTACGCCCATCCCCCACATCACGGTGGCGGAAGGGGCCGCCGCGAAGGTGCGCATCGCCTGGCGAACGTCGCGGGCGGGAATGCCGGTAAGATGCTCAACCTTCTCCGGCGCATAGTCTTTCACCGTCTGGCGATAGGCCTCAAGCCCCTCGGTAAAGCGCGCCACGTAGCTTTTGTCGTAGAGCTCCTCTTCCAGCAGCACGTAGCCAAAGGCGTTTACCAGCGCCATGTTGCTGCCGTTTTTCAGCTGCAGATGCTGGTCGGCGATGCGCGCCGTTTCAATGCGCCGCGGATCGCAGACGATAATTTTTGCGCCGTTTTCCCGCGCTTTCAGCACGCGCCGGGCGACGATAGGGTGGGAGTCCGCGCAGTTATAGCCGAACACCAGCAGGCATTTTGAGTTTTCAATATCGTTGATTGAGTTGCTCATCGCGCCGTTGCCGAGCGTTTCCTGTAAACCAGCCACGGAAGGGCCGTGACAGACTCGCGCGCAGCAGTCAACGTTGTTGGTGTTCAGCACCGCGCGGGCAAATTTTTGCATCACATAGTTTGTTTCATTCCCGGTTCCGCGAGAGGATCCGGTGGTCATGATCGACCGCGGCCCGTGCTGCGCTTTAATGCTGCTGAGCTTATGCGCGGTGTAGCGGATAGCCTCTTCCCAGGTAACGGGAGTGAATGCCTCGCCTTTGTGGTAGCGGATCATCGGCTGGGTCAGGCGCGGGGTGAGCAGACGGGTATCGTTGAGGAAGTCCCAGCCGTAAAAGCCTTTCAGACACAGGGTGCCCTGGTTTGTGACGCCCTCTGCCGCTTCGGCACGGATGATACGGTTATTTTCTACGACAAGGTTTAATTTACAGCCTGCACCGCAGTACGGGCAGACGCTGGCGATCTTTTTCATCAATAACAGACCTGTTAAGAAATGAAGCAAAGTTGACTGGAAAACCCAGTCCCGTAAAGGGAGGTAAGCAGGAACCGTGCCAGATTGGCTTTGCTGGTTTTACAGGGTGTTAAGCGGGGAGGGCGCGTGTCATCGTCAGAACATTCGTCAGTTTTGACGATGACACGAGAGCTGGATGAGGGGCCGTGAAATTACAGGTCGTCCATGGTGTAGCCCACGACAATTTCCAGCGTCTTGCGAATCACGTCCGCCTGGACAACGTCGTTAGTCGCTTCCAGCGTCTGAATGAGCCAGAGGATGATCGCTTTGTTGGACAGATGGCCTTCAGAGGCCAGAACACAGCGTACTGCAGTAGAAAAAACAGCGGACTCTTCAGCAAAACGATCGCCTGCATGACGGAAATATTCCGACAGCGCACTGTCTAAAAAAGCAGAGTGGTACTCGGGTTGAAGCTGAATATTTTGTCTCATTTGTTCTCACCGTAGCTGTTAAATTGCAGTCAATGTATTTTTTTGGGGTCGGACGGTTTTCCACTTCCAAATAACGGCACTACATTGTCTTTCTTATCGTTGAGAGGTCCCTCTCTTTTCGTTCGTCCTTGCGCGGTTCTGCGACGTGTAAAAGCGGTGCTGTTTGAACCGATCTCGGCAATCACCACCGCAAGTGTCTCCCGCCGCCGGGGATCCTTTTCATGTTCTTCCATGACCCGCAGACGCTGCAGCAATCCTTCGGTTGTCACTGGCCCCCGCTCTTTCAAAAGAGAGAGAACGGCTTCACCGATAAGCGTGTCGATCAGTTTGTCTGCGTTACTGCTCTTCATATCCTTACCGTTCGAAGAGCAGACCAAGCAGCTTGTGGTAATGCTCTTCCTCTTCCGGGCCATCGGCCTTTTCGAGGCGGCTGAGCAGTTTGGTACAGAGCGATTTGCGATTCAGATTTCGCCCGTCGCTGAGAATTTCAACAACGACCTGGCCCAGCGTCTCCTGCTGGGTAGGAAGCACGGCTTTTTCGAAGTACTGTGCGATTGCTGCTGCGGAATCTGCGACGTAACCTTTCTGCTGCATGTTTCGCTCCTGTAAAATTTTGTAATCACTAACGTTACAATTAAGGTATACATAATTTCTAAATCTGTACACTCAAAATGTACAGATTTTTAATATTTTTATGATATTTTTTATAAAGTTCTTTATTTTCATTTGGTTGTGGGGTTGTTGTGGACCGGTAATGTTACAGGATATATTGTACAAAAAGCTCGGGCGCTGATAAGTTGTACAGCCTGGAAAAAAGCATCATCAAATGCCGTAAATGGTTGAGATGTAAATTATTTGTCAGGCAATTAATGTGCTATAAATGATCCTTATCCACCTTTTTTGTGGCCAAAACCCTAACCCCCAGGAATAGCATGCTCACAACCATCATTTACCGCAGTCATATCTGCGAGGACGTTCCAGTGAAAGCGCTGGAAGCAATGGTCGCTGCTGCAAATAGTAAAAACCGGCAATCCAATATCACGGGGATCCTGCTGTTTAACGGCACACATTTTTTTCAGCTACTTGAAGGGCCAGTGGAAGATGTTTCTGCCATCTATGAGCAGATCTGCAACGACCCGCGCCACCATAATGTGGTAGAGCTGATGCGCGATCACGGACCTGTCCGGCGTTTTGGCAACGCGGGCATGGAGCTTTTTGATTTGCGCCACTTCGACAGGGACGAAGTGCTGCAGCAGGTGCTCAACAGGGGGACGACACGTTATCAGCTGACGTATAACGATCGCCCGCTGCAGTTCTTCCGCACCTTTGTCGAGGCTACGGAAAAAGCGAACTATTTTGAACTGCCCCCAGCGGATTCCTGGGAATTCGTGCGCGAAGAGACGCGTCTGTCCGCGCAGCCCGAGGTGGTTGCGAAAGGGGCGGATTGCAGCTTCGCGTTCCAGCCGATAGTCGATCCGTTTATGCAGCAGGTCGTCTCCTGGGAGGCGCTTCTCCGCACGCCTGACGGCGGCGCACCGGGAGATTACTTTGCCAATCTGCCGCGTGACGAGGTGTATGCCTCTGATTTACACAGCAAGCAGGTGGCGCTCTCAATGGCCAGCGCGCTGGGGCTACAGGAGCAGACGTTATCCCTTAACCTGCTGCCCATGACGCTGGTTAACATCCCCAACGCCGTGGATTTCCTGCTCACCGCGATTGAAGCCAATGGGTTTGTCCCCGAGCAAATTGTGGTGGAGTTCACCGAAAGCGAAGCCATTTCCCGCTTTGATGACTTTACGGACTCGGTCAGGCAGTTAAAAAGCGCGGGTATCAGCGTGACGATCGATCACTTTGGCGCCGGTTTTGCCGGGCTACAGCTGCTGGCTCAGTTCCAGCCGGACAGAATTAAGATTAATCGCGATCTGGTCGCGAACGTGCACAAAAGTGGCCCCCGACAGGCCATTATTCAGGCAATCATCAAATGCTGTGCCTCGCTTGAGATCCAGTTCTGCGCGGTAGGAGTAGAGAAGGCTGAAGAGTGGATGTGGCTGGAATCCGCCGGGATTTCCCAGTTCCAGGGACATCTTTTTGCCAGCCCGCGACACGGCGGTATTCCCCCGATTGCGTGGCCGGAGAAAAAGTCCGACTTTTGATAAAGCTGTACACAATCCGGCAGAGTTAACTGTACGAACGGCAAATTTTATACAACAATGTATTTACAGGTGGATGGGAAAGAACCCCGTTCACCCGTTCAAAATGCGGTCTTAGTTATACAAATGGTGTGTACAATCTGATAAGGTTGGTGCAGTTAGGTATGGAAGTTCTGAGCGTGAGGGAGTTAATGGCCTATTACAGTATCGGCGAAGTGGCCGAACGATGCGGTATCAACCCCGTTACGCTGCGTGCCTGGCAGCGCCGTTATGGATTGTTGAAGCCGCAGCGCAGCGAAGGGGGTCATCGTCAGTTTGACGATGAAGATATCCTGCGTATCGAAGAGATCAAGCGCCTGATGAAAAGCGGCGTTTCGGTCGGAAAAGTCAAAGCCTTGCTGGAAAACAAAGAAGTATTGACGCAGGGCAACTGGGTTTCGTTCCAGGAAGAGATGATGACCGTTCTGCGTTACGCCAGCCCGGCAAAGCTGCGCGCCAAAATGGGCGAATTCCGCCGCGATCACGCGATAGATGCGCTGATTGACAATATTATTTCTCCCGTCCGTCAGCGCATGAATCAGGATCAAAACACCGTGCGTCACATGGCGAGCCTGTTTGACGGCGTTCTGATTGAATTTGCGATTGCAAGCCTGGCGGAGTCCCGCAAAAAAACCGGTAAAGACGCGCTGCTGATTGGCTGGGAATGCGATGACCGCACCCACCTGTGGCTGGAGGCTGCGCGCCTGGCGCAGAAGGGCTGGCACATTGACGTCCTGGCGGAACCCATCGATTCGCCGCGTCCTGAACTGTTTCCCGGGCAAAAAATCTTCGTCTGGACGGGGAAATCACCAACGCCTCGCCAGCAGGAACAGCTCGACCACTGGCGTGAACAGGGATTTGCTGTCTCATTTCATCACTGATCGTAAGAGGCCTTGAGGGCCTTTTTTGTTTTTGTCATTTTCTGAAGAAAATCTATCTCAAAAATAGGCATTTCCGATGCATATTTTACTTTTCTCCTCTTCGTTATGAATGCCGCCACAAAATGCATTATTAATCAATGCATTGAACAAATACATCCATCCTGACTGCATCCTCTCACAGGGTCTATGCTTAATAAAACCAGGCAAAAAGGGCGCTTTAGCCGAATGCCCCTGCTGACAGAGGGTTGAAGTGATAATCGTTATCACTAACATGGTGTTATGCCCTGATGGCTTATCAGATGAGGTGGACCTATGGAACTGCATTCAGAAACCTTTAATCCTGCCGATTTCGCCTGGCGCGGCTTAACGCTCACGCCAGCGGCGGCGGCACATATTCACGAGCTGGTGGCGAAAAAACCCGAGATCCTCGGCGTGCGCCTGGGTGTCAAACAGACCGGCTGCGCGGGCTTCGGCTACGTGATCGACACCGTCACCGAACCCGAGAAAGATGACCTGGTGTTCGAGACTGACGGCGCGAAGCTGTACGTTGCGCTGCAGGCTATGCCCTTTATCGACGGCACCGAAGTGGACTACGTCCGCGAAGGCTTAAACCAGTTATTCAAATTTCATAACCCGAAAGCCCAGAACGAATGCGGCTGTGGCGAAAGCTTTGGGGTATAGGCGGTGCTATGTCTCGTAATACTGAAGCAACGAGTGAAGTAAATACCTGGGGCGGTGGACACCTCAACTATAAAGAGGGGTTCTTCACCCAGCTGCAGACCGATGAGCTGGCGAAAGGCATTAACGAAGATGTCGTGCGGGCGATCTCGGCCAAACGTAACGAGCCCGAGTGGATGCTGGAGTTTCGCCTGAGCGCCTTCCGCGCCTGGCTGGAGATGGAAGAGCCGCACTGGCTGAAAGCGCATTATGACAAGCTGAACTATCAGGATTACAGCTACTACTCTGCGCCTTCCTGCGGCAGCTGTGACGACACCTGCGCCTCGCAGCCCGGCGCGGTGCAGCAAACTGGCGCTGAAAACAGCTTCCTCAGCAAAGAGGTGGAAGAAGCCTTTAACCAGCTTGGCGTGCCCGTTCGCGAAGGGAAAGAGGTGGCGGTAGACGCCATTTTCGACTCCGTCTCGGTGGCGACCACCTACCGCGAGAAGCTGGCGGAGCAGGGGATCATTTTCTGCTCCTTCGGTGAAGCGATTCACGATCATCCGGAACTGGTCAAAAAGTACATTGGGACCGTGGTGCCCTCTAACGACAACTTCTTTGCGGCGCTCAACGCGGCGGTAGCCTCTGACGGCACCTTTATCTATGTGCCGAAAGGCGTGCGCTGTCCGATGGAGCTGTCGACGTATTTCCGTATCAACGCCGAAAAAACCGGCCAGTTCGAACGCACGATTCTGGTCGCGGATGAAGGCAGCTACGTCAGCTACATCGAAGGGTGCTCCGCCCCTGTTCGCGACAGCTACCAGCTGCACGCGGCGGTGGTGGAGGTCATCATCCATAAAGACGCCGAGGTGAAATACTCCACGGTGCAAAACTGGTTCCCCGGCGACGGCAATACCGGCGGTATCCTGAACTTCGTCACCAAGCGCGCGCTGTGCGAAGGTGAAAACAGCAAGATGTCGTGGACCCAGTCTGAAACCGGCTCTGCCATCACCTGGAAATACCCGAGCTGCATCCTGCGCGGGGATAACTCTATCGGTGAGTTTTACTCCGTGGCGCTGACCAGCGGCCATCAGCAGGCCGATACCGGCACCAAGATGATCCACATTGGTAAAAACACCAGGTCGACCATCATCTCGAAAGGGATCTCCGCCGGGCACAGCCAGAACAGCTATCGCGGGCTGGTGAAAATCATGCCGACGGCCACCAATGCGCGAAACTTTACCCAGTGTGACTCGATGCTGATTGGCGCAGACTGCGGGGCGCATACCTTCCCGTACGTTGAGTGCCGTAATAATACGGCCCAGCTTGAGCACGAGGCGACGACGTCGCGGATTGGGGAAGATCAGCTCTTCTACTGCCTGCAGCGCGGGATCAGTGAAGAAGACGCCATCTCGATGATCGTTAACGGCTTCTGTAAGGACGTGTTCTCTGAACTGCCGCTGGAATTTGCCGTTGAAGCCCAGAAACTCCTCGCCATTAGTCTTGAACACAGCGTCGGTTAAGGAAAGCACATGTTAAGCATTAAAGATTTACAGGTCAGCGTAGAAGACAAAGCCATCCTGCGTGGCCTCAATTTTGACGTCAGGCCGGGCGAAGTTCACGCCATCATGGGGCCGAACGGCTCCGGGAAAAGTACGCTTTCTGCGACGCTGGCGGGGCGCGAAGATTATGAGGTAACCCACGGCTCGGTGGAGTTCAACGGTAAAGATCTGCTGGAGATGTCGCCGGAAGACCGCGCGGGCGAGGGCATCTTCATGGCCTTCCAGTACCCGGTCGAAATTCCTGGCGTCAGCAATCAGTTCTTCCTGCAGACGGCGCTGAATGCGGTGCGCAAGTATCGCGGCCTGGAGGCGCTGGACCGCTTTGACTTCCAGGATTTAATGGAAGAGAAAATCAAGCTGCTGAAAATGCCGGAAGATTTGCTCACCCGCTCGGTGAACGTCGGTTTTTCCGGCGGCGAGAAAAAGCGTAACGACATTCTGCAGATGGCCGTGCTGGAGCCCGAACTGTGCATTCTGGATGAGACCGACTCCGGTCTGGATATCGACGCCCTGAAGATTGTCGCTGACGGGGTGAACTCCCTGCGCGACGGCAAGCGTTCGTTCATTATCGTCACCCACTACCAGCGCATTCTGGACTACATCAAGCCGGATTATGTCCACGTGCTTTACCAGGGGCGTATTGTGAAATCCGGAGATTTCACGCTGGTTAAACAACTGGAGGAGCAGGGCTATGGCTGGCTTACCGAACAGCAGTAATGCGCTCCAGCAGTGGCACCGGCTGTTTGAAGCCCAGGGCGGCACGCGCTCTGAGCAGGCGCAGCAGCATCTGCAGCAGATGCTGCGTCTCGGCCTGCCGACGCGTAAGCATGAGAACTGGAAATACACCCCGCTTGATGGCCTGCTGAACGCCGAGTTTGTGACCCGTCTGGCGGATCTCACCCCGGCGCAGCGTGACGCGCTGGCCGTAAACGTGGATGCCGCGCGCCTGGTGTTTGTCGACGGTGAGTTCCGTCCGGAGCTGAGCGACGCCCTTCAGGGGAGCGGATTTGAGATTGAGATAAACGACGATCGCCAGCCCCTGAGCGCCCCGGTTCAGCCTGAGGTTTTCCTCCACCTGACCGAGAGCCTGGCCCGCAGCGTGACGCACATCCGCGTCAAGCGTAACCAGCGTCCGGCAAAACCGCTGCTGCTGATGCACATCACTCAGGGTCTGGACGGCGACGAAATCAACACCGCGCACTATCGCCACCATCTTGAGCTGGCGGAGGGAGCGGAGGCCACGGTAATCGAACATTACGTCAGCCTCAACGATGTCCGGCACTTTACCGGATCGCGTCTGACGATGAACGTTGCCGCCAATGCTCAGCTTCACCACGTCAAGCTGGCGTTTGAAAATGCGCAGAGCCACCACTTTGCCCATAACGACATTGTGCTGGGTCAGGATGCCGCGGCGTACAGCCACAGCTTCCTGCTCGGCGGGTCGGTATTGCGCCACAATACCAGCACGCAGCTTAACGGTGAAAACACCACGCTGCGCATCAACAGCCTGGCGATGCCGGTTAAATCTGAGGTGTGCGACACGCGCACCTGGCTTGAGCACAACAAAGGCTACTGCAACAGCCGCCAGCTGCACAAAACTATCGTGAGTGATAAAGGGCGCGCGGTATTTAACGGACTGATTAACGTGGCGAAGCACGCCATTAAAACCGACGGGCAGATGACCAACAACAATCTGCTGTTAGGTCGCCTGGCGGAAGTGGACACCAAACCGCAGCTGGAGATCTACGCCGACGACGTGAAGTGCAGCCACGGTGCGACGGTTGGGCGCATCGACGACGAGCAGATGTTCTACCTGCGTTCCCGCGGTATCGACCAGCAGGCGGCGCAGAAAATGATTATCTATGCGTTTGCCGCCGAATTGACGGAAGCGCTGAACGATGGTCAGTTGAAACAGCAGGTGCTGGCGCGTATCGGTCAGCGTCTGCCTGGAGGCGAAGCATGAGTTTTCCCGTCGAGAAAGTACGGGCAGATTTTCCGGTTCTGACCCGTGAAGTGAATGGTCTTCCGCTGGCCTATCTGGACAGCGCGGCGAGCGCGCAGAAGCCGAACCAAGTAGTGGATGCGGAAGCCGAGTTTTATCGCCACGGCTACGCCGCCGTGCATCGCGGTATCCATACCCTGAGCGCCGAGGCGACCCAGCGTATGGAAAACGTGCGCACGCAGATTGCCGCCTTCCTCAATGCGAAATCGCCAGAAGAGCTGGTCTTCGTGCGCGGAACCACCGAAGGGATCAACCTTGTCGCTAACAGCTGGGGCAACGCGCAGGTCCACGCGGGGGATAACATCATCATCACCCAGATGGAGCACCATGCCAATATCGTGCCGTGGCAGATGCTCTGCGAGCGCGTTGGCGCGCAATTGCGGGTCATTCCGCTCAACGTTGACGGGACGCTGCAGCTCGAGCAGCTCGACGCACTGCTGGATGACCGCACGCGGCTGGTGGCGGTCACCCAGGTCTCTAACGTGCTCGGGACTGAAAACCCGGTGGCAGAGATTATCGAAAAAGCCCACCAGGCCGGCGCGAAGGTGCTGATTGACGGTGCCCAGGCGGTGATGCACCACGCGGTTGACGTTCAGGCGCTGGACTGTGATTTCTACGTCTTTTCCGGCCACAAGCTCTACGGGCCGACCGGGATTGGCGTGCTGTACGTGAAAGAAGACATCCTGCAGGCGATGCCGCCGTGGGAAGGGGGCGGGTCGATGATCGCCACCGTCAGCCTGACGAAAGGCACCACCTACGCGCGCGCACCGTGGCGTTTTGAGGCGGGTACGCCCAACACCGGCGGGATTATCGGGCTGGGGGCGGCGGTTTCCTACGTCTCCGCGATCGGCCTTGATAGCATTCAGGAGTACGAACAGCTGCTGATGCACTATGCGCTTGCCGAGCTTGCCAGCGTGCCGGATCTGACCCTTTACGGGCCTGCCGACCGGCAAGGAGTGATCGCGTTTAATCTCGGGAAACATCACGCCTATGACGTGGGCAGTTTCCTCGATAACTACGGCGTGGCGGTGCGTACCGGGCACCACTGCGCCATGCCGCTGATGGCGTTTTACCAGGTGCCGGCAATGTGCCGCGCGTCGCTGGTGATGTACAACACAACGGAAGAAGTCGACAGGCTGGTGGCGGGGCTTAAGCGCATTCACCAGCTGCTGGGCTAACGGAGAGGCAAAAGATGGCAGAGCTGCCGGACAGAGACAAATTGCTGCGCAACTTTGGGCGTTGCGTAAACTGGGAAGAGAAGTACCTTTATATCATCGAGCTGGGGCAGCGTCTGCCGCCGCTCGGTGAAGAGGCGCATAACCCGGAAAACAGTATTCAGGGCTGTCAGAGCCAGGTGTGGATTGTGATGGAACAGTCTGACGACGGCACGATAGCACTGCACGGCGACAGCGATGCGGCCATTGTAAAAGGGCTTATTGCGGTCGTCTTTATTCTTTACCACCGGATGTCGGCGCAGGATATTGTCGCGTTTGACGTCCGCCCGTGGTTTGAAAAAATGGCCCTGACCCAACACCTCACCCCGTCACGCTCCCAGGGACTGGAAGCGATGATTCGCGCGATTCGCGCCAAAGCTGCAATCCTTAGCTAGACTTACTGAACAGCATTCATTCTGTTTCGCGAGGTGGTTCCCGCCTCGCTGGTTTTTCAGCTTTCTGGCGTCCTGCCAGTGAATAAGGAATCTCAGCATGAAGCGCGCGTCTCTCATAACTCTATTACTCCTCAGTTCGCTCGGCGCACTTAATTCGGCCCGCGCGATGGACTATCCGTTGCCGCCCGCAGGCAGTCGCCTGATTGGGCAAAATCAAACCTACACGATACAGGAAGGGGATAATAAGCTGCAGACCATCGCCCGCCGGTTTAATACCGCGGCGCAGGTGATCCTGGAAACGAACAATACCATAGCGCCGGTCAACCCGGCGCCGGGAACCGTCATTACCATCCCGTCGCAGATGCTGCTGCCGGACACGCCGCGCGAGGGGATTGTGGTGAACCTCGCTGAGCTGCGGCTCTACTACTTCCCGCCTGGAGAAAATATCGTTCAGGTCTTCCCGCTCGGCATCGGACAGCTGGGGCTGGAAACACCGGTCACGACCACGCGCGTAAGTCAGAAAATCCCGAATCCCACCTGGACACCCACGCCGGGCATCAGAGCACGCTCTCTGGAACAGGGAATTAAATTACCTCCGGTGGTGCCTGCCGGGCCAAATAACCCGCTGGGACGCTTCGCACTGCGTCTGGGCGTGGGCAATGGGGAATATCTTATCCACGGTACCAGCGCGCCGGACAGCGTTGGCCTGCGGGTCAGCTCCGGCTGTATGCGGATGAACGCCCCGGACATTAAGGCCCTGTTCGAACAGGTGCGGGTTGGCACGCGGGTACAGATTATCAATGAACCCGTGAAGTTCTCCGTGGAGCCGGATGGTAAACGCTATATTGAAGTCCATCGCCCGCTGGCCCAGGTTGAGGGAGAAAATCCGCAGGTCTCGCCTATTTCCCATTCCGCAGACTTTGCGACCTTTGTTTCTCAGGCGGGAAGCGATAAGGCGCTAATTGAGAAAGCCCTGTCACGTCGCGCCGGGATCCCGGTTATCGTGTCGTCAGGTAGCGGCCCGTCGGCCAGCAATAACGTGCTGTCCGTGCAGAACAGTCGGGTGTCCGCTGCGGTAGCGGAAGATGAAGGGGAGAAGGTGACGCAGTAGCCGTTTGACGCAGGCAAAAAAAATGGCGCACAATGTGCGCCATTTTATTAACAGGTACTATTACTTACGGTATTTAGTAGCCTGGTTGTCCAAACGCTGGTTAGCGCGAGCTGCGTCGTCTTTAGCAGCCTGAACGTCGGAACGCATTGCGTTCACGTCGTTGCTCAGCTGGTCAACTTTAGCGTTCAGAGTCTGAACGTCAGAAGACAGCTGATCGATT